>DAIRVG010000044.1:0-39165 GCA_036802945.1 Vicinamibacterales bacterium
GTCCTTCTCGCTCTTGCGGTGGTCAACGGAGCTGCACGGGAGGCGTGGCTGATCCCGCGAATCGGCGGGTCCGCTGGTCACGCGGTCAGCAGTCTGTCGCTGTCGGCGCTGATTTTCCTGTTGTCATGGGTGGCGATCGGATGGATCAATCCCGTGACTGCCAGAGAGGCATTTCTCATTGGCCTCGTCTGGCTGGCGCTCACGCTCGCGTTTGAGTTCCTCGCCGGTCACTACGTGTTCAGGACACCCTGGAACGAGCTGCTCGCCGACTACGACGTCCTGTCGGGCCGCATATGGGTACTAGTCCTTCTCACGACGACGCTCGCTCCGCTCCTCACGGCGAACATGCGCCACCTTGTCGATGTGCGATGACATCGACATGCACACGGGCCGGGACCTATTGTGCAAACCGCGTCGCGAGGTAACGGACCAGACCATCTTTCTCTGAAGCGGCGACGCGGGCGCCCCAATTGTTCATCTTGTCCACTTCGCGCGCCCAGCCGGCCACATCCAATCGCTGCGCTTCGATAAGCCGGAGGTCGTGACAGCTCTGGCACTTCGTCTCGAGCAACTCAGATGCGGAACGTGCGATGTCCGCAGGCAGTTGTTGCGATGGTCTCTCGACACCGAAGTGTGCAGCGAGATACTCCACCAGTTCCTTCTGCTCTGAGTCTTCGACCGCAGCGCCCCACGAGATCATCTTCGTGAGCTCGCGTTCCCAGCCGCTGCGCGAAAGTCGCTGCTGCCGCATCAGGTCTGCTGCGTGACATCCGAGGCATCGTCGACGCAGGATCTCCGACCCCTCCCCTGCCGGAATGTCAGTCTCGGAAGGGACGGCCTGGAGCTGTGGTGCGGCATCGACCTGCGCCCGCGCGGTCACCGACAGGAGCCAGACTGCTCCGAGACAACCGAGCAACAGGCCGCGGCGGGACCCGATGGTGTTCCTACTGCGGCGAGACATGCACGCGCACCTGATCGATCGCGTTCCACAGATACCCACCCGGATTCCACTCCGCGACCACCGGTTGAATCCGACCGCGCGCATCTGTGGCGCGCGACAGCACCACATGCGAACCGGGCTCCATTGCCCGCCACACGAACTCAAAACGTCTCCATGCGTACGGCGCCTGATCCCGCCCGAGACGCGCGGACGACCACGTCCGGCCATTGTCGGTCGACAGATCGACCCGGCGAATCTGTGCCTCGCCGCTCCATGCAAACCCGGCAATGGTGACGGGGCCACCAGCGTGGATAACGGAGTCAGCGCCCGGTTCGGTCACTATCGACTTCACGGACAACTCCGTGACCGGCACCGTGTCGGCGGGACTGACCAGGGCCCCGGGAGAGACGGGCCAGCGAGGTAAACGGTAGGCAGCCTGTACGAAGGCGCCGTCATGATTGCGATCGCTGACGGTGATGTGCGTGAGCCACTTCATGCTGTACGCGCCTTCCCACCCGGGGACGATCGCGCGCAGCGGAAATCCGTGTGGTGTGGGCAGCCGTTCGCCGTTCATTTCGTACGCGAGCAGCGTGTCCTGGTGCATAGCCTTCTCGATCGGCAGACTGCGGATGAAATCCGGGGCAGTTCCGACGCCAACGTCAGCGCCATCAAACCAGACATACCTGGCAGACGGTTTGATCCCGGCTTTTCTCAGAACCTCGGCAAGCGGCACTCCGGTCCATCGCGCCGTACCCACCGCTCCCTTCCCCCACTGAACGCCGGCGACCGGCGGATCGTGAAAGCTGCGGCCATTTCCGGCACATTCCAGCGTCGCTGCGATCGTCTTGGAAGCGAACTGTCTCACGGTGTCGAGCGTCAACGTCAACGAGGCATCGACCTCACCATCGATCCGAAGAGTCCATTCCGCTTCTCTAATCGCCGGCGTGTAGAAATGCGAGCGGACGTAGAACAGCTCATTGGGGGTGATCCACGATGTCAGCAGGTGTGCGGGAGTCTCGAGATCCTGGGGGCGAGCCGAACGAACGATCAACTGGTCCTTCGACAGGCCTCCCTGCGCAAACAGCTCGCGTGGCGATCCCAGTCCCATTGCCGCGAAGCCGGCTCCTGCACGGCACGCCGCGTCCAGGAATGCCCTCCTGCTGACAGACCCTGCGGCGTTGTGCACCTCGATCGTGCTGGCGGTGCGTCTCGAGATCATCGTGTCACGTTATGAGGTGTGACCCACTCTGTCAACACGAACGACGGCACACGTCGCGCGAGTTGGCGGGTGAGCGTCCGCGACCGCTCCGATCGGCGTTTTCCGGTGCCCGACATCGGCCGCCGTCCTGATGGGGCATCGCATTCGAGCCCGTTCATCGAAGCGAAGCAATTGAAACCCCGGACGCCACAGTCATAGCCGCCAACGCAGCTCCGCTCAGGCGTCGAAACTGTGGCGTGCCGAGTGCCAGCGCCAGACAGAGCTTCAGGACCGAATTCGCGAGAATGCCAATGGCGATCGCTTGTGCCGCAACGTCAGGCGCCACTCCACCCGCGGCGCCCTTCGCCATTGAAATCGTCAAGGCATCGACATCGGTCAGTCCGAGGACGGCTCCGGACACGAGCAATCCTGGATCCCCGTACGTGCGCTGCACCCAACTCACCGCAAACAGCACGAGTTGAAACGTCACAGCCATCTGCAACGCGGGACCCACCTGCAGGGGGTTCGACGGCATGTCAATCTGGAACGCGTCGTCTGGATTCCTGCGTAGCCACACAAGGAGTGCGAATACGCCTACCGCGAACGGCGCCGCCACGTACGGCAGGAGCTCCCACGCGACAGTCATGTGCAGGACGGACGTCGCGATGAAGACGCGGGGAAACAGCATCGTGCACGCCGCGATCGTCCCGACTGCGAGCGGACGCGAGAGCGCTCCGTCATCTCGGCTGAGGCGCGCGAACGTGAGCGTCACGCTCGTCGATGAAATGAGACCGGCAAACGCCCCTGCCAGCGGGTAGCCGTGCTGGGGCCCGAACACACGGCGTGCGAGGTACCCGACAAAACTGAGACCTGTGAAAAAGAGGACCAGCAGCCAGAGCTCGCGAGGCTTGACGCCACCCAGAGATCCGATGGGACCCTCAGGAAGAAGGGGAAGGATGACGACTGCCATGACGCCGAAGCGCACGGCGGCGCGAAGCTCCGAATCGTCAATGCGTGCGACAAGGGCGTGCAGACGTGACTTCTCGACGAGCAGAAGCGCGGTGACCGCAATCGTGCCGCTGGCGAGCGCAAGTCGTCCGACTCCTGCAAAAACGCCGGCCGCGATCACGACAAGCGCAGCCGCCTCGGTTGTGGCGTCCACGTCGTTGCGGCTCGCGACGACATAGCCGACGACGATCAGCCCGACAGCGCCAGCGCAAAGGACGACGGCAATACTGCCGAATCCAGCGGTGATCAGCCAGCCCGCCATGCCGGCGACACCACCGAGGAGCGTAAATGTGCGTACCCCGCCGAGCCGGGCATTCGCACCGGTGGCATGTCCGGAACGCTGCCGCTCCACGCCGATCGCGGCGCCGCCCAGTGCACCGACGACAACTCCCGTCAGCGCCGTCAGGTCACTCGTCACCGATGTCCAGTGTACTCAGACCGTCTGTTGCACATCCGACGTGAAGCGAAACGGCTGCGATCGGTTCGTGCGTTCACCAGCAACAACAGCGTCGCAGCCGAGGTCAATATTGCGAGCGACCCCCACATCGGAAGTTCGCCAGGTGTTTCCGCCAGACCGCGATGGATTGCGATGATCGAGTTGACCGACAGCACGAGGAGATACAGCGATCCTTGGATGCCGGCGATCGCCGCGACGACGTATCCCCAGGCCTGCCGCTGCCACAACAGGATTCCCCCGAGCCCGAGCACCGTCGCCATGATCGAGATGTCGAGCGCTGCGACGAGTTTGAACGCCTCCGGCGCCACGGGAGTCGGTCGACCGGCGAACACGTACGACGCCCACATCGCGATCCAGACGGACGCCAGGCCTAATCCGACGAATACGAGATAGCCGCCGATGATCCGCACGGGGGTCGCCGACCGGAAACTTGCGGCCACGTGACCGATGTCGACGCGTGACAGTGCGATGATGAGTGTCACCGCCGAGAGCACGAGCGGAACGACGTAGAGCAGGAAAAACACATTGAGCGTGGCTCCAAAGAGGTAGTACGCGTAGTTGTAAACGGCGTACCCGATCATGCCGAGCCACAGCAGGAGTCCCCGTACCGAACCTCGCGCCGCGAACGCGAGACCGGCTGCAAGCAGCGGTATCCCCACCACGAGGGTGACCCAGTCGTTGCCAAACCAGGCTGCTGTGATCCACTCGTCATCGCGGTACTGCTGCTGAAACAGCAATCCGAGCAGGGCCTGGACGAGCATGAGGACTGCAAGCGTCACGGAAAGCCTGTACGGCGTCCTCATCTCCGGCATCGCGCTCCCCTGCGCCGTCCACACACGTCCGACCCCGGTGTTGACCGAGGCACAAAGCCTGCCGATGAAGAACGTCACATCACATCGAAATAACCGAGCCTGACGCCGCGGCCGCGGTGAGAACGGAGGGGAATTCCACACGCGTCGCGGGATTTTCCGCGCTGACAGGCTCTATGCTCGCTCCTAATCATCGCTTCGCGCGGCAGCCTGCTGCCGACGCGTGGCACCTCACTTGCCGCTGAAACAAGCGAGGTTTCCATGGCGCGACAATCTACCGACCCACATGTATTCCGCTCGATCCTCTGCCCGGTGGACTTTTCAACTCACTCGCGGGCAGCCTTGCGGTATGCCGCAGCGCTTGCGCGGCGCTCCAGTTGCCACCTCGTCGTCGTGTATGTCAACGACCCGCTGCTTGCGATTGCCGCGGCTACAAAATCCGACGCGCGTGCGCTGATTCACGCGAGCGAGCACGACCTGCGCCGGTTCGTCATCAGCGTGACAGCGTCGCGACCGATGAACGTCACACTCGTCACGACCGCCGGCAAGCCGGCCAGAGAAATCGTGAACGTTGCAGAGCGGCACGGTTGCGATCTGATCGTCATGGGCTACCGCGGGGTGGGCGGTGCGTCCAAATTCTTGTTTGGCTCGACGACGGAAGGCGTGGTCAGATCGACATCCGTTCCGGTGCTTGCGATTCCACCCGGCCGGCGACGAATCAAACGCCCCGTTGCGAACGAAAGCCGCCTGAAGCGCGTCTCGTAGGCCACATCAGGCTGGTCCGCACGCGCGAGTAGAATTTCAGGCGACCGACCAAACGTCTTCTTTCAACCCCAGCTCGAGCTTGTCCTTCCATGTCATTTGGCGAGCCTCCTGTGGAATGAGCCCAGCGCGAGTTCGCGAGCAAGCGGTGTGCACTCTTTCGTACGCCTCCTCGCCTCTTTGTCTCCTGTAAAAACGCACAGCTGTTCAAAAGAGCACAAGTCCATGAATGACGCATCGCGTACGCTGGTGGCATCGCTCCGCGGGCTATTGCAGAGTTACCCCGCGGCTCTTGATTGGACCGAAAGGCAGAAGACGGAGTACCGCATGCTGGAATGGATGAAGAGGCGACAATCGAGGGTGCGTATCCAGCCTGCACCAGTTGTGGAGACAGCGAAAGTGCAACGACCCGTGATGTCCGGGAAATACCTGTCGCTTTACAAGTATCTGGACGGCAGATTCGCCGACCGCGTCGTCCTGAAGTTCACGGAGATCGAAGATCTCCTTGGTTTCGCGCTGCCGGACCTCGCGCGCGTGAGCGAAGACTGGTGGACGACTCCCGATCCGAGCGCGGCCTCGCCTCGTTTCTCAGATTCGTGGATACTGGCCAAGAGGACCGCTCGGCCAAATTTGCTGGCCTTGACCGTTATCTTCGATCGCGCACCCTGATTCGTCCGGGCCTGTCAGGCCGGCCGCAAGCGCGCTTCTTCCGCTCGGACTTGCATCTCCTTGATCAGCTCCCCCACCGCGACGCGCCTCTCCAACTGATCGAGTTCGGCGCCGTCGCATCCCTCCACCTGCAGCTTCTTCCCGATTGCGGCAACGAGCCGGAGGACTTGCGTGACCTCGTACTCGGCCAGGAGATCGATCTGGAGATCCAGGTCCGCCCGCATGTCGGCGACAATCGCCGCGCGATTCTGGCTGATGAGGACGAAGGTCGCGAGGAAGATGGCTTCGAGAGAGACAATCAGCGTCAGCAGTCCGAACGGAAACGGATCGAACACGCGGCCCCGAATCCACCCCATGTTGTCCGCGATCCACCATCCGAACCATGCCACGTGGATGTAGACGAACCACATGCTCCCTGAGAATCGCGTCAACGCATCAGCGAGGCGATCCTGCGCGTTCTTACGGCGGTCTTCCGTTTTCCGAACCGCCAGCATCGTAAGAATGTTCTGCTCGATCACATCTGCAAGGGCGGGATTGTCGCGAATCGCGGGCGGGTTGGTTCTCCCCTTCATCGGCACCTCTCACCGATGAGCATAGCCGACAGAGATGGACGTGTACTCCCAGGGACTGGCAGCGAGACGACGGCCGGAGCGCTGTGCTCCGCAACCGTCCCTCGCGCCAGAATTTCCGAGTACGGCGTTATGCGCTCGCGCCGGCACGCATGGTAGCCGTTTCCTCCCGGTTGGGACCGTAGAGACCGGGCGCTTTGCCGCCCGCCAACCGGCACATGAGCGAGAGTTGCCCTCGGTGGTGAATGCCGTGCGAAATGATGCTGGCCCACAGGATGTCGCGAATCGCCATGGGGCCATTGAAAAACTGGATCGTACGGTCAAGATCCTCTGGCTTGAGTTTGCGGATTCGCGCGACCGCCTCGCGGTGAATCCGTTCGTACCCGAGCGCCAGAGCCTCCACAGTACGCGGGCGCTCGATATTTGGTGGCTTCGCGTCCATCGCGAAGCGGCCATTCTCGATACCGTAGCTCATGTAGGCGTCACCCTCAGCGAGGTGCCACGCCAGTTCGCCGAGCGATCGGCCGCCGGCATCGGGTCGAAAGTCGTACTGCGTTGCGGGCAGTGCCCGTAGCAGCTTTAGAGTACTTTCCGCTTCGCGCTCCCACGCGCTCAGGAACATCTCAAGTTCGTTCATTGCCATATGGCACCTCCTGGTAGACAGGCGAGACTTGCCACTTATCCGACCGTTCACACCTTATCGCAACGAAATTCTCTGTGCAGACGTCTCATTAACTGAGCCATTGTGACGATCTGGACATTGTCACGAGCCAGGGTTTGTGTCGTACTGATGCTTCGCCTGCAAATGAACGCCCCAATAGCACGCAAAATTCTGGTTGTGGAGGACGACAGTGCCACCCGGCGGGGACTGGTCGCCCTCTTGAGGAACGCCGGCTACGACGTCGTGGCAGTCGATTCGATTCCGGCCGCGAAAAAAGCGCTGGTGGCCGAACGCCCCCACCTGTTGATCACAGACGTTCGGCTTGGCGCATTCAACGGGCTCCAGTTGCTGGCCACGAATCCCAACCCAATTCCAGCCATCGTGATGACCGGGTTTCCCGATCGAGTCTTGGAAGCCGAAGCTCAGCAGCTCGGCGCTGAATTCGTGCTCAAGCCGTTTGCCCCGTCTGATTTGATGGCTATGGTTGAGCGCAAGCTCGCCGACACGGCACCATTCGAAGCCTTTCATCCTGCCAGACGATGGCAGCGCAAACGTCTCGCCTCCGAACTGCCGGCGCAGGTGGACCATGCCGCGGTGCGAATCGTGGACGTGAGCTACGGAGGAATGCGTTTCGCGGCGGACCATCCGCCACGTGTCGCGCCGGAGTCCACGTTCCAGATCAGCATCCCGAGCGCAGCCGTTTCGCTCAACGTGCGCGTGATTTGGCAACAAGCGAAGGACGACGCCAGTTGGATCTGCGGCGCGATGATTACCGACGAGGGTATGGCCGCGTGGCGTGAAGTGGTCGACCGCACGGCTGAGGCGTGAATAGAAGGTGCCAGCTCAGGGCGCCGAGCGCGTGAAGGCGAGCAGCGGACCTAAAAACTGACTACGGCGGCGACGTGCAGACGCCGAGGAGGCGCGAAGCCGTTGCCAGTGGAAAAAAACGGGTTCGGCTGCAGATAGGGCGCAAAGTACGGCGCGGTCGCCACGGTTCGCAGGTCGAGGTACTGCAGCGAGTCGGTCGACAAGCGGGTCTGGTTGTTGAACAGGTTCAGCACACGCGCTTCAAACGACACGCTTGCGCGCGCGTTGAGCGGCACTCGGTACGCGCCCATTACATCCAGATTTGCCCAGGTCGGGTTGCGATGACTGCCGGCCGGCTCCAGGTAGTTCATCATGGCCCCCGGCACGTCGCGGGCACGTGCGGTCCAGGGCGTGCCGCTTTGCACGCGTAGATAGCTCGAGGCGGTCACTCGGCTGGTCGGCGCCCACGAGGTGAACACCTTGAAGACGTGTGGCCGATCCTCCCAAAGAGGACCGAAGCGATTCGGATCCTCGACATTCGTGCCGGGGCCGTCCTGGATGAACGATGACGTATTGAATACTGCGACAAGCGAGTAGTCGAGATCGACATTGCCTTCGAATCGGCTCCACGTGTAGCTGACGTCGCTCATCCAGCCGTTGAGAAGACGGCGGCGGACATCCGCGGTGATTGCACGGTAGGTTCGCCTGGCGTCCGCCGATCGGCACGCGGCGAACGCAACGCACGGGAGATTGGCGGCGACAAAGGGACCGCTGGTAGGCGCCGTTCCGCTCAGACGCGACGGAAGATCCTCGATGAAGTTCTTCATCGTGCGGAACATGTAGAACACTTCCGCGCTGTACGCCGCGGCGAACGGCGTGGCATATCCAAACAGGACTTCGTCCGTATAGACAGGCTTGATGGCGGGGTCGATCAGCTTCCCGGTCGTTGACGCGAGCGGCGCGCTGGCCAGGACCTGGCCGCTCAGGTCGAAATCCGTCTGCGTCTGAAAGATTCGACTCGGCGCAAGGCTGCGGCCCGCCGATTTCTGATCCATGTTGTAGTAACGGCCCCAATTCACATACGCCTTGTCGCTCTTCCCCTTCCGCACCTGATAGCTCACGCCGAGACGCGGTTGGATTTCGTCGGCAAAGCCGAACCGAAGAAAATTACACGTGTCACCGCTCGACTCGTACACCGCGGCGCCGCCCTTCAATGCAATCGTCGCAGGACATCCTGAACTGCCCCTGACCTCCTGCGAGAATGAGTCGCGATTGACAAGGACACCGAGGTTCACCGATGTCCGGTTCGCGATCGTCACATCGTCCTGAACGAACAGGGAATACGTGCGTCCCTGACCGAGTTGGGAAGGCTGACGGGTGTAGTAGCGGGCGCGGAGCCCTGGCACACCGTTCTGGGTGATATTTGAAATAAGCCCCCATCCATTGGCGAGCCGGTTGAACGTCTCTTCGCCGAACTCCGAACCGCCGCCGGCCTTCAGGGCGTGAGAGCTTCCGCCGAGGTCGAAGAACTGGCTGAACGTCGCTCGAGCTTCGTGGCGGCGATAGTTCTGGATATTCGCGAACTGGTTGCCCCCTACCTTGAGATCAGCCTGGGCGGGATCGGTGTACTGGCCCATCGCCGTCAGATTGGTCGGGCTGAACGGCGGCAGGTAGCCGAGAGCCGTGACCGGCGCATCCTCATTGGTCTCGCCCATGTAGAGGTAACGCACACTAAGCGAGCTGCGGCCGGTCATGAACGTCGCCCACTCGGCGCTTGCGATCCCGCTGCCGTTGTCGGTGTTGGTTGCGACACTTGGCGCCGCGCTCGAGTCAATACCAGCATTCTCGACGTGACTGGGCCGATGCCGATAGCCCGCATTCAATTGATGGCGTGCTGTTGGAACGGCGGTGAGCTTTCCGTAGAACTCCTGCGCGGTGCGTATTTCATCAGGTAGCGGTGTCGCGACCTTGTTCACGCGATCCCACTTCGTCTCACGAGCGTAACGCGCGGATCCGTAAAAGAAAATGCGATCCTGCAGGATCGGACCGCCGACGCCGATCGCCGGCCCGATCTCCGTCGTCAGCTGCGGATCTCGGAAGGCGCCAGCCTTGACTCCACGATCGATCAGGTCGCCCGGCAGCGTGTACGCGCTGACCAGATGCTTCGACAGCCAGTCGAGCCGGCCGATGCCGGCAACACGATTCGAGCCGCTGCGGCTGACCGCATTCGTAACAGTGCCGCTGGTGCGGCCGAATTCGGCGCTGATTCCGGCGCGCTTCAGATTCACTTCAGCGATATCGAGCTCGTTCACTTCGGTGCTGAGATAGCCGTACGCGGGATTGGTGATGTTCGCGCCGTCGATCAAGTACGTGTTGTCCTGTCGACCGCCACCAGCGGCGGGCCCGACGTTGCTTCGATTGTCGGCGACGCCTGGGATGAGTTGGAACAGTCCGCGGTACGTGCGCTCGAGCGGAAGGCGGTTGAACGTATCGGCTTTGATGTTGAAGCTGACCTCGGTCGACCGAACATCAACGCTCGGCGTTGCCGCCGTCACCGTCAACGCCTCCGTGATCGACAGGCCGATGACCAGATCGACCTGTGTGTCCTTCCCGACGTCAACGATGGCGGGACGGCTGGCGCTGCCGATCACGCCATCGACGGCAATCGCGTATTCACCTGGCAGGAGGTACTCAAACCGGTACGAACCGTTCGCACCGGTCTGTGCGGTGCGCCCGACTGGCAGCCGGTCCCCCGAGATCTTCACGGTGGCGTCGGTAACGACCGCTCCGTTCTGATCGAACACAACGCCCGAGACCGTTCCGGTGTCCGCGGCGCGCGCGGAAACCGCAAACGCAATGGTGAGTACGACGGCAATGAGCAGCGGGGAGGGCGAGGCGTGTACTGAACTCTTCATGCGGCGTGTGAAGAAGGATCGTAGCATCTCGACGTGCCCACGAGGGCGGGTTAGACTCGTTTCTTCCGGACTCTTCATTGACAGAAGGCGCGAACGAGAAGGACCGGTCTCTCGCAGCGCTGACCCCGCTTGTCTCGCCGAAGCCGCGAAGTGGCGAAGGCGGACCATCCGCCGACCGGAGCGCCGGCTTCACAGGTGCCCCGAACGACGACGGGGCCGGCACGGGTCGATTTGCACCCGGTTATGTGTTCGCAAGCCGCTACCGGATGATCACGCGCATCGGACACGGTGGCATGGGAGAGGTCTGGCACGCAGATGATCTCGTCCTGCAGACGCCCGTCGCCTTGAAACTGATTTCCTCGACGAGCGAGCAAGCGCGGGAGCGGATCCTCAATGAGGTGCGGCTGGCGCGGCAGACTACTCACCCGGCAGTATGCCGCGTGTTCGACATTGCCCAGACGGAGGGCAGGGTCTTCTACTCCATGGAGCTCGTGCACGGCGAAGACCTCGCCACCTTGCTCCGACGCGTAGGTCGACTGCCTGCGGAAAAAGTCGTCGACATCGCCCTTCAGCTCTGTGCCGGCCTGGCGGCCGCCCACGCCCAGGGGGTGCTGCACCGGGATCTCAAGCCTGCGAATGTCCTCATCGACGAAAACGGCTCGGTGCGGATTACCGATTTCGGAATCGCGATCACGACGGACGAGACCGGACACCATGCCCTCATCGGGACGCCTGGCTACATGTCGCCGGAGCAGCTGACGCCTGGCGCTCCGCTTTCAGAAAGAAGCGACGTGTATGCGGTCGGTGTCGTGCTGTACGAGCTGCTCGCCGGAGCGCTGCCATCACCTGGCTCCTTGGCGTTCAGTCCAGACGTTCCACCGGAGCTCGAGCAGGTCATCGTGCAGGCGCTCGCACAGGATCCGCGCGATCGACCGGCATCGCCAGCCGCAATGGCAGAACGCCTGCTGATGGCCGCGCCCGCCACCAGCCGTCGTCGCATATGGCCGTGGCTCGGGGCGGCTGCAGTCGCAGCCGTGGTGGGTATCCTCGCCGTTCTGTCGGCGTCATCGTTCCCGCGCCAGGGGCGCGCCTTGACCGACCAGGACACGATCGTCGTCGCCGACTTCATGAATACGACCGGCGAGCCAGTGTTCGACGGAGCGCTCAAGGTGGCGCTGGCGGTCGCCTTGGAACAGTCGCCATTTCTGAAGGTGTTTCCCGATGACCGTGTACGCGAGACCCTGCGCCTCATGGAGCAGGCGCCCGAAGAGCCGGTGACGCGATCGATCGCCCGTGAGCTTGCGCGCCGCGAGCGGCTGAAGGCGCTCGTCGCCGGGTCGATTGGGCGTCTCGGCAGCCACTACGTGGTCGCACTCGAGGCGATCAACGCCGAGAACGGCGATGTCATGGCCCGCGAACAGGTAGAGGTCGAGGCCAAGGAGGGTGTGCTGACATCGCTTGGCGAGGCGACCTCGAGGCTGCGTGAAAAGCTGGGCGAGTCGCTTGCGTCGATTCAGCGATTCGATGTCCCGCTGCCCCGAGCGACAACGGCATCGCTCGATGCGCTTCATGCGTATTCACTCGCGCTCGATCAAGGCAGGGTGATTCCGCGCGTTGAAGCCATTCCGCACCTCGAACGGGCGATTGAGCTCGACCCGAACTTCGCCCTCGCGCAGGCCTTGCTCTCGGGTGTGTACGCCAACACCGGCCGGTCTGCAGAGGCTCCAGCCTTTGCGCGCAGAGCGTTCGAGTTGCGCGACAGAGTGAGCGAGCGTGAGCGTTTCTTCATTTCGTGGCGTTACTACCTCGACGCCGAGCAGGCGTGGGACAAGGCGTTGGAGCTTGCGCAATCCTGGACGAGGACGTACCCGCGCGAAGCGTTTGCGTTCAACAGCCTGGGGATCGCGTCGGCGGCTTTCGGTCAGCATGAGCGTGCCGTCGGTGCCTTTCGCGAAGCCATACGCCTCGATGCCCGGTTCGTTCCGCCGCATGGAAACCTTGTGGGGTCATTGATTGCCCTGAATCGCTTTGCAGAGGCAAACACGCTCCTTCACGAGCCCGGTGCGCGCGGCCTCGATTCCATCGGCCTCCGAAGGTCGGCGTACCTGCTCGCCTTCCTCGAGAACGATTCATCAGCAATGGCTCGCGAGCTGAAGGCGGCGCGCAGTACAACCGCGACGATGTGGACGTCGAGCTGGGAGGCGCGTACGTCGCTTTTTTCGGGACGATTTGGAGCCGCTCACGCACTGTTCCAGCGCAGCGTTCAGGAAGCGCTTCACGATAACTTCCGCGAGCTTGGCGCTCAATGGACCATGGAGGACGCCGAGTCGCACGCGATCGCCGGGCAGTGTGCCGAGGCTCGGCGCGAAGTCTCGGCCGGACTCGAACTGAGTCGCGACAATTTCACACTGGAGCGCGCGGCTCGCACGCTCGCCCTGTGTGATGCCGGCAACCAGGCCTCGGGCCTCGAAAAGGAGCTGGCGAGTCGATTTTCGAACGCCGCGTTGACGGCCCGCATTCAATTGCCGGTCACCGACGCTGCCCTCGCGTTGCGTCGCGGTGAATCCGCGCGTGCGATCGAGCGACTGGACGCTGTCGCGCCGTACGATCACGCTCCATCGTCCGAGTTCTGGCCACCCTACCTGCGAGGCCTGGCGTACTTGCAATTGAAGGACGGCCACGCCGCCAGTGCCCAGTTTGAGGGCATCCTGAGCCATCGCGGAGAGGCCCCGACCTCTCCGTTGTACCCGCTCGCGCACCTCGGTGTCGCGCGCGCGGCGGCATTGACCGGGGACGTCGCCCGCGCTCGCACGTCCTATGAGCAGCTCTTTTCCCTGTGGAACGGTGCGGATTCGGCGCTTCAGCCTTTGAACGAGGCGCGACGCGAATACGCCCGGCTCCAGTAGTACACTCCGTTGTACCGTCAAAAATGTCCTCGTTACACCACCGCGCGAAAGACGTATTTCTCGCCGCGCTCGGCCATCCCCCTGCCGACCGTGCCGCATTTGTGATGGAAGCGTGCGGTGATGACGTCGGCTTGCGACACGAGGTCGAGTCGCTGCTGGCGTTTCACGACGACGATGCAGCCGAGGATGAGCCGGCGCAAGACACGCCCGTGGCCGATTTCGCGCCAGGCGAGGTGTTTGCCGGCCGCTATCGGATGACCAGGCGGATTGGCCGCGGCGGCATGGGCGATGTCTGGCAGGCTGATGACCTCGTGCTCGAGACGCCGGTTGCATTGAAGTTGATCAATTCGGCCGATCCCGCCGCGCGGGAGCGCATCCTCAACGAAGTTCGTCTGGCGAGGCAGATCACGCACCCGGCGGTGTGTCGCGTCTTCGACGTTGGCGAAGCGGAGGGTGGAATCTTCTACTCGATGGAGTTGGTTCGAGGGGAAGACCTCGCCGCGCTCCTTCGGCGCGTCGGGCGGCTGCCCTCCGAGAAGGTTGTCGACATTGGCCGCCAGTTGTGCGCCGGTGTGGCCGCGGCGCACGCGCAAGACGTCCTGCATCGCGATCTGAAACCTGCGAACGTGCTCATCGACGACGACGGACTCGTACGGATCACCGATTTCGGGATTGCGATTCCAAGAACAGACGCCGGTCTTCACAAGCGCACGGGCACGCCGCGCTATATGGCGCCGGAACAACGCGCGCAGGGAGCGCCGCTCTCGGAGCAAACAGACGTCTACGCGCTGGGTCTGGTGCTGTACGAGCTTCTCATCGGACCAGAGGCATTCAAACGATCCAGTGACGCGGGCTCGCTGCCGAAGCCATCGACGCTGGTCACCAACGTCAACCCGGAGCTCGAACGCGTGGTCATGCAGGCGCTCTCGCCAGACCCGCGCGATCGCCCGGCGTCGGCTTTCGAAATGGCACTGAGCCTGCCGGAGGATGGAACCCGAACGGACACAGGATTCGTCGCGGCGGCCCCTTCGCAAGGCTGGCTGAAAACACCGTGGTGGGTTGCCGGAGCCGCACTGGGTGCCCTCGTCGGTATCCTGGGTGTGGCCTCCTCGTACTTCGACAAGCCCGGCGCTCGCACGTTGACCGAGCAGGACACGATCGTCCTGGCCGACTTCGATAACACAACCGGCGACGCCGTCTTCGACGGAACGCTCAAGGTGGCGCTTGCGGTCGCGTTGGAGCAGTCCCCCTTTCTGAAGGTGTTTCCGGACGATCGCGTGCGGGAGACGCTGCGTCTGATGCAGCGCTCGCCTGACGAGCGCCTTACACGTTCGCTTGCGCGCGAGGTCGCGCGCCGGGAACAGGTGAAAGCGCTGTTCGCCGGCTCGATCGGCAGTCTTGGACGCAACTACGTGCTCGCACTCGAAGCCATCAACGCGGAGACCGGCGACGTGATGGCACGGGAGCAAACGGAAGCTGCCAGCAAAGAGCAGGTCCTCACGTCGCTGGGCACCGCCGCGTCGAGGATGCGTGAGAAGCTGGGCGAGTCGCTCGCATCCATTCAGAAGTTCGATGTGCCTCTGCCGAGAGCCACAACGGCGTCGCTCGACGCGCTCCACGCCTATTCGCTCGCATTGTCCGAAGGCCTCGAAGTGCCACGTCTCGCAGCCATTCCGCAGCTTCAGCGGGCGATCGACCTCGATCCAACGTTCGCAATGGCTCACGCGTTCCTCTCGGGCGTGTACGTCAACACCTATCAGTCAGCGCTGGCTCCGACGTATTCTCGACGAGCATTCGAGCTGCGGGACAGGGTCAGCGAGCGCGAGCGGTTCTTTATTTCGTGGCGCTACTACCGCGATGCCATCCAGGACTGGGAGAAAGCACTCGAGCTCGCGCAATCCTGGACCGCCACCTATCCGAGAGAGGCGTTCGCGTTCAACGGTCTTGGGGCCGCACTCATCCGACTCGGCCGATTCGAGCAGTCGGTCACGCCGTTTCGCGAGGCCATCCGTCTCGATCCCAAATTTGTCCCGGCGTACGGAAATCTCTCCGCGGCGCTGCTCGCGATCAATCAGATTGACGAAGCACGGACCGTTCTCAAGCAGGCCGCTGAGCGGCGGCTCGATTTCATCGGCGCCCGCCGCCTGTCGTACCTCCTTGCCTTCGTCCAGGGGGATTCGACAACGATGGCGCGCGAGCTCGAGGCGTCGGTCGGCGTAGGCGAGACGAATGCCGCATTCGGCTGGCAGGCGAATACTTCCGCCTTTTCCGGGCGCATAACGGCGGCGCACGAGCAGTTCCGCCGCGGCATCCAGATGTCCCTGCAGGGGAACTTCACCGAAGTGGCGGCGCAGCTCACGATGGAAGACGCCGAGAACCACGCCGTCGTCGGGCAGTGCGCCGAGGCACGCCGCGAGGTGTCGACGGGCCTCGAGCTGGGTCGTGACAATGGCACGCTGGAACAAGCGAGCCGGGTGCTCGCGCTCTGCGGCGCAGGACGCGACGCGTTGAGCCTTTCAAGCGAAGTGGCGAAACGGTTTCCGGACGCGACGCTCACGAACCGCGTGTCGTTGCCCGTAACCGCGGCGGCCGTAGCCATCGAGCAGGGCGAACCGGCGCGAGGACTCGCCCTGCTGGAGCCAGTCAAGGGTTACGATCACGCACCCTCGGCGGAGTTCTGGCCCGTCTACCTTCGAGGCCAGGCTTATCTTCAGTTGAAAGACGGTCGTGCCGCCGCGTCCGAGTTCGAGAATATCGTCACTCACCGCGGCGAGGTTCCAGCCTCAGTACTCTATCCCCTTGCCCACGTTGGACTCGCTCGCGCAGCGGCGATGAGCAACGATGCCGACAAGGCGCGCAAGGCATACGAAGCCTTCTTCGCTCTCTGGAATGCGGCCGACTCGGACCTGCGGGTGCTACGCGACGCGCGCCTCGAGTATTCCCGTCTTTCAGGAAAGCAACCTCCGCAGGAAGCCAACCCCTCGACCCGGTAAAACTCCCAACGCCCAACTTCCAACTCCCAAGACGCCTTGGGAGTTGGAGGTTGGTAGTTGGGAATTGTCCCGATCCCCTACTTCCTGTCCAGTAACTGCGTAAGTCGCGCGGCTTTCGTGCTGAGGTAGTTCCGTTCCGGAATGCTCGTCGTCCGGCCCGCTGCAGCCCGATAGCGTGCGATGGCGGCCTCGCGGTCTCCGGCCATCTCGAGCAGATGGGCGCGAACCGCGTCGAGGCGATAGTGGCCCGCCATTCGTTCATCGGCATCCAGGGCTTTGAGCAGCTCGAGTCCGGCTGGCGGGCCGTTCACCATGGCTACGGCAATCGCGTGATTCAGCGTCACCATGGGATTGTCGGACATGCGCTTGAGCAAGCCATACAACGCCACGATCTGCGGCCAGTCTGTATCTTCGGCTCGCACCGCTTCGTCGTGGACGGCCGCGACCGCGGCCTGCAACTGATACGCGCCAATCGAACCTCGGGAGAGCGTGTCGGTGATGAGCGCGACGCCCTCGGCGATGGCATTCCGATCCCACAGGGTTCGATCCTGTTCCGTGAGCGGGATCAACTCGCCGTCGGGCCCGGTCCGCGCGGGGCGCCGGGCATCGGTCAGCAGCATCAGCGCCAGCAGTCCGGAGACTTCTCCCACGTCGGGAAGGAGGTTGTGAACGGCGCGGGTGAGGCGAATCGCTTCATTCGCCAGATCGCTGCGCTGCAGGTTTGGGCCGATGCTGCTGCTGTAGCCCTCGTTGAAGATCAAATAGAGCACGTGCAGAACAGCGCCCAGACGCTCTGCCCGCTCCTGGTCGGTGGGCATGCGGAATGGCACGCCGGATGTCTTGATGCGCAGCTTGGCCCTGCTGATCCGCTGCGCCATGGTCGCCTCGGGAACGAGAAACGCATTGGCGATCTCGGCCGTCGTGAGGCCGCCGACCGCTCGCAGCGTGAGCGCAATCGCCGATGGACGCGTGAGCGCGGGATGACAACACATGAACAGCAGGATGAGCGTGTCGTCCTGTTCCATACCGTCCCCGCTATCGAGTGAAGGCGTCAGCTGCTCATCAGGCGGGGACTGCATCACGACAACGGTTTCACGACGTCGCCGGGCCAGCTCGCTTCGCAGTTGATCGGTCATGCGCCGGGCGGCGACCTGGATCAGCCAGCCGCGCGGGTTGTCAGGGACGCCTTCCTCAGGCCACTGTACGGCCGCCGCGAGCAGCGCCTCCTGAACAGCGTCCTCGGCTGCCGAGAAGTCCCGGAAGCGCCGGATCACCGCGCCAAGAACCTGCGGCGCAAGCTCGCGCAGCAGGTTCTCGCCGGTGAAGTCCAGCGACGCAGCCGTCACAGGTCCACGGGCGGTGCGCTCATTACCTGTCGCACTTCGATCCGCAGGTTCAACGGCCCGCCGCCGGGGCCTGGCGCTGCGGACGCACGAGCCGCGATCTCGTAGGCCTGTTCAGGGCTCTCGACATCGACGATCCAGTACCCGGCGAGAAACTCCTTCGCCTCCGGGAAAGGCCCGTCGGTGACTTCGGGCCCGCCGCCCTTCCCGGCCCTGACTACCCTGGCCTGATCCGGCCCGGCCAATCCCTCGGCGGCGACCAACTCTCCGGCATCCTTGAGCTCCTTGGCGAAGCGCTTCATGAAATTGATGTGCGCCTTGAGGTCCTCCGGCGGCCACTTGAAGACCGACCAATCCCCTGTCCCCCGCGGTGCATGCATCATCAGCATGAACTTCATGTTCTTGCTCCTCTCGATTCAGGCGCCATGATTGGCGCTTTCATGGGTAAGTCGGAGCACCCGGCGGGTTCTCGACATCCGGCAGATTATCGCGGGACAGCCAATCCTCCGTCTCTGAGGCCAAAGGCGCCAGCGGTGACTCGCCGACGGCCTGTCGGCAGTGACGCGGTAAGAGGAACCTATTGTCCGCCCCCCGGTGGACAAAGTGCCTGCTGTCCACGGCCAATGCCCCCGGCTCTAAGCCCAAAACACGATCTGCCAACTGGAGAACCGTCAGGACCCGTGGCGCAGCGCTTGCACAAAGCCCTTGTTCTTCCGAGCCAATGGCTGCACTTACTCCACGCGTTTCAGGGACCAGGCGTTCGCCTCGCCAAAAGGTTGTCGTGATCGGTGCGGGCCCCGCCGGACTGACGGCTGCTTATCTGCTTGCGAAGCAGAACTTCGCGGTCACCGTCCTGGAGGCAGATAGCGTTGTCGGAGGGATCTCTCGAACCGCGCAGTACAAGGGTTTCCGGTTCGATATCGGCGGTCATCGCTTCTTCACGAAAATTCAGGAAGTCAACGATCTCTGGGAGGAACTGCTCGGAGAGGAATTCCTCCGGGTGCCCCGAATCTCGCGCATTCACTACAGGGGCAGATTCTTCGACTATCCGCTGCGCGCCACTAACGCATTAGCCGGACTCGGCCTGATGAACGCCGTGCGCATCGTACTGAGCTATCTCCATGCGCAGTGGCGGCCGCATCGGCGCGAGGACACCTTCGAACAGTGGGTGACCAATCGGTTCGGCAAGCGGCTTTACGAAGTGTTCTTCAAGACCTACACCGAGAAGGTGTGGGGCATCCCGTGTCATGAGATTCGCGCCGAGTGGGCGGCGCAGCGCATTCAGGGTTTGTCGCTTGCTCGCGCGATCCTCGGCGCAACCGCACTCACCAAACGCGCGGCGTCGGTCAGAAGCCTCATTCACGAGTTCCGATATCCCAGGCTCGGTCCCGGCCAGATGTGGGAGCGGTGTCGCGACCGCATTGTGGCGATGGGGCAATCGGTGCTTCTCGACCATCGCGTGACTGCCGTCGAACACGCAGGAGGACGCGTGGTAGCGGTGCGGGCCAGGACGCGAGATGGGGCCGAGCGACGCTTCGCCGCGGATCACGTGATATCGAGCGCGGCACTTCCCGCGCTCGTTCGGGCGCTCGATCCGCCGGCGCCGGCTCGAGCGATCGACGCCGCGGCGGGCCTGAAGTATCGCGACATGATCGTGGTGGGCCTGGTGCTCGATCGCCCGGATCTCTTCCCGGACAACTGGATCTACATTCACAGCGAGAACGTCAAGGTCGGGCGGATCCAGAACTTCGGGAACTGGAGCCGTGAGATGGTGCCGACGCCAGGACAATCGGCCCTGGGCCTCGAGTATTTCTGCTTCAAGAAGGAACCATTCTGGAGCCGCGGTGATGACGAACTCATCGAGCTTGCGACGCGCGAGCTCTCGACCCTCGGCCTGGCGAATGGTGCGAAGGTCGTGGACGGCACCGTGATTCGGATGCCCAACGCATACCCGGTGTACGACTCGAGCTATCGCGATCAGCTGGCCGAGGTCCGCGCGGCGCTGGAGCCTATCCAGGGACTGCAAACCGTCGGGCGCAACGGGCTGCACAAATACAACAACCAGGATCATTCGATGCTGACGGCCATGATGGCCGTCTGGAACGTTCAAGGCGAATCGCACGACGTGTGGGCCGTCAACACCGATTTCGAGTACCTCGAGGAACAGCGTCTCGAGCGCGAGCCGGCCGCCAGACCTCTCGACCGACTTCCGACGCCGTCGCGCGCGTTCGCCCGCGGGCGCTTGCGCCTGCGCGTGGAACCATGAGCGGACCGGCGACGGACGCCGTGTCCGGCCGAGTGGCGCTATTCGGAGCCACCGGCTTCATTGGACCGCACCTGGTTCGGAGGCTGCGTCTTCAGGATGCAGAGGTGGCCGTTCTCGCACGGCCGACCAGCGACACCCGCGCGATCGAATCGTTGGGCGCGACCACCATCCGCGGCGACGTCACCGATGCTGCGGCGGTGCGACGCGCGATCGAAGGCGCGGACGTTGTCTACTATGCAGCAGTGGCTCGTGGCCGCGAGGTGTCCTGCAACTACCAGGTCAACGTCGTCGGGCTCGAGATCGCCATCCGCGCCGCAATCGATGCGCGGGTCCGGCGCTTCGTTCATTGCGGCTCCGCTGGCGTGGTCGGGTATCAGTCAAACCGACCAGTGCTCGAAAACGATCGCCCGACACCGGATACCGACTACCGGCGCACGAAGCTGATGGCCGAGTACTTGGTGCACCGGTACGACGACCGCATCCCGATCGTCACCGCCCGCTTGTCCAGCGTATATGGGCCCGGCAGTCGAAAGCTGCTGGGCGTGACACGAGACGTGTTGTCCGGACGCGTGACCGCCTTCGGACCTGGCAGGCGATTCTGTCACTTCACGCATATCGATGACATCGTCGACGGGTTGCTCCTGTGCGCAGTGCACCCCGCCGCACCGGGAGCGACCTATCACATCGCGGCCGAGCCCATCCCGACACTGCGCGGCATTTATGACGCAATCGCCGCGGCATTGGGAGTCCCCTTCAGGTGGCGATCGCTCCCAGGCGGCACTCTCGCCGCGCAGGCGGCGCGGCTCCTGACGTGGCTGGGCAGGCCGGTCGGCCTCGAGTCGCAGCGTCTGCAGATGATCAAGTTTTTCACCTGGCCCCGCGCGTACGATTCGACGCGCGCCCGGCAGGAGCTGGGCTATTACTCACGCGTCAACATCCAGGACGGGATGAAGCAGCTCGTCGACTGGTATCGTGACGCCGGGCTGCTCGAAGCGCCTTACGCTGAGGCGAAGCAGCATGCGTGACACAGCCACGCCCGACCTTGCGGTGATTCTGTCGGCGGAGAACGACGGCGCCAATCTCACGACGGTACTCTCTCGGCTGCGCCACCAGACGATTGCCGCGCGCATCGAAGTGTTGATTGGTGCACCGGACCCCGAGCTGGTGCAGATCACCTCGGCGGACCGTGCGGCGTTTGCCGACGTACGCATCGTGAACCTGAACGGACGACGATCGCTCTCACTGGCACGAGCACTGTGCACTCACGCAGCGCGCGCCGATTTCGTGGCGCTTGGTGAAGATCACTGCCTCCCGAACCCCGAGTGGGCCGAGGTCCTGCTGGCTCGCCTGCGCGAGGGCTACGCCGGTGTCGGTCCCCAAATGGTCAACGCCAACCCTGGCAGCGTCATCAGTTGGGCCTCGTTCTTGATGGCGTACGGTGGATGGAGCGCGCCGATCGAGCCGGGGGCGGTCGACACCGTGGCCGGGCACAACAGCGCGTACAGTCGGAAGATCCTGCTTAGTCTCGGCGACGAGCTGCCGCATCTGCTCCAAGCGGAAACGGTCATGCACTGGGAGCTCGCGAAGCGGGGCGCTCGCTTCTTTGTCGACCCGGCGGCGCAAGGGGCGCACTTCAACATCTCGCGGCTCGGGGCGTTCTTACGGGAGCGCTTGTATTCGTCGCGGGTATTCAGTTCTGTCTGGTCGCGCCACTGGCCATGGCATCGCCGGCTGTATTTCGCCGCCCTTGGGCCATTGATCGGTGTGCGTCGCGTCGGCCCCCTGCGCCGACGCATGGCGTGCATTCCGAATCTCGAGGTGAGTCGCGTTCGCCTCCTCCTGTTGATCTTCGTCTCGCTGCTGTTTGGCGGCGCGATGTACAGCGTCGGCTTTCTGTTCGGCGCGAGGGGGTGCGAAGGATTCGAGTGGCAGGAGGAAATCGATCGGGGTCGTTTGATGCGCCGATCCGATCGCGCACTCCTGCAGGCGCAATAGAGAGCGGAACCGGAGCCGAACACATGTCAGGACAGCCGATCCGTCTCGGTCTCATTGGCTGCGGCGCGATTGCGCGCGACGTCCACCTGCCGGCGCTGGCATCTCTCGGCGAATTCGACGTCATCGCGGTAGCCGAGGGTGACGCGCGCGCGCGCATGCAGGCGCTGGAGCTCGCCCCGGCAGCTCGCGCGTTTGTGGACTATCGCGATCTGCTCACGCACGCCGAAATCGACGCCGTGGTTGTGGCGTTGCCCAACCAGCTTCATTCGGAGGCTGCGCTCGCCGCGCTCTCGTACCGGCGTCACGTGTACCTGGAAAAACCGATCGGCATCCATACCGAGGAGGTCGACAGACTGCAACAGGCCGCCGCCCGCGACGATCGCGTCATCATGGTCGGGTTCAACTACCGTTACCATCCCCTGACTCGCCAACTGCGGGACCTGATGCACGACAACGCGGTGGGGCGCATTGTTGCCGCACGGTCGATCTTCACGACGCCCGGGCGGACCCTGCCGCCCTGGAAGCAGGCTCGCCGGACCGGAGGAGGCGTGCTGCTCGATCTGGCATCACACCACTTCGACCTTGCCCGGTTCGTATTCGCGCAGCCGATCGTGCGTGTCGCGGCGGACATCCAATCGTTGCGCTCCGAACACGACGTGGCAGCCGTGAGCATGACTTTGGCGAACGGTGTTGTCCTGCAGTCGCTCTTCTCGTTCGGTGTCGCGGCACGCGATGAATGGACCGTGTACGGCGACCGCGGTGTCTTGCATATGGATCGACACTCTTCGTTCGGCGTGTCGGTCGATCCGTTGGAAGTCCAGTCGCGCCCGCGCGCGGCGTTCCGGCACATCGGACAGGCATTACGCGGCCCGATGCTGCGACACCGCCTGCGCTCACCGGGACGTGATCCGTCCTTCGGGACGGCTCTCCGGGATTTTGCGGCCGCAATCCGTGGGCAGTCGAACGTCGATCGGCCGGTGCTGGCGGACGGCCGCCGGAGCCTTGGAGTCGTGCTCGCCGCCGAGTTCTCGGCCGAAACAGGACGACCCGTGGAGTTTACAGAGCCGGCGGCCGACGCCGCTTTGGGCCGGGCCTCGTGACTGAATCGAAGCCCTCGCTCTCCGTCGTCCTCGCCACCCACGACACGTTCGCGTCGATTGCGGCGACGGTGCGGCATCTCGCGCGGCAAACGGCCGCAGCCGCGATCGAGTTGGTGATCGTCGCACCGGATCGGTCGGAGCTGGGCGCCGACGAATCGCTCCTGGCTGGCTTTGGCGCCGTGTGCGTTGTCGAGTATCCAGGGGGCAGTTCGCCGTCACATTGCAACGCCGCAGGGGTCCGCCGCGCGACCGCCCCGGTCATCGCGCTGGCAGAGGATCATTGCTTTCCCGATCCCGATTGGGCGGAGTGTTTGATTGCTGCCCATCGCGGGCCCTGGGCGGCTGTCGGCCCCGCGGTTCGTAACGCCAACCCAGGCAGCTGTGCGAGCTGGGCGGACCTGCTGATTGGCTACGGCCCGTGGCTCGAGCCGGTAACCGGCGGCGAAGTCGAATTCCTACCCGGCCACAACTGCAGCTATAAACGCGCCATCCTGCTCGAGGATGATGCGCTCCTGGAGAGCTGGCTCGAGGCCGAGACGCTGTGGCACTGGGAACTGCGGCGCCGAGGGGAACGGTTGCTTCTTGAACCGACGGCGCGAGTGGCGCACACGAATTTCTCCCGCTGGTCGAGCTTTCTGCCGGTGAGTTTCTACAACGGCTGGCTCTTTGCCGCGTCGCGCTCCCGCGGGATGTCGCCAGCCCGGCGCGTCGTCTATGTGCTGCTCGGCCCGTTGATCCCGCTGGTCCGCGCGGCGCGTATCGCCCGGGCGGTCGTGAGGTCGCCCGCGCTGCTTCGCCGCTTTTGTTTAGCGTTGCCGGCTGTCCTGGCGGGACTCGCGTGCGACGGATTCGGCCAGATGCTCGGATACGCGTTCGGCGCTGGAAACGCATACCGCCAGGCGGCCGCGTACGAATGGCGGCGGGACCGGCATGTGACCGAGCATGATCGGCATCGCCTGCTCGAGGCCGCCGAATGAAGCGCCGCCTCCTGTTGATCAACGACTACGGCGTGCCACTGGGGGGAGCCGAGATCGGACTACGCACCTTACAGCACGCGCTCGGTGATCGCGGTTGGGACGTGCACATGTTCACGTCCGACGCCGGCGCAGGAGAACTGTTCGCCGACGAGACCTGCTTCGGGACGACCTCCCGCTTCCGTACGCTCGTTGCGAGCTTCAATCCGGCCTCGGCCATCACTCTGCAACGTGTGCTTCAGCGCTTTCGTCCGGACGTCGTGCACGTCAAGGATTTTCTGTCCCAGCTTTCTCCGTCGATCTTGCCGGTTCTGCGCGGCACACCCTGCTTGATGCACGTTGAGTGGTACAAGGCCGTGTGTCCGACGGGAACGAAGATGCTGCCGGACGGATCGCGCTGCACGGAATCCCCGGGCCGCGTGTGCCATCGGGGTGGCTGCCTGCCCTGGCGCGACTACGCACCGCTGATGTTCCAGGCGAGCCTGCTGCGCCGGTGGCGCGCCGGGTTCGGCCTCGTCGTGGCCAACAGCCACGCGACGCGAAGGCGGCTGGAGGAGCATGGGTATCGGGACGTCGAGGTGATCCATTACGGCGCGCCCAGTTGTCCCGTACGACCGCCGCTCGCCGATCCGCCAACGGCGGTCTTCGCCGGCCGGTTGGTTCGTGAAAAGGGGATCGACGTCCTGTTGCGTGCCTTCGCCACCGTTGTGGGCGACGTACCAGCCGCTCGTTTGATCATCGTCGGCGAGGGTCCCGAGCGACCGGAGCTCGAGCGGTTGATCGGCGAAATCGGTCTGCACGCCCGCGTCCAATTGCTGGGCAACGTGCCTCACGATCAGATGAATCGCGTTGCGGCGCCTGCATGGGTGCAAGTCGTGCCTTCGCGATGGGACGAACCGTTCGGCATCGTCGCGGCCGAGGCGATGATGCAGGGACGTGCGGCGATCGTCACCGGCACCGGCGGGCTGGCGGAAATCGTCGCCGACGGCGACGGCGGGTTCCACACGCCGCCAGGCGACGTGCCCGCTCTGGCGGCCGCGCTGCGACGGCTCCTGACCGATCGCGAATTGGCCGAGCGATTCGGAAGGGCTGCCAGGCGTCGCGCCCTGGCCCATTTCAATGAAGATCGCTTCGTCGACCAGTTCATCTCGCTGTATGAGCGGCTGCTGCATTCACAACGCCCGGCGGTTCAGAACCATGGCTGACCGAGACGGCCGCAACCTCCTCGATGGGACCCTCAGCGTCCTGATTGCGGAGGGACTCTTCCCGCTGACTGCGATGATCAGCGCCGCGTACCTGACCCGCCGCCTTGATCCCGCGGACTATGGGACGTTGATCCTCTGCGTGAGCATAGTCGTGTGGATTCAGTGGAGCATCACGACGTTGTTCAGCCGCGCCACGATCAAGTTCGTACGCCAGGCGGACGATTGGCGGCCGATCGGCCAGACCGTGCTGCGGCAGGAACTTCTCTTCGGTGTGATCGCCGCGGTGGGATTGATGGCACTTGCGGTGCCAGTAGCGCGACTGCTTCACGCGCCCGCGCTCGTCGGGGCGCTCGGTCTTCTTGCCATTGACATTCCGATCTTCTGCGCCGCCAATGCGCATCAAGTAATTCTGGTTGGCCTCGGTGGTTTTCGCGGTCGCGCGATCGCGTCCGCCGCGCGCTGGATCATCCGCCTGGTCCTGATCATTGTCCTGGTTGAATTCGGTTTCGGCCTGCACGGCGCCTTGATAGGCCTGATCGGCGCTTCAGTGGCGGAGCTCGCGGTGTATCGCTGCTTCGTGCGCCCGTCGCTGTCTGGCCGAGAAGGATTTCCCGTCCGTGAAATGCTCGGCTACGTCGCTCCGCTGTTCGTGTTTTCCATGAGCATGCGACTGTTCGATCGCACGGACGTGCTGATGCTGACGTTGCCCGCGCTGGGCGGTTCGATGGACCGGGCCGGCGTCTTTGGTGCGGCGCAGCAGGTAGCGCTGCTGCCGGCATTGTTCACCGGGGCGTTCGCGCCGCTGCTGCTCTCGACCCTCAGCAATCAGCTTTCGAACGGCCGTCCCGAAGCGGCGCGGCTAATCGCCCGGCAGGGTCTGCGCGTGGCGATCCTGCTCGTGCCGATTGCCGCATTGGTTGCTGCGTTGGCCAATACGACCGTGCATGTGGTGTTCGGCACCCAGTTTGACGCGGCCGGTCCGCTGTTAGCCGTTCTGTTTCTTGGTTCTTGTGCCCGCGTCGTAGTGGGCATTGGCGCGACCATTCTGACGGCGATCGGTCGTCCTAGACTGTGCACCTGGATTGGTCTACCGATGTGGCTGACGCTGATCGCGGCGGAACTCGTGATGATCCCCAGGTTCGGCACCATCGGTGGCGCCATCGCGACGACCACTGTCGCGTGCCTCGGTGCCATCGTGACCTTGCTGCTCGTGGACCGCGCATGGGCGCTGCGCCCGCCGGCGGGCGCCGCCGTCCGGTCGGCGGCGGTCAGCGTCCTCGTGTTCGCGGTGGCGAGCGCGCTGCCCGACGCTGGTTTGTGGCTACTGCCCAACTACCTGATCGGTGCCTCGGTGATCGGACTCGCATTCCTGGGCCTCGGTGAATTCAACCCCGCCGAGCGCTCCCTGCTTCGTTCGGCGCTCGGCCGGTTGGTGCAACCTTCGTCGCTGGCAAGCGAGGTGGTGTAAGCCGTGACCCCGACCTTCAGCGTGATCATCCCGACGTACAACCGACCGCGGCACGTCAGCGGGTGTCTCCGCGCGCTGACGCAACAGAACTATCCGCGACAGCAGTTCGAGGTCATCGTGGTTGACGACGGCAGCCTCGAGCCGTTGGATCGGGCTGTCGACCCCTATCGCGGGCGCCTGACCGTGACGTTGCTGCGCCAAAGAAACGCCGGACCGGGCGCCGCCCGAAATATGGGCGCGTCGGTGGCACGCGGAGAGTACCTGGCTTTTACTGACGATGACTGTCGCCCGCAGGGCGACTGGCTCCGGCGGCTCGACACGGCATTTGGGACGAATGCGGCCCGCATGATTGGCGGGCGCACAGTGAACAGGCTGTCGCGCAATTGCTATTCCGCGGCGAGTCAATTGATTCTGGATGTCGTGTACACGTTCTATAACCGCGACCCGAGAGCGGCGCGCTTCTTCGCGTCAAACAACGTCGCGATGCCCAAGCGGATGTTCGATGCGGTGGGCGGGTTCGACAGCGGCTTTTTCAGGGCCGCAAGCGAGGATCGCGAGTTCTGCGATCGCTGGCGGATGCAGGGATACGCGATGGCCTACGACCCCGAAGCCGTGATCCAGCACCTTCATCAGCTTACACTCCGCACGTTTTGCAAACAGCATTTCACGTACGGGCGCGGGGCGCTCCGCTACCATGCCGTGCGTGCCCGGCGCGGCTCGGGACGAATGAGAGACGACTTGCCGTTCCACACGCAGTTGCTGCGCAACCTGCGCGGACCATTCTCGCGGATGCGGCCGAACCGAGCCGTGCGAATGATCGCGCTGTTGGCGCTGTGGCAGGTGGTCAACGCGGCGGGATTCGCGTACGAGCGTCTGTGCGCGATTGGGAGTCCGCGGCTCCGCGGTGCGGAATTGGCTCGCCGATAGCTGAATACGTCAGGACGAGATGCCGCCTGTAAGACTTCTGGTTCGTTTACGGCCAGTCGCATTTATCGCCGTTCTGCTCGTGGCCTGGCACGTCGCCGTCACACGGCAACCGGTGCATCTGCTGCCCACTCCACTGGCCGTTGCCCGCGGAATCGTCGAACTGGGGCAGAGCGGATTGCTCCTGAAGTACGTCGTCGCGTCCCTGTTCCGCGTTACGTGGGGCTTCATTTTGGCGGCGTCGATCGCGATTCCTGGCGGGCTTGCGATCGGCTGGTATCGACGCTCCGAGATGGCACTGAATCCGATCATCCAGATTTTCAGACCCATTTCGCCGCTGGCGTGGATCCCGATTTCGATCCTGTGGTTCGGGGTTGGTGACATGGCCGCGATTTTTCTCATCTTCATAGCCTCCCTGCTGCCGCTTACACTCACGGCCATCAACGCCGTAGAGAGCATCCCTTCGGTCTACGTGAATGCGGGACGCAATTTTGGTTTGAGTTCCGCTCGCCTGGTCTATCGCGTTCTTTACCCGGCGGTCATTCCTCAGCTGATTGTCGGGATCCGCATTACGCTGGGTGTCGCCTGGCTGGTGGTTGTAGCGGCTGAAATGATTGCGGTGAACTCAGGGCTTGGATTCCTGATCGTCGATGCCCGGAACGCGGGCAACCGATACGACCTCGTGGTCGCCGGTATGGTCATGATCGGAACCATCGGGCTGCTCCTGGATACCGGGATGCGATCGCTCGAACGAGTCAGATCGCTGCGCTGGGGGTACTCGGAAGATTAGTGGCATGTTTCTTCCGAATTACTACCGGGCCGCGCCGTTGTCGCGCCCGCAGATCGCGCTTGGAGCCCTGTTGTGACTAGCACTCAATCAGTCCAAACGATCCACTAGATGCAGACAAAGTTACGGGCGACGGATGTTTCCATGATCTTCCGCCGCGACGGGACGAGCACGGAGGTGCTCGACAAGATCAGTTTCGAGGCGGCGAAGGGGGAATTTCTCTGCCTGCTCGGCCCGTCCGGCTGCGGCAAATCCACGATGCTGAACATCGTTGCGGGGTTTCTCGAGCCGACGAGCGGCGAAGTACGGATCGATGGCGAAATCGTGGTCGGGCCCGATCCGCGTCGCATCTTCGTCTTTCAGGAACGCGGTGTATTCCCCTGGCTGACGGTGGAAGGGAACGTTGGATTCGGCCTCTTCAGGTTGTCGCGGGAGCAACGCGAGCGGCAGATCGCCCACTACATCAAGCTCGTGGGCCTACAGGGATTCGAGAAGGCCTATCCGCTGGAACTCTCGGGCGGCATGAAGCAACGGCTCGAAGTGGCGCGCGCACTGGCGGTCAACCCGGACATGTTGTTTCTCGACGAACCATTCGGTGCGCTCGACTCCATCACGCGCCTCATCATGCGCGTTGAGCTTCTCCGCATCTGGGAGGCGGAAAAGAAAACCATCATCTTCGTGACACACGATATCGAAGAAGCCGTTCAACTCGCGGATCGCGTGCTGGTGATGAGCGCCCGGCCCGCCAGAATTCAGCGCATCGTCGAGATTGATATTGCGCACCCACGAGACATCAGCTCGCCACGGTATCTGGCATTGCGTGACAGCATTTTCGAAGAGATCGGTCTCGCGCACAAAGTATGAACTCGCTCGCACAACCCGGGAAATGGGAAAAGTACTTCTGGCCAGTCGTGACGTCCGCGCTGTTTCTGTCGCTGTGGCATTTCCTTGTCAAGTGGACGGCCTCGACGGTGCTCCCTTCGCCGCTCGACGTTCAAAGAGGCATGGCGGAGTTGTTGAGCAAAGGTCTTCTCTGGAATTACATCGGCGATTCACTGCGTCGCGTCGGGATCGGCTTCTCGATAGCGACTGTCCTGGCGATCCCGCTCGGTTTGACATTGGGCTGGTACCCGGTGGCTGCCCAGGTCGTCAATCCGGCCATTCAGATGCTCAGGCCGATCAGCCCGATCGCGTGGATCCCGCTTGCGATTGTCTGGTTCGGAATAGGCGATGCCGCCGCCGTGTATCTGATATTTCTCGGAGCGTTCTTCCCGATCGTGGTGACCTCGATGAACGGTGTGCGCAATGTGCCTTCCATGTTTCGCCGGGCTGGCCGGAATTTCGGACTCACCCCTCCCCAGCTGCTCGCGAAGGTGGTGTTCCCGGCCGCGCTTCCACAGATCATCATGGGGTTGCGCATTGCGCTTGGCATCGCATGGCTGGTCGTCGTCGCCGCCGAGATGATCGCCGTCGATTCCGGCCTCGGCTACCTGGTCATCGATGCCCGCAATTCAGGAAAGCGGTATGACCTTGTCGTTGCCGCGATGCTGATGATCGGAGGGATCGGATTGACGCTCGATCTCGGTTTTCGCAGGCTGGAAAAGCTGAAATCCGTTCGGTGGGGGTTCCGTGAGACTTAAAAAGAGAATCCTGCTGCTCGCGTTCTGCTGGCTGGGGCTCATCTCCGGCTTGCACGCGTACCTCAACGTCAATTGGGCGTCCATCGTGAACAACTACGTTCCGGCTGCCCAACGGAAGTTCAACGTGGCGTTCATTCCGGTCACGTGCCACCTGGCGTGTCCGGTGACCGACTACATCTCCAAGTTCTCAGAAGCCGGTGAGGTTTTTCTGCCCCGCATGTTTCAGGGTTTTCCGGAAATCAAGGAGGCGCTGATCGCCAATCAGATGCAGGCGGGGTTCATCGTCGCGCCATTGGCGATTGCCCTCAAAGCCCAAGGGGTCCCGATAAAAATTGTGTACCTCGGGCACCGTTACGGCAGTGCCGTCGTGGTCCAGAAAGACGGGCCGATCAAGACAGTCGCCGATTTGCGCGGCCGTACCGTCGCTATTCCCAGTCGCTTCTCCGATGAGCGCCTCATCCTCTTCCGCGCCATGAAGGTGTGGGGGATCAAGCCGGACGAGATCAAGATGGTCGAGATGGCGCCACCCGATGTGGCCGGGGCCTTGGCTGCCAAGGCGATCGATGCCTTCTCGATGGGCGAGCCATTTCCCTCCCAGGCCGAAATGGGTGGATTCGGCCGCGTTCTTTTCTCGGCTCGAGACTATTGGCCGGACTACATGTCCTGTGTTCTCGTGGTCCGCGAGGACATGATCAACAGCCGGCCTGAAACGGTGCAGCTTCTGGTCGATGGCATCGCCCGGTCAGGTCTCTGGCTGGAACTCGGGAGGCCACATCGAGAGGCCGCCGCCGATTTTGTTGGCCGCTACTACTACAACCAGGAGCCCGCGCTTCTGCAGTGGGCGCTCACGAAACCGCTTGACCGTGTCATGTACAGCCCGCTCGCACCACGCAAGGCGGACTTTGACATCGTTGTGGACCTGATGGTCGAAACCGGTGTCCTGGACAAGAGAATCGACTTCGAGGAGTACACGGATCTACGTTTCGCTGACAAAGCGAGCATCCAGACCGCCTGGAAATACGAACCCGGCAGCGCAACAGCGAGATAAGGAGGCACTAATGGATAGAAGACGGTTTATTTGCCAGGTCACAGCGGTAGTTGCGGCGGGCGCCGCCACGAGTCTGGAGCTCGCACCCGTAGCCGTTTCGCGAGACGCACACGCGAGCACGGCACCTGAGGGAGAAACCCGGAGCGTCACGTATCAGGTAAGAGGATTCACCTGCATCACGTGCGCGGTGGGATTGGAGGTCATGCTCCGCGGCCTCAATGGTGTGACGCGGGCCAACGCCAGCTATCCTGCGAACAATGTCGCCATCGGCTTCGACGAACATGTGACCAACGAGAAGGCGCTGAAGGAATTCATCAAGCTCTGCGGGTTCTCGGTCGCATGAGATGAGAGGTGTGCCCGAGAGCCAGTTGGGCCCTCGGAAGAACAAAGTCAGCCCTGCCGGCTACTCACGCCCGTCGTAGCCGTCCCGGCAAGCGCCCTTCGGGCCCAGATCATCCCCAACTCATAGAACCAACAGGGGATCCGTTTCCGTGCAGATCCGTTTGCACACGGTCTCCCCCTTGCTGACTGACGGCAACCTTCACGCCTTTTCACTGTCTGCCGACTTCACGGTCGGCGAGGAGTCCGGCAATGAAGCGACGAACATTGACCATCACCCTGACGGTGGCCGTGGGCCTCTTCGCGGCCTCGCGAACAGAAGCATCAGGCATCCTTCTGGTGGCTGCAGACACGGAGGACTTCGCCCATCCCGGAACCGGCCCTGACAGAATCGCCAGGATCGAAACCAATGGAGCCATCGTCGTTAACCAGTCGATCATCAACACCGACTATCTGGTGAATGGGCTCGCCGACGGCGGTGGCTTTCTGTTCGCCGGCACGCCGCAGGCAAACACGCTGAGCCGAATCAACTACGACGGTTCGTTCATCAGTTCCGTCGCGGCCGGCTTCCCCGGTGCCGGGACCTGCTGCAACGAGGATATGGCTTTCGATCCCGCGGTGAGTGCGGCCCGACCGAATGGCACGCTCTATCACGCCCACTGGGATGACAATATTCAGGCGATCGATCCTGTAACCGGTGGCGTGTACCAGACGTTCGCCCAGTCGCAGATTGTTGGTATGGCGCACGTGGGTGGCGAGATTTGGGTCAGTAAATGGGCGGATCAGCAGGTTGGCCGCTGGGATCCTTCGACAAATATCTTCACACCAGTTTTCGGAACGCCTGACCTCGCGGGCATGCTCGCGTACGATCCGTTTGATTCGATTCTCTGGGTTGGTCTGCGCGGTGGATTGGTTATTCCGTATACCCTCGGGGGAGTAGCGCTGAATGCGGGCTTCCAGCCATTCGGGGCCATCAACGACACGATCGACGGTGGTGTCTTCATTGGAGAAGTGACAAACGCGGTTCCGGAGCCAGCGACGCTAAGCCTGTTGGGTATGGGTCTTGTCGCGGCGGCGTTGCGTGCGCGAAGGCGCCGCACGAGTCTGTAAACGCCACCGATTCTCGCGAGCTGCGGTCGTCCACCGCAGCTCGCTTTCTACGAGTCACAAGCCCCCTCCGCCAAGATAAACGCACTTCGGGCTCCCAGCCTCGTCGTGTGTGGCGGGTCTCACGCCCGCGATCCATACGTGTTGATCGTGTTGATTCCCGAGACAACGAGAGTGCGCATGGGGCGCTTCGTTGGTCGAAGCGCCGCAAGCGGTGTATGCTGAAAACAGGCTGCACGATTACATTCCCAGTCTCTAGCGGGCTTCTCCATGACATCCTCTGACACGGCGGGGCCGCGCCAAGTCGGCAGCTTGGCGCGCAATGGTGACGTTTCTCCTCGGTCCGGCCAACCTCTCCTGGCGGTGCGCGGCGTGTCGAAGCACTTTGGCGGCACGCAGGCACTGATCGACGCGGGGATCGACGTCGGCGCGGGCGAGATCGTGGCGCTCCTGGGCGAGAACGGGGCGGGCAAATCAACGCTGATCAAGATACTCGCCGGTGTCCATGCGCTCGAATCCGGCACAGTGACCTACCGCGGCCGCGACGTGACTCACGCGCTGCGTCGCCTGCCCATCGCGTTCATCCACCAGGATCTTGGTCTGATCGAGTGGATGACGGTGGCCGAAAACATCTCGCTCATGCTCGGCTTTCCGCGCCGCTTCGGCATGATTGACTGGAACGCGACGCGCACGCGCGCCGAGGAAGCCCTCAAAGTCGTCGGTGCCGACATCGACCCTGAACGGCGTGTCCATCATCTGACGCGCACCGAGAAATCGCTGGTGGCGATCGCGCGCGCGCTGGCGGCCGATGCTGAAATCCTGGTGCTCGACGAACCGACGGCCAGCCTGCCGGCCAACGAAGTGGCGCGGCTGTTCACGGCGCTACGGCTGCTGCGGGCACGCGGCGTCGGCATGATCTACGTTTCGCACCGGCTCGACGAGGTGTTCGAGATCGCCGACCGCATGGTCATCCTGCGCGACGGGCGCCTCGTCGCCGAGCGCCGTGTCAGCGAGACCAGCGCGGAGGAAGCGATCCTGCTCATCGTGGGCCGCGAGCCTTCGCAAGTGTTCAGGCGGCCGGCGCGACACGAGGGCTCGGCGCGGCTCATATTCGAGCGGCTCACCACCGACGACGCCGGTCCATTCGACTGTCGGATGCGAGCGGGCGAGGTAGTCGGGTTCGTCGGCCTGCGCGGCGCCGGCCAGGAAAGCGTCGGCCGCGCCCTGTTCGGGCTCGCGCGCGCGACCGCCGGACGAATCCTGCTCGACGGACGCGCAATCGCCGCATCATCTCCGCGCGAAGCCATCCGTCTCGGCATCAACCTGGTGTGCGCCGATCGGGTCGCAGAGTCCGTCGTTCCCGGACTGTCGATTCGGGAGAACCTGTTCATCAACCCGGTGGCCGCCGGTCTCAACCTGATCTCGTATCTCAGGCCGCACCAGGAATCGCGCGCGGCCCTCGAGCTCGGCGATCGCGTCGGCCTGAGGCCGAATGACTGCTCGCTGCCCATCGAGTGGCTGTCGGGCGGCAATCAGCAGAAGGTCGTGGTCGGTCGCTGGCTGCATCTCAACGGCAGCGTCTACGTGTTTGAAGATCCCACCGCCGGCGTCGATGTCGGCGCCAAGGCGGAAATCTACCGGCTGTTCGATGTCGTGCTCAAAGGGGGCGCCACGATTCTGATCGTCTCGACCGACTTCGAAGAGGTCGCTAAGATCTGCCACCGCGCGCTGGTGTTCGATCGCGGACAGGTCGTGGCGGAGTTGTCGGGCGACGATCTGTGCGCCGAAAATCTACTCGCCGCGGCGTCGGCGCGCATCGGACAGGTACCGCGAGATTATCGAGATCAGCGAGATCGTCAGGATCATGCAGTCCCTCAAATCTAACGCCCTCGAGCCGACGCGTTCAGAGCTCGCGGCGCTCAGCCGCGGCCGGGCGATCGTGCGCATGCTGCCGATCTACGGCCTGCCGATCCTCACGGTCGTGCTGATCGGCTTCTTCTCGTATCTCCTTCCCGATTCGTTTCCGACGGCGATTAACGCTCGCTCGATCCTCAGCGACAAATCGATCATCGCGCTGCTCGCGCTGGCGGCCATGGTGCCGATGATGGCGGGGCGCATCGATCTCACCATCGGCTTCGGGATCGTGATGTGGCACATCCTGGCGATCAGCCTCCAGGTCCAGTACAACTTTCCCTGGCCGCTGGCGTGCCTCATCGTCGTGCTGTGCGCAGGCACCGCGGGATTGATCAATGGACTCCTCGTCGAGGTCGCCCAGATCGACTCCTTTATCGCCACGCTGGGAACCGGCACCATCCTGTATGCGCTTGCCCTGTGGCATACCGGCGGGCGCCAGGTGATCGGAGAGCTGCCTCCGGGCTTCGTCGAGATCAACGGCTTGACGATCCTCGGCGTGCCGATCCCGGCCGTGTACGTGCTCGTGCTGGCGGTGGCGTTGTGGATCACGACCGAGCGGATGCCGCTTGGCCGCCACATCTACGCAATCGGCGCCAACGAGAAGGCCGCGGCGCTCAACGGCATTCCGGTTCGCGCCTATGTCATTGGCGTGTTCGTCGCGTCGGGGCTGATCGTGGGCTTCACGGGCTGCGTGCTTGCCAGCAAGCTCCAGATCGGGCAGGCGAACGTCGGCCTCGACTACCTGCTGCCGGCGCTGGTCGGCACTTTCCTCGGCTCGACCACGATCCGGCTTGGACGCGTCAATGTGTGGGGCACAATCGTGGGCGTGCTGATTTTGGCGGTCGGCATTTCCGGCATTCAGCAGCTTGGCGGCGCCTTTTTCGTCGAGCCGTTGTTCAATGGGATCACGCTCCTCATCGCGATCGCGCTTGCGGGCTTCGCCCAGCGGCGGCGCTCGGTCACGACCCGCAAACCTTCGATCACGGGCCTCGAGCCCACGCGCCACTCAGACATGCGTAGCGGCGGACCTTCCGCCTTCGCCGAAGCTTCGGCGGACAAGTCAGGTCCGCCTGCGGGCACGAATTCAGAAAGGGATGACGAAGATGGTGAAGTCTCGCCTGCCACTTAGACTGGCGGACCTGACAAGGTCCGCCCCGCGCTCGCCGATAGCCGCCGCGGCGCTCCTGGCGTTCTCCGTCGCGTGCGGAGGGGGCGGCACTGGTTCGGGTGCAGGTGACGCCAGTACGAACGCCGGTGTGAAGCCTGGTGTGGACGATGCCTATCTCGCGATGGCGAAGGAGTACATCGCCAAGGTCACCGCGCCCGGCACGCCGTGGACCGGTCCGACGACCGGTCCCCAGGCGCAGAGCAGGAAGCTGGTCGTCTACGTCTCCTCCGATCAGCGCAACGGTGGTCCGCAGGGCGCAGGCGACGGCGCGCAGGAGGCAGCCAAAGTCATCGGGTGGGATCTCCGCATCCTCGACGGCCAGGGCTCTGTGCAGGGGCGCCTGACCGCACTCAACCAGGCGATCGCGCTGAAGCCGGACGCCATCATCCTCGGCAACGTCGATACGCTTGAACAGGCTCCGGCAATCCAGAGGGCCGCCACGCTTGGCATCAAACTGGTCGGCTGGCACGCCGCCGCCGCGCCTGGTCCGGTCCAGGGGCAGCCCGTGATCACCAACGTCACGACCGATCCCCGTGAAGTGGCCAGAGCGGCGGCGTTGTATGCGGTGGTCGACTCCAACGGCACCGCAAGCGTCATCCTGTTCAAGGACAGCATCACCACCATCTCGACGGCCAAAACCGACACGGCGGCCGAGGTGATCAAGGGATGCGCGGGCTGCAAGGTGGTCACCATCGATGACACGCCGATGGGCGATCTCGCCAACCGCATGGCCAGCCTGACCACGTCATTACTGACAAAGTACGGCAAGGAATGGACCTACAGTATTGCGGTCAACGATCTGTATTTTGATTTCTCGGCGCCGTCGCTGCAGTCTGCCGGCGTCAACCCTGCAGACGGGTACCCGCGCCAGATTTCGTCGGGTGATGGATCGGTGACGGCCTTCCAGCGCATCCGTCAGCGTCGCTACCAGATCGCCACGGTCGCCGAACCGCTGCGCCTCCAGGGCTGGATGTGCATCGACGAGCTCAATCGCGCGTTCGCGGGCCAGCCACCGAGCGGATTCGTTCCGCCGCCGCACCTGTTCATCGCCTCCAACCTGGATCGCGACGGCGGGCAGAACAACGTCTACGAGCCGGAGAACGGCTACAAAGACATCTACAAGAAGATCTGGGGTAAGTAGTCAGCCTTCATCCTATTGGATGTCTGATACTAGAACAGCTCAGATCAGCCTGACGGACGATGGCGTGGTGGTCGTGCGTATCCGCATGGGCGCCCGCCAATCCATAACCGATGCGAGCGAAAACCTGACGGCCGCGGTGCTCGAGGCCGCGGGTCGACGACGCCCGCTGCTCGTCGACATCCGTGGTGCTCAGCCGCTGGCCGCCGATGTGCGCCGGCAGTACTCGGGTCAAAGGGTGGTCGACACATTCTCAGCGCTGGCGCTGCTCATCGAAGCCAGCACCCTGGGACGCACAATGGGGAATGTGTACTTCAGCCTTGCCCGCCTTGCCATCCCCACACACCTCTTCGTCGAAGAGGCGCGGGCACTCGAATGGCTGAACAGGCGTAGCCGCGAGTGACGCACGGAAGCGGGACTGCGCCGCTACGTCTTGTAATACGCCGGCTCGTTGCCCGGGTACCACTTGATGTTGCAGCCCATGCTTGGCCTCTGCGTCGCCGGTGCGGGCTTGCCCGCGAGCACCGCATCGGCCGCGGCGCGCAGGTCGGCGCCTGTTACGGGCACGTCGCTCTTTGGACGGCTGCCGTCGAACTGGCCTCTGTAGGCGAGGCGGCCACTGGCATCGAACAGGAAGAGATCGGGCGTGCAGGCAGCGTTGAATGCTTGCGCGACTGTCTGCTTCTCGTCGAAGAGGTACGGGAAGGTGTAGCCCGCTGCCGTCGCCTCCTCCTTCATCCCCTCAGGCCCGTCTTCGGGAAACTCCTTCACGGAGTTTGACGCAATCGCGACGATTTTGAGCCCCTTGGCCTGGTACTCCTTCGCGAACCGCGCGAATTCCGGTCGGATGTGCTGTACGAAGGGGCAATGCTTGCAAATGAAGGCGACGAGCAGTCCCTGGGCGCCTTTGAAATCGGCGTCCGACACGGTCCGGCCGTTGAGGTCAGGCAGTGAAAACGAAGGGAGTGTGGTACCGAGGTCGAGCATCACGGAAGGTACATGGGGCATGAAAACTCCTCGTAAAGAAGACGATTATATCGCGCTCAGACGAGCCTGAACGGCTGGGTGCGTCAGAACGTCGCGATTGACAACGTACGTCGGCGCTTCGCCTTTGGCGACGGCGATGACAGAGCGGAACGCGCTTTCCGCGTTGTTGCGGAAGAATTCGTCCGTCCAGCAGATGGAGTGAGGCGTCACGATGATGTTGTCCAGCTTGAGGATCGGATTGTCGGGTGCAACCGGCTCCTGCTCGAAGACGTCGAGAGCGGCGCCGGCAATGCGTCGTTCCACCAGCGCCGCATAGAGCGCCTTCTCATCGACGATCGGTCCGCGCGCGGTGTTAATAAGATACGTGGTCGGCTTCATCAGGGAGAATTCTCGATCGCTGACTAAATGCCGAGTCTCCGGCGTGAGCGGGCAGTTGACGCAGACGAAATCGGACTCACGCAACACCGCGTCCTTTTCGGTCAATCGGACGCGGAGTTTCGCGGCGTCTTCAGCCCTGGCGTACGGGTCGAACGCCATGTGAACCATGTCGAGCGGCGCCAGCAGGCGAAAGAGCTCGCTGCCGATGTTGCCGAGTCCAAGCGAACCGACCGTCTTGCCGGTCAGGCCGTCGCCCATATGCGACGTCGTCTCGGCCCAGCGCCCCGCGCGAGTGATCGTGTCCTTGATGCGCAGCTTGTGGGAAAGCGCCAGGATGAGCAGCAGGATGCTCGTCGCAACCGGCCGGCGCACCCCATCAGGCGTGTTTGTGAGGATGACACCGCGGGCCGTGCACGCAGGTACGTCGATGCTGTCGTAACCCACGCCCATCCTCGCAACGATCTTCAGCCGCTGGCCGGGGCCCAATAGCGTGGCCGCGGTGACGCGCGGGTTCAGCACGCACACGGCATCGTAATTGGCCGCGTGCGCGGCCGTCAGCTCCTTCACATTCTCCGCGATGAATTCCCATTCATACTGCGGATCGTCGAGCAACTGCAGCGCGCGCTTGTCGAAGATCGACGTGCCATCCGCGCGCAGCGTGTCGCGTGTGATGCCGATGCGGAATTTCTC
>DAIRVG010000045.1:0-28915 GCA_036802945.1 Vicinamibacterales bacterium
TTTGCGGCGGAGTCTACGCCTCAGTTCCGCGAAAGACAATCACAAAGAGTCAATACCCAAACCGCGATAGCGCTTGACCCGACACGGTACGCGTGCGATTGTTGCCACGCCTCGACGTCGCTCGGCGTGCCCTGAGCCTCGTCGAAGGGCACCCGAAGTTCCCGACCGGTTTCGGGAAGATGGAAAGGGAGGCCGCGATGGCCCGAGTCTCGCTGCGAGTGAACGGACAGTCTCGCGTCGTCGACACCGACCCCACGACACCGCTGCTCTACGTGCTGCGCAATGACCTCAGCCTGCAGGGGCCGAAGTTCGGCTGCGGGCTCGGGCAGTGCGGCGCGTGCACGGTCATCATGGATGGGAACGCGGTGCGCTCCTGCACGCTCCCCGTCACTTCCGCTCAGAACCGTGCGATCACCACGCTGGAGGGATTGGGAACCGTCGCGCGCCCCCATCCGCTGCAGCGCGCCTTCATCGCGGAACAGGCGGCGCAGTGCGGAATGTGCATGAACGGCATGATCCTCACCGCGAAGGTGCTGCTCGACCGCAATCCCAACCCGAGCGCTGGACAGATTAAGGACGCGCTCAATGGCAATCTGTGCCGCTGCGCCAGCCACTTGAGAGTGGTCCGCGCAGTCCAGCGGGCCGCGCGAGAAAGAGGGGCATAGCCATGGCACCACGTTCCATCTCGCGCCGAGAGCTTCTCAAGACCACGGGCGGCCTCCTCGTCGGCTTCAACTTGTTCGAGCCGTTTCTGGGCCTGCTGGCCCAAGGGACCCCGGGTAGTGGGACGCCGCTGTCGAACGCCGGCGGCCTCTCGGCCGATCAGCTCGATTCGTGGATTGCCATCGCGCAGGACGGCACGGTCAGCGTGTTCACGAGCAAAGTCGATCTCGGCACCGGCATCGGGACGGCCCTTGGGCAAATCGTGGCGGAGGAGCTCGACGTCCCGATTTCGAAAATCAACATGGAGATCGGCGATACCACGAAGAGCGTGGATCAGGGACGCACATCCGCAAGCCGCACGCTCGAGAGGGCAGGTCCGCAAATGCGCCAGGCGGCGGCCGCGGCCCGGCAGGAGCTGTTGAAGCGCGCGTCCGCGAGCCTTGGGGCACCCGTGAGTCAGCTGACCGTCATGGACGGGGTCGTGAGCGTCGCCGGCAATTCCGCCCTGGTCGCCGAAGCCTCGGCGAAGGCGGCGAAGAACATTTCCTACGCAACGCTCGTCGGCGGGCAGCGGTTCGACACGAAAGTTGCGGCGAGCGGAGAGCAATGGGACCTCAAGATCGCGCCCGAGATCAAACCGAAGGACCCCAAGGACTACAAGATCGTCGGCACGTCCGTGCCGCGCTTTGATCTGCCTGAAAAGCTCACCGGCGCGTTCACCTATGCGCAGGAAGTGCGCGTCCCGGGAATGCTTCACGGCCGCGTGGTGCGCCCACCGGTGGTGAACTCGAGGCCCATCGCGGTTGACGAGGCCTCAGTCAGCAGTATTCCGGGTGTCAGAGTCGTACAGAAAGGCAGCTTCGTGGGCGTGGTGGCCGAAACCGAGTGGGCAGCGATCCGTGCCGCGCGCGCGCTGAAAGTGACGTGGTCTGCGCCTCCCACGCAGTTCCCGGCCGGTCCCGACGCGATGTACGACTACCTGCAGAACACCAGGAGCTTCTCGGAGAGAGTCGGCGCCGAGACCGGGAATGTGACCGGGGCACTCGCGCAGGCGGCGAAGAGGTTCGAGGCCACCTATCGCTGGCCTTTCCAGATGCACGGCATGATCGGACCTTCGTGCGCGGTCGCCGATGTTCAGGGCGACAAGGCCACTGTCTGGTCCGGCTCGCAAGCACCGTTCATCACGCGCAACGGCGTTGCACGACTTCTGGGGATTCGAGAAGAGAACGTTCACTTCATCTACCGTGAGGGCTCTGGCTGCTTTGGTCGTCTCGAACCGGACGATGCGCCCGAAGACGCGGCGTTGATGTCGCAGGCCGTGGGCAGGCCCGTGCGGGTGCAGTGGATGCGCGAGGACGAGCACGGATGGGAGCCGAAAGGTCCGCCTCAGTTCATCACGATCCGCTCGGGAGTCGATGGCCAGGGAAACGTCACGGCCTGGGACTACGTCGAGCGCACGCTGCCGTGGACCGACGCGCGGTTGAGTCCCATGCTGGCCTCGAGGCAAACAGGGATCAAGCCGGACGAGAACGGATTCGCCATCGGCGGGGGTGACGGCATCCCCTACACGTTCGCGAACCGAAAGGCGATGGCGGCCACGATTCCGTGGATGATGAATCCGAACCCGCTACGCACCGGAAACCTGCGTGCACCGTACGGCCAGGGGCGTTGCTTCGCCACCGAGTCTCAGATGGATGAAATGGCAGCGGCCGCGTCCAGCGATCCGGTGGAATTCCGCCTGCGGTACCTCGGCGACAACAAGCGCGCCGCCGACGTGCTGCGAGCGGCGGCGAACAAAGCTGGATGGCAACCGCGCGCGTCTCGCGGGTCCGGTGGCAACGGGAACATCGCGACGGGACGGGGTGTGGCGATCTCAGGCCTGGCCGGTACCGTGGTCGCCCAGGTGGCCGATGTCGAGGTAGACAAGTCGACCGGAAAAGTGACGGTCAAGAAAGTCACCGTCGCTCACGACTGCGGCATCATCGTCAATCCGGACGGCCTCAGCAACCAGATTGAGGGGAACGTCATTCAAAGCGTCAGCCGCGCGCTGATGGAAGAAGTCGATTTCAATTCGGCCGGCGTCAGGAATTTGAACTGGAACAGCTATCCGATCATCAGGTTCCGCGAAGTGCCGGACGTCGATGTCGTGCTGATCAACCAGCGGGAGATGCAGCCGATGGGTGGCGGCGAAGCCTCGTCCATTGCGACCGCTGCGGCGATTGCCAACGCCGTCTTCGATGCGGTCCGCGTACGCCTGCGTCAGGCTCCGTTCACGCCGGAGCGCGTCCTGCGCGGGCTGCGCGCGGGCACCGTGTGAGTCGAAGTACGTAACCTCTCTAGAAATCAAATTTCACTACCACGTAGCCACGTAGCCACGGAGACACGAAGACACGGAGGAATTTCATGTTTTTGCTCCGTGACTCCGTGACTCCGTGGCCCGTAGAAGTGAAAAGCGGTTTAGCGCGTTGATGGCGACGGCTCTTTGGCGGCGTCGTACACGATCCTGCCGCCGACGATCGTCATCACGGACTTGATGTCCTTGATCTGCTCGGCGGGCACCGTGAGGTAGTCCTTGTCGGTGACCACGAGGTCCGCGAAGCGGCCCGGCTGGATCGAGCCGAGGTCGTTCTCGCGGAAGAACAGGTAGGCGTTGTTGCGCGTGTGCGCGATGAGCGCCGCCTCGCGGCTGACGGTGTGGGTGTTGACCACCGTGCCGCCGACCATTTTGCCCGTGACCGCGAAGTAGAGCGTCTGGAACGGACGGAACTGGTTGACCTCGAACGCGTCCGTGCCGAAGCCCCACATGATCCCGCTGTCCTGGATCTCGCGCATCGGCGGCATCGCGAAGCCTTTGTCGCCCTGGATGCGGTGCAGCAGGCCACCGGAGACGATCGGCCGCGGGTTCACCGCGATGAACATGTTCAGCTTCTTCATCCGCTCGATTTGTGGCGGCGTGACGCCCTCCATGTGCATGAAGGCCCAGCGCAACGGCCGCAGGTCGACCTGCTTGCTGATCCTCTCGAGCTGATCGAGCTGCGCGTCGATCGCCTTTTCGGTGACCGTGTGGAGCTGCACCGGTACGCCGGCCTTCGCCGCGGCGAGGGCAAAGCGGCCCCACGTGTCCCACGCCTCCTGCGGCGCGATCGGCTCCGGGCCAGGTGCGATGACGTCGCCGCCGCCGCCGCCGGGGAACCGCTCACCGTAGTTGGAGTTGTCCATCCACTCGTCGCCGTCGTGATAGCGGAGTCTCGCCACCTCGGCGATCTGCTGGTCGAGCACACCGGCGCCGCGTCCGCCGGCTGTCACCGTGCGGAAGCAGAAGAAGCGCATGCTCGCCGTCCCTTCACGCTGGAACTGGCGATAGAGGTCTTCCCACAGGCATTGCCCGCCCGACGCGGTCAGCCCGGCAATCGCGAAGTCCTTGAGCATCAACTTCTGGTTGGAGGCGATCACGTCCATCGGCAGGTCGGCCTTGCCGCCGTTCTCGACCTTGAGGAAACCTGCCGCGGTGAACAGCCGGTTGCGCCCCTCCACCTTCGTAATGCCGGTCGGCCGGCCGCTGGCATCGCGCACGATCCACGGCTCGTTCATCTTGTCGAGGCCGAGCGTCTCTATCGCCTTGCTGTTCAGGTACTGCGCCCACCGGGTGAATTGCAGGAACACCGGGTTGTTCGGCGCCGCCTTGTCGAGCTCCTCGCGGGTGAAGTCGCGCTTGTCGTCGGTGAACTGGTCGGGTGACCAGCCGCCCAGGTTGTAGACCCAGCCGCCGTTCGGCGTCGCCTTGGCCTTCGCGGCAATCATCTCCAGCACGCGCTTGCGCGTGTCCACGCCGTCGAAGCGCAGTTCCATCGTCCAGTAGGCGCCTTCCTCCTGGAAGTGCGCGTGGTTGTCGATGAAGCCGGGCATCACGGACTTGCCGCGCAGATCGATCCGCTGCGTGTTCGGGCCCGCCAGCCGAGTGACGTCCGCGTTGGAGCCCACCGCAACAATGCGATTGCCGCGCACCGCGACAGCTTGCGCAATCGCGAAGGTGTCATTGACCGTGATGATCTTTCCGTTGGACAGGATCAGATCCGGACTCGCCTGCTGCGCGTCCAGTGACATCGAGATCCCAACGAGCCCACCGACCAGCAGTATCCAGGCGAATTGTTTCATTGCATTCCTCCAGCCGGTCAGAGACCGGCCCCCAATGCGCGGGATTATAAGTGCGCGAGCGTCAAGCGACATAGCCTAATGCGCAGGGGCGACCTGGCTGAGGCACGCTCTCGCCTTTAAGAGACACCGTGCCCGGCCCGGGGCTACGGCTCGCTGTCAATCCGGTATACCGGATAGAGATTGACGCGGTCATCCCACGAGGGATGCCGTTGGTAGAAGAAGTCGAGCCGCGCAGCCGGGCTCGCCGCGAAAACGCGATCATCGCGCAGCCTGCGCTCGAACTCGTGCTTCAATTCAGCGTCTTCCTTCAACATCTTTGAGCCAACGTCCTCTGCAACGTACGCCTCCATATACTCTTTGCGCTCGAAGGCGGCGTTGAAAAAGCCCCAGCTCACGAACGAGTCCGGATCCCTGGGTTCGAGCAGCGCCATGACGAGTCGCGATCTCGCCTGGGCGATCGGCACGAAGAGGGATCCTGCCGGGACATCGTGCATCTCGTTCTTCCACTCGCCTTCCACGGACATGACGGCGCGACCCTCAAATGTCGCAGGCGCAATCGCCGCCTTTGCCGCGCGGAACGTCTGCACTGCCGCACCTGTCGTCGCATTCGTCACTGTCCGTGCCTGAATGCCGTGCAAGGCCAGCTTCTCGCCGACCCATGTCGCATGGGCAGGCGGGACGACATAGCCACCACGCGGAGCCACCGACGAGATGGACGGCCGCACTTCGTCTCTGAGCGGAATGTGCCAGACCTGCGGGCGCGTGTTGTCATACCGCGTGGCGAGCCCTCCCGAGATCGCCGACGGCTCACGCGTGTAGGCGTAGCCACGAAAATCGATCATCGCGACGTGATCGGTGTTCTCGTACGCCAGCGTGACGGTGGAACCTCCGATCTGGGCTGATCGCTGATCGGCGGCGGCGGCTGCCGTACGCCAGTCGGCGCCGCGGGCAGCGGCAAGCTCCATCATCGCGATGATTGAGTTGCGCGTGATGCGCACGCGCGTCGCGTAGTCCTTCCAGGAATGCGTCTCGACGAGCACAGCCAGACGGTTACGGGTCGCCCAGTACTGCTGCGAAAAGCGCGTTGGGGCGACAGCCACTGCAAAACCGGACGCCGGCTCGTCGTGTCGAACGAAGTCAGGATAGAAGTCAATTGGCAGCGAGCCCTGTGCGGCCAGGCGATGCAGGAGCTCGTCGCGAACGCCGACGCCCGCGTGTCGGAGCTCTGCGTCTCCGGCCAGCGTCGGCGTCACGCTGAGCGAGACGTCGTGCTCGAACTGCGCGCCGTCCGTGACGTGGAGATCGGCGTAGAGGATCGGATCCCAGTCGCCCAGCAGGCGCAGCATCGCCTGCATTTCCGGTGCATCGGCTTTGGTGTAGTCGCGATTGAGGTTCAGGTTCTGCGCCGTCGTGCGCCATCCCATCTCCTCGGGCCCGACCTGGTTGGGCCGGTTCCAGCGACCGAAGCGCTCGTGGCCGTCGACGTTGAACACCGGCACGAACACGAACGTGACACGCCCGAGCGCACCTATCGCCACCTTTCCGTCGAGCAGCTCCTTCAACGCCAGGAAACCCGCGTCCTTGCCGTCGATCTCGCCGGCGTGGATGCCGCCCTGCATCAAGACGACCGGGCGATTCGCCTGGCGCGCCGATGCCGCGTCGAGAGTGCCGTCGGCCGACGCGACCAGCGCCAGCATCGGCCGGTTCTCCGGCGTTCGTCCAAACTCCACGCAGCGGACGTTCGCGGGCCACGCCCGCTGGAACGCTGCGCAGAGCTTTTCGACTTCATCAAAGCGACCGGTACGCGTGAACCCGGACTGCTCGGCCGTCGTGACCAGTGTTGGCGGGGGCGCGTTCCCGCCGCCGCATGCGACAGTGGTCGCCGCCACGAGCAGAGCGATGCGAAGCATGGTGACGAGGGATTGTACCTATGGCACACGGCGGGGGAGACGAAACCTGGAGTCATTGCTTTTCGGGCGGATCTGGGGACTCGACCCGGTTCGCGGTCCCTCGGGTCGTACAGCTCGCGCTGAAGTTCGCCTTCTAAAGACGATTGTCGCTAAAGGTTGTGAAGGGGCGCCCAGCACGCTGCCCTCAGGGGCACAGCAAGTGCCGAGCGCCCTCCCGCACGCAAACCTATTCGCAGGTCGCCGCCACCATCTTGACGGATTCCGCTTTCAGCCTGGGTGCGGTTACCGTTGAGGACGCGCTGGCCCCCGCCGAGGCCGCCTGCTCCTCCACCGTGCCCGTGATCTCCACCTTGTGTCCAACATGTGGGGAGATCATGCTTTCTGCCGCATCGAGACGATAGGTCTTCGCAACCGTTGAAGCGCCCGCAGTGCCAACCGGTGCACTCGCGCCGGCCGCTGCGGCGTTGGTCAGCGAGAAGGGCATGGCAGGTGCCCCCGCTGATGCGGACTGGCCCTCCGGCTGGCGCGCGACACATCCGGAGATCGTGATTTTCTTACTAGCGGATGCGGGGGCGCGCTGAGCGGGGGTCGCTGGGGCCGCTGGGGCCGCTGTGCTTGGAGCCTGAGTGCTCGGTGCTGACGTGCTTGGCGGGTAGCCTTGATCCTGCGCGGCTGGGGCCTGGGCCGCCAGGCTGGCGGTGACGAGGAAAGCGCTCGCGACAAACGACGATACCCACAGTGTCTTGCTCATTTACCTGTCTCCTCGATCTGGGGTCGCGCGAGGCGGTGCAACTCGAACGCCAGCGGTCATGTGCGTTTGTGGCGGTCGCTTGACCTGAAACCGGCGACGGGAGGAATTCAGCTAGGTAAGAAGCGCTCGCGGCGTACGGCGGGCAGACTGAGCGTTATTTCCTCACTCAGCCGTTTTGTGGGGAGATCTGATTGTCGAGTAGGAGAGCCCGATGGCCCTTGAGCCGGGCCATCGGGCAATGTTGATCTAGTTGCGATGCTTCGCGCAGAGCAGGCCGTTGTTGTAGGCGTCCATCAGCATATGCATCGGCTCGCCTACCGCCCACGCGGAGCTCGATGCGAGCACGGTGTTGACTCCCAGGGGCCCATAGGTGGCCATCCAGACATTGGCCTCCGCGATCGTTTCACTAACGCAGCTGTCCTGGTTGCCGATCTTCACGTTGAGCATGGCAGGAACCAGCGAGCTGAACATCGTTGTCAGTTTGTTCTTGCCGACTTTTCCGAGCCATGAGATGGCCTGCGCCTGCGTGTATTCGATTCCACCGACCGTGATTTTTAGAACCGTCCACGCCTCCGGATGGTTCTTCCAGTAACCGGGTGTGCCGGTGCCCGGCTGCCGCACTTCGGATGTGAAGAACCCGAAATCGGTGATGGCAGAGCCTGCCACAATCACGTCCTTTGCGACGCTGAACTCGCTATCCAGAACTCCATCGCTGTCATCCGTGTCAACGGTGGCATCGGTGGGCGAAGGCTCCGTTCCTTTTGGTATCTCGGAATATATTGTGTAAGTGTCGTCGGGTAGGTAGAGGACGTAGTGGCCGGCGGCATCAGTTTCCACATACGTGGTGACGTCGTAGGACGTGAACACCTTTACGCCTTCGATTCCCGGCTCGCCGGTTTCCTGAATGCCGTTATCGTTCGTGTCGTTCCAGACGACGCCCGAGACGACGCCACAGCCGCCGGATGCGCAGTCGTTCGACTGTGCCGTGGCCGGAGTCGCAACCACCGAGGCGAGCGGCAGCAGCGCCGCGGCGAGCGCCGCCGCTCTCACGTGCTTTAGCGGCCCCTGCAGCAGTTGCTGCGTCTTTTCCTGTAGTTCGTTCTGACCAATTCCCTGGGACATTGTGACTCCTTAAATGGGGATGATGATTGCGTTGTGTTGACGCGTTCGTAATCGGTCGATAGTTCAGTCGTGCGGTTTCTTCTCGTCAATAACCACTGCATCAGCGACCCGACCGCGGGCGTGACGCAGAGTCTCCGCACCATCGTCGAGTGGCTCGCAGACGCGGGCCATGCGTGTCAGATCCTGACGACCGCGCGTTTCGAAAGCGCGGTGACCTTTACCATCGAAGATCATCTCGAGCAGCAGGGCGTCGATCGATCGCTGCTCGCTTCGCAGAGGAGCGCATCCAAACGTTCGAGAAAGAAGCGGCATGCTGTCGCGCGTCCGGTCGTGCACTACACAGTGAAGGGCGTGCCCGTGACGTTGCTGCTGACCAGGCACAATGACGAATCGCGACTCGACCGCGCGGAGGCCGCGCAGTTCCTGCACCTGTTCGACTATCTCCTGGACACCTTTGCTCCGGACCAGGTGATCGCCTGCAACGGACACCCGATGATCTTCGCGGCCATGGCGGAGGCTCGAGCACGCGGCGTGACGACGGCCTTCGCCGTTCGCGGGTACGGCTACTACGAGCGGAGCTACTTCGAACATGTCGATCACGCGTTCACGTGCAGTCAGTTCCTCACCGACGTGTACCGCGAGAAGGTGGGCCTCTTCAGCACGCCCATTGAGCCGCCGATCGACTGGTCGACGGTGGTTGCGCCCAGCGAGTCGCGCGGGTTCGTGACGTTCGTCAACCCGTCGATTCACAAGGGGCTGTATCTGTTCGCACGCCTCGCCGACATGCTGGGATCGCGCCGTCCGGAGATCCCGATCCTTGTTGTCCAATCCGGCCGCAGCGGCGGTTCGTTGAACGCTATTGCCGGCGTCGACTTCAGCAAGTACCCGCAGATCATGGCGGCGCCACCCGTGCCGACGCCGGCCGACTATTTCGCGCTGACCCGCATCCTGCTGGCGCCGTCCGTCTGGGACGAGCCCTTCGGCAGAGTGGCGGCCGAGGCGATGATCAATGCGATTCCGCCGATCGTCAGCGATCGCGGATCGCTGCCACACGTGCTCCGCGGCGATTTTTCCGCCGGTGGCGGCGGACGCGTGCTCGCGATTCCCGACTGGCTGACCGTCAACACCACGCGGCTTCCCGACGAACGCGAAGTCGAACCGTGGTACGACGCGGTCTGTGCGTTGTGGGACGACTCCGCGTTGTACCAGGCCGTCTCGACGCGCGCGCGTGAGATCGCCCATGAGCGGTACAGCGAAGATGTGTCGCGCAGGCTGCATGTCGATTACTTCACCTCATTGAGACCTGGCGGTCGTCCGATCGCGAACTGAACTTGTGCGCGCCATGCATTTGTGCACGGCCAATGCCACGGCGACGGCGGGCAGGTTTGTCGCGGCTTTCCGGGGTTCACCGCGGGCGACAATTAATGTTCGATTGGCTGCGACCGGCGGAAATTGTCAGCCGTCCCACCAAACAGGCGGGTTCGCACTCAGAGAAACGACGTGCTTTTTTGACCGTAAACGTCGGATTGAATTCGAAGCGGTCGAAGGATTGTCAGTGGTACTGGTGGACCGTGTGACGCGCTGGGTCGGAGGACGGACGAGGGGCCGACTAGCGCTCCAGCGTTCTGCCCAGCGAATTGGTGAGCGCGATTCGAAGGGTCTTCGCCGCTCCAGGGGACCGATACTTCAGCCGATAGGTCGCGATAGAGCGGCGCTCACTGATCACGGATACCTGTTCGAGTCGATCGTGCTGGATCGCGATTATCTCATCGACCTCCCCGCGATAGGGCACGGCCGCCTCGTTGACCGACGTGTCCACGACGAGGTAATCCACATGAAGGTCTTCCAGTTCCCGCATCAGATCCTTCGACGATGAGAACAGCATCCTGAAATTGTGACCTGCCCAGTCGTCGCTCGCGACGAGCTTGGAACCGCGAATGATCGTGGGCGGCGGGCTCGGATGGCGAATCGCAACCTCCGACACGAAGGCTCCCTCGCCCTCCTCGTCACTCACGATCAGGACTCTTCGGCCAGCGAGACCGCGGGCCTCGACAAACTCAACCGTCGCCCGGAAACCCTGGGGCGCCCTGGACGCCGTGGCAGGCTTTGCCGCGAAAAAGGCGATGACGACAGTCGTAACAAGAACCGCCTGCGATGCCCGGCGCCGCTGCGGTGACGGGATCAACGCGCTCAGCGTGTCGATACCGACTGCCGCCAACGCGAGTAAGGGAGCGATCGCGAGGGTCAGATATCTCCCGACGAAGATCTGGTGTGGGTTAACTACATGAAAGATGAGCGCGGCCAAGACGAGCGCGCTCATCGCTGATCCGAAGACGAATAACTCTGAGTTCTCCGCCCGCGGGGCACGCACGACGTGGATGAAACCAATGAGCGACAGGATCAAGGGCAACGTCCCCAGCTGTCTCCATAAGTAGATCGCGTAGAAGTTCAGGCGCGCGATCACTCCGCCCACGCCTACCGGAGCAAAGTCACCGATAACAGAGTCAAGGCGATAACTGATCGCCAGCGGCGGAACTGCGAAGACCACCACGATACACGCGGCGATGTAGAGACCTGGGTGACGAAGAAGACGGAACTGTCCCGTAAGAAGCATCAGGAGCAACGGGACCAGCACCATCGAGACGCCATTGCCTTTCGTGAGACAACAGCACGCGCTGAAGAGCCCGAACAGCGCGGCATGTCGCCAGTCCTCGCTGCGGAAGAACAACGCAAGCCAGTAGGTCGCTTCGAGTGCAAATGCCGCCACGACGATGTCGAGCATCACCGCGCTCGTCATGTCGACAATAATCGGAGTGAACACGAACAGACTCGCGACGAGCGTCGCATTTAGCCGAGAGCCGCCGGCCATGACGATGCGGTACAGGCGCCACGCGGTCCAGGCCGTTGCGAACGCGAGGAGCGCGAGCGCCGCGACGAACGGCGGCCATCCCGGCAACGCGACGACCCCAAGGACGACATCGAACAACGGCGGCCACATGCCGGGCGCAATTTTCGGGTAGTTTAGGTAGTACTCCTCAGAGAACTTGATTGGGTTTTCTCCCAATCCATCTCTGAGGTAGTCCCGCACGAGCAGCCCGTTCATGAAGTGGGCGGCTTCGTCGGAGTAGTTGCCCCGCTCCCCGTGATAGGCGCCCACAGCGATCTGGGCGGCGATCACTCCCAGGAACAGAGCGCAAAAGACGATAAGGTCTCGACCGAGGGCCGCTCGCGCCCGCAGCGCAGGGCGTGCGACTTCCAATGAAGTTTCGTGAGAAAGGAGATCAGCGGGCGTCTTCGCCGCGACCAGAACGTCAGTCGAAAAGTACTCTCGACGATCGGGCGGTGACATTTTAACCTTCAAAAAGCAGACAAACTGTCGAACCTACGCGAGATACTACAGTTCCAGTGTGACTACTAAGTAATGACTTAGCTATCGGTTACACGGCCCATGCAATGGTTTCAATCCGGCGTACGAGGCTCCCGCAAGCTGCAGAACGGGTGCCGGCGCTGAGAGCACTACAGAAGAGGTGACGTTTGGGGGCATGGATGACGAAGCCGGATATCATCCGCCTCATCAAGGAGGAGTATGAGCGGACGAATGTCCCCTCTGACTACGACGGCCGTCGTTACACCGCCGTCACCTGTACGCCAGGGTCTTCAAGGCAATGCTCGGGTGGCCGCATGGTCCGCCTTGATAGCGGTGCCGCTCATGACGTGGTTTCTTCCGATCGATGTGGAACCGCGCGCGCTCCACGCATTCGCGCTGATGTCATTCGTGCTGATCGGCTGGATGACACAGGTGCTCGAACCGGCGATCACCGGTCTGGTCGGCATTTACCTCGCGTGGGCGCTCGGCGTTGTGCCCTTCAACGTCGCCTTCGCAGGATTCTCGAACAACACACCCTGGTTCCTTTACGGCGCCATGCTGTTCGGGGCGATGGCGGGCAAGTCGGGCCTTCCGCGTCGTCTGGCGTTCAACGTGATGCGCCGGATCGGCAGCACGTACTCACGGCTCCTCCTGGGTCTGATCGTTACAGACTTTCTTCTCACGCTGTTGGTCCCGTCCGGCATCGCACGCGTGGTGCTGATGGCCGCGGTCGCGATCGCGGTCATCGAAGCGTTTGGCGTCGGCCCGGGGAGCAACATCGGCCGCGGAATGTTCATCACGCTGACCTACACCGCGACGATCTTCGACAAGATGGTCATCGCCGGCGCCGCTTCTATCACTGCACGCGGCCTTATCGAGCGTGTCGGCATGGTCGAAGTGCTCTGGAGTCACTGGGCGCTCGCGTTCCTGCCGGTCGATCTCATCACCATCGTCATCGCCTGGCGGTTGACGCTGCGCTTCTATCCGCCTGAACGCGATGCGCCGGCTGGTGGCGCGGCATTCCTGGACGCCGAGTTGCGGAGGATGGGCCCACTGAGCGGCATGGAAAAGCGAGCAGCCGTCCTGATGGTTCTCGCGACAGGTCTGTGGATGACCGATTTCATTCATCACATTCCGGCCGCCATGATCGGTATGGGCGTAGGGCTGCTCGCGGTGATGCCGCGGATCGGCGTCCTCGACATCGAAGACGTTCGGAAGGTGAACTTCCTGATCATCGTGTTCGTTGGCGCGGCGATCAGCACGGGCGACATTCTCCGGGAAACCGGTGCCCTCAAGGTCCTCACGGATTCGGCTTTTGGGTGGCTCCAGCCCTTCATCGTCGGCAACGCATGGATTTCGACGACGGTCCTTTATTGGACCGCGTTCGTCTACCACCTCTTTCTGGGGGACGAGATCTCAATGCTCGCGACGTCAATTCCGGTGCTCATGCAGGCCGCGCACACGCACGGCGTCGATCCGCTCATGCTGGGCATGGTGTGGACGTTCGGGGCAGGGGGCAAAATCTTCCTTTACCAGACCGCGGTGCTCGTCGTGGGGTATTCGTACGGCTACTTCACACCAAAGGACATGTTTCGGATGGGATTTGCCCTGACCGTGATTGAGTTTTTTCTACTGCTGCTCGTCGTGCCATTTTGGTGGCCGTTAATCGGCATTGGGAAATAGGCCGGGGATCGGGGATCGGGGATCGGGGATCGGGGATCGGGGATCGGGGATCGGGGTGTCGAATCCCGAGTCCCGAACCCCGACTCCCGAACCCCGAATCCCGAACCTCGAGTCCCGGAGTTTCCACCCGGATGGCGTGATGCGAACGGCGCGGGCATAATGCTGCTTGAAAAGCGAGGTGAACCGTGGTTCAGAAGAAGGTCATCGTAGCTGCCACCGCAATAGCAGTTGCAACCCTGACGGCTGTCATCAGTCTGACGTCGGCTGAGTCCTCGTCTGCCGCGTTGACGGGTGTCGTTACCTCGCCGATGGAAGGCGCCATGGAAGGCGTACTGGTCAGCGCCAAGCGCGCGGACTCCACGACGACCGTCACGGTGGTGTCCGACGCACAAGGGCGCTACAGCTTCCCTCGGAACGGATTGGAACCAGGCGAGTACGCGATTCGCATTCGAGCGATCGGGTACGAGCTGGATGGGCCTGGAACGGCCAGTGTCACAGCCGACCGGACGGCGCAACACGAACTGACACTGCGCAAAGCGAAGGACCTTGCCTCTCAGCTCTCGAACGGCGAGTGGTTCATGAGCTGGCCCGGCAGCGCCGAGATGAAGAACGGCCTGTTGAACTGCACTCAGTGCCACAGTCTCGAGCGTGTCGCCCGTACTCGTTACACCGCCGCCGAGTGGGTGGCAGTGATCGAGCGCATGTCGAGGTATTCGCAGGGCAGCACGCCGGAACGTCCGCAGCTGCGTCCGGGGCGCTCGACCGGCGGTGCCATCATGGCTCAGAGCATGGAAGGGCGCGAAGGCGAACGGCCGGTGCAGAAGGAGCTCGTGGCCAAGACCGCTGAATACCTGGCGACGATCAATCTCAGCTCGGGGCCGACCTGGAGCTACCCGCTGAAGACCTTGCCCCGCCCGACAGGGAAGGCGACGCGCGTCATCATCACCGAATACGATCTTCCGCGGCCCGAAACGCTGCCACATGATGCGGCGGCCGATGCCGACGGCATGATCTGGTACAACGATTTCGGATCGCACGTCCTCGGCATGCTCGATCCAAAAACCGCCAAGGTCGTCGAATACCCGCTGCCCATCACCAAACCGGGCGCGCCTCTCGGCTCGCTCGATCTGGTGCTCGACAAACAGGGGAACATCTGGCTGGGCACCATGTACCAGGGCAGCCTTGCGAAGTTTGACCGGAAGACGACGAGCTTCCAGACCTGGGGCTCGCCGACTTTCAAGGAAAGAGACGAAGCGCGAATCGCGATGGTCATGCCCGTCAATCACGACGTGGACGGGCAGGTGTGGATCGGTGGCGACAACGAATACCAGGTGGATGTGAAGACAGGCGAGTGGAAGACCGTTGATTACGCGGTCGGCCTGCCGAAAGAATCGCCGCTCGTCAAAGAGCTCAGCTCGTACGGCGTCGCGTCTGATTCGAAGAACAACTTCTACGGGATGAACCTGAACGGCACGTACATCATCAAGGTGGACGCCAAGACGAAGAAGGTGACTCCGTATCGGACACCGACGCCGAACGCCGGCCCGCGCCGCGGACACATGGACGCGCAGGACCGGCTCTGGTTCGCGGAATTCCGCGCGAACAGGATCGCGATGTTCGACACCAGGACCGAGAAATTCCAGGAATGGGCGGTGCCGACGCCGTGGACGAACGTCTATGACGCGATCTCGGACAAGGCCGGATACGCGTGGGCGGGTGGCATGAACAACGACCATGTCGTGCGGGTGAATACCAGCACGGGTGAGACGGTCGAGTACCTCCTGCCGAGATTGACGAACATCCGCAGGGTGAACGTCGATAACTCAGCAAACGCGCCCGTGTTCTGGATCGGCAACAACCTGGGAGCAGCGATCACGAAAGTCGAGCCGCTCGAGTGACGCGTCGTTCACGCTTCTGAGTTCTTCGTGCTCAGTTCGTGTTCAAGTTCGGTTCACTTGTTCGATGTTCACGTTCAGGTTCGACGCGCGCGCAGCGCGCGAACAGAGAACCCGAAGTTGAAGACGAACTGAGAAGCGAGAACAGAGAAGAGTGAACTGCCGTGAGGCTGACGTGATGCGTCTGATTCGAATCAGCGCGACCATCGCATCGATCGTGTTCCTGTCTGCACCGGCCTTCGCACAGGATTGGATTGACTACGTCGATCGGGCAGAGCGTTTCAGCGTCAATTTTCCGCGCCAGCCGGCGGTTCAGGAGACGACCTACACGTCGCAGGGCGAAGCCAAACTTCCGGCGCGCGTGTACACCGTCCAGGATGGGCCGCGACGCTACTCCGTGACGGTCGTCAATTACACCACCGACCCGGACGTTACGGATGTACGTGGGTCAATCGCGTTTGCGGCGTGGAATTTCCGGAAGCGTGGCGGTGAGATCACGTTCGATGCCTTCGCCCAGGTCGACCGCATCGAAGGACACGAGCTCCACATCACAAATCCGGATCGGAGCACCACGTTCGCGGCGATCCACCTCCACGCGCGGCGCCTCTACATTCTGGAAGCGACCGTGCCTCGAGGGTCGGGGGCTCCCTTGGAGTTCCAGAATTCGCTCTCCATCCTTGACGACAACGGAAGCCGGGTCCGGTACGAGCTCGACTCGGACGGACAAAGAGCCGGGCGCGCGAGATAACGCGAATCGTTCGGTTTTTCTCCACTCCACTCTTACGAAACTCTTACGAAAAACGTTTTCCCCACATTTCTCTTGACTCCTGCCGGGCGCAGGTGTTAGCCCTGTCCACGCCAACACGTCCAATACTCCACCGTACACCAGTACGGCGCGTCTTTGCTCTCTGAAGGAGGGGACCGATGAACGCCCAAAGGTTCGCGGGTTTCGTTCTGGTATGTGTTCTATTCCTGCCGGCCGCCGCGTGGGCCCAAGCCGAGTCCGGCAATATCGCGGGGGTGGTGCGAGATACGACGGGCGCAGTGATGCCCGGCGTGACGGTCGAAGCCGCCAGCCCCGCCCTGATCGAAAAGGTTCGCTCGGTCGTCTCGGACGGCCAGGGCCTTTACCGGATCGTAAATCTGCGGCCTGGCATGTACACCGTTACCTTTACGTTGCCTGGCTTTGGCGTAGTCAAGCGAGAAGGCATCGCATTGACGACGGGATTCACGGCGAACGTGAATGCCGAACTGAGAGTAGGGGCGCTCGAGGAGACGGTCACGGTCACGGGCGAGGCCCCGGTGGTGGACGTCCAGAATGTCGAGCAGCAGACCACCCTCTCGCGTGACGTCCTCGATGCGATCCCGACCAGCAGACGTCCCGCGCAGTTCATCACCCTCATCGTGGGGGCCGACGGCGGAGCCAACGCTTCGACCCTCCACGATGTCGGCGGTGTTGGGAGCGACCGCGCATTTTTCGGGGTCCACGGCCAGCGCGCCGACGACATGACCTACAACTTCGGCGGCATGGATTCGAGAGTGTTCAGCGGCGGTGGATTTCAATACAACGCTCACACCTTCGAGGAAGTCGTCGTCGAAACGGCTGCCGGCTCCGCTGAAGCGACGACCGGCGGCGTCCAGATCAACATCATCCCGAAGGATGGCGGCAACATTTTCTCGGGAACTGTGAGTACCGAGCTCACCGGCCCCAAACTGCAGTCCGACAACATAAACGACGATCTGCGCGCCCGTGGCCTGACGAAGGCGGGGGCCGTCAGAAGGTACTACGACGTCGGAGGAGGGCTTGGCGGCCCGATCAAGCAGAACAAGTTGTGGTTCTTCACTGCCCTTCGATATGAGGATCGATCGCTCTATCAGGCCGGTAATTACTACAACAAGCGGCAGGGGACCGTGTTCTACGAGCCGGATTTGAGCCGGCCGGCCTACAACCATGATTTCTCCAAGGACGCCTCGCTTCGCCTCACGTGGCAAGCCGCGGCAAAGCACAAGTTTGTGGGCATGTTCACTGATCATCCGGCCTGCCAGTGTACGTTCGCCCTTCTGGAGCAGATCAGTCCCATCTTCGCGCCCGAAGCCGTAGCCGAGCACCGTTATAACCCCCAGTACTTAACGACGGCCGACTACACTTCTCCGCTCACCAATCGGCTCCTGATTGAGGCGGACTTTTCGAAGAGCAGGTATAACCGCGAGCAAAGACGGATACCGGGTACGGGGTACGACGCCATCTCGGTGACGGATACGGGGCTGAACCTCAGGTACGGCTCGCGGAGCACGCTCTACCAACGACTGAACGACGAGCGTGAGCACGAACGGTTCTCGGTGTCCTACATCACCGGAACACACAACTTCAAGGCCGGTGTCGACCTGAACCAGTTCAGTCAGGGCCTGAAGACCTACGACGACCCCTTCCTCGTCAACAAGGCCATCTCCTACACGTTCCGAAACCAGTTGCCGGTGTCGGTGTCGATCTACACGGGGCCATATGGGCCGTATCAGGAGGGATTCGAGAATGGGTTCTACGTGCAGGATCAGTGGACCACGAAAAGAGCGACGCTGAACCTGGGCATCCGTTACAGCGTGTACGACATGTTGATCCCGGAAATGCACTTGGCAGCGGGCCCGTACGTGCCTGCGCGCGATTTCCCGGAAGTCAAGCACTCGCCCCGCTGGGAAAACCTCAGCCCGCGGGTGGGCGCCGCCTACGACCTGTTTGGTACCGGTAGGACGGCGCTCAAGGTGGCGCTGGGCCGGTATCCGCAGCGTAATACTGGCGTCGCCGTGAACCTCCCCGTGTCCAATCAGCCCACGAGCACGACGATAGCTTGGAACGATACCTTCTACGGCGTTGGCGACCCACGTACGGGGAATTTCGTCCCGGACTGCGACCTCAGAAATTCCGCGGTCAACGGCGAGTGCGGAGCGTGGGGTGACCGCACGTTCGGTCAGGTCAGGGAAGGCAACACGCGTTTTGCAGGCGACGCGATCGGAGGCTTCAACCTGGAGAACTACAACTGGCAAGGCAATGTCTCCGTCCAGCAGCAGCTGCGGGCGAACATGGGCCTCACCGTCGCCTATTTCCGCACGTGGTACGGCGGTTTCCAGGCGCTGGACAATACGCTGGTGACGCCGGCGGATTACGATCCGTTCTGCATCACCGCCCCCGTGGATAGCCGGCTGCCCGGCAGCGTGAGCGGCAAGCAGTTTTGCGGACTCTACGACATCAACCCGGCGAAGTTCGGCCAGGTCAACTTGCTGCGGACACAGGCCTCGCACTATGGAAAGATGAGCGAGGTCTTCGACGGCGTCGATGTCACCCTTGGCGCGCGGTTTGGGCAGGGCGGACAGATCCAGGGTGGCCTGGCCACCGGGCGCACGGTGACCGACAACTGCGGCATGGTGATCGATTCGCCGTCGACGGGCACTGCCGGGTCGCCTGCGGGCGCAGCCTTGGCGCTGCCTGTGACGGATTTGCGGCCGGGCTTCTGTGACGTCAGCCGGCCCTGGTCCTCTTCGACGCAGCTCAAGTTCTCAGTCGTCTACCCGCTTCCCTGGGATTTCCAGGCCAGCTCGATCTATCAGAACATTCCCGGGGTCCCGATCAGGGCCACCTACGTGGCCAGCAATGCTGAAATCAGGCCGTCGCTGGGCCGGCACCTCGCTTCGTGCCCCAGCCAGACTGCTGCGACGTGTAATCAGAATTTCCCGGCGATCGATCTGATCCCGCCGTTCTCGCTCTACGGTGACCGGATCCAACAGGTGGATCTCCGTCTCACCCGGAACTTCCCGCTGGGGGGGAACCGCAAGCTCCAGGGGAATTTCGACATCTACAACATTCTCAATGCAAGCACCGTCCAAAACGAGCAAGCGACGTACAGCAACACGAACAACCAGTGGCGGAACGCGATCCAGATCATGGGCGGGCGCCTGGTGAAATTCAGCGCCCAACTCACCTTCTAAGAGAAGCCACGAAACGGGGCCTGCCGACTTGGCAGGTCCCGCCCCTCGGCTACTGGCTCGCGGAGAAGACGATGCCGAATCGCAGAGATTTTCTCAAGAACGTGGCGGGTGCGGCGGCGGGTGTGGTCATCGGAGGCCACGGCCTCGCCGATGCGGCGCTCGGCGCCGTCCAGGGCGCACCTCCGACGCGGCGCCGCGCCATGATCGGAGGCCGGCGCATCACGGTCATCGACATTCACGCTCACCATTTCGTTCCGGAAGTCATAGACATCGTGAGAGGCACGCCGCTCGAGGCGGAGTTCAAGGGGCAGGCCGGCAACAAGGACCGGTACCTCGGGCCCCACTGGCTGCAGTACATGGACAAAGAGGGCATCGACATCTCGACCCTCAACATGAATCCATGGTGGTACGCGGCAGACCGCGACCTGGCGCGCCGCATCTGCGACCTGCAGAACCAGAAAACTGCGGAGTGGTGCAAGCGCTACCCCGATCGGTTCGTGGGCATGGCCACTGTCGCCCTGCAGTATCCGGACCTCGCCGCCCAGCAGCTCGAGGAGGGCGTCAGGAAGATGGGCATGCGCGGCGCACCCATCGGCGGGAGCGTCGAAGGAGTGGAGTTGTCGGACCGGAAGTTCGATCCGTTCTGGGCCAAAGCGGAAGAGCTCGGGGTCATGCTGTTCATGCATCCCCAGCAGGCGGCCGGCACGACTTCAAATCCTCGTTTGCAGGGTAAAGGCGGGCTGGGGAACACCATCGGCAACCCGCTCGAGACCACCGTGTTTCTCTCGCACCTGATTTTTGAAGGCACACTCGACCGGTTCCCAGGGCTGAAGATCTGCGCGGCCCACGCCGGCGGTTACCTGCCGTCGTACAGTGGCCGCTCCGATGCGCTCTGCGGACGGGGCGGCGGCGCCGACTGCAAGGCGCTCAAGAAAAAGCCGAGTGAGTATTTCCGGCAGAACCTCTATATCGACACGATGATCTTCCACGAGTCGGGGCTCCGGCACCTCGTGGACGAGGTCGGTGTGGATCACATGGTCTACGGAACCGACTATCCGTTTGACTGGCCCGTTGGTATCGATTTCGTCCTCAACGCGCCTTTCTTGAGCAACGCTCAGAAGGAAGCAATCCTCGGCGGGAACCTGATCAAGCTTCTTCGGATTACGTCCTAGCGTAAGCCGAGCCACGGAGACACGGAGTCACGGAGAAAACAACTTTAAGCAACTCCGTGTCTCTGTGCCTCCGTGGCCCGTTTCTCAGAAAAGGAACCGAAGCGCGATCTGCACCTCGCGCGCGTCGGTTGAGGTCTCGAAGATCTTCCCTGCAGTTGGAAGCCGCGCCCCCGTGTCGTCGAAGAGCGCTGCGCCATCCGGATCGTTGAACGGTATGTCAAAGTTCGCGCGGTTCAGGAGATTGAACACCTCCAGGCGGAGCTGAAGGCTCCTTCTGCCAGACAGCTGCTGCGTCTTGACGATGGAGAGGTCGACGGTCGCAAATCCGGGACCCTGCAGGATGTTGCGGCCGGCGTTCCCGCGGAATCCGGCGCCCGGAAACACAAATGCCTCTGTGTTGAACCAGTGCTCAGGCGTGCGGCCGTCGGCTGGTTTGGTGGAGACGCCCGGCACGACATCAGGCCGGTTCACGTTGTCGGTGCTGACGTCGCGGTCCGAATCACCGGGGATGATTGGGGAGAACGGCACACCGCTGGCGAATGTCCCGACCGCGCTGATCTGCCAGCCTTGAGCGAAACGGGATCCGCTGAAAGGCAGGTCGTACGAGGCGTTCAGGACGACGTTGTGCCTGACGTCGAAGTCGGACCGGCCCCAATCAAGGTCCAGGTTGTACGGATCGAACGTGCGCGCCTGTCCGTTCCTGAACTCCTGACGGCCGCCGGAACCGGATCGGTTGTCCATCGAGTGGCCGTATGTGTAGGAGCCCTGGACCTGCAGCCCGCTGCGCTGCCGCTTCACCCAGCCGATACTGACGCCGTTGTACTCGGAACGGAAGCCCTGCAGGTTCATGCGCAGCGTGCCGAAGTTCGGGTTCCGCCGCACCGAGCCGGCAGGGAAGAACTGCCGGCCGTTGACGATCTGCGGAACGGCGATGTTGACGTCGCCCGATCCCACCAGGTTCGAACCGCGCGATCCGATGTACGCGAGCGTCGCTGCACTGTCCCACCGCAGCTCATGCTGGACGCTGACGTTGTACTGAGTCATGTAGGTCTTGCCGAGGTCGTACTGTATGAGCTCGTTTTCAGGCACGCCGCCGCCGGCGAGCGACGCCAGGCTGATGGGCAGCGTCGGCCGCGTGATCACCGCGCGGTCGACGAACGGAAGCGAGCGGAAGATGGGGCTTCGATACTGATAGAAGAGCGGCTCCTCGTAGAAGATCCCGTACCCGCCACGGATCGCGGTCGTCCCCCGGCCAGCAACGTTCCACGCAAGACCAAGTCTCGGCGCGAACTGTGTTTTCGTCGGGTTGAGGAACAGCGGATCGCCGACCGTCACCGCCGGGTCCATGATGCCGCGCATGTTCGACACCTTCCCGTCGCGTTCGTGCGGCGTTGTCACGAACTCGTATCGGACACCCGCGTTGACGGTCAGCTGCCCTGACACCTTGATGTCATCCTGCAGCCACGCCCCCATCAGATTCTGTCGATAGTGCCGCTCGAAGTCCGAGCCGGGCTTGGCGATCTCGAACTGCTGCGTCACCCCGCTCAGAAAATCAGAGACGCTCCGGAACCGCAGCCGGCCGCGAGTGCGGCTTTCCGAGTTGCCGTCGTACCGGAAATTCTGCCAGTCGACGCCGGTCTTCATCGCATGCGGACCTTTCACAATGAACAGCTGGTCCGTGAACTGATACATGTCCTGCGCGAACACCTTCGGGTTGGTGCGATCGGTTCCGACGTCGGTGAGCCCGGTGACATTCAGTTCGCCGAACATCTGACCCGGCACGAATGCCAGGTCCCTGCGCGGATTGAGGGGATTGACGTCCTCGTGAGGACTCGATCGCGTGAACCCCCCTCGCAGCTCGTTGATGACTGCCGGGGAAAAAATCTGATGCTGCTCGACGGTGAACACATGCTTGGTGTTGGAGACACGGTTCGGCCACTCTGCGTAGTTGACGGGCTCGTCCCGTATCGAGTCGTCAAACAGATAGCGGCCGAAGACCGAGCTGTTCACGCCGAACGTATGGTCAAGGCGAACCATCCCGAAATCCTGATCGGACTGGCGGTTCAGCACGCTGCGGTATTCGGCCAGACCCGTCGCGTTGCCGCGTGCGTCGCGAATCAACGGTCCATTTGCGACGGGATAGAGCGACATGTACGGCAGTATCGCGGCTGGAATCGTGATTGGCGCCAGGCCCGGCAGGATGCCGCGCCGCCCGTTGTCGTCAAGGACCGTCGCGACCTGCGTAATGCCCTTGTGTTCGCGCAACCCCTCATAACTGGAAAAGAAGAACGTCTTGTTCTTCACCACCGGGCCGCCAAACGAGCCGCCGAACTGATGGCGGCGGAAGTCGGGCTTCTCGTCGTCGAAGTAGTTCTTCGAGTCGAATTTGTCATCTCTGAAGAACTCGAAGGCCGACCCGGTGAACTGGTTCGTGCCCGATTTCGTGACGACGTTGAAGACGCCGCCGCCGGCGCGTCCGTATTCGGCGCTCATCGCGTTGGTCACGACGCGGAATTCCTTGATCGTCTCGACGCCCGTCATAACGCCATTCGCGCTCGCCGGCGTGTTGTTGAGCGCATCGTTGTAGGCCGTGCCGTCGAGCGTGAACATGTTCTGACTGGGCCGTGATCCCGCCACGGAAATCTTGATGCCCTGCCCGACGTTCGATCCGTTTACGCTGCTGCGGCTCATCACGACGCCGGGTTGCAACAAGGCGAGCTGTGAGAAATCCCGACCGTTGAGCGGCATGGCCCCGAGCTGCTGTTCGGTGACGACGTGGGAAATGGTCCCGGTGGTCGTCTCGACGAGGGGCGCCTCGCCTTCGACCAGAATCGATTCGGACACGTTGCCGAGCGTCATCTGGGTGTTGACAAGCGCTTCCTGGCCGACAGTCAGGGTGAGTCCGGATCGAACCACCGTCTGAAAGCCGGAGAGCTGGGCGGTCACTTCATAGCGGCCCGGTGGCAGAAGCGACACACGATAACGGCCTCGGTCGTCCGAGACGACCGTTCGCGTCTGCGAGGTGTCGACGTTCTTGATCGCCACGGTGACGCCGGGAAGCACGGCGCCCGACGAATCGGTGACCGTGCCGAGAAGGGTCGCGGTGGTGTCCTGCGCACGCGCGAAGGCCACGGACAGGCAGAAGATCACGAACGCGAAGCGAACCACGTGCCGGGTCGTCATCGCCACCTCCTGGCTAGAGCCCAACGGACACTAACGGGGGGCAACCACCGTTGTCAACCACGAGACCGCTGTATTCAACAGCTCCTCGAATCCGTATGCTATATTCGCGCGCAGTTGGAGGGAGGATCATCTTGAGACACAAGGTTCTCGCGGTGTGCAGCATGGCCTTTCCGCTTTTCGCGATGGCGTCCCTCCAGGCCCACCACTCGCCCTCGGCCATCTTCGACATGGGAAAACGGGTCGCTGTCACGGGCACCCTCATCAGAATCGATTGGATCAATCCGCACATCGTCATCGCCATGGAAGCCAGGACCGATGGCGGGAAGGTCGATCACTGGACATTCGAAAGCAATCCTCCGTCGTGGTATCGCGGCGTGGGGCTCGCCCGGGCCGACTTCGCGAAAGCTGTCGGTCAGGCGGTCACCGTGGAAGCCGTGCGAGCCAGGGACGGGACGCTCTTTGGCTATATGCAGAAGATCACGTTCCCGGATGGCACGTCGCTGGAATTGGTCAACGGCGCGGATCCCAAGTAACAGGAGTGAGAAGTATGGCGAAAAGATTCTTTCGCGTCGTCGCGTGCGCGATCCTGATTCCCGGCGTCGCGCTGGCGCAACAGACGGGCAGCACTTCGAGCAGCGGCGCCTCCTCGGCTCATCCCGACTTGAGCGGCGTGTGGAGCTATGCCATCGATCGCGCGCCCGCGGCACTGAAGAAGGAAGTGAACGGTACGGTCACCATCCTGAAGATCGATCAGAGCGCACGCCATGGAGACGCCACTTCCGCTCGCGGTGTGCGGCCTTCCACACGGACACCGTCCTACAAGCCGGAGTTCCTGGCCAAGGTGAAGGATCTCTCCGACCATCAAAGCAAGACAGACCCGGTGTTCTACTGTGGCAAGCCCGGAGTGCCGCGCATCGGTCCGCCGCGCAAGATCGTGCAGCTGCGGAACGAAATGATCTTTCTTTACGAGGACATCTCGGGCGACCCGTACCGGATCATCCCGACCGACGGCCGGCCGCATCGCGCCAGGGCGAACCCATCGCACTATGGCGACTCGATCGGCAAATGGGAAGGCGACGTGTTCGTCGTCGACGCGAGGAATTTCGTGGACGATACCTGGGTGGGCGAGGACGGCTATTTTCATAGCGACGCGCTGCGCGTCATCGAGCGGATCTGGAAAGACGGCGAAAACCTCGTCTGGCAGGCGACCGTGGAAGATCCGATGGTGTTGGCCGCCCCTTGGACCATGCCGCCACGTTTGACCAGGCCGTCCACGGATCCGTTGGAAGAATCGCCCAAGTGTGTCGAGACCGATGGTTCCAAGCTTCTGAACGACGATCATCACCTTCAGCGGTAACGGTGTCGGCGCCGGCGTCCCAGAAGCTTCAACAGCTGTGTCAAACCTGAAGCTCACCATCGCCACGACCGATTACGATCATTTCCGCGATTTCCGGCTCGGTTTTGTCAAAGCCGAGGGCATCGACCACACCTGGCTGAATCTCGGCCATCACGAGTGCTTCGCACGTTTCACCGCGAACCGCGAATTCGATCTGTCGGAACTGTCCTTTGCCAAGTTCTCGGCCCAGATCAGCAGAACGGACTCCGACATCGTCGGGCTTCCCGTGATCTGTTCCCGGCTGTTTCGCTTCTCCTCTTTCTACGTGAACAGGAAGAGCAAGATCAAAACCGTGAAGGATTTGAAGGGAAAGAAGATCGGCTCGCCGGAATGGGCGCATTCAGCCGCCGTCTACATGCGCGGCTGGATGCACAACGAGATGGGCGTGAAACTGAACGACGTGCACTGGTTCCAGGCGGGCGCCAACGCGCCAGGTAGGGAGGAGAAGGTCGAGCTCAATCTCCCGAAGGGGCTGACGCTCACGCGCGTGTCGGACAAAAGCTTGAGCGAGATGCTGGCCGCACGGGAAATCGACTGCGCGATCATCGCGCGTCCGCCAACCTGTTTCCTGGAAGGCCATCCCGACGTCGTGCGACTCTTCCCCAACTATCTCGAGATGGAGGAGGACTATTACGCCCGCACCAGGGTGTGGCCGATCATGCACATCATCGCGATGAAGAAATCGATCGTCGACGAGCACCCCTGGGCCGCTCGCAATCTCTACAACGCGTTTCTGGAATCGAAGCGCCGCTCCGTCGAACGCATTCTCGATCCCGCCGTGTCTCGCTACCCGGTCCCGTGGCTGACGACGTACGCCCGCAGGATGCGCGATGTCTTCGGCGGCGACTTGTATCCGTATGGCATCGAAGAGAACCGCCCGACCTGGGAACAGATGGCGCGCTACACCTTCCAGCAGGGCATTGCGCACCGGTTGATGACGCCCGAGGAGATCTTTCCCAGGGGCATCATGACGAAAGTAGTTATCTGAAGTGCACCCGCGCCTCGGCGCGCCTGCGGCTAACATCTGGCCGCGCGGCGCGGACCCTACGGGTCCGCGAGGCGAGCCTGAAGGCTCGCGCCGCAGGCGTCAACCCATGTGAACTGCGGGACTAAGATTTGGAGTCGGAGGGATATTTTGTCGGAGAAGATGATGGCTGCTCTGAAAGTCGCAGCAGCCACAACGGAGCTGCGCGAGTTCGATCTTCCGGACATTCCACCGGATGCGGCGCTGATGAAGGTGGAAGTCGCCGGCGTCTGCGGCACTGATGTCAGCCAGTACAAGCTGCCGCTGCGCGGCGCTCCGCTCATCATGGGCCATGAGAACGTCGGATACCTGGCCAAGGTCGGCAGCACGTTCGCGCGTCACAAGGGGGTGAAGGAGGGGGACCTGATGTTCCTCGAGCACTACCTCCCGTGCGGCAACTGCGAGTGGGACCACATGGGCGAGTACCGCCACTGTGCAGCCACCGAGTGGTTCTACGACCCGAACGCGATCAGGTATGGCTACACCTCCATCGATACCGCGCCGTCCCTCTGGGGAGGCTTCAGCCACTATTTGTATCTCCCGCTGAACGCGGTGCTCCACAAGGTGCCCGACGGCCTCTCGCCCGAACTGGCCGGCATCGCGACACCCATGTCCAACGGCATTCAATGGACCCTCATGGATGGCGGCGTCGGGTACGCCTCGACTGTTCTCATCCAGGGCCCGGGCCAGCAGGGACAATGTTGCGCGATGGCGGCGAAGCAGGCGGGCGCCGATCGCATCATCGTCACGGGCACATCGAAGGACGCGCGGCGGCTCGAGGTCGCCAAGGCGTTGGGCGCCGACGAGGTGATCGACATACAAAAGGAGGATGCGCATGCTCGCATCCTCGAGATCACGGAGGGGCGCGGCGTTGACGTCGTCATCGATTGCAGCAGCGGCGGAGGCACGGCCCCGATGATGCTGGGCATTGAAGCGACCAAGCGCAGGGGCGCAACGATGGTCGTGCAAGGCGAGGGGAATGCCACCTTCCCCGATTTTCCGATTGGCAGGCTCACGAGGAAAGGCATCACGCTCAAGAGCGCACGGGGCCATTCCTATCGGGCCGTCGAGCTCGCATTGCACCATCTCGCTTCCCGCCGCTTTCCGCTGGACTTGATGACCACGCATCGCTTCGGGCTGGCGGAGGTCGACTACGCGATCAAGTCAGTCGGCGGCGAAGGGGCGCCGGGCGCCATCCACGTGTCTGTGATGCCGTGGAAATAGCGTCACCCCGTTCGGGCGGGGCCGTGGAACGCGAAGTCCTTGAGGATCTCGCGGCGGCGAGTCGCATCCTCACCGACCAGGGTGTGTTCGATGCGGCTGGTCACGTATCGATGCGCCACCCCCGGGACGTCGAGCGGTTCCTGATGTCCCGGTCTCTGGCGCCGGCATTGGTCACGGCCGACGACATCATGGAGTTCAGCCTGGACTGCGAGGCCTGCGACGCCCGCGGACGCACCCCGTTCATCGAGCGCTTTCTGCACGGCGAGATCTACCGGAAGCGACCAGATGTGATGGCGATCGCGCACGGACATTGCCCCTCGGTCATCCCGTTCGGCCTCGTCGCGACGCCCATGCGCGCGACGTATCACAATGCCGCGTTCCTCGCCGCGGGCGTCCCGGTCTTCGACATCCGCGACAGGTTCGGCGCGACCGACATCGTCATCAGCGGCTCCGAGAAGGGAGCAGCGCTCGCGGAGGCGCTCGGCGATAAGTCGGTGGTGCTGCTGCGCGCCCACGGCGTCGTGGTCGTCGCACCGAGCCTTCAGGCTGCGGTGTTCCGCGCCGTCTTCACCGAGATCAGCGCGCGCGTCCAGTTGCAGGCGGCAGTGCTCGGGGGACCGATCGCGGCGCTCGATGCGGAGGAAGGCCGCAAGGCCGACGCGATCAACCTCGCGACCGTCGGCCGATCGTGGGAGCTCTGGAAAAGGCGGGTCCCGCCTCCGCCAAGGCTTCGGCGGGGCAGGCACATATCATGAAGGAACAGCTTGTCGATGCGATTCGCATGCTCGAACGCGCAGGAATCATCGATCACAACGGACACTGCAGCGCGCGACGGGACGCGAATTCTTTCTACATCAACTCAGGAGCATCAGTGCGCGGCGCGCTGACCGAGAACGACATTGTTACTGTCGATCTCGATGGCAACCTTGTGGAGGGCAGTGCGAGGCCGCCGCTCGAGTTCCACATTCACTCCGAGGTGTATCGCGCACGCCCGGACGTCAATGCCGTGATGCACACGCATCCGCAATGGTCGACGTTTCTCACGATGGTGGGGGAGAACTTCAAGCCGGTCTATGCGCAAGGCGTGCTGCTTGGCGAGATGCCGCTGCTGGATTCGCCGCTCTCCGTGAACACGAAGGCGATGGGCGAGAGACTCGCCGCCACGCTCGGCCGCCGGCCCGCCGTCCTCCTCAAAGCACATGGCGCCGTCATCGTGGGCTCCAACATCGTGGAGGCCTTCACACTCGCCGCGTATCTCGAGGAGAACGCGTACCGGCAGTACATGGCCATCCAGATCGGTGAACCGTACGTCTTCAGCGAGGCGGAGCAGCAGGCCTGCCGCGAGAAGCTGTGGTCGCCGAGTCTCTTCAAGAAGACCTGGGACCATTACCG
>DAIRVG010000045.1:29015-38509 GCA_036802945.1 Vicinamibacterales bacterium
GCCGCAGCTCGGGAGTCACGCTCGCTATCGAGCGCGCGGCAAAACCGCTATCATCCCCCCGACATACGGATCATCCAGGAAACGTCGGTCCAACAGGGAGGTCACAGCATGGAACGGTTCATCGCTGATCTCGTCAAGAGATTCGAGACCGGCAACATCAGTCGTCGTGATTTCTGCGAAGGGGTTGCGCTCGCCGCCACCGTCTACGCCGCCGGCGGCGCGTCCGCCAACGCGCAACCCGCCAGCGGCCTCAAAATGCTTGGAGTCAATCACATTTCCTATACCTGCCCCGATTACCGCAAGGCGCGCGATTTCTACAGCTCCGTACTCGGCATGGAGAAATTGAAGGATGACGGCAAGGCCCGCGTGAATCTTGCCTTCGGCCCGGCGCCAGGCAAGGGAGGTTCCTTCATCGTCGCGCGAAATGTCGCCGCCAATGCTCCCGCGCCGGCGCGGGCGGTGGTCGATCACGTCTGCTACACGCTTCCCAACTGGGACGATGCGCGCGTCAACGCGGCGTTGAAGGCGAAGGGCCAGAACCCCACCGGGCGCAGCGGCAGCGTGAACGTCTTCGACCCTTTCAATTTCCAGGTCCAGCTCGCTTCCTCGGAAGCGGAAAACCCATTCATTTGAAGAGGGAGCAACCGCCATGGAAGGTTTCGTCGCGACGAAGCTCAACGAATTCGAGCAAGGCAAGATCAGCCGTCGTACGCTGATCGAAATGCTGACCCTGGCCGTCACCACGGTGCACGCCGCCGAAGCCCAAACCGCCGCGCCAGCGGGCGTCAAGGCCGCGTTGATCAATCACATCTCCTACACCTGCCCCAATTTCAAGCAGGCGGGAGACTGGTATTCGAAAGTCTTCAACCTCGATCAGGTCGGGCTCAAGGAAACCGAGGTGACGCTGCCCTTCGGCAAGAAGGGCGAGCAGCCCTACAACGTCACGGCCAAAGACGTGCCGCTGACGTTCCTCCTCTGCCGCACCAGAGATTTGAATGCGCCGCTCGCGAATGGCGGCGGCCCGCGTCCGAAGAGCACGGCGTTGATCAATCATGTCGGCTACACGGTTGCCGATTTCGAACGCAATCGGGTGCGCGATCAGCTGAAAGCGATGGGCGTCGCCAACGTGCGCGATGGCGGCCTGTACAGCCTCCATATGACCGATCCGTTCGGCTATGACGTGCAGATCAGCGGCCTCGCTAACAACGCGTTGACCGACGGCTAGTCGCGCGTGGATTGCAATGTGCGGGGCGAGCCTAATCAGGCTCGCCTCGCGAACCCGAAGGGTTCGCGCCGCTCTAGCCCTGGAAGGTCGCTTCAATCACAGCGCGCAGCTCGGGGGTGACCTCCGGCTCCAGGCCGAACCATGCCTGCCAGGCCGGCCGTGCCTGGTGGAGCAACATGCCGAGGCCGTCGACTGTGCGGTTGCCGCGGCGCCGCGCGGCCGCGAGGAGGGGCGTCTCGAGCGGGACGTAGACGATGTCGCAGACCAGCGCGCTATTGGGGAGCGCTTCGAGCGCGAGATCGAGCGGCGGCTGACCGACCATCCCCTGGCTGGTCGTATTGATCAGCAAGGCCGCGCCGTCCAGCGCGCGGTGACGCTCTTCCCACGCGATCGGCGTGACAGGCGGCCCAAACTCGCGCGCGAGCGCCTGACCCCGCGCGGAGGTCCGATTGATCACACGAATCTCCCGCGCGCCGCGATCGGCCAGGCTGCAGATAACGGCGCGTGCTCCGCCTCCGGCGCCGATGACGGCGATCGGCCCCGCGTCAGCGCGCCATTCAGGCTGGTGCTGCAGGATGTTGTGCACGAAGCCGTAGCCGTCGTTGTTGGTGCCGGCGAGCGACCCGTCCGGCCGCACGACAACGCAACTGATCGCGCCGATGCGGCGCGCTACCGGATCGACGGAATCGACGATCGCGAGCGCTCGTTCCTTGTGCGGAATCGTCAGGTTGCAGCCGGAGAAGCCGAGCGGCGCCAATGCCCGCAGCGCCGACTCGAGATCGGCTGGCTTGATCGCAAGGGGCACGTAGGTTCCGGCGAGCCCATACTGCGCGAACAAGTAGTTGTGGAGCGTCGGTGAGCGCGAGTGCATCACCGGCCAGCCCATGACACCGGCGAGCAGGAAACGATCGGGGCTGGAACCGGAACGAAGGCTCACCGACCGCGAATCGCGGGCCTTGGGACATCCGGCTCGTTGTAGTAGATGTTCTGATAGCGAATTCTCGTCCCCTTCTCGTCGAGCCATCCCAGGGATTGCTGAAAGATCGTCGGCGGAGGGTAGCCCTTGGGGACCGTCGCCTCCAGAATAATCAGCCTGTTCTCGTGCATGTAGATTGAGGCGTAGGTGCGGGATTGATCGGCGTTGTTGGTGAGCTGCAGCTCCTGTCCCGAAACCAAATCCTGGAAATTCGCCATCATGTACGTGATCTTGACGTCTCGTTGCAGCAACTTCGACACGGCGTAGACGACCGCGCCTCGAGTGTCAATTTTCCAGTATCCAAGACCCCAGTCATGGATCCCGGCACACGTCTCCGCGCCCGGAGGGCAAAACCTGGATTTCTCCGAGAGGATGCGTTCCATCGGGTTGTAATCGACCGCGGTGACAGAGTAGCGGCCGGCGCCTGACGTGCCGCTGTAGACACGTGCCGGCAGGACGACGCCAACCTGCGAGGTCCACGTGGTGGTCGTGATCTTCGGCTCACCAGGGAAGTTGACGGCGAAGTGATCTTCCCGAGCGGCAAAATCGGCCCATTCCTGGGCGAACGACGTCCCGGACAAAGCCAAGACCAGGGCTGACGACATGAGCGGCACCAGGCGCATGATTGATTCTCCTGCGGCGTGACCGGATTCAGTTCTTGGCGTCGACGGTCGTGTTCAAGGTATTGCTTTCGATCCCGTTCGAGTCGGTCACCCGCACCCTGAGGTCACACTTGCCGGCGGCCGGAGTACCAGCCGCAGTGCGCGGGTTGGGAACGGTGGCGCGGACGACGACGTTGCGTGTATCCCGGGCGGTAGTCTTGCCCGTAACAACACCCACGACGGGTGCACCGCAGTCAATAGTGAACCAGGTATACGGTGAATCGCCAAGGTCAGCAGACTCGTCGACAGCCGCGAACTGCAGTTCTACCGTCGGCTGATTCGATTGCGCCGACGCGATTTTCAGATCGGAGATGCGCGGAATGTGGCTCGGAATCGTGATCGTCGCCGGAAGCGTGCGGCGGCCCATCGGCATTACCAGAATCAGAGTGCGATTTCCCAGCGCAGCGTCTCCCGCAACATCGACTGTGACCTCCCACCACGCGATGTTCTGAGAATCAGCCGCCCGCTTGATACCGGACACCGTGACACCAGCCGCGGGTGAGATCTCGGCGGACTGAACCATCAAGGCGGCGCCTGGAACCGCCACGTTGAGGACCGTTGACTGACCACGCGGCACCTGTGCTGGAAAGACACTTTCGATTGTGACTGGCTGCTGCGCCCCGCTGAACCGCGCACCCGGCCCGAGACAGGTGACAAGAGTGATGCCGAATACGATGCTCGACCGAGCCGCGAACATTAGATCACCTCAAGACGTGTCAACCACGAAGGGTCGAAGGCCACGAAGAAGAGGTGAGTCTCCTTCGTGTTCTTCGTGACCTTCGTGGTTAAAACCGGTACAGGTCTTTCGATATCAGAACGTATATCGAACACCGAGCTGCATTTGACGCGCCGTGTCAGCCACGATCGACTGGCCGAAGCTCGAGGCAAGGCGGTTCCCGATCACGTTGTTGAAATTGACGTGATTCAGGGCGTTGTAGAGCTCCCAGAAGAATCCCGCGGTTCGCTGGTTCTGCATCTTGACGATGTACTGGAGCCGCAGGTCGAGGACGGTCTTGTGCGAGCCGGAAATGCCGTTCCGGATGGCCATGCCACTGGCATCGACCGGCGAGAGGATCGGACGCGTCAGATCGTTGATCCCCTTGACGGGACGGTCCGTATTGTCGCGGTCGCCGTTGGAATCGAGACCGATCGTTTCGTTGACCGGGTTGCCGGAATAGAACCTGAACGTCGCGCCGGCGCTGAGCCCGCGCCACGCGTCCCAGTTGCCGCCGCCGGTGAACGCGTGCCGGTTGTCAAAATCCGACAAGCCGTAGTCCGACCGCGGATTGAGGTCGTTCACGACGCGTGCCTCGCCACGAACCCCGGTACCAACGTCCCTCGCCTTTGACAGCGTGTAGGCGGCGCGTCCGGACCAGCGGTTGGCCATCCGCCTGACCAGGCTCACCTCGAGTGCCTTGGAGTCGAAGTTGAACACGGAGCTGGAGTTGTACTGCAGCACGCGCTGGAAGGCGGCGTTCCGGGCCGAGGCCGGAATCAGCGTGCCGTCCGGATCGAACACCGCCGGTCCGGGACGGCCGATGGTTCCGTTGGGCAGCAGGCGCGGTTCGTTGATGTCGATGCGTCCAGTCTGATTGTAGCCGCGCGTCGCGACCACATCGACGGTCAGCGCCATTCCCGTGAAGATTTCGCGCTGAACCCCGACGTCGTAGGACCACAGATAACCTAGGCGGCGGTCGCCGTCGAGCACCGGCTCGGTGTTGGGTTCACCAACAGCCGCAACGGCGGCGCGACGGGTCGCCAACTGCGCCCGGCAGGCGGGGCTGATCTCCGCCTGGCCGCCATTGTTCACCGGCAGCAGGCAGACGTTTGTCGGAAACCTTCCGGCCGCTGCGTTGTTGTCCTGACCGGTATCGAACGTGAACACGGGCGAATTCACCGCGCCTGCAAACAGGTTGGCGGGAATAGCCGTCGACTGATACTGGTAGAACTTGCCGGCGCCCGCCCGGATCAGCGTCCGCTCGTTGGGGGAGAACGCCATGCCAAGCCTCGGCGCGATGCCGTCCTTGGTCTGCGGAACCTGGTGCTGATAGTCGTATCGGACCCCCAGGCTCAGGGTGAGCTTGCCCGTTGCCTGCCACTTGTCCGACACGTAGTAATTCATGCGCCAGTCCTTCATCGGGCGAAACATCTCGCCCAGCTGAATCGAGAAGCGATTCGGGTACGTGAAGGGATTGGCCGGGTCGAACGCCACGTTGGTCGGGAATGTAAACAGCCCGATGAAGTTGGTACCGACGATGTTCACGCCGCCGTTCTTGCTGGCGCCGCCGCCGATCTTCAAAGTGTGTTTGGTCGGCGTAAACGTCAGCTGTTCGGTGAACAACGTCGTCGTGACGTTCGCTCCGCCCGGGCTGGCATACGGCCCCGTCAGGTAATCGGGGTGCTGCTGCCCTGCGCCGAAGTCGAACTGGTCGGTACCCTTGAGTCCCAGAAACTGATTGTCCTTGAAGATCGTGGTGGAGCCGGCCGTATCGAACATCCTCTGGTCGCCGATCTGGAGGTTTTCGTTGACGCGGTGCATCCGGAACTCGTTGACCATCCGGTTGCCCATCACCCGGAGCCACTGCCCGTTGATGAACGTCTCGCCAGGCGGTGGAACACGCTCGATCCTCAGGGCCTGGATGGTGCGCAGCTGGACCACGTGGTCCTGGCCATTCACCCGGTTGACATCGAACACGGCGCGGACGCTCACGTTGTTCGACTGGTTGATCTGGTAATCCACACGGCTAAAATAGTTCTCCGAGCTGACCGGGAGGAATGTCGAGTACGACACCGCGAGGGGCGCGGCGTTCGCCGGATACCGCAGATCGGCCGCCTGCCGGATCCGCAGGCGTTCGACATTGGCGAAGAAGAACATCTTGTTCTGGATGATCGGCCCGCCGATGTTCGCGAGCATCGTCTTCACGCCGCTCTTGGCAGGCGTGGCGCCGGCCAGCTTCAGGAAATAGTTGGTCGCGTCCATCTTGCTGTCCTGAAGGTAATATGCCCCGCGGCCGTGGAACTGGTTGCTCCCGCCTTTGGTGATGGCGTTGATGACGGCGCCGGATGCGCCTCCGTATTCCGCGCCGAAGTCGTGCGTCAGCACCTGGTATTCCGCCGTGGTGTCGATCGTCATCCGAGTCTGCATGCCGGGTCCGGATTGCGTGCGGTCGTCATTGTTATAGGCGCCGTCGACCATGAACACGTTGTTCGAGGTACTCTGCCCGCCCGCGCTGTACTGTGCGCCCTCGAACGATCCCGCGGCGAGCGTGGGCGTGAGTCCAGGAACCAACCCCAACAAGGCGTACTGCTGCCGCCCGGCGGTCGGCAGCGCTTCGATGTTCGCTCCCGTGATGTTGGTGCCCACCTGGGTCTGGGTCACCTCGACCAGGGGCGCTTCGCCGGTGACCGTCACCTGATCCGTGAGGGTCCCGACGGGCAACGCCAGATTGAGGGTTACAGCCTGACCGACGTTGACGACGATGCCGGTACGGTTCTGCGTCTGAAAGCCGGAGAGTTCGGCTTTGACCGTGTAGCGACCCGGTTGCAGGGCCGGGAGAACCCAACGACCTGTTTCATTGGTAATCACAGTTCGCACGAGGCCGGTCGTTTCCTCCGTCAGCGTGACGGTCACCCCGGGAAGGACGGCGCCGGACTGGTCTGCCGCAATTCCGTTGACTTCAGATAGTGCTCCCTGTCCAAAGACGGGAACGATGGCTAGGAGAGCGAGAAGGGTTCCAACGACGACGCACACCAACGGGCGCTGCATGTCTGCCTCTCTTTCGGAAATCGAAACTGAGGGCGAGTAGAGTGAGGTCTTGCCAGGCGCACAAAAAACACACTTCGCCCACCGATGTCAACTCCCGATGAATTGGTGGCACGAAATTGGGGGCGCGCAAGACGCACGAAACCGTCGAAGAGCCGTGTCCAGCTCGTGCAATCGCCGCCGGAGTGCAAAAAACCTGGCGCGTCTCCGCCAGCCGGCGACCGCCAATCCGGTCGCTTCAGGCGCATGGACGCCGGATCTCCTCTCAGAACGTGTAGCGCACTCCGATCTGCATCGAGCGCGCTTCGTCGGCGACGATCGATCGGAGGAAGTCCGCGCTGTTGCGCGCCCCGATCGGGTTGCCGAAGTTCACGCGGTTCAGGGCGTTGTAGATCTCCCAGAAGAATCCCGCCGTGCGCTCCCCCCCGAGCCGGTGCACGTACTGCAGCCGCAAGTCCAGCAGCATCTTGTCCGTGCCCTTGATGCCGTTCCGGATCGCCGTGCCGCTGGCATCGAGGTTGGAGACGATCGGCCGCGTGAGATCGTCGCGACCTTTCATTGGTCGATCGAAGTTCGCGGCGTCGCGGTCGCGGTTCACGTCGGTGCCCACCGTTTCGTTCACCGGGTTGCCGGAGTAATAGCGGAACGTCCCGCCGATGCCGAGGTCCCGCCACGCGTTCCAGTTGCCGCCGGTCGTGAACGCGTGCCGGTTGTCGAAGGTCGCCAGACCGTAGTCGAGCCGCGGGTTGAAGTCGTCATTCACTCGCTTGTTGACGATCCCGAAGTTCCCTGCGCTGGTTGCCGCGACATCGCGCGAGCGCGACAGGGTATAGCTGGCGCGTCCCGACCAGCGGTTGGCGAAACGCTTGTCGAGCGACACCTCCAGCGCGTCGTAGTCGCTGTTGAAAACGGAGCCCGTCACGTACTCGAGCACGCGCTGGAAGCCCGCGCCGCGTGCCGACGCAGGAATACGCGTGCCGTCCGGATCGAAGACTGCGGGGCCCGGCCGCCCGATCGTCCCATTCGCCAGCAGCCGTGGCTCGTTGATGTCGATGAGCCCGGTCTGGTCGTGTCCGCGTGAGCCGACGTAGTCGACCGTGACGCCGAAGCCAGGAAGGATCTCCCGCTGGACGCCCGCGTTGAGCTGGTAGAGGAAGCCCAGCTTGCGGTTGCCTGGGAGCCGAGGCTCGGTGTTGATGAAGCTGCCGGCCGCGAGCTGATTCTGCGCGGTCACGAGCTGCGCACGGCACGCGGGGCTGATCTTTGCAATGCCGCCGCTGCCACCAGGCAGCAGGCATGCATTGGTCGGCAGGACGCCCCGTGTCGCGCTGAGATCTTCGCCGGTGTCGAAGGTGAACACTTGCGAGATCACGCGGCCCGCAAACAGGTCGGAGATGATCTGGGTCGACGGAAACTCGTAGAACTTGCCGAAGCCGGCTCGAAGCACGGTCTTTTCGTTCGGGGCGTACGCCACACCAAGACGCGGCGCGAAGCCGTTCTTCGTGTTCGACGAATTGTCGTCGTACTCGTAGCGGACGCCGAGGTTCAGCGTGACTTTTCGCGAGAGCTGCCACTTGTCGGATACATAGGAATCGACCCGCCAGGTGCCAATCGGAATGAACATCTCGCCCAGCCGGATCCGGAAGCGCGTCGGGTACGTGGAGGCGACAGCCGGATCGAACGGCGCGTTGTTCTGAAAATCGAACGTGCCGATCTGGTTGGTCGAGACGACGCTGATGCCCTTGTTCTGGCTACCGCCCACACCGAACTTGAGGGTGTGATTGGCGGGAGTGTAGGTGAGCTGCTCGCTATACACATTCGCCGTCAGCGCGTTGCCGCTCATCTCGACACGCGGCCCGGCCCGGTAATCGGGGTGCTGCTGCGCCGACCCGAAGTCGATCGGATTGGTCCCGCCCAGCGCTGTCCATTCATTGGTCTTGAGGTCCCACGGAACGCTCTTCCCCGATTCACTGAAGATGCTGCGGTCGCCAATCCACAGGTTCTCCTTGGTCGTCCCCACCTTGATCTCGTTGACCATCTTGTTGCCGAAGATTGAGGTCCAGGAGAAGTTCGCGAGAACCTCCGGCGCGGCAAGTTCATACCTGAAGCCCTGTCTCGTGTACCGCTCGGCTTCCGCGTTCTCACCATGCCCATCATTCGGTCCATAGATGAGGCTGCCATGCATCGTGTTCGACGGGTTGAGCTGGTAGTCACCCCGTACGAAGTAGTTCTGGAGATGCACGTTGTACACGTCCGAAAAGGACACCGCGAGGGGCGCCGCCGCCGGCGGAAAACTCAGACGTACAGCTTCTCGGGAATGCGTGTACTCGTAGTTGAAGAACCAGAACGCCTTGTTCCTGACGAGCGGTCCGCCGATGTTGCCGCCAACCGACTTCGTGCCGCTGTCCGGGTTCTTCTCCCCTTCCAGCTTCAGGAAGTAGTTCGTGGCGTTCATCCTCGCGTCCTGGAGGAAATAGAAGCCCCGGCCGTGAATCTGATTCGTCCCGCTCTTGGTGATGGCGTTGACGATGACACCTGATGCCCCGCCGTATTCCGCGCCGTACTCGTGCGTCAGAATCTGGAACTCCGCCATGGAGTCGACCGTGACGCGCGACTGCGGGAACGTTCCGGTGCGGTCGTCCTTGTTGTACTGGCCATCGACCAGGTACAGATTGCTCCCGCTCTCGCGGCCGTTCGCGTTGTACGCCGACCCTTCGAACGATCCGGGCTGCAGCGAGGGCGTCAGACCCGGCACCAGCTGCATCAGGGCGAACTGTTCGCGCCCCTGCATCGGCAGGTTCTCGATGTCCTTCTGCGACATGTTGGAGCCGATCTGCGTCTGCGTCGGCTCGATGAGCGGCGCCTCGC
>DAIRVG010000046.1:0-18086 GCA_036802945.1 Vicinamibacterales bacterium
GTGCATCGTGTGCCCGAGCTCGTGCGCCAGCGTGCTCACGTCGTTGTACTGCCCCTGGTAGTTGAGCAGCATGTACGGGTGCACGTCGTACGCACCGCCTTCTGAATATGCGCCGGAGCGCTTGCCGGGGCTGGGGAAGAAATCGATCCAACGCTCGTTGAATGAGCGGCGCACGACCTCCGTATATTCGGAGCCGAGCGGATGCAGCGAATCGAGAATCTTCTGTTCCGCCTCTTCCGGAGTGAACTTCAACTGCACCGACGACACCAGCGGCGCGTACAAGTCGTGGTATCGCAGATCGTCCGTGAGGCCCATCATTCGCTTTCGCAGCCTCAGGTACCGATGGAAGGATGGCAGCGAGCGATTGATGCCGTCGATGAGGCGGGCATACACGGAGATCGGAATGTTCGGACCGTCCAGCGCCGCTTCGAGATGCGACGCGTATTTCCTCGTCCTCGCATAGAACGCGACCTTCTGCACATTCGCGTTCATCATGGTCCCGAACGTGCGATTGAACGTGGCCAGCGTGTTGAGGAACGCCGACATGGCGAGTTCGCGATCGTCACGGCTTGGAAGGGTTCGCAGCTCCGCGTAGCCGGAGGGATCAACCCTCGCCGTTCGCCCGTCGCTGAGCGTGACCGTCGGGTACGGAAAATCAGCGTTCGTCAGAATGCTGTAGATGTTCTGGCCTGAGGCCGCGAGCGGACTGGCATCCGCGAGAATCTTTTCTTCGACATCCGAAAGCGTATGCGGCGCCCGTCGTTCGATGTCGTGCAGATAGAAGGTGTAGAGCTTCAGGAGCGGCTCTGACGCGAGGAATCTCTCGAGCACCGCCGGATCGACCTGCAGAAGCTCGGGCTCGACGTACGCAATCTGCGCCTTGAAGTCCGCTGCGAGCTGCTGCATCTCCTGCTGCATCCCCTGCGGACCCGGCACGCGCGTATCCTGGTCGGCGAGCATGCCGGAATAAACGGAGAGTCGCGCGATTTCCTTCTCCAGCCGCGACATCGTCTCGAGCGCATCGGCCAGAATCTGCGCCGACGACCCGAGCCTGCCCTGGTAGCCCCTCAGCGTTGGCAGCTCGCGCGCAATCGCGTCCTTGGCGGCCCGCCACGCGGCGTCATCCGGATAGACATCCGCCAGGTTCCACTTGTACTTGTCCCGAATCGCGGATCGATCCCGATCCTGCCCCGTCGTCAACGCCGCCATCGATACTCACAGCCGCCACGCGCGCTCGTGACAAGGGCTGCCTCCATCTGCCAGTCTAGCGGGTTTCTGACGGCAATTTTGTGATGTTCAGTTGCAAGACAGCTCCCCACTAAGATCGTAACGATGCGCCACCCGCCGGTGCCCGCTGACTGGGCCAGTCTTCCGGACGAAGATCTCCTCAATCTGCGCATGTGCGATCTGCCGCTGCGGATCGAGGACACGCTCGCGGAGCGAACGAACCAACTGCGGCAGGAGCTCGATGCCGCCGGCATTCGTGCGCGTGTGCATTTCTATCTCGCCGAGGAGTGGTTCACGCCTGACGGCGCCACGGCGATCGCCATCCCCTTCTATCTTGCGCATCCACGCCTTGCGAAGCTCGAAGAAGCGCAGATGCTCGAGGTCGAAGGTGGCGAATACGAGTGGTGCATGCGCATCCTTCGGCACGAAGCGGGTCACGCGATCGATAACGCCTTCAAGCTCCGGCTCCGTCGCCAACGACGAACAGTCTTCGGATCGTACAAGAAACCATATCCCGAGTCGTATTCCCCGCGGCCCTACAGCAAGAGCTTCGTGCTGCACCTTGATTCGTGGTACGCGCAGAGCCATCCCGACGAGGATTTCGCCGAGACGTTCGCCGTGTGGCTCACGCCGAGCAGCGAATGGCGGCCGCGCTATGCCGGCTGGCCGGCGGCGAAGAAGCTCCAATACATGGATGCGCTCATGCGATCGGTGCGCGGCAAGGCGCCTCGCATCGACAACCCCGAGGAAGTCGATCCCCTCAGGCGCGTGCGGAAGACGCTGCGCCAGCATTACAGGACCAAGCGCCGCCACTACGGCGTGGAGTATCCGAACTTCTACGACCGCGACCTGCGCCGGCTCTTCTCGGACGCGCCCGAGTTTGCCGGTAATCTCACCGCCGCGCAGTTCATCGGCCGCATCCGCCGCCAGACGCGCCGCATTGTCGCCGACTGGACAGGCATCTACCAGTACACCATCGACCAGGTCATCGAGGACATGATCGCCCGGTCGCGCGAGTTGAAGCTCCGTCTCGCCGTTTCCGAGGAACAGGCGCGACAGGAGTTCACCGTGCTCCTCACGGTTCAGACGATGAACCATCTCCATAGCGGGGGCCACCGGCTGTTCCTGTGAAGAAGCGAATCCTCGCGCTCGTGCACGATCATCTTGTCCCGCCGGAGGACACCACAGGCATCGACATCCTCGAGGCCGAGTGGAAGATGGAATACGACGTGATCGAAACGCTCCGCGAGCGTGGTCATGAAGTGCGCGTCCTCGGCGTCCACGACGATCTTGCCGGGATCAGGCCGACAGCCGGCTTTTTCGAGCCGCACATCATCTTCAACCTGATGGAAGCGTTTGCCGGGGTCACGACCTTCGACCAGAACGTCGTCAGCTATCTCGAACTGCTGCGCCTCCGGTATACCGGCTGCAATCCGCGCGGACTGATCCTCGCCCGCGACAAGGCGCTCTCGAAAAAGCTGCTCGCGTATCATCGGATCCCCGTGCCCGACTTCACTGTCGTTCGCTATGGGCACAAGCCGGTGCTGTCGAAGAAGCTGCACTTCCCGCTGATCGTGAAGTCGCTTTTCTTCGAAGCGTCCACCGGCATCTCCCAGGCGTCGGTCGTCGAGAACGCGGAACAGCTTGCACGGCGGGTGCAGTTCATTCACGAAAGCCTCGGCACAGCCGCCATCGTCGAGCAATTTATCGACGGGCGCGAACTCTACGTCGGCGTGCTCGGCAACGAGCGGCTCGACGTATTTCCGGTATGGGAGATGTCGTTCGCGCAGATGCCGGACAACCGCTGGCGCATCGCCACCGAGCGCGTCAAGTGGAGCACGCAGTATCAGAAGAAACACGGGATCATGACGAACGCCGCGAAGCTCGATGCGACGGCGACCGATGGCATCCAGCGGATCGCCAAGCGCGCGTATCGTGCCCTCGATCTCAACGGGTATGCGCGTATCGACCTGCGTATGGACGACGAGGGACGTGCCTACGTGCTCGAAGCCAACCCGAACCCGAACCTGGCGTACGGAGAGGACTTCGCGGAGTCGGCCGAAGTGGCCGGCACCTCGTACGAAGAGCTCCTTGACCGCATCATTACGCTGGGGATCCGATGGAAGCCGGAGCGGACCGGATAACGAACATCAGTCTCCCCCGAGCGTGATCCGAACGCCGGCGCGCACGGCGCGCGGGAGCGATGGAAAGCCGAACGACGCGTCGTATTTCCTGTCGAGAATGTTCTCGATGCTCGTATAGATGCGGGCACGTGGATGAATGGCGTACGACGCGCTGAGGTCCAGCTTCTGGTACGCGGGATCCAGGTCACGATTCGGCAGAAGCATCGAATTGCCAAAGAAACCGTCGGTCAGGAAGGTGCTGCTATCGCGCTTCCCCGAGAAGTAGCCCGAGAATGTCACCTGTCCCGGTCCGCGCATGTAACTCACCATCGCCGACCCCGAGTGCGGCGGACGCCGGAACGGGCGCTGTCCGACAAGCGGTGAAAACGCGCCAATCGGAATGCCGGGGAACTTCGGGTTCGTTGACGCGCTTGCGCTGAACGCCTCGGTCACCTCCGCGTCGAGGTACGTGTAGGACGCGCTCAGACGGACGTACTGACCGGCCATCGCTTCAAATGAGGTCTCGACGCCCTGGGCCGTGAAGGACGATGAATTGATATACGCGCCGAAGGCTGTAGCGGCGGCAACGGACGCCGGCACGCCCGCCTGTGGCAGCTGTGTCTTGCTCACGAATTCGATCAGGTCGTTGAACTCATTCCGGTAGTAAGCCGTGCGGACCCGCGCACGGCCGTACCAGAATCCCTGCTCGATCCCTATGTCGATGTTGCTGCCGCGCTCAGGCCCGATCTGCGACGCACTGGACGCCGCCGGCGTGGACTGCACGAGTGCAAACAGCGAGTTCTGCTGCTGGAACACGCTGGGGGCCTTGATGCCCTTCCCCGCATTGAACGATACCTTCGTGTCGCCGACCGCAGCGCTCGATGAGGGATTACGGAGATACGTGGCGATGGAAAGACGCGGCGTCACCGCGTTATCGAACGCCTCGTTGTGCTCGAAGCCGACGCCGGCGGTGATGTAGGTGCGCCCCCCCAGGGTCCCGCGCGCCTCCGCGAACACGCCACCGTTATTGCGGGTCGCATCGGCGTCGGCGTCCGGGTCGCTGAAGCCTTCCTCACGCTCCAACCGCCCGCCTCCAGAGATGTCCAAACCGCTCCCGGCGTGGTACGTCGTGTCGGCAAACAACGCCCGGCGGCGCGTGCGGCTCTTGAACACCGACGGATAAGTCCCGCCGAAATCGAGGATGGCCTGGCCGGTCACGGAATACCCGTTCGCGCCGGTCAGCGTCACGTTCTTTCCCAGATAGTTCGTACCGAAACCGAACGGATCGAACGGGGTGCCTGTTGGCGTCGGATTTGTGTTGTTCGACGTGAAGTCGGTATTGCCGAACCGGACGGTGCTCTGCCACTGATCGGTCATCTGCGATTCGGCAGTCACGCTCGCGACGTTCAGCGTGTTCGTCGCCACCGAGTCGTCCGCGATGTCATACAGGTCGAACCCGTTCGGACTTCCGAATCTTGCGTCGACCCTTCGAATCGTGCCGCTCACATCGGTTCCGCGCCCCACAGCGACACTGAATCGCCCGGCATACGTCTTATTGCGGAAACCGTTGTTCGGCGTGCTGTTGTCCGTATCGAAATACGAGTACTCGGAGAAGTAGTCGAAGCGCTTGACTGCTCCACCGAGCGACAACGCGTTGTGAACGGTGTTGAAGTTCCCGCCATCGAGCGAGAACTCGAGCGCAGGAACTCGCGTGCGACCGCGTGTCGTGGTCACGTTGACGACGCCTGAGAGCGCATCACTACCGTACATGACGCTGTTGGACTGGCGAAGCACCTCGACGCGCTCGACACCCGTGACGGCGGCCTGGGCGAAGTTGAACGCGCCACCGATGTCGTTGACCGCGACTCCGTCGAGCAGCACTTTGTTGAAATTCGCGTTCCCGCCACGGATGAACAGCGACGTCGCGCCGCCACGTTGCCCCGTCTGCATGATCTGCGCGCCAGGAACGAGACGTAAAGCCTCGAGCACATCCGGCTTGCCGAGCGCCTCGAGGGTCTGGCTGTCGATGACGGTAACAGGTGCGCCAGTGCGAGACGCTGGAAGCTCGGCCGCCGCGGCGGTCACGAGGAGCGCCTGCTGCAATGGGCCCACCGGGAGGACGACGTCAATCGAGGTGCGGCCTGAGCTGGACACAAACATCGAATCGGTGGTCGCCGCCTCGAAGCCGGATGCCTGCGCGCGGACCTGGTAGCGTCCCTCGGCAACCGCGCCAAAGCCGAACTCGCCAGTGGCGCCGGTGGTGGTCATCGCGACCGGCTGATCGTCGCGCAGCAACGTGACGCTGGCAGACACAACGCGCCCCCCCAGTGGATCGGAAACGGTTCCCGTCAGCGCGCCCCGGTCCTGCGCACGGACGACAACCACGTGGCACACGGCCAAGCCACACACAAACAGGCACGCAATGAAAACTGATCTGTAGGTCATCGGTGACACATCCTAGTAAGAGGTGAACGCCCTCGGCGCAAATGCCAGATAGCCAACAGCGATCGCTGACGTGAGCGCGGCGGTCGCGACGGTAACCGCCATCGCCAGTGAGAAGGCACGAGAGGACTCCACGGGTGGATCGTCCGGATCCCCGAGCCACGCGTCGGTAACAAGAGAGCCGTTTACCCGGATCGGTCCGACGAGGCGTCCCTGGATCGCGCCAGCAGTAGCAGCCTCGCTCCATCCCGAATTCGGCCCCGGGAGCAGCGCGTGCTGCTGCCATCCGATGCGCAGCGCCTTGCGCCCGGAACACCCCGGGATCGCAACCGCCGCCACCGCAATGAACATCCACGTGAGCCGCGCAGGGACGAAGTTCATCGCATCGTCCATGCGAGCGCCGCACCAGCCGAATCGGAGGTACTGGGGCGTCTTGTATCCGACCATCGAGTCCATCGTGCTGACGACCTTGAACAGTACGAGTCCTGGAAGTCCTGCAATCACGTACCAGAACAGCGGACTCGTGAAACCGTCGGTCAGGTTCTCGCTAAGGCTTTCGATCGCGGCACGCCTGCAGTCACCTGCTTCCATACGTTCGGTGTCGCGGCCGACGAGTTGGCCAAGCGCTCGTCGAGCCGCCGGCACATCTCCGCGGCGAACCGCGCGCTCCACGCGCCAGACATGGCCGATCAGATCACCAATCGCAAGAAGGCTGTACACCACGAAAACATGGACGAGCCACGCCAGAGCCGGACTGGCCGCATGCAAACCGACCAGAAGCGCAGAGATCCCACCCACCCAGACGAGGGAGAGCGTAAGGAACAGGGCGATGCCGCCGACGTACCCATCTGCGCCGACGGCCCGCAGCGCGTGCTCGAACGTCTTGAGCGTGTGCCCGATCAGCCGAACAGGGTGACCGGCATACACGGGATCCCCGAGTGCCGCGTCGATGACGAGCGCACACGCCAGCGCCGCCGACTCCGGCGCCAGCGCGGGCATCAACGTGAGCGCCATTTCTCACGCCAGCCGAGTGCGATTGCCGCCAGGACGACGTCCTTGGCTTCTCCGAGATTGCCGGGTCCAAAAGGACCCGGCCTGCGGTGCAGCGTGGACGCGTGGAGCGCGGACCGGAATTCCGGCCACCGATCCGGAGATCCTGCCAGGCTTGTTGCCAGCATCGCCGCCTGCTGGACGATCGCGTCGCGCGCGACCGCCGCGGGCAATGTTCCATAGCGCACTCTGTCGAGTACCGCAGCGATCGCGTAAGCCGCTGCCCCGACCAGTGGCTCGAACAGGACCGACTTGCTGTTCTTCCGAAGCAGCTCGAGGTCCGCGTCATTGAGCAATCCGGCGATATCGTCGAAGAAGGTGTTCTCACGAAGCCCGTACCGGCCGAGCGCGTGGAAAACGCCGCGCGTGTAGCTGGCTTCGAGGCCGTTCTGCCAGCGCAAGGCCTCGAGCGTCGCGTTACGAACGGCTACGCCGATCAGTTCACCTAGCTTCACGTGCGTGCTTGCCGACGTGAGTCGCCGAGGGCCGCCGGCAGGCGCCGCGATGCAGTACTGGTCCGTGCCGGTGCCGGTGGCAAGATCCATTGATTGACGGCTTGGAATCGACAGGCGCGCCAGCGCCGCGCTCTTCCCTTCCGTCATCGTGACCACCACGCGCGCCAATGCAGACGCGGTAAGTGGCGCGCTGATCAAGAGGATGGTGTTGATGGTGCCGGCGTATGCGGGCACCTTCTGAATGCCTGCCTCGGTCTCGCGCCAGGTCGCCGGATCGCCTGCGCACGTGGCGTTTCCCTCCACCCCCGCGGTGACGACGGCCATGACCTCGACGCCGTCATCGTCAGTCGCGACCAGCGCGGCGTAATTCATGTTGGCCGCGGTGCCCATCACGACGGTGGCTTCGGCGGGCAGACTCGCTTCCGTGCACACCTCGTCGTGATAGCGCTCGAGTCCCGCTTCGATCATCAGGCCGTGACGCGCGTGGTGAGCGGCACCCTCGCAACTCTGATGATTCAGGAGGTATCGCGCGCCCTGGATATACCCCCCATTCCGCACCGACGTGCTCAAGACATCATGCGGCGTGAGCAGGTCAGTGACGAGGAACCGTCCAGACCGCCGCAGAACTAAGCCGGGCTTCTGCGCCAGCGTCTCCCAGTTGAGCTCAGTCATGACAGACCCAGTACCGCAATCGAACGCGCATGCGTCTCGAACCACTCAGCCAGCCTGCGATGCGTGTGCGTCGCGGGCTCAGGCGGCGCAATCGGAACCCCGAAGATTTCCTCGCACACGGCAACGCTCTCCAGAGCGCCATGGAGATACGTGCCGATAACCCGATTTCCCCGCACGCCATCGCAGGTTCCGTCCGCAAGCCGCGCAAATGGTGCGACCGTGCCGTCGGAGGTTGTCGATCCCAGGTGGATTTCATACCCGTCAAACACCGCGCCGGCCGCCGTCGAACCGCCCATCACGCGCGTCGTCTTGTCGCGCGCGAGGGTCGTTTCCGCAGCAATCACTCCAAGGCCGGCGACACTGCCGGCGTCCGACTCCAGGCGATCGGGATCGTGAATAGCGCGGCCGAGCATCTGGTACCCGCCGCAAATACCGATTACCGTCGCGCCGCGACGGTGGTGCGCGATGACCCATTCGTCGAGTCGTCGAGCGCGCATCCACTCCAGGTCCGCGACGGTGTTCTTGCTGCCAGGGAGGATGATGAAGTCGTAGTCGGTAAGAGGCGGAGCGTCCACCCAATCGGCCCATGCGATGAGGCGAAAGTCGGTGAAGTTCGACAGCCGCGGAAACCTGATGATTGCGACGCTCGCGCCAGCGGGAGGCGCAGTTCGACGCCGGCTTTCAAGTGCAAGGCTGTCCTCGGCAGCCACCTCGATGTCATCGGCGTAGGGAAAAACGCCGAGACACGGCGAGCCCGACCGCTCTTCCAGGATCTTCACACCTTCGTCGAAGAGCGTCATGTCACCGCGAAACTTGTTGACCATAAAGCCGCGGAACAGTGAGCGCTCGTCGGCTGACAGCAATGCCACCGTTCCTAGGATCGACGCAAACACGCCGCCTCGTTCGATATCCGCGACGAGCACCCACGGTGCTTGCAGGCGCGTCACCAGCCCGAGGTTGACGAGGTCGAAGGGACGCAGGTTGAGCTCGCTCACACTCCCGGCGCCTTCGATTACGACGACGTCGAATCGTTGTGCGAGCGATTCGTACGCCGCCATCACGTGCGGGAGGAGCGCGTCGGCGTGCGTGTAGTAATCACGCGCTGAAAGGGTCTTCCACACGCGCCCGTTGAGCACCACCTGGCTGGCGCCATTTCCGTTCGGCTTGAGCAGAATCGGATTCATGGCCGGTTCAGGATCGAGGCCGCAGGCGTCCGCCTGCGCCGCCTGGGCGCGACCGATTTCCCCGCCTCCCTTGCACGGATAGGAGTTGTTCGACATGTTCTGCGCTTTGAACGGCGCTACGCGGACGCCCCGCCCCTGCAGCCACGCACAGAGCGCTGTCGCCATCCAACTCTTGCCGGCGTTGGACGACGTGCCGCCGATGAAGATGGGGCGTGCCGTCACGGCCGCGACGGCTCCCGGATGAGAGCGGCGAGCCACTCGGCTGTGTCGACCACGCGCGGCCCGGGAACGACCAGCGCATCGATCGCGTCCGCATGCACGCGACCGTTGCGGACGGCGGGGATCGTTCGGAAGCGCCGCCACAGCTCGCGGCTCGCCTCGGCACGGCGCGCCCGCACGGCCGTTGTCGCGGTCATGTCGATCACGTCGACAATGACATCCGGCTTCAGGTCCAGCACGTTCTCGAGCGAAATGTGCGGGTACGGCGGCACGCCCGGCTTGTCAAGCACGTTAAGGCCGCCCGCGATCGTGATCAGGTCGTTGAGATACGAATCCCTGCCGGCAGCAACCATCCCGGTCAGTGCCTGGGGATTCCGGCCCAGAATCAGCAGAACCTTCGGGCGGGGGTTCGCAACCGACAGTCGCCGGATATCGTCTAGCCGCCGTTCGATGGTCTCCGCCACCTCCCGCGCGTGAGACTCGATGCCCGCGGCCGCGCCAATCTGCCGGATGGCCAGCGTCACATCGGACAGCGTTCGGCTCGGGACCGCGACGAACGGAACCTGCAGTGCTCCGAGCCGGGCCGCGAAATCGCCAGCCGCCCTGTCGCTGATGACGACGAGGTCCGCCTTCAGCGCGATGATCCGCTCGAGGTCTGGTTTGACAAATGTTCCGACCTTCGGCAACGCAACCACCTGCGGCGGGTAGCGGCAGTGCTGAGACACGGCGACCACGCGATCTCCGAGGCCAAGGGCGAACAGCGTTTCGGTGATGCTCGGCAGCGTCGAGACGATGCGTGCGGGCGTCTGCGCCGCAAGCGCATGTGTCGGGTGCGCCGGCGAGGCGACGATCCCGAGCGCGAACGCGAACGCTGCGAGCAGACGCTTCGCCATCCGACTCACCACGCCCGCGAGAACCGACTGCCAACCTTGCCGGTGACCTCGCGCAGCGACCCGCTCACGCCGGCGTCGTGTTCCAGTTTGCGCCCCACAATCCAGAGCAGGTCAGACAGCCGATTGAGGTACGGGAGGATTGCGGGCTGCACGGGTTCGCCGTTTTCGATGAGGCTTACGACCCCTCGTTCCGCGCGACGGCACACAGTCCGCGCGACATCGAACGCCGCCGTGACGGGCAGCGTGCCTGGCAGGGACCAGTCGGCAAGGACGCCTTCGATGGCCTCGAAGCGGTGCACCTCGGCCGTCAACGCGTCAACCATCTCCGTGGTGACGGCCACCTGTGCCTTGGGACTCGCCGGCGGTGTCGCGAGCGACGAGCCGATCGTGAAGAGATCCCGCTGAATCCGCTTCGACAGCTCGACGATCTCGGTGTCCTCGCAGATCGACCGCGCGAAGCCGAGCGTCGAGTTCAGCTCGTCGACGTTGCCGTACGTGTCGACGCGGAGCGATGCCTTTGAGACGCGAATGCCGCCTGCGAGACCCGTCTGGCCGTTATCGCCTCTGGTCGTCGAGATGCTGCCCATGCCTGTCCTCCACGCGGCGGACAGTCCATGGGAACACTAGGCGTGCGAATGGGATCGAGGCAGGAGTGAAACCAGGATGCCAATGCATGCTTTCTGTTCTCCGCAGAAAGACAGCCGCTTCACCTGGGTAGGTCTCCTGGCTTGGAGGGGACAGTACTTGACTGTCTGTCGCTTCACCTTCCCCAGCAACACGCTGAGTGGTTGTCTCGAAGCGACGCGCCCTCACTCACAGTGGCGGAACCGCGCCGGACTTGCACCGGACTTCCCTGTTATGCCCGTCATGGGCACCCGAGGCGAGGATCCTTATACCGTTGCGCCGTGCACCGGGTCAAGTCGTTCGACAAACGCCCAGCGATTCTTTTCGGGGATCCCGAACGTCAGGCCCGGTACACGTGCTCCCGTCGTGCATGTACTGTTCATCACCTCGCTGGCGCCGGAACCGCTTGTCCGCGTGTTGCCCGCGGTTTGGCCGAGTCTGGTGCCGTCGACTCGTGCTGTGTCTGGAAGAATGACGAGCCGCCGTACAGTTCTTTGCCGCTTGCGAGCTTCACAGACTTGAGGCTGGCGCTCGGCGTTCCGTTCTTCGCCTGCCATCCTTCAAGAGACACCTGGTCGCCAATCTTGAACTGATTCCGGGTCCATCCAAGACCGGTCAGCTCGCCCGGGCTACCGAGTTCGAAGGTCCACTTCGTAACTTTGCCGTTAGCGTCCTTCGCATCGACAGCCAGCGACGAATGAGGATTGGTCCAGTCGAAACGTGTCACGGTCCCGGTGATGGTTACCGGTTTCTTCCAGTCGTACTCGGCGTCGAAGGGGTGATGCGCGAATGCTGGCGCAGAGATGATTGTCAGCGCGAGCCCTGCCATTGTCAGAACATTTAGTCGCATGATCTGAACCCTCCGTTGTTGGGACCTGCAATCGCCGCTCCTCCTACGGAGAATGCCGCTCCTACAGAGAATTCCTCTTCAGCTTGTTTGTTTGTTCCCTTCGCGTTCGATTTCTGGCGAACGCATCAGCATGAATTCTTCAGGTGCAGGGGTCAGACGAGTGGGCCAGTCCGGCCACGCGCTCTTCAAGCGAGTCGCGGGCTGTCAGCACGAGGACAGGCGTCTTCAGTCCTCGTTGTCGGACCGACGTCAGAATCTGAAGCCCGTCCCGGCCGGGACGGGTCAGGTCGAGCAGAATCGAATCGAAGGGTTCGGTGTTCATCCGGAAGAACGCGCCCTCGCCTGTTGCTTCGAGAATCACCTGGTGCTGCTCGCCTTCGAGGCCCTCGCGAAGGGCGTCCGCGACTTTCCTTTCGTCCTCGACGACCAGCACGCGCATGCCGGCGAATCCTATTCGCAGAGTCCCGGTTGGGTGTCTGAAGAGTGGCTGAAGTTTTCGTCACGAAGGATCGCGCCAAGTGACCTCCTTGCCGCGGCCACCTGACAGACATGTCAGGAGAACTTTAGACACTCTTCAGTCACGAGACCCGCCCGCCCCTCCTATGATCGGCGTTCCGCGCTTGTGTGCGGTCTATTGGAGGCCATTGAATGCGTGAACCGCAGTCGGAACTGAAGGGATTCGTCGCCGGAGCCGTGTGGGTCGTCTGCACCGCGCTCGTGCCTGGTGTGGTCGACGCACAAGGTCCGGCCGGCGGCGTCGTCGAGGGTGTTGTGATTGCGCGTGAGACACGCCAGGTCATCCCGAATGCGAAGGTATCGATTGACAGTCTCTCAGCGACCGCGAACACAGGCGGACGGTTTCGTCTGACCGGCGTGCCACCCGGAAATGCGATCGTCGTCGCGACGGCTCCCGGATATCTCGACTTGCGCATCGAGGCGGTGCAGGTGCGCGCCGACCAGCCGACGACGCTCAGCGTGGAGATGGAGGCGACGCCGAATTACCTGGAGCGCGTCCAGGTCACTGCCAGCAAGACGCCACTGAGCATCGGCGAGGTGGCCGCGCAAACCGACGTCATCAACCGCGATATGCTCGAGACGCGCGGCGATCAGACGCTGACCGATGCGCTGAACCACGTTCCAGGCGCAGTTGTCAGCACGCAGCTCGGCATCTTCGACTCTGTCATGCTGCGCGGCATGCCGCGCGGCGATCCTGAGTTCACCAATGTATTGGTGCTCGTTGACGGAGTGCCCCAGACCCTTTCGAACAATGCATCACGCATCATCGCGCTGCCGATCAACGATGCAGGCAGCGTCGAAGTCGTACGCGGACCGAACTCCGCACTCTACGGAAGGACTGCGATCGGCGGCGCTGTGAATATCCGCACCGAGGATCCCGCCGCCACTCCGGAAGCGCGCGTGGAGTTCACCGGTGGACAGTTCGGAACCCTGAAGGGGCTCGCCGCCGTGACAGGTCCTGTCAGCAATTGGGGCGGCTTCTACGTCTCCGCCGCAAAGGAGCACAACAGCGGCTACTTCGTGAACAAGACGACGACCGATTTCAATGACGGCAACTGGGCCCTCTTCGGCAAGCTGACGTTCACGGGCGGAACGAAGTCGTACGGGAGCGTCACCGTCAACCGCGTTGTGTCGGATAACAGCACCCCGACCAACGAGCCGATCATCAACGGGCAGTTCCTGCACGTGATCGACCCGCGCTTCGACCGGTTCACCAACTTCAATATCCCTGGCGTCAACTATCACCAGGGTGAAACCCGTCTGACCCTCAACTACAACCGCCAGCTAGGCGCCAACGCTCGCATCGTCGAGGTACTCGGCTATCGCAAGGTCCAGCACGCGTTCCAGGAGGACGGCGACTTCATCGGGTCCCCGTACGATCTGGCTGCGCACACGGTGACGATGTATCCGTTCTCGCAGCAGATGGACGAAGACATCCTGTACGAGGAACTGCGGTTTGAGGCGACGCCCACAATCGGATCGATGAAGAGCACGTTTATCGCCGGCGGCTCCTACGACTGGAACAGCGGAAAGCTGGCAAGCGACTTCATCTTCAACGATCCCGATCTATTCGGCTTCTCGATCAACTATCTCAACCCGGTCATCCCGCCGCGCAGCGAGTGGGAGCACGATACCGGGAGCCGCGTCTATCACCTCGGCATCACGGGTCTCTTCGCGCAGTACTCGCTGGTGCCGGTCTCGCGGCTATTGCTGACCGCCGGGGGACGCTACGACCGGTTGGACCTCGATAACGCGCGGAACGGCGGCGCGAAGATCGAAGACACGTTCGACGCGTTCAGCCCGAAAGCCAGCGCCACGGTCCGCCTCCTCGGCGCCGACGGGGCAAACGCGTCGACGTTGAGTGCCTACGGGGCGTACTCGCAGGCCTTCCTCCCGCCGCGCCGTCCGAGCTCACTCGTACCAGCCGACGTGCCGCTCAATCTGAAGCCCGAGAACATCGACAACATCGAAGGTGGGCTCAAGGGAAGCCTGGCGAACGGACGCGTGTCGCTCGAGGCCACCTACTTCCGGATGCGCGAGGACGGCGTCGTGCTGAGCACGCGCCAGGGACCGTTCTTCCTGCCCACCAACGCCGGCAAAGTGCGCTACAAGGGCGTCGAGACCGGCGTGACGCTCCAGCCCGCACCTCAGGTCTCGCTCTACGCGAACGCGTCTTTCTATCGCAATCGCTTCGGCGAGTTCGTCATCGAATCCGAGGACGGCGATGACGTCCTGACGGGCAACCGCCTGCCGATCTCACCGGATCACGTCTACAACGGTGGCGTGTCGATCCGTCCGATCCCGGCGTTCGACGTGACGCTGAACATCAAGCACGTCGGCACCGTGGAGACGGATAACAGCAACACATTCGAGCTGCCGTCGTACTCTCTCCTCGATGCGGCGGCGACGTGGCGGCGCGGTCCGCTTCGTTTCACGCTATCCGCGCACAATCTGACCAACAAGGAGTACTACTGGACGGGTGGCGAGACCGCCGATCCAGGCCGGCCGAGGCAGATTCTGCTCACGACATCGGTCGTGTTCAAGTAGCGACGCGCCACCGCTATCGCGGGCGCTTTCTGGCAGGAGCAGGTACGGCGGGGTTCGGCCGACGCCGTACCCGCGACTCTCGCTCCCCCGTATCACTCGCCCACGACAGGGCAGCGTAAGCAACGTTTCCTCCGCGCTCGCGCCGAGCCTTTCTCGCGAGATCTTCTGGCCTATCTCCGGAGTCGTGCTTATTCATTTCGGCGCGCCAGCGATTCGCCGCGCGATTCGCATCGGTCAGAGTCGCGAAGAGGTCGGCCTTGACCGTCCCCGCCGCGCGTAGCAGGCGAAGCTGATAACGCGTCTCGTCATACGGGGCGACGACGCATCGCACGCCCTCGGAGGTGGCCCAGATAACGGTCTGTCGCCGAGAGGGGCGCCAGGGCGTCAGACTCTCTTCAGGTACAGGCTGTCCGTCAGACTGTCGCTCTCGATCGGTGCGACCTTTCATACATGTTGAGAATATACCGATGTTCTTTCTGCTCGTGTAAAGACCTTACGTCCGCGGAAAACGCGAGCACAGACTCATCCGATCAATTGCTCGCGATTTGATAACACCTGCACGCTCTCGACGCGGTATCCGGATTGCGACCCGCGCCTGCTTTCAAAAGGAGGCGTGATGACGACAAGACGTATTTGGCTGAGCCGGACATGTTGTGCCGCCGCACTCGCTGCAGCTGCACTCAGCTTCCGTGGCGGGGCGCACGCGCAAGGTGCAGTCCCTCAGATCCTCGATCCGTCGCTGCGCGTGAGAACCGTTGTCTCGGGGCTGGCACTGCCAATCAGTCTTGCGTTTATCGAACGAAACGACATGCTCGTACTCGAGAAAGATACGGGCCGAGTCCAGCGAGTGGTGAACGGTATCGTCACGCGTACGGTGCTCGATTTAGGTGTGAATCGAAATTCCGAGCGTGGCCTTCTGGGCATCGCGCTGCACCCAGACTTTCCCTACGATCCCGGCGTGTATTTGTACTGGACTTGCCGCAGCACCGCACCGCCTGCCAATCCGTTCTTTCCCGATGAGCGCACCTGTCTTGACGCGAACATGTTTGCAGCGGACAGCGGCGACGTTCTGGAGGTACCGCTGCTCGGGAACCGCGTCGACCGTTTCATCTGGGATGGCGAAGCCCTGCGTTTCGATCGCAACTTGATCACGCTGAGGGCGTTTCAGAACGACGGCGCCCCGACTCCTGTCGGACAGGGAGATGAAACCCAGCCCGCGCGCGCGAATCACAACGGCGGCGTCATTCGGTTCGGACCGGACCGAAAGCTGTACATCGTGATTGGTGACAACGGCCGCCGCGGACAGTTGCAGAACCTCAAAGATGGGCCGGGCGGGCCGACCCGCGAGGACGATCAGTTTGGCGGTCCCGAACCGGACGATGCACACCTGACCGGAGTCATCCTCCGCCTCAATGCTGATGGCAGCACGCCAGGAAGCAATCCGTTCTTTCGCGCAGGCGCCAGGATTGGCGGCGAGGTAGGAGCCAACATTCAGAAGATCTATGCCTACGGATTGCGTAACGGCTTCGGAATGGCCTTCGACCCACGCTCGGGCGACCTCTGGGAACAGGAAAACGGCGACGATTCGTTCAGCGAGTTGAACCGCGTCGAACCCGGTTTCAATTCAGGGTGGATCCAAATCATGGGTCCTCCGAGCCGCATCGCACAGTTCAAGGAAATTGAAACCACTGTGACGCCGACGCCACCCGATCCATTTGCGGCCACGTACTTCGGGCTGCAGCAGCTCAGATGGTCACCGACGAACATCGCCGACACACCGCAGGCGGCGCAGGCGCGCCTGTTCATGCTTCCGGGAGCCCACTACAGCGCGCCGGAGTTCTCATGGAAGTTCGAAGTAGCGCCTGGCGCGATCGGTTTTGTGGCGGGTCGCGGCCTCGGACCTCAGTTCGACGGGGACCTCTTCGTCGCGGCCGCCCGTCCCTTCCTCGAGGGTGGACACCTGTTTCATTTCAACCTGACCGGCAACCGCCGCGCGATCGGGACCGACGATCCTCGCCTCGAGGACCGCGTGGCGGACAACCTTCACAAGTGGGAGATCACCGAGAGCGAGAGCCTTCTGATCGGCAGGAATTTCGGCGTCGGCACCGACATACAAACGGGGCCCAACGGCAACCTCTTCGTCGTCTCATTGAGCAACGGAGCGGTGTACGAAATCTACCGGCGCTGACGCTGCATCCCGCCACACTCGTCCGGCGACCTCCGCCGGACGGGCTCCTACGAACGAATTCCTCGCTGCTCCGATGGCCAGGCGTCGTCCTGAATGAGCTGTTCGTACGGACCGTTGATGTCTTCATCTTCGCGATGCTCGGAGAGAAACAACTCCCATCCGTCACCGATACCGCACTCACGGACCTCGTAACGCACGAAGCCACCGCGGCGCTCTACGTAACATGTCATTCAAACACCCTCCTCGTCCCGCGAACTGAAACCGCGTCCCAGGTTGGTGAACCTGTCGCGTGCACCGATGGAATCGCAAACGGGCTGCCGCAGCGAAGGGGGTGTGTTGGTATAGCCAAGTCGCTCGGTTTCAGTGGCTTACGACCAGCGGTGCAGATCTGTGCGTGCGGCACATCTCGCAGGGCAAAGATGTTGTTCTGGTCGCGGGCGGGCATCGACGTGTGCGTGTCGCACGAGATCCGCTTTCCACCTCTCAACACGCACATCGATCTGACGCCGAGTCACAGAGAAAGAATTTGTAAACAAGACGCGACACTGGAGCGCAGGAAACGCCCGCAGAGCTGGTTACGCCCTGCGAAAGCGATCGAAGCCACTCGTAATCGACCGGTCTTGACGCCTGGCGTTTTCCGGCCGAATGCGCCATGAATCGACGAGCGCGCGAGGCAGCAACTTTGCCGTGACACTCCAAAGAAAGCACAAGGAGGAAACATGGCTGCTCTTCGGATTTCTATCGCAACGGTCTTATTGGCACTCTCACTCGGCTGCGGATCGTCCTATTCCCCATCAACCCCATCACCAACACCCGCACCCACACCGACACCGACACCGACGCCGGCGCCGGCGCCAACACCATCGCCAACGCCGTCACCAACACCAACACCATCACCAACGCCGTCGCCAACGGTGGGAGTGGCCGCATCAATCGTAAGGGGCGCGCTCACAATGACCACAACGGCCTACGCTCCAAACCCCGTCACGGTCGCTGTAGGCGGTACGGTGACGTGGACGAACAACGACACCACCACACACACGTCGACGGGAGACGGCGGCACGTGGGACTCCGGCAACATCGCGCCAGGCGCAAC
>DAIRVG010000046.1:18186-24257 GCA_036802945.1 Vicinamibacterales bacterium
CCCTGAGATGTTCCGCAAGCTCTTCGCTGCAATCGTTCTGATCTGTCCGGTGCTCGCCTTCGGACAAACCGCAATGCCCACCGATTACCAGGGCGTGCTGATAGCGCTCGGGAAACAGGGAGACTTCAAGGACAACGTCCTCCGCGTCAACATTCCCCGCAACGACCTCAAGGTGTCGATCGGTGGCATCGCCACGCCGACGCCGTTCGGATTCGGCGGATGGCTGGCGTTGACGAAAGGCAACGGGATGGACGTGATGATGGGCGATCTCGTCCTGACGGAAGACGAGGTCAACCCCGTGATGTCGGCGCTGCTGACAAACGGCCTCGACGTCACCGCGCTTCACAATCACTTCTTCTACGACACGCCGCGCATCTACTACATGCACGTCCATGGACACGGCTCGCCGTCCGAGCTCGCGGCGAAGGTGAAGCCCGCACTTGCTCTCATCGGCGCGCATCCGCCCGCATCGACGGCGGCAGCGGGACGCGCCATCGACGGCAACCTCGATGGCGCAGCGCTCGCGAAGATCGTCGGCTACGACGGCGAGCAGAACGGCGCCGTGTTCAAGATCACGATCGGCCGCCCGGACATTCCGCTGAACGAGATGGGCGCGTCGATCAACGCGCGCATGGGGCTCAACACCTGGGCGGCGTTCTACGGCAACGACGCCGAGGCGGTCGTCGCGGGAGACGTGGCGATGCTGGACAGCGAGGTCACGCCGGTCCTGAAGTCGCTGCGCTCGAACGGGCTCGACGTGGTCGCGATCCACCACCACATGACCGGCACACAGCCCACGGTGATTTTCCTGCACTACTGGGGGAGGGGATCGGCCCAGAAACTAGCCGCGGCGTTCCGTGCTGCCGTCGATCAGACCGGAGCACGTCCCAAACAGACAGCCACGCGCTAGACGCAAGGCGGACCCCAGCCAGGCGACCCAAAGGTCCACCTTTACGAGCGCCCCCTGGCCGGCCACCTTATAATTGGGGATCATTGAGGCTGAGGTGTTGATCCCCAGACGCGCGGCGCGACTGCTGTCGTCTTGTCTGCTCATGATCCTCATGAGCGGCCCGCTTCTGATTGCCCAAACGAATACCGCCGAAGTCGAGGGCGTCGTCAGGGACTCGCAGGGCGGTGTGCTCCCTGGCGCGACAGTCGTCGCCCTTCACGTGATGACCGGCCTGCGAATCGAGCGCGTCTCCGACGACGCAGGACGGTTTTTTTTCGCGGGGCTGCCGGTCGGCAGCTACACGATTACGGTCAGCCTCGAGGGCTTCAAGCAGGTCACGCAGGCGGGGTTACTTCTCCAGATCGGTCAGCGCGTGAATCTGCCCGTGACGCTCCCGCTTGGTGGACAGGAGGAGACCATCACCGTCACAAGCGACACTCCGCTGCTTCAGACCGCCAATGCGGAAGTCGGCGATGTCATCGACAATCGGCAGGTAGTGGAGCTGCCGCTCAACGGCCGACAGTTTCTTCAGCTCGCCCTGCTCAGCGACGGCGTCGTCATTCCGCCAGGTGGGACGCGCGGAGCAGCCCTCGAGCAAGCCGGCGGCCTGCCCGCCGTCGACGGACAGCGAAGCGGCCACAACATCTACCTCCTCGATGGCGTCAAGGTGACCGACGAGTATTTCAACAACCTTGTCGTGAGCCCATCAATCGAGGCGATTCAGGAGTTCAAGATTCAAAAGACGATGTATCCCGCCGAATTCGGCGGCAAGGCATCCGCGCTGATCAATGTCGTCACCAAGTCGGGGACCAACGCGTACCATGGCGGCGCGTTCGAATTCCTGCGCAACGACCGCTTCGACGCGAGGAACTACTTCGACGATCCGGCCAGGCCGGCACCGCCGCTGCGCCAGAACCAGTTCGGGCTGAACACCGGCGGCCCGCTCAGCCGCGACAGGACGTTTTTCTTCGCCAGCTATGAGGGCCAGCGGTTCCGCAAGTCGGTGACGCAAACCTTCTCTGTGCCGTCGGTCGGCGCGCGACAAGGAGATTTCTCAGGCGCTGCGCCGATCTGCGATCCTGCGACGCGCACGGCAGCCGGGGCTTGTGCGCCGTTTCTTGGAAACAGGATTCCAGCAAACCGGTTGGATCCGATCGCGGTGGCTCTGTTGGCCAGGGTGCCGCAGCCGACGGTCAGCACTTCCGTTCAGAATCTGCTCGCCGTTGAACCCGAGATCAACCGGATGGATCAGTTCACCGGCCGCGTGGACCATCGCATCTCGGCGAACGACACGCTGTATGGGCGATTCACGGCATACTCCGTCAACGACACGCAGCCGTTCGGCACGAGCGCGCTCAATGAATCGCTCGTCCCGGGATTTGGACGCGTCGTGACGACGCGCACGGAGAATCTCGCCCTCAGTTACACCCACACGTTCGGTACCTCGATCCTGCACGAGACCCGATTCGGGTATCTCAATGTCAGCGGCGGGCAGGCTAGCCAGAATCAAGGAGTCGACTTCGCATCACCGGTGGGGTTACTGGGCACAACCCGGGATCCGCGCGATATGGGGTACCCGCAAGTCTCGTTCGGAGGGTTGTACAGCGCGATCGGCGACCCGACGACGTTCGTCTCGCGCCGCGACCGCAGCTTCGAGCTTTATGACAACGTGCTCGTGGAACGCGGCGCCCATCATTTCAAGCTCGGGGCGTACCTCTTCCGTCTGAACTTCAACCCTGTGAATCCCCAGGCAGCTCGCGGCGCATTCACCTACAACGGTCAATGGACGGGGAACGCATTGGGCGATTTCCTCCTCGGGTACCCGAGCGCCGCGCAGGTTGGCATCGGACGCGCCGACGAGAACGGTCGAACGACCTGGCTGCATCTGTACGCACAGGACGACTGGCGGGCTTCTTCCAATCTGACGTTCAACTACGGCCTCCGCTACGAAATCAACGGCCAGATGAACGACACGGCAAATCGCCTCTCGGCGATCGACTTGTCAGCTCCGGGCGGCCGATTCGTCATCGCGAGCGATGACCGGGGGCAGATCTCTACGACCGCGCAGCCATTGCTGCCTCAGATCCCGATTCCGTACGTGACGTCGAAGGAGGCGGGTTGGACCGCCGGGCTGTTGCGGCCGAGTTATCTTCGGTTCGCGCCACGCGCGGGTCTCGCCTGGGTTCTGCCCGGCCAGCGTGAAACGGTTATCACCGCAGGCTTCGGGGTCTTTCTGAATCAGTGGGCCTACAGCGTCCAGCAGGCGCTGGCACAAACGCTCCCGTTCTTTTTCTCCAAGACGGTCAATGCTGCGGCCGACGCGATCCAGCCCACGTATCAGACGCGAGACGTCCTGCTGGCGCCCGCCACCGGCACGGTCGGCGGCAACACGATGAACCACGACTACCGGACGGAATACGCGAAGAACTGGATCGTGGGCATCCAGCGGCAGGTGGCTTCGACGACGATGGTGGAGCTGTCCTACCTGCGATCCAGCATCGTGGGCGCAGACAGTTCGACGGTCCTCAACGTGCCGGATCCCGGGCCAGGCCCGATTGCGCCGCGCAGGCCGATTCCCGCGTTGAGCAACATCACAGCGATTCGCTGGGACGGGTATTCCGTCTACAACGGATTGACGCTCAAAGCGACTCAACGCCTCTCGCGCGGTCTGTCCTTCTCGGGCAACTACACCCTGTCGAAGTCGATCGACGACGCGTCCGATCCAGGCGCGACCACGTACGAGACCAACCTTCCACAGGATGTCCGTAACATGGCCGCCGAGCGGGCGCTCTCCAGCTTCGATCACCGGCATCGGTTTGCCGGCAATTTCACGTATGCGCTTCCAAGCTGGGGCGGCCAGAACGGTGTGATGGGACGGCTCGGCGCCGACTGGCAGGTCAGTGGCATCGTCACGCTTCAGTCAGGCGCGCCATTCACCGTGAACCTGGGAACGGATCGCGCAAACATCGGCTCTGGGCCGGCACAACGGCCCGACGTGTCGTGCGATCCGAATGCCGGCGAAGCGCGGACGCCGGAGCAATGGTTCAACACGAGCTGCTTTTCCTTGCCCGCCCCCTTCACGTTCGGCAACTCGAAGCGAAACTCGGTCCTGGCCCCTGGTTATGCGAACGTCGATATGACGCTGCAAAAAACCGCCGCGCTGTCGAACGGCGTCCGCTTTCAGTTCAGGTGGGACGTCTTCAACGTCTTCAACCGCGCCAATTTCGACGTGCCGAACCGCACGGCGTTCACGCCGAACTTCGGCCGCATTTTCAGCGCCCAGCCGGCGCGTCAGATGCAGCTCGGAATCAAGCTGCTCTTTTAGCGCGGCAGCCTCGACCAGTCCTCGATTTTTATCCTCCCAACCAACTCGGTTCCGCCCTTCCCGTCCGGGCGCAGGATGACCGCTTCCCCCTCCGCGACTGCGCCCCATGCGGGAAACGCACGCGCGAGATTCGGCATGTGGGTAACGATGATCGTGTTCGTACGCGCCGAAGGAGGGTGAGAGACCTTCTCCCGGAGCCAGGCGGCCTGTTGCTCCGCGATGCCCTGCATGCTCTGTCCGCCATCACCCAGCTCTTCGTAGGGCCGCGGATTCGCCAGTAACGCAAAGCGTACTGTCTCCAAAGCCCGGTACGTGGGACTGGTGAGCACCTCACCGATGGGGATTTCCAGGTCTCGAAGGGCTCCACCCATCGCAATGGCGTCTGCGCGACCTTTGGCATCGAGCTGCCGCTCGAGCTTCACATTGTCGGGATTTGCCGTTTGTTTGTCCGGCGGCATCATCGGTGAGCTCGCATGCCGCATGACGATGACATTCCCACCTTGTCGCAGCGCGTTGACCAACGCCTGGGAGGAGAGCGTCTGCCCCTGCGCGTGATCGTGTACGAGCAACATGCCGAATGTCGCGACGGCCATCAGAGCGGTCATCAGATCTGTTTGGAGTCTCATTGAAACCTCTGTTCGAAACATAATCCAGGCGGCGTTCCGGCACAATCATGTGAACTGGACGCTGCGCGCGGATGACCAAGCCACGACAATCAACCGTACTCCGATTCGTCATTTTCATCGGCGTCGTGAACCTCTTCGCCGATCTCACGTACGAGGGTGGTCGGAGCATCACGGGACCATTCCTCGCGGAACTGGGCGCGACGGCCGCGCTCATAAGCATCGTTTCCGGCGCCGCCGAATTCTTCGGCTACGCGTTGCGCGCGGTCTCGGGCTATGTCGCGGACAGAACGGGACGCTACTGGACGCTCACGTATCTCGGTTATGCGATCAACATGTTTGCCGTCCCGGCGCTGGCGCTGGCGGGAAACTGGCCGATGGCCGCATGCCTGATCGCGGCGGAGCGAACCGGACGCGCCATCCGGCGGCCGATCGTGCAGGGCATGCTTTCACATGCAAAGGACGAAGTCGGCGCCGGACGTGCATTCGGAATCAACGAGTCACTCGACGCGCTTGGCGCCACGGTCGGGCCGATCGTCGTTGCTCTCGTTATCGCCTGGGGTGGCGGCTACAGACTCGGCTTCGCGGCGCTGCTCGTTCCCGCCGTTCTCTGTCTGGGACTGCTTGGCGTCGCGCGGCGACGGTATCCGAATCCCCGGGCGTTCGAGACCGAAACTCTCGGACAGACCAACGCGTTGCCGCGAAGCTACTGGTTGTATCTGTGCGGCGGCGCGCTGATCGGATTTGGATTTGTCGATTTCTCGCTCATCGCGTTCCATTTTCAAGAGACGGGAACGGTGCAGGGCGCCTTAATCCCCCTGTCGTACGCGGTCGCCATGGGCACAGGCGCCGCCGGCAACTTTCTGCTGGGACACCTGTATGACCGTGTCGGCTTGCCGATCCTGATTGCCGTGTTTCTGATTGGCGCGCTATTCACGCCACTCGTGTTTTTCGGATCGCCAGCCTTTGCGTGGCTGGGAATGGCGCTCTGGGGCATCAACAAGGGCGCGCAGGATACGCTGCTCAAGCCCGCGATTGCGCCGCTCATTGCCCCGCAGCGTCGCAGTACCGCGTTCGGCATTTTCGACACCTGCTTTGGCGCGGCGTGGCTGGTGGGGAGCATCGCCTTCGGCTTGCTGTACGACAAGTCGCTCGCGTTGCTCGTCACCCTTTC
>DAIRVG010000046.1:24357-36994 GCA_036802945.1 Vicinamibacterales bacterium
CGCCTACGAGTAGACAGACGTAGAGGCGGGTCTTCAGACCCGCCTTGTCTTTAGACCCGCCTTCAACACCCGCCTATTGGAAGATCTTGTTCTTGACCGGCGCGTTGCTGCGGAATTCGTGAGAGAGGTTGTAGTAGCCCGCGCTCTTGAGCGTGACGGTGATCTCCTTGTCACTGGGGTTTTCCCAGTACCAACCATGAATGCCCGGAAACGGAGCGGTCAGCGTGCCCGTTTCACTGCTGCCCGAGCTCTTCTCGTAGGTTTGCGCATACCCCGCAGGTCCCCCGTCTGGCTCGGCGTGGAACTCAAAGTTGACTGGAATCGGGGCTGTCCACGCGTACAAAAGCGCTTCGCCCTTGTCGAGCCGGTACTTGTATTCAACCCCCTCGTGCGGAGCGAGTTTGAACTCGATCGTTTCCGTCTGGAACGGGCGCTCCTGCGCGACGAGGAGGGCCGCCTGACCGGCGCCACCGGCAGCCGCGGCTGTCTCGAGCGCCTCTACCTGCTGCCCGACGACGCCAAGAGGCAGGAGGCCGAATCGTGCTCCGGTGCCAAGGGGGTCGACCGCGAATTCCGCCGGCAGTACAAACATCACCAGAATGAGCCCTGCGGCAAGTAACGCCGCGCCCGCCGCGAGCGCGATGCGATCTCGAATGTCAACCGGTTCGTTTGCTGTCGTCGTGGTTGCGGTAGTCATGTTCAGAGTGGGGTAAGGAAGTAACCGGACAACTGATAGCCGACCAGAAGGAGGCCACACGCCATCACAACGCCGTTGAAGGCAAAGGCATGGCGGAAGAACCCGGTGCGCGTACGCCAATATGTCAGCGCGATGAGGATCGCCGTCAGCGCGAGGCACTGCCCGATCTCGACACCGACGTTGAAGCTCACGATGTTTGCGACGAGACCGTTTGGCGAGAGCGCAAAATCCTGCAGCTTGGTGGCGAGGCCAAAGCCGTGGAAAAAGCCGAAGATGAGGACCGCCAGCTTCGTATTCGGCTGAAAGCCGAAGAACCGTCTGAAGCCGTCCATGTTCTCGAATGCCTTGTAGACGACCGAGAAGCCGATGATCGCGTCGATCAGATACGGATTGGCGCGCACGCCTCCGAGCACTCCGACGAGCAGCGTCACGCTGTGCCCGATCGTGAACAGGCTGACGTACTGCACGACGTCCTTCAGCTTGTAGAGAAAGAAAATCACGCCGACGAGAAACAATAGATGGTCGTAGCCGGTCACCATGTGCTTCGCCCCGAGGTACAGCAGCGGCCCTATAGCGCGTCCCTTGAGGCCCTGGAGGAACACCGCATCCTTGCCCGAGACGCCGTGCGCGTCGAGTGCTACGGACAACACGCCCAATAACAGGATGGTCACCGCGACAAGGCGGGTCTGAAGACCCGCCTCTACCCTGCGGTTGGCCGGGCGGACCTCTACCCCGAGCAGCGCGGACCCTTTGGGTCCGCGAACGACCTTATTAACGCTGATACCGAGCATGGCAGTTGTCACACGTCGTATTGAGGTCGCCACCTGCATCCACAATCCCGTCCTTGTCTTTTGCTTCGGCAGCTTTGAGCGCCTTGGTCCCGGCATCCATGTAGGCCCGCGTCATCTTGACCCAGTCCCCCTTGTCGAGCGCGCGGTCGCCCATGAGGAGCAGATTTCCCGCCTCCACGACGACGGCCGCGCTATTGGCGACCTTGGCCCACTCCTCGTCGTTCTGAGGAGCAATCTCTTCCACGCCGGCTGCCGACGACTTCGTCCCGACCGCCTCGTAGATGACATACGCGTCAGGCATCACGATCCCGTTCATGATCTGCTTGATGCTCGCCACCGGCGTCGTGGCCGGGGCCTCAGCCACAGGCGTCGTCGCTCGTGCGGTGCGCGCGCTCGCGATCACGAACCCGATGCCGCAGATGAAGAGCGCAACGCTTACGACGAACAGCCACTGAACGGTCCGCATTCAGAACGTCTTCCGCTTGACCGGCTGTGCGCGCCGAAACTCGAGCGAGCCTGAATAGAAACCGCTCGTGCTCAGCCGCACTGTCAGCTCACGGTCCGACCGGTTCTCCCAGAACCAGCCGTGGATGCCGGCGAACGGCGCAACGTAGCTGCCATGCGCCTGGTCCCGGTCGTCCTGCTGGTCGAAGAACTCCGCGTACCCCTTCGGGCCGGCGGTTGGCTCGCTGTGCAGTTCGTAGTGCACGGGCGCCGTCGACGTCCACGAGTACAGCAGCGCCTGTCCCTTGTCGAGCTCGTACTTGTATTCCATGCCTTCCTTGGGCGCGAGCTTGATCTCGATCGTCTCCTGCTTGTACGGGCTCGTTTGCAGCGAGATCGCGCCAGGCGTCGGCGGCGGTGGCTGCACGGGCGTCGTCTGCGCGCGAGGGGCTGCCGCGAGCAGCACCAGGGTGGCCATAGTGAATGCGATAGATCTCATGGTTTCTCCGCTCGAGAACCGTTTAGACGTGCCAGCGCTGAATCTAGACGTGTGAGCGCTGAATCGTACCATCAATGACCCTCGGGTCGGCCGTACCGAAGGTAGAGGGTCGGGACGACCACCATGTTCAGAAACGTCGACGTCACCAGCCCGCACAGAATCACGATTGCCATCGGCGTCTGGATCTCACTGCCCGACTGGCCACCGCGGAGCGCGAGCGGAATGAGCGCCAACCCTGCCGCTGTCGCCGTCATCAGGATAGGGACGAGCCGTTCCTGAGCGCCTCGCTCGACGGCCTCACGGAAGTTCGTGACGCCCTCTTCCGCCATCAGATGCTGGATGTGCGACACGAGCATGATGCCGTTCCGGGTCGCAATTCCGAACAGCGTGATGAATCCGATCATCGTCGCGACATTCAGGACGCCGCCGGAGAGAAACACGCCGGCCACGCCGCCGATCAGCGCGAGCGGCAGGTTGACCATGATGACAAGCGCGTCGCGCGCGCGGCCGAACGCCAGGACCAGCAGCATGAACAGGGCGGCGATGACGAGAATGCCCAGCCCCATCAATCGCTCCGACGCGCTCTGCTCGCTCTCGAACTGGCCGCCGTACTCGACCCGGTAGCCGGCGGGCATCGGCACCGATTGCGACACCGCTGTCCGGATATCGTCGACCACGCTCCCGAGATCGCGGCCTGCGACGTTGCAGGAGATCACGATCCGCCGCTGTACGTTCTCGCGCAGCACCATGTTCGGCCCCTGCTCCCGGCGCACGTCCGCGAGCATGCGTACCGGCACGATTGCACCCGCCGGTGTGTCGACCGGAAGATCGGCCACCCGATCGAAATCGGCGCTGTTCGATGGGTCAAGCTTGACGGTCAGATCGAATGACGTGCCGCGATCGAAGATGCGCCCCACCGTCACACCCGCAAAGCTCGTCTCGATGGCCTCGGCAACATCGGCCGGTCGCAGCCCGTACCGCGCTATCGCAGGACGGTTCAGCACGAAACGCACGAACGGCACGTCCATCTGCTGCTCGAGCGACAGATCGGCAACGCCTGGAACGGCGGCCATGGTGTCGCGCACGCGTTCCCCGAGTCGGCGCAGCGTCGCAAGGTCGTCTCCGAACACCTTCACGGCGATGTTCGCGCGCGTGCCGGATAACATGTGATCGATCCGGTGCGAAATCGGCTGCCCGATCGTGACGTTGGTTCCAGGCAGCGTCGAGAACTGCCGGCGAAGCTCCGCCAGCAGCTCCTCGCGGGGCCGCTCGGTCTCTCGCAACCCCACGTCGATTTCCGCCGCCTCCACGCCCTGCACGTGTTCGTCGTACTCCGCGCGACCGGTCCTGCGCGCCGTCGCCACGACCTCGGGTTGCGACAGGAGAATCTGCTCGATGCGCTTCCCGATCTCGTCTGACTTGGCCAGCGAGGTCCCTGGAAGCGTGTTGGCCTGCACCGTCAGGCTGCCTTCGTGGAACTCCGGCAGGAACGCCGTGCCCGCGCGCGTCAGCGTCAGCCCCGACAGAACAAGCAGCGCGAGCGCACTCGCAATCACCGCGCGCGGATGACTCAGGATCCTTGGAAGATCGCGCGAAAAGCGCGTCTTCAGCACTCGCGACAGCCACCCATCGTGGCCGCGCAGAATGGAGGGAGCATTCGGTAGGAATGCGAAGCACAACGCCGGTGTCACGACAATCGCGACGCCCAGCGACGCGAGCAACGCGACGATATAGGCAAACGCCAGGGGCGTGAGGAGCCGGCCTTCAATCCCCGCCAGGCCGAACACAGGCAGGAACACCAGCACAATGATGACCGTCGCGAACACGATCGAGGAGCGGATCTCGAGGGTGGCGTCCCGGACTACGGCCGCCGCCGGCAACTGCTGCTCCGGCGGCCGCCCCTGATTTTCCCGAAGCCGCCGGACCACGTTTTCAACGTCGATGATCGCATCGTCAACGAGCGCGCCGATCGCGATCGCCATTCCTCCCAGCGTCATCGTGTTGATGCTCGCGCCGAACGCCTGGAGCGCGAGAACCGCCGCCGCGAGTGATAGCGGCATCGCGGTCAGCGTGATTGCTGCCGCGCGCAGGTTGGCGAGAAACAGCAGCACGATCAGGATCACGAGAATGCCGCCGTCACGCAGCGCGTCAACGACGTTGTTCACGGCGACTTCGATGAAATCGGATTGCCGGAAAATCCGCCGGTCGATCGTGATGCCGCGCGGAAGCTCCGATTGGAGCGTGTCGAGCTCGCGATCGAGACGCGCTGTGACTTCGATCGTGTTGGCGCCAGGCTGCTTCTGCACGCCCACGATCACGGCGGGCTTTCCGCTTCGGGACCCTTCTCCCCGCTTGAACGCCCCGGCCTCGCGCACGTCGGCGACATCACGGATCAGGACCGACCGGTCACCGCGCATCGCGACGACCGTGTCTCCAATCTCCTCGGTGGTTCGTACGCGCCCGATCGCTTCAAGGACGTACTCCTGCGCGCCTTCCGTGTAAATCCCCGCAGAGGTGTTCTGACTGGCGCCCCGGACCGCGGACAATAATTCGGTCAGCGAAATACTGTTGGCGCGAAGGCCATCGGCATGTGCGACGACCTGGAACTGCCGCTCCGCACCGCCGATGGGCGTCACCTGCGACACGCCGGGCACCGCCAGCAGCCGACGGCGGACCGTCGTATCCGCAATCGTGCGCAGCGTGAGGGGATCCTCGGACTCGGACGAGAGGGCGAAAAACAGGATCTCCCCCATGATCGAGGAGACCGGCGCAAGGACCGGCCGCTCCACCTGCGGTGGCAGTACTCCGCTCACGAGCGACAGCTTTTCGGACACGAGCTGCCGCGCCATGAAGATGTCGGTCCCCCAGTCGAACTCGACCCAGACGACGGCAATGCCGACGGCAGTTGCGGATCGGACCCGCCGAACGCCGGACGCGCCGTTGATCGCGCTTTCGATCGGGAACGTGACGAGCGACTCCATCTCCTCCGGCGCCATGCCGTGCCCCTCGGCAAGGATGGTCACTGTCGGTGCCGTCAGATCCGGAAAGACATCGATCGGCATCTGCCGCGCCGTCCACGCACCGGCGGCGAACAACAGCACAGAGAGGCCGATGACGATCCAATGATGATCAATCGACCACTGAATAATGCGTTTCATCAGTGCACGTGTCCTTCCGCCGGCAGGCCCTTGGCGGCTGACGCGAGCTGGACGTCGTACGCTCCGCGCGTCACCACGCGGTCACCGGGTGCGACGCCGGTCTTGATCCCCACGAGGTCACCTTCGCGCGCCGCAATCTCCACGTACCGGCGGGCAAAGCGTTCGCCGCCACTCTGCACGAAGACGTACGGGCGGCCGGCCTCCATCAACACTGCCGCTTGCGACACAACGGGCACCCGAACCCGGTTGCGGGTGTACAGAATGGCAGTTCCCGTCTGACCGATGAGAAGCTGCCGGCCTGGGTTTTCGACCTCGAACTGCACCGTCAGCGCGTGAGTCTGCGAATCGATGACGCCCGAGTCGTGCATGTGGTGGGGCCGCAGCGGAATCGGTTCGGTTCGGCCGGGGATCTCGAGAGCGATGCTGTCGATGTCGCGCGTGAGGCTGACGTCGGCGGCGGGCACGAGCGCCTGCAGCTCCACTTCGTCCGTCTTGATGATCTTGAAGAGCGGCGCACCCTCGTCGTACGACGCGCCGAGCGTCGCCGACACCTCGGCGACGCGGCCGCTCAGCGGCGCGCGAAGGATGAAGGCATTGCCGGACGCGGCGCCGCCGCCGGTGCCGAGCGTCTGATCGCGCTGCGCGAGACGCGCCTGCGCGGCCCTGAGACGGGCTTCCGCGATGGTGACGCCCCGCTTCGCCTCTTCAACGCGCCTCGCGGGCACTGCCTGCTCGGCAAGCAGATGCTCGGCCCTCGTTTCTTCCGCGCGCGCCGCGTCTGCTGCTGCCTGCGCCTCGGCGACTTCAGCGTCAAGCGTCGCGCGGTCGTCTCCCGCTGTCAGTCGCGGCTCGAGACGTCCCAGCGCCTGGCCCGCGCGGACGGTCGCGCCGATCGAGATCAACGACTCCGCGGCGAATCGTCCCGCCGCGGGAGCGGAGACAATCGCCTCGCCGCCGGTGACCGGGCGCACGATGGCCGGCACGCGCACGGAGGAACGGAGGTCCGCTTCTCGAACGCGCTCAGTGGCGAATTCGTTGGTCCACTGTTGTTCCTTCAGGTACGCAATCGCCGCGGGATCCTCGGCGGGCCGTTTCTCCACGTCGGCAATCGCCGCAGCCTGGTTGGCGAAAACGGTCGTCGTACCCAGATCGTGGCGGTCACTCAATCCGGGCGCATTAACGAGCAGTGCCCAACGGTATCGGCCGGCGGGTGGCAGTGTCCCCTCGACCCTGAACGCGCCGGGCCGCAGCGGGTCGGAGCCGGCCAACGTCACGGCGCCCCCGCTCTCCGGAGTCATCTCAATGTTGGGTCGCCCAGCGTTGAGCGCGCTGAAGTCGTTGAGCCGTGTGAGATGGACAGCGAAGCGGACGGTCTCCCCCGCCACCATTGGTGGATATTCCATGAAGAGTTCGGTCTTGTCGGTCCAGCTCGTCACGTCAAGGGACGGCACTTCGGGCACAACTTCCTGTGGCTGCTTCGCGCACGCGGCGAATGCCAGGGCGAATGCCAGACATAGAAGGCGCAGACCACTTCCCCACTTACTTCCCGACTTCGAACTTCGAACTTCGAACTTCATTAGGGAGTCTCCCAACCACTGACGAATTCCAGCTCGATTTCCGCCTCGCGCGCGGACGCGTCGAGCGCAGCCTGTCGTACGCGGGCCGACGCCGACGTGCGGTATGCATCGAGCAGTTCGAGGATGCCGCGCTCCCCCGCGTCGTAGCTCACACGCGCGATCCGCTCCACGTCGGCGGCGGTCGTCAGCGCAGACGCCCGGTATCGATCGGCGGCGCTGCGCCGCTCCAATGCCGCCGCCCGCCATGCGGCAATCTCGCCGCGCAGCGTGATGCGAAAGGTCTCCAGCCGTGCCGTTGCGGACGCGGCCCGGGCTTGCGCGCGCGCTCTCTCGGGTCCACCGCGATCGAACAGCGGAAGGACGGCCTGGAAGCTGAACACACTGCCGATGTCGCCCCCGCCCAACGAGGATGACTTGGTCCCGCCCAGCACTTCCGGCTCCGGGACGCGCCGACGGTCGGCCGCGCGGACGGCAAACCGAGCCGCTTCGATCTCGCCTTGAAGCGCCAGCGCCTCACCGCGCGTCCGCTCAGCCTCGTCGACGAGGATGCTGAGAGGCGGCACATCACGCGGGCCAATGACAGGATTCGCGGCGACGATCGTCGAGGGGTCTGTGACGGCCGCGAAATACGAGGCGAGGCGACCTTGCGCGCGCGCGCGATCGGCGCCAGCAAGCACGCGGTCGGCGTCGAAGTCGATGACCTCGCGCTGGGCTCGCAGCCGATCGAATGCCGCCGCGTCTCCGGCGCGTTCACGCTTCTCCAGAATCCCCACCAGCTCCTGAAGGCGATCGCGCACGGTCGTCAACTCGCGTTCACGAGTCTGCGCGGTCACGAGATCCGCGTACGCCATCCGCAGATCGGCGCGCGCGCGGCGCACCGCCTCGTCCGCCCGGTTCGTCGTGGCCCCGAGGAGTGCCGTCGCCGAGGCGGTCTCGAACCTTCGCTGGCCCGTGATGGGCAGGGGTTGCAGCACGGTGGTGATCGTCTCCGCCACGCCGGCAACGGATTCACGACCCACGTACAGGCGAGGATTCGGCCATCGATTGGCGCTGAGGACGTCTGCGCGTGCCAGCTCGATGCTCGCGCGAATGGCCCGCACGCGAGGGCTGTCGGTAGACAGTCTGGCCAGCGCATCCGCTTCTGACGTGACGGCCTGGGCCAAAAGTGGATCGGCAGTACAAGCCACCGTGATCACGACCCACGAAATACACACAAACCGCGAGCACATTCTCTCCACTGGGCCCATGAGTCCTCTTTCGCGGCGATTGCCGCGCGAACGGTACGGCCCGCATCAAAGCGCGCGGGACGGCTGATTCGATTGAAGACGGAGAAATATCTAGTCGTCCGTTAGAGGACGAAAGGTGGGCCGCGGAGGAATGGAACGGCGCCGTACGGTCCGTCCCGAGGGGCGTTGCCAGCACGACGCTGGCTGATGTCAGTGAACGTCGGCGCAGGAGGTACGGTCAGGAGAGCGACGAGAGCCGCGCGGGGCACTTCGATGTGCCCCAGGACCGGTGAAACAACTGCAGGATGATCGACGAAGAGCGCGCGCCCTTCGTCCTCTCCATCTTGAACGGCAGCTCCCAGGCTCCGATGCGCCGCCCAGTGTGCATGCTCGATGGCTGCAGTGTGATGATCGGTGTGGTGATCGCCATCGTGGTCGTCGTGGTCGGCCGCGGCAAGGTGGATGTGCGTCGGCGGCAGGATGGCCGCCCAGACGGTGGCCACCACCAGAATCGAGGCGAAGAGGTCATGCCTCAGGCGGCCTGTGCACACGTCGGAATCATGCGCGTGTCTCGCACGCACGTCAACTCGACGACGGTGACCTCGGCAGGCAGAGATGGGACTGGTCACGTAAAACCGAATCGTATCTACCTGACGATCGGGGCTATCTGAAAGTTTCCTGAACTTTTCGTCACACAGCGACGACGGCAGCTGTGCCAGATCGCGTCGATCCTCGAACCTTATAGCGAAAACCGCAAACCCACGTGGATCGCTCGAGGCGGCTGGACCGCGGTCGGAGTGCGAAACGCTGGTCCCGTGGCGACCCACTCCTCGACTTCCTTCGCCATGTTGACGACGTTGTACGCGTCGATGAAGAGGACCATACGGCGACTTCCAGGCAAGACGACGCCTTTCTGGACGCGCACGTCCAACGTTCCCGTGTAGGTGAAGCGCGATTTCCCGCTCCGGAAGGCGCGAATCGCGTCCGCACCCTGGTTCAGGTCGGGAATAACGACCATCCGCGAGAATGCCTGCCCGTCCTGGTAGCGCGCGATGGCGCCGACGCGCACGTCGTGGGCGAACCGCTGGACGCCTGCAATCTTCACGGTGTACTGACGGTCCGAGAACAAGTTCCCGCGCGCGTGCATCGCGGCGTTCGGATCCGCGAAGAGCTCACCGACGATGCCCAGATCATTTTCGCTCGAACCAAATCCCCTGTTCCCGGCGCGCCCCATCGTCCATCCCATCGTGGCACCGGCGGAGAGGAACGTGCGGTTCCACGAGCCGTCGGCGTTAAACGTCATCCCGCGGAACGTCGCGGCGGATTGTTGCGGGTTCGTGAGCACGTATCGATCGCGCCCGAAACTTTCCGGCAGGCGGTTGTAGATCGGCAGCATCTGATCGTCCACCGGGTCGGAAAGGCTGGGACCCGGGTCGGAGAGGAACGAGACCGTATAGCTGGACGCCGGTACGCCGATGTTGACGAGCGCAAGTTGTTGCGACGCCCTCTTCCTCACGCTGGTGAATCGGAGACGAGGCCATGCGCTCGGTGTGAGCTCGAACCCGACCGCGAACTCTTCCGTGATTGGCCGTCGCGTCCCCGGGTCGATGTTCGTCAACGTCAGATTCGGTCCCGCACCAGGCCCGGCAAGCGCGACGACAGGCCCCGCGGCAGTGCCGTTCCAGCGCTGGACCTCGGATACGGACGATGCCGGATCACCGTACGCCAGCACGGCGAGCGAAAGTACGTCGGCTGTGCGCGAATACGCGGTGAACACCGAGACGCGCCCGGCGTCCGATACGTGCCACCGCACGGCTGCACGCGGCAGCCAGCTATTCCAGGCGATGTGTTCTGTCGCACCACGTGCGCGCCCGGCGACCGAATCAAAGCGTATCGTGGCATCCAGCGTCACGCGCTGAGTGAGCGCGATTCGATCGCTCAGATACCCGGCGAGCTCCCGATTGCTCCGGTATCCAGCGCCAGTGCCCGAATAATTCCAGACCCGGGCGGGCATTCCCGCGACCAGTTCGCGAACTGTGACCGGATCCGTGGCATTCGTCCGCACTTGGCCGGCCTTTCCATCGACGCCCACCTGGAACAGGTGGGTCAAACCAAGGGCCTGTTTGGAGATCTCCTCCGCCCGAATGCCCACTGTCCATCGCCGCTCAACTCCAGGAACGGGGCCACCGAGATCCGACGCCGGACCGTCGATGAGCCGCTCGACGGTTGGTAACCGCGTTAGGGTCAGCGTCGTATCCCGATCGCGTTGCGTCACGGCTGCGAAGATCCGCCACGTCGCGTGCATGGGAATGCTCCGCGCCCATGTCGCCTGCAGATGCTGTGAGCCGTCGCGTTTCAGGGAACCGGCCTGAACGTAGGGAAGGTCATGTAAGAGAGGCGAACGCGCCGCCTGAAGCCAGCCAACGGTCCGGAGTTCGCCGTTCCCTAGACCGACGATCAGGTGGGCAAACAACGAATCGATGCCCGCATCCGCTGCGACCGAATTGCCACGCTCGAACTGTGAAGAGCGCGTCGTCGAGGCGGCCATCAGCAGGCCGGCCCGATCCGGCACAACGGGACCGCCGAACACAACGCTCGCGTGGGACCACGCGTCAGGGCGCGCGATTGCCGGGGCACGATTCGAAGCGGCGGCCACGAATGGATTCCGCGATCCGGCGACCATCCCGCTCGCCGACCAGGTGGGCGACGGACGACGGGGGCTGAGCGAGACGAGCACTCCGGGACCGGTCACGTCAGCCGGCGCGAGACCCGACGTGACAGCGACCGTCTGCCACAGGGCGATCGGCGGCACGAACATCGGCACTCCGCCCTGCGGGCTGGTGATGTCGACGTCATCAATGCGAAACGTTGTCTGGTTCCACGAGCTGAGAAATGCTCCTAGACGCGCCGGTTCGGCCGGGTTCAGACCCGCCGAGAAGCGATCGCTCACAACCGGCGCATGCGTTGTCTCGAGTGTCGAAAAGAGGCTGTCGGTCGACGGCAGGTCCAGCAATGCGTCCGCGGGGAGGACCGACGTAAGTGGCGCCACGTCGCGCGATGACTGCGCGCGGGCGGAAACCGGAATGAACGCCGCGAGCAACGCAGCGATCAGAAAAGAGTAGGGTGTCAACTAGGTGAAGGGTTGGCCAGCCGACCGAATCGTACCATCAATGACCCGGACTGGCCGATGACGATTTGTCGCGTGGGGAGATGACGATCCGCAAAGAATGCCGCGAGAAGGACGATGCGCGAGACCAAGCATCAGACTGCAATGGGAAGACATCAGTAGAGGGTCGCAACGCCAACGGCGGTTTACGATTTCGATTCCGACCGGCCCCCACGCTCGAGTTCGTGGAGGCCGGTTCGGACCGGTCGGTACGGACTGTCGAAGAGGGTTGAGGGTTACCCAATCCTCGCCAACTGCCGCTGTTCCGTGGCAGCGGCAACCGCATCGCCGGCCAGTTGTCGCGAACGCTTGGCCTGCCACTCACAATACAGCGCCAGTGCGGCGTTCGTTCCGATGTTCGCACGCAGGCGATAGCTCAGCGCCATCCTGTCGTGTTGCCGGGCCTCATTCGTGTACGTCGAGCCCAGCTCAGCAAAGTACTCCTCGAGGCTTCGATGATCCGCAGCCGTGCGCGCGCTTGCCACGAGCTCGCGGATTTGCCTGTCGTTCGGCGCGGGCGCGCCTTCACCGGCCTCGAAGCGTGCGCTGTCGTTGGGCGCTGGAGACGTGATGCCGGAAGCGAGAAGATTGTAGTACACGGACAGCTCACGGACCGTCACGGCTGATGTCGCCGCCAGCTTCGCCAGCCGCATTTGATGTGCATCCGGGCTGACTACGAGAGCATGATTCAAATTTGCCTGTAGGGTCCGTGCCATCGTCGTGTGTCGCGCCGCCTCCGCCGAGTACATCTCAGCCAATGCGGCGAAATGATCACGCAATCGCGCGTCGTCGTCTCGCTGCCCGCTCGCGACGAGCTGCCTGACCTCGATGCTCGTCAACAGCGCAGTGCGATCCTGCGCGGCGGCCGTTGTTGTAATGGCCATCAGCGCGACACCAGCCAAAATTGTCCGAGAATAAGTCGTTCTCATGATCGTCACCTTTCTCTGGTTGAATCGCACAACTGGTACCAATCCGCACCGTGCGTTACACGGCGCGAACAGACATGGATTTGAGAAAGGTGGGATTACGCTGGCAACACGGCGATCTTCGAGTTCCGCATCGAACGCGTGACGAACGTC
>DAIRVG010000047.1:0-10108 GCA_036802945.1 Vicinamibacterales bacterium
ACGGGCTCCCACGGCTTGCTCTCATCGTCCGCCGATTCCTTCCTGCGGCCGAACACCATCATGACCTGCCCGGCCTGGTTGAACTTGATGATCATGTCCGAGCCTTTGTCGATGGCCCAGATGTTGTCGTCCCTGTCGACGCGCACGCTGTGTGCGAACGCCCAACCGTACAGGCCCTTGCCGATCTCGCGGATGAACTCGCCTTTGGGCCCGAACTCGAGCAGCTGAGCCGCGGCCGGCGCGTACGCCGGACCGCCCGCGCTGTTCGATCGCGTGAAGACGAAGACATGCCCCTTCGAATTCACCGCCACGCCTGGTACTTCCCCAAAATTCATCCCGGCCGGAAGCTTGAGGAAGTCCCCGATGGAATCGAATGGAATATCGGGGGCACTCTGCTGCGCGAACGACGGAGACGCCGATACCAGCACGAACAGTGCAAACAGCATGTTTTTCATGTCAGCCTCCCGCGGCGAGGAGATGCTATCGCGAATCGGCCGGGAGCGGGGACACCAGATAGAAGCGAGCGCAGCCGGGCGGTCTCGCCGGACAGCCGCCGCCCGTGCGGCTTGCGCGCCGAAGCGCAGAGCGCGAAGGGGGTCACTGCGGGGTTATCATCCGCCAGCCGCTGCATGCTTTACTTTCTCTTCTTCTGTTCCGGCCTCAGCGGACTGATTTATCAGGTCGTCTGGGTGCGCGTGTTCGCCAACGTGTTCGGGAACACGATCTACTCGGCGTCGCTCGTGATCGCCGTGTTCATGCTGGGCCTGGGCGTTGGCAGCTACGTCATTGGGACATGGGCAGATCGGCGCTACGCCTCCCGGCCGGAGTCGATGCTCCGCGCATACGGTGCGTTCGAGCTGGCCATCGGTCTGCTGGGACTCGGTATTTCCGCTCTCCTGCCCCACCTCGGTGAGATTTCCGCGCGTGTATCCTCCTATTCACGCGATGCCGGCGGCTGGTATGTCCTCTCGGCTTCTTCCTATGCTGCTCGCGGAGCCATCGCCATCGTCCTGCTGACGCCGATCACGCTCCTGATGGGCGGGACGCTGACGCTTCTGATTCGTCACCTCGTGCGACGAGACCTGGATGCCGGAGGTTCGCGCATCGCGTTGCTCTATGCCGTCAATACCTGCGGTGCCGCGGCAGGCTGCTTCTTAACCGATTTCGCGTTCATCCCGGTATACGGTCTCCTCCGAACGCAGATCGTCGCCGCAGGCCTCAACGTCGTCGCGGCGATCGGCGCGTTTTGGCTCGGACGAACATCGCTGAAACAAGCCACGGAGACACGGAGGCACGGAGCTCATTCTCCAAAAAGAGACTCCGTGTCTCCAATTCTCCGTGGCCCGTCTCAAGCTCGAATCCCGAATCCCGAATCCCGAATCCCGAATCCCGTCTTCTTGACCAGCCTTGCGCTCTCGCTTACCGGCTTCGCGGCGATGGGCATGGAGATCGTCTGGTTCCGCTACTTCAGCATTCTCCTCGGCGAGTTCCGCGCCGTCTTCTCGCTCCTCCTTGCGGTCATCCTGCTCGGCATCGGCATCGGCTCGCTCGCCGGAGGGTTCGCGCACCGGCGGATCGCGAAACCAGCGCAGTGCCTGATCGTCGTGCAAGGGCTATTCGTTGCCTCGACCCTGCTCGGATTCGCGCTCGCCAATGCGGAACAGATCAGGAATGCCGTAACAGACTACGCGGCGCGTCACGTAGCCACGGGAGGCCTGGTCAGCGCGCCGGATTGGACGCGCGCGTTGGCCGAGCTGTGGTTCAACGCGAAACCGATCCTGCTCGTCGTCGGCCTTCCCGCCGTGCTCATGGGCTTCTCGTTCCCGCTGGCGAACGCGATCATTCAGCGCACGGAAAGTTTGGTCGGTCGCCGCGCGGGCATTCTCTACCTGTTCAACACGGTTGGCGCCGTCTGCGGTTCCCTGGCCGCCGGTTTCCTGCTTCTGCCGACGCTCGGGATCCAGAGGAGTGCCACTGTCCTGACGACCGCAGCGGCGCTCGCAGTAGTGCCGCTTGCCGCGGTGGCGTTCGGCGGGTCCGACAAAATCCGCCGAGCCCCATTGGCCGCTTCACTGCTCGTCTCCGGCATCGCTCTTGGCGTATGGCTGCTCCTGCCCTCGGATTACGTGCTCAACAGGGCACTGCTGTTTCCGGTGCAGCGCGCATACACCGTAAGCGAAGGCATCACTGAGCTGATTGCGGTGACCGACGGTCCGGACGGAGGACGCGTGCTGGTCACCAACGGCCATCCGATGTCATCAACTGAGCTGCTGTCGCAGCGCTACATGCGTGCGATGGCGCATATCCCTCTGCTTACGATCGACAATCCCGAATCGGTCCTCGTGATCTGTTACGGCGTCGGCAACACCGCACAGGCCGCAACACTGCATCCGTCCGTCCGACGTGTCGAGGTCGTCGATCTCTCCAGGCATGTTCTCGATCATTCGAGCTACTTCAAGGACACGAATGGGGATGTGCTGAACGACCCGCGCGTGGCCGTCTATGTCAACGACGGGAGGCACCACCTGCAGATGCAGCCCGAGGCCTCGTACGACCTGATCACGCTGGAGCCGCCACCGATCGTCCACGCCGGAGTCGCCGCGCTCTATTCGAAGGAGTTTTACGAGAGGGCCCGGACGCGCCTCAAGCCGAAGGGCTACATGAGCCAGTGGCTGCCTGCGTACGGAGTCCCACAGACGATGATCCTCTCGATGACTCGCGCGTTCGTCGATATCTTCCCCAATGCGGTGCTGCTCTCAGGCGCCTCGTCAGACTTGCTGCTGATCGGCTCGAACGACGCGCGCGTTGAAATCAATCCGGAGCGGTTGATCACGGCGCTGGCGCGAGCTCCCAGGGTTCACGCGGATCTGCAGCGGCTGGACCTTGGCAGCCCGCGCGAGATCGTCGGCATGTTCGTCGCCTCGGCGGAGACGCTGGCAAAGGCGACCCGGGACGTGGCGCCGGTCACCGATGACCATCCGATCCAGGAGTACGGCAAGAGATCCCTGCTGGAAGTAGACGAGGGATTGCCGCCTTCCATCGTTGACCTGAGCGACGTGGCGTCCTGGTGCCCAAGTTGTTTCGTCGGTGGAAAACCTGCGCCGCTCGTCGAAGGGCTCGACACCTATCTGGCGCTGATGAATCTTGCCTATACGGCGCGTCCCGTCGGCGTCGCTCGCACGGTTCCCGGGGGCGCGCCGACGCGCGCGATCGCCGGCAGCGGCTACCTCGGAGCGATTATTCCCGCATCAGCCAATCTGGATGCCGTACTCAACGCCGCCTTCCTCGACAAGTATCAACGTGCCACCGACCTTCTCGAGCAACGGCGCTACACGGAAGCGGTCGACGAGTTTCTTGCGGCGCTCCAGTTGAGGCCGGATTCAGTTGAGGCCCACAACAATCTGGGCATCGCGCTCGCATCGCAGGGCCAGCTGGATCAAGCGATCGATGAGTTCAAGCGGGCACTGGCGGTGCAGCCGGATTTCGAAGACGCGAAGCGCAACCTGGCGACCGCGTTGGAGAAGCGTCGTAGAGGCGGACCTTCAGGTCCGCCTGGATGAGGGAGGCCGTAATTTCACCGGCGAAACGGGCCACAGAGACGCAGAGACACAGAGATTTGATTTTCTCTGTGTCCCTGTGTCTCGGTGGCTAGAACTTGAACCGAATCCCCAGCTCCGCCTCCTGCCGTGCTCCGGCCACCGAGTACGTGCCGAACGCGTTCGACAGCGAGTTGTTGATGAACGCCCCGCCGGTTCCGCCAATCAGGTTGTCGCGACCGAACAGATTCAGGATCTGCGCGCTCAGCTCCAAGCTGCGCTCGCCGCCAACCGCGAACGCGCGGCTGACGCGCACGTCGACGCGATTGTAGTTGCTGCTCTCGATCTGGCTCAGCGGAATCGCCGCCATGTTCCTGACCTGCCGCCACGCGTTGACGAGACCAAGCAGTTTCTCCGTCCCCTCTTTGTCGCGGCCGGCCATGTTCGTCGTGACGCCGGGCACCAGGTCCGCAACGCCGTCGCCGGTCAGGTCGACGCCGCTCGTGGCGTCAAACGGCAGCGCGGTTCGAATCGTCCACACGGCCCCGACCGTGAGCTCATATGGCAGCCGCGCGGATCCGCTCGCCACCAGTGTGTGTTTCCTGCCGCTCGGCCCCTCCTGCAGCTCCGGATGGTAGAAGTCCGAGATGTTCGCGACGTTGTTCCTCGTCCACTCGCGCGTATACGACACGATGTACTGGTAGTTGTCGGCGAAGCGCTTGTCGAGGCGCGCATAGAGCGCGCGGTAATTGTGCCACCCGTTGGACGCGAGCTGCGTGATGTTGCCCCACGTCGCGAGTGGCCGGCGCGCGTCGAGCTGCGCGTTGGTGAACGTCGTGATCGTCGCCGCCTGCGCCGCCGTCAGCGTCTTGAAGTCGAACACCGGCACCGGCTGATTGATGTTCTGCGTCCGCGAGAGATGCCGCAGGTTCGTGTAGACGCCATCCACGTGGATAGCCAGGCTCGGACGCAGCTGCTGCGACACGCCCATCGTCACCGTGTCGCCGTAGCCGTTCCGGATCTTGTCGTCCAGGATGCTGACGTTCGGCCGCGCGTTCGCGGAGAGGAACGCCTGCGGCGACAGTCCGCCGTACGGATCCGGATACGACGGATTGGTGATGCTGATGCTGTTCTGCTTCAGCGTGTCCGCCTCGTTGCGCAGCGAGCCGCCAGAGATGTACTGGTAGAAGCGGCCGTACGCCGCCCGGACCAGCGACCTGCCCTGGTTCGGATCCCACGCGACGCCGATCCGCGGGCCAAAGTTGTCGGGTTCCCCGGTGCGCGTGTGCGGATCGATCAACTCCCGCAGGCGCTCCCGGCCGGTGAAGTCGTAGTGGTAGTTCAGCGAGTGGTACTGGATGTCATAGCGCGCACCGAAGTTGACCGTCAGCTGGCTGTTCGGCCGCCATTCGTCCTGGAAATACGCGTTGAACCAGTACTGCTCGAGCCGCCGCGCGTTGGCCGGGAACGAGGCCGTGAAGGTCCTTGGCGCGGTCAGCCTCGCGATCGCCGCCGCGGTTCCGTCGAAGAACTGATCGGTCGCGAACGTCCACGTGCCGACGTTTGGCGGAGAGTCCTCGGGCGAGATGAACCGCTCGTGCGCGCCGCCAAACTTCAACTGGTGCGCGCCGCGCGACAGCGTGAAGTCGTCCTTGATCTCGAAGCGGTTGGTCCACTGGATGCTCGCGCTGGTCGATCCCCAGTGCATGCTCGGGAAGTTGTAGACCTGCGTATAGAGCGCGAAGCGCTCCGCAGGGAACGAGCCGGGGTCCTTCCACAGCGGCGTTCCGGGAGGTCCTGTCTGGTTGCGCAGCCGCGCCGGCCACTGCACGCGAAGCTCGTTCAGGCTCGAATTGGTGATGACCCAGTTGTGCCCGGTGACCATCGTGTCGCGCGGCGACTGGACGTAGGTGCCGTTGAATGCCGCGTTGGTGCCTCCGCAGCTTTCGCAGTCGATGTGCTCCCAGTCGAGGCCGTAGCGCGCGAACAGGCTCTGCGACTGGTTGAGCTGGAAATCAACGCGGCCGAAATACTTCCGCCGCAGGTAGTCGGCCGGGAACGTGCCGTGCAGCGCGCTGTAGAACTGCGGCTGCCCGCTGTTGACCGTGAACGACTTCTGTTCCTTCAGCAGCTCGATGGCGCCGAAGAAGTGCATGCGGTCCCTGATGATCGGACCACCAATGCCGAAGCCGTGCTGATAACGGCGATAGTCCGGCTTGGTCGAGCCGACCCTCTCCTGGTCCCTCGTGATCGCGCTGAGGCTCTTGTCCTTGATGTACTCGAGCACCTCGCCGCTGAAGCGGTTGGTTCCGCTCCTCGTAACAGTGCTGACGAGCCCGGCGACGTTGCCGCCATGCTCGGCGGAAGCCTGCGCGATGTTCACGCGGAATTCGCGGATCGCCAGCTGCGGCATCTCGGCGTGCTGCTGTCCGGAGTTGGGCGACCGGTTCTCGGCGCCGTCAACGAAGTAGGCGTTCATCTGGTTGTTGATCTGGCCCGCCCCGATGTTGGCCTGGGATCGCCGGACCTGCGTGTTGTCCATGTTCGTGCCCGGAAGCAGCAGCACGAGGCTGGCCGGCTGTCGATCGGCCATCGGCAGCGTATCGATCTGCTCCTGCGTGATGACCTGGGCCACCTCGGCTTTCGTGACTTCGATGACAGGCGCCTCGCCCGTCACCGTGACGGTCTCCTGCAGGTTCTGCACCTGCATCTTGAGGTCCTGCTGCAGCTGCAGGCCGATCGTGATGACGAGGCGATCGACCGCGACGGCCGCGAATCCCTGCAGCTCCGCCCGCAGCTCGTACGCGCCCGGCTGAAGACCGTTGAAGCGGTACTGACCGTTGGCCTCGCTGACCGTGCTCCGCGCCACGCCGGTCTCAGTGTTGCGCAGCGTCAAGGTCACGCCCGGAAGCACAGCGTCCTGTGCGTCCGCCACGGTTCCCTCGATTGCGCCTCCCGTCTGCGCCGCGGCCGGAAGCGCGAACCCGACCATCGCCACGATTAACAACGCAACTCGGCATTCCCGCCACGAAAGAGGAACCCTGGAAAACATACCTGCGTTCTCCTTTCTAGAAGTGAGGACCGCCCAACGGGGCCAACCATGTGCCGACCACACCAGTTTGTCAAGCGGCCGCCTTCGCCGCTTGGCGGCTTCGGCGAGCCACGGGATTGGTGGCTCTGCGCGCCGAAGCTCGACGCGTTCATGCGAGCGAAGGAGGCTTGCCTCGCCGAAGCTCGACGCGTCACGACGAGCGAAGGAGGGTGTTCAGGCGTTGGCGGTGCAGCCTGATTTCGAAGACGCGAAGCGCAATCTGCCGACTGCGTTGGAGAAGCGATAGAGGTATCTCTGTGGCGTGTGTTTGCGGGCGGGTCCGAGAGGACCCGCCCTCTTACTGCCTGCTGCCAGCTGCAAGTTGCCTGCTGGCTAGAACTTGAACTGAATCCCGACCTCCATCTCCTGACGCGGTGCCGCCACGGTGTAGCGGCCGAACGAGTTCGATACCGCGCTGTTGATGAAGGTGCCGCCGGTGCCGCCAATCAGGTTGTCGCGCCCGAAGACGTTGAACACCTGGGCCACCAGATCTACGCTGCGCCCGTTGGGAATCGCGATCGATCGGCTCAACCGGATGTCGAAGCGGTTGTAATCGCTGCTCTGGAGCTGGCCCGGCGGAATCGGGGCCATGTTTCTGACCGCGCGCCAGGCGTTCACCAGTTCCAGCAGCTTCGCCGTGTTGGTGCTATCGCGACCGGCCATGTTGCGCGTCGTGCCGGGCACGAAGTCCACAGTGCCGTCGCCGGTGAAATCGAAGCCCGAGAGGGCGCTGTACGGCAGCGCCGTGCGGATGGTCCACACCGCACCGAACGTCAGGCTGAACGGCAGACGAGCGGTGCCGCTGGCAACCAGTGAGTGCTTCCGTCCATCGTTCCCTTCATCGAGCGATGGATGGTAGATGTCGGACACGGCGGACACGTTGTTTCTCGTCCAGTCGCGCGTGTACGAGACGAGGTACATGAAGCGGTTCGACATCCGCTTGTCGAGCCTGACGTAGAGCGCACGGTAGTTGCTCCAGCCATTCGAGGTCAGCTGCGTGACGTTGCCCCAGTTGGCCATCGGCCGCGCCGCATTGAGCTGCGCCTGCGAGAATGCCGTAATTCGCGCGGCCGTCGCCGCGTCGAGCGTCGTGAAATCGAACGCCGGACGCGGCTGGTTGATGTTCTGAGTCCGCGCGAAATGACGGAGGTTGGTGTAGACGCCGTCCACGTGCAGAGCGAGGTTTGCCATCAGCTGCTGCGACACGCCGCCCGTCACCGTGTCGCCGGACATGTTCCGGATCTTGTCGTCGAGGATGTTGACGTTCGGACGCGCCGATACGGTGACGAACGCCTGCGGCGACAGGCCGCCATACGGATCCGGATACGACGGATTGTTGATGCTGATGGTGTTCTGCAGCAGCGTCCCGAGCTCGTTGCGAAGCCCGCCCTGCGGCAGGTACTGAAAAAAGCGCCCGTACGCCGCGCGTACCAGCGTCCTCGTATCGTTCCTCAGATCCCACGCCATGCCGACGCGCGGGCCAAAGTTGTTGTTGTCGCGCCGCTGGGTCGGGTCAATCAGCTGCTTCAGCGACTCGCGGCCGGCGAAATTCAACTGGTTGTTGAACGAGTGGTACTGCAGGTCGTAGCGGACGCCGGCGTTGACCGTCAGGTTGCTGAGCGGTCTCCATTCGTCCTGCGCGTAACCATTAATCCAGTAGTTCTTCAGCTCGCGGACCACGTTCGGGAACGCCGCCGTGAACGTCGTCGGAGCGCGGAGCGCCGCAATCGACGCAGCCGTGCCGTCGAAGAGCTGGTCGCCCGCAAACGTCCACGTACCGATATTGGCAATGACATCCTCCGGTGAGATGTACCGCGCGTACTCGCCGCCGAATTTCCACTGATGGCTGCCGGCCGAATACGAGAAATCCTCTTTGAGCTCGAACCGCTTCGTGAAATTCAAGCTCCCCGTGTTCGAGCCCCAGTGCATGCTCGGGAAGTTGTAGACCTGCGTGTAGCCGTTGAAGCGCTCGGCCGGGAACTCTCCCGGACGGTCCCACAGCGACGTTCCCGGAGGTCCGGTCGTGCTGTGCAAGGCCGCCGGGCCCTGCATGCGGAACTCGTTCAGCGCACGGTTGCTGACGACCCACGTGTGACCAACGACGGTCGTGGTGCGAGGCGACTCGACGTAGCTCTGGTTGAATGCTGCGTTGGTGCCGCCGCATCCTTCGCAGTCGATGTGTTCCCAGTCCTTGCCGTAGCGGACAAAGAAGGACTGCGTCTGGGTGGCCTGCCAGTCGCCGCGAACGAAATACTTGTGGCGCAGGTAGTCGGTCGGGAACACGCCTTCGAGCTTGCTGTAGAACTGCGGTGAGCCGCTGTTGACGGTGAATGACTTGTTCTCCGTCTGGTACTCGATCGCGGTGTAGAAGTGGACCTTGTCCCGCACGATCGGTCCGCCGAACGCCAGGCCCCACTGGTTCCGCTTGTAGTCAGGCTTCGGCGCGCCGACATCCTCTGCGTTCTTGTCCCTCGCCTGGAGTCTCTGGTTCTTGAAGAACTCGAGCGCCTCGCCGCCGAAGCGATTCGTTCCGCTCCTCGTGACGATGCTCACCAGACCGGCGACATTTCCGCCGTGCTCGGCCGATGCCTGGGCGACGTTCACGCGGAACTCGCGGATGGCGAGCTGCGGCATTTCAGCGTGCTGCTGGCCCGAGTTGGTCGACCAGTTGGACGAGCCGTCGAGGAAATACGCGTTCATCTGGTTGTTGATGCCCCCGGCCCCGATATTGGCCTGCGCGCGGCGGACCTGCGTGTTGTCCATGTTGGTGCCCGGCAGAAGGAGCACGAGGCTCGCCGGCTGCCGATCGGCCATGGGAAGCGTGTCGATCTGCTCCTGCGTGATCACCTGCGCCACTTCGGTACGCGTGACCTCGATCACCGGCGCGACTCCGGACACCGTGACGGTCTCCTGGAGGCTCTGCACCTGCATCTTGATGTCCTGCTTCAGCTGCAGCCCTATCGTCACCGTCATTTGATCGACGGCAACCGTGGCGAAGCCCGGCAGCTCGGCCTTCAAGTCGTACACGCCCGGCTGCAGCCCCGCGAAGCGGTACTGCCCGTCGGATTCGCTGACCGTCGTTCGCACGACGCCGCTCTCTGTGTTGCGGAGCGTCATGGTCACGCCGGGAAGCACACCGCCCTGGACATCGGCGACGGCGCCGGAAATGAGGCCGTTCGTCTGCGAAAGGGCCGGGAACGCGAACCCGACCATCGCCACGATTAGCAAGGCAACTCGGCATTCCCGCCACGAAAGAGGGACCCTGGAAAACATACCTGCGTTTCTCCCTTCTAGAAGTGAGGACCGCCCAACGGGGGCAACCATGTGCCGACCACATCCGTTTGTCAAGCGCCGCCTTGGCCGCTTGGCGGCTTCGGCGAGCCCAGGACTTCGGGGTCAGCCGCCCCGAGGCTCGATGCGTTCATTCGAGCTAGGGCGGGCTTGCCTCGCCGAAGCTCGACGCGTCACGACGAGCGAAGGC
>DAIRVG010000047.1:10208-19588 GCA_036802945.1 Vicinamibacterales bacterium
CGAGCTAGGGCGGGCTTGCCTCGCCGAAGCTCGACGCGTCACGACGAGCGAAGGCGGGTGTAGACTGCGATACTCGATGCGGAGGAGCCTGCTCGTGAGAAGTGCCTGTATCGGTCTGATCCTGTGTGGATGCCTCGTGGGCACGGTCTATTCCCAGAGTCCCAGCCTACCCTTGTGGGCGTACGGCTACATCACGCCTCCGGCCGCGCCAGGCGACTATTCGAACAAATGCCTCGATCGGCCAAGCGGCTGCGACAGGCCCGGGGGCCTCCCGGTTGATCCGCAGAACACCATCAGACAGCTGGCGGGAAGCGACCGCACTTTCACCGTGGCGCAGATCAACGCTCGATATAACCCCGCCGACTGGTTTCCCAACGACCATCCGCCGATGCCCGACATCGTCGCGCACGGCAAGGAGTCGATCGGCGCGAGGGCGTGCGGAATCTGCCACCTGCCGAACGGCAAAGGCCTGATGCAGAACGGCGGCGTCGCGGGTCTCCAGGCTGACTACATCCTGGAGCAGCTCGCCGATTTCAAGAGCGGCAAGCGGCACAGCGCGGATCTGAACAAGGCCAACGCGTTCGAGATGCAGGCCATCGCGCGAAATCTCACCGATGCAGAGGCGGAGGCGGCCGCCGCCTACTTCTCCTCCCTGAAGTTCACCAAGTGGGTCCGGGTGGTTGAATCCACGACGGTGCCGAAGTTCACTGCGACGGTCAATGGCTTGTTTCTGAAAGACGAGGGAACGGAAACGGTGCCGCTCGGCAATCGCGTGGTTGAGATGCCCGAAAGCACCTACGACACCAACATCCTGCGGAACCCGCGATCAGGGTTTGTGGCCTACGCACCGGTCGGCAGCCTGAAGAAGGGCCAGACCCTTGTCACGACTGGCGGCGAGACGTATGTCGGCGGAAAGGTTGTGAAGGGACCGACGCTGGAGTGCGGAACGTGTCACGGTCCTGATCTACGTGGCCAGGTGATGAGGGAGGGTGGTTTCGCGCCACCGATTGCCGGCCGTTCTCCCAGCTACCTGGCGCGTGCGCTGTACGACTTCAAGCTTGGCAGCCGCAGCGGCAGCGCCGCGCGGATCATGAAGCCGACGGTGCAGAACCTGAGCGAGAACGACGTGATCGCGATCGTTGCGTACGTCGCCTCGCTGGAACCGTAGTCGGCGAACTCCCAACTACCAACTTCCAACTCCCAAGGAGATTCGGTTCGATCGACGTAGAGGCCGACCTTCAGGTCGGCCTTCGTCTTGGGAGTTGGGCTTGGGACTTGGGAGTTACTTCAGCTGAGAGGCCGCGCCGGCAATGGCGGCGGTGGCACACTTCTCATCCGCTTCCTGCGTCGGCCCGCCGCTGATCCCGAGACCACCTATCTTGTCGGTACCGATCATGATCGGGAGCCCGCCGCCCAGGGGGACGATGTCGAACAGGAAACGCTGTCCCGAGAGATCGGTGGCTCCATTAGTGCGCTTGGCGACCTCCATCGACGGGACGCCGAAGGTTCGCGCCGTGTAGGCCTTGCGCCGCGCCAGATCGGCGTTGTGCGGATTGGCGGTATCGGCGCGCAGGAGCACTTTCAAATCGCCGGCGCGATCGACAACCGCGGCGGTCACATCGAAACCGTCGGCCTTGCAGGCGGCGATCGCCGCACTGGCCATGCTCGTGGCGAGCTGCAGCGAGATGTTGCGCTCCATGAGCACCTGGCCCTGCACAGGGAACGAGGCCGCGCCGGCGAACGCAACGATCACAAGGGTTGATTTGAAACGCACTGTCAGCCTCCTATCAGCGATGTTTAAGGATGTCGGCACGTCATTTCGCAGTGGCACTGTCCTTCTCGACGACCCATGCTTGCCGGCAGGCCAGCATGATGTCCAGATAGCGCGCCGTCTTCGCCTTCCCGAGGACGTACGGATTGGGCGCATTCGGATTCTTGCGGATCGCCGCCATCATGGACAGCCCGTCGCTCATCGTCAGCGGATGGCTGTTGAAGACCATCTCCGGCATTTCCTTCTTGAAGTATTCGTTGATGATGTGCTCGAACGCCTTCCACGATTCCTTATCCGGCACCTGGAGCGCGCCTGCAGGGATCAGCCACACGCGCCGCGTGCCGTGGTCCATCACGGGCACGCTCATCATGATCGTGCCGGGCGTGTGGCCCGGGTAAATGCCGAACCGGATCGTCGCGTTCCCAAGCGTGAGCGTGTCGCCGTCCTTGATCTCCCGGTCGCGCTTCGGCAGCACACGGTTCCTCGCCGCTTCGCTTGCGTTAGGCCCCGGCGGCCGCGCGATTAGATCCCAGTCGACGCCCGTCATCATCACCGGCGTGTTGTAGTGCTCCTGGAAGTACGGCGCGCCGCCGAAATGGTCGGCGTGCCCGTGCGACAGGATGATGTACTTGATGTTGGCCGGGTCGAGTCCCAGCTGCTTCAAGCCGGGGACGAGCACCTCCTCGGCTTCCTTGGGATTGTTGAGCGTATCGAAGAGGATCAGGCCGGCGCCCGTGTCGAGCGTCCAGGTCCCCACCTGCTCGAAGCCGACGTAGTACAGATTGTCGAACACCTTGAGCGGTTCGACCTTCTGCATCGGCCGGCGGTCGGGCTCACGGGCGGGACCGCCCGGGAGGCAGGCGTCGGTGGCTTCCGCCTTCAGGTCGTCCTTCGCAATCGCCATGGCCTTCGCGATCAGATCCTGCGCTGCCTTCGACGTGGCGGTCTCCGGTTGCGGGGCGCCCCGCTGGGCGCGCACATCAACCGACCACGCTACGGCGACCAACGCTGCGATCACACACCCCACCAGATATCTGCTCTTCATACGACGCTCCCTCTTGATCACGTCAAGTACACAGAACTCCCAGGTCCCAACTTCCAACTCCCAAGGAGCGTGCAGGTTAGAACCGCGCCCTGAACCCGAACTGGATGACGCGAGGCGCGTAGGCGATTCCGCCGGTCGCGGTGGGCTGCCCGAACGTGCTGTTGCTTTCATTCAGCTGCCACGTGTTGAAGTTCTTCCGGTTGAACACGTTGAACACCTCGAGGGTCGGTTCGACCGACGCGTTGGCCGTCAGCCGGAAGCGGCGATAGAAGCGAAAGTCCACCCGGTGCAGGTCCTTCCGGTTGAAGTTCCAGCGCGGAATGACCGTGCGGTCCGCGCGCGTGCGGTTGGCCACGACGCCGCCGACGCCGAACACGTCACTCCCTGAGGTCGTGGTCTGGCGCCCGTTGTCGCCATAGAAATACAGACCGCTCAACTGGAAGTCGTACGGCAACTGATAGATGCCGTTGAACACCGCGCGGTGCGTCTGGGCGCCGTTGCGATACCAGCTCGTGTCGTAGATGTCGACGCCGAGCGCCGCGAAATTGACCGGGACATCACAGACCCAGCGCGTGAAGTCGGCGTTCCAGGTCACGGGCTGCGTACAGTTAGCCGCCTGCGGCACACCCGCCAGCTTCGGGAGCACCGGCGGATAGTCCTTGTTGTAATCCAGCGCGAACAGGTAGGTCGCCGACCCCTGCCAGCGCTGGCTCAGACGCTTGGTCAGGCCCATCTGGATGGAGTGGCTCTGCAAATCCATCCCCGTGTTGTGCAGCCGCATGCTGACGGTGCCCCACTCCGGGAACGGACGCCGGTTGACCAGCGTGAAGGAATAGGGGATCCCGTTGGCCTGGAACGCCTGGTTGATGTTCGCCCCGCCGATGTTATAGCCGCTGATGCCGTAAACGTAATCGGCTTCGAACGCCATCGACCCGCCGATCTGCCGCGCGACTCCCAACGATCCCTGCCACGAGTACGGGAACTGCGCGTCGGGACTCGCGAGGTTGTTGCCGACCGTCCGCTGAATACAGTTGGCCCTGGCCCCACCCTGGTTCACCTTCTGGTCATAGCAGGTCTGCGGCACGAGCTGCTGATACGTCGGCGTCGGGCCATTGAACGGGTTCCGGGCGAAGTCCGCGCGGTTGTCGTTGAGGATGTCCACGGCGATGATGTTCAGCCAGGACGCCGTGCCGTGCGCCGACTGATCGGTGACTTCGGCGTAGTACTTTCCGAAACCTCCGCGCACGACGGTCCGGTCGTTCATCTTGTACGCGAAGCCCAGGCGCGGCTGGATGTTGTCCGTGTCGCTGGGACGGCCGCCGTTCACCCATGGCTGAAAGTCGAATTTCTCTCCAAATGCGTTGAGGGCCACGTCGTAGCGCAATCCCAGGTTCAGCGTCAGCTTCGACCCGAGCTGCCAGTCGTCCTGGAGCCACGTGCCAAACACCTGCCGATCGACGGAGAACTTCATCGCGCCGATGCCAAGCTGGTAGCGCCTGATGATCGGGTTCAGCGCGTTCAAGTTCCACGTGTTGGGATCGTTCCAGACCGGGAACAGCTGCGGCAGCGGGATTGGGACCGGACTTCCCGGCTCCCCGGGACGAGCTCCGCCCTGCGCGTCGAACGTGCCGGTGCACGTTCGGCAGATCATGAGCCACCAGGAGTTCCTGATGTACTCGCCGCCCGTCTTGAGGTCGTGGCGGCCGCGCCAGTTATACGAGAAGCTGAAGTCATCGCGGGCCGAAAGGTTCCCCTGTCGGATGTTCTGCGGGCTGCTTCCCGGCGGCCCGATGCCGTAGCCATTGAACGAGATGATCGGCGACCCGCTGAAGATGCCGGTCGGCGCCGAGGGATGGTTCTGATACCTGACGACAGGATCTTCCGTATTGCTGACGCCGGCATACCCGGCCTTGAATTCGTTCACCGCTCGCGAGCCAATGACCTTCGTCAGCGTGAGCAGCAACTCATCGCTGTCGCGCGTCGTCTCTACCGCGCCCGATGGATGCGAGGTGGGAGTTCCTCCGAAACGCGAGTCGTACGGCTGGTGGTTGGACCAGAGCGCTCCGCGCAACGAAGCCCGCAGCGAGGGGGCGAACTGGTAGTCCAGCCGTATGCCTGACTTGTTCTCGCGGCGGGGACCAGTGAACTCGAGATTGAACGCGGGGTACGGCGTCGTCCACACCGTGGTCAGCGGCTCGCGCTCGAACTCGTAGTTGAGGAAGTAGTGGAACTTGTCGCGAATGATCGGGCCGCCGAACGTCATGCTGAGCTGCTGGTTCGAGTACGGCAGCCTGCGATTGACGATGTTGTCGACGGCATTCCACTTGGAGTCGCGGAAGTAGCCGGCGACCGAGCCCGACGGCGTATTGGTGCCTCCCCGGGTCACGGCATTGATCTGAATGCCCTGGGAGCGTCCCTGCGTGGCGTCGAACCGGTTCGAGATGAACTCGAATTCCGCGATCGCGTCCTTGCTGTAGCGCGGCTGAACGTTCCCCAGTCCCTCGCTGTAGTACGTGATCTGCTGCCCGTCGACGTTCACCTGGTACGTGCCGCTCCCGGTCGCGGCAATTTCAGAGCTGGATACGTCGTTGACGCGGTTCCCGACGGCCAGCATCGCCAGGTCCTGCCAGTTCCGGCCGTTCACAGGCAGTTCCTGCATCTGGGCGTCGGTGATGTTGGTGCCAAGGCTCGACGTGCTCACATCAATCAGGGGTGCTTCGCCCGTCACCGTCACGGATTCCTGTACGCCCGACGGCGCCATCTGCAGGTTGAGCGTCACTGTCTGCCCGACGGCAACCGGAAGCCCGGTGCGCGTGGCTTCGGCAAAGCCTGCCAGTGATGCCGTGAGACGGTAGGTCCCGATCCGAGCAGGCATCCGGAACACGCCGCGTGCGTCGGTCACCGCCTCATAGGTATTCCCGGATGCATCGTTCACGGCTGTGACCGTGACGCCGGGCAGCACACCGCCCGTCGCATCCGTGATCGTGCCAGTGATCGCGGCATCCTGCGCATAGCCGCCGACGGGGGATGCGAGGAGAGCGAACAAGAACAAACAAAGACGGCCGAGCCGTGCCGCCATACCCACTGTCATAAGAGTCCTCCTCAGTTTCACGAGAGAGCTACCAAGGGGCCGCCGCGCGTGTGTTGATTTGATTTGGAGGCGCAGGCCGGGATGGAAACCAACTCCCAACTCCCAATTCCCAAGATGAATGCCCGCTCGCCTTGGGAGTTGGAAGTTGGGAGTTTGCGTACGTGCTAGTTCGTCTTCGGCTTCTCCGCCTTCGCCTTCTCGTCGGCGATGTACTTCACCGCGCCCTCGTGCGCCTGCTTGAGCCACACCCGCCAGGTCGCGTTGTCGACGAACGGATTCGGGTCCCCAGCCTTCCGCTTCGCGAGCAGGTCGCGGCGCTCGAGGATGCCGCTGTTGTTCGGGTACGGGTAGCTGTTCAAGAAGCTGTGCACGTGCACGGCCACTTCGACATCGGCAAAATCCTTCTCGAGACGCTGGACGCTTGCGAGGAACTCAGAGCCACCCTCGACACCGTTGCGCGGCCCGGGCCCTCCGAAGACGAATGCCTTGTATGGCTTCTTGTTGTCATACGCGGTGAACGCGTAGTTCACCGAGCCTGGCGTGTGCCCGGGCGTGATGGACACCTTGAGCGAGGTGTCGCCGAGCTTCACGGTGTCGCCTTCCTTCAGCACGAGATCGCGCGCGGGAGGCTCATCCCCCGGCCGCGGCGCCCGGCCGCTGGCGGCGGGCCTCGCCATGAGATCCCAGTCCGCAGCCGACAGCCCGACGCGGGCTCCGGACAGCTTCTGAATCTTCGCTGCGCCCCCGAAGTGATCGAGGTGGCCGTGGGTGAGGAGGATGTACTTGATGTTCTTCGGATCGAACCCGACTTTCCGGATGTTGTCGATCACGTAGTCGACGAACGGCTCCTGCGCCGCGTCGATCAGGATGAGACCCTCCGTCGTCGGGATCAGCCATACCGACACGGAGCCGGGGCCGACGTAGTAAAGGTTGTCCATCACCTTGAACGGCGCAATCTTCTGATACTCGACGTTCCTGCTCTGGCTACCGCGGTAGCTCTGGCTCAGTGACTCACCGGGAGCCGGACCGGCCTGCTGCGCGAGCAGCGCACCCGTGGCCAGCACAATCAGGGCGAACGTCGCCACTCGTGTCGCGATTCTCATCATTCCTCCTACAGCTTTCTTATGGGACCGGGCCGAAGGTTACCACCCTCCCCGGGCAAGTCAAGGAGTACGGCCCTATGCTTCGGCGGACAGATCAGGTCTGCCACCGTGGGGGAGTATCGTGCGATGCGGGGCCTTCAAACCACGAAGTATTTCAACCACGAAGCGCACGAAGGACACGAAGGAATCTAGATCCTTCGTGTGCTTCGTAACCTTCGTGGTTATTCGCATTGAGCCTGCCCAGACCTAGAGGGGGTTGGGCCGTTCGTTCAACTCGATGTAGGTGCCCCACGGATCGTAGATGAACGCCAGTGCGCCGCCGGTCTGCGGATTCCTGGTGAAGGGCCGATCGAGCTTGATGCCAGCCGCTTCGAGCTTCTTGCAGAAGGCTTCCAGGTTCGTCACGTCGAACCCGATGTGATCGAGCACGCGCCCCTTGGTGGTGACCGTCGGCATCGTGGTCGCGGAAAATGTGAGATTCGCGCCCGGGAGGTCGTCGGCCTTGTTGGCTCCGCGCATTCCCGGTTTCGCGCCGAAGGTCTTCGCGTACCACGCCTGAATTTCCGGGATCGTTGCTTCAGGGACGTTGAAGTGGATGTGATGATGCTGGATCGGAAACTTCTGTTCTTTGTTCTCGAGAATCTCGATCCGCAACCCGTCGGACGTCTCGATAAACGCCTGGTCGGTCCTGCCGGCGCCCCCGGGCAGCACGTTCACTCCAGCCGCCTTCCACTTCGCAACGGCTTCAGCAGTGTTCAGAACCGTAAACCCGACGTGATTCACGATGCTGCCGACCGTGCCGCCGTTCGCCGGCGGTGCGCCCGGGGCCTGGTTCAGGTAGACGGCCACGCCTGGAAACTTCACGATTTCAAAGTTGCCGTTCTTGATGAGGGTCCCACCCATCGCGACAAGGATCTTCTTGTTGCCCTCGACGTCCCGCGAGTTCAGATGCCAATGCCCCATCGTGACGCCCGCATCGTTCGGCGGGAAGATGGCGGCTTGCGCCCACGCGGTCCCCGGCACCAGCAGTGACACTGCCCATAGAACCGAAATCAGTTTTCTCACAGCAAACTCCTCCCGCTTTGAGGCCTTCGAACCGCCGATGGTCGTTAAGGTTACTACGTCGTGCGCTCCGTACGGAGTAGATGCTCAAGGAGCAAGGCGTTCACCTCTGCTGAGAGCTGAATCGGCATTCCGTGCGACGCCTGGGAGAACTCGACATACCGGGCGCCGGGAATGCCGCCGGCCAGCGCCCGTCCGCTTCGGGGAGTCGCGATCGGGTCGCGCGCGGCACTGACGACGAGCGTCGGGACATCCACGATCTCCGAGAGACGAGCGGTTGCATCGTACGCGCGGAGTGCCGCAAGCTGCTTCATCGCCACCGGCGGCTGATCGGCGAGATCGTGACCGAACAGTGGCGCCAGACCCGCCGCCATTTCCTCGAGATCGGCGCCGACAAGTGCGTGCGGCGGCATGACGATCTGCAGGAAGGCGCGTCGCCTCATGCGCGACGAGCCGATCCTCGAGCGAAGCCCCAGCCAGAGCATGCGCCAGGACAGGCGCGTGGCGTCGCGGCCCCGAGCAAATGTGCACAGCAGGGAGAGGCTGCGCACGCGCGCCCGGCGCGTGAGCGCCAGATGAAGCGCCACGAGGCCACCGAGCGAATGCGCAATCACGTGAGACGACTCCCAGCCAATGTGATCCATCAGGCAGGCGGTGTCCTCGGCCATCTGTTCAACTGTGATCGGGACTCCCTGCGGCTGGCTCTGCCCCATCCCACGGTTATCGAAGGTCAGGCACTGGAAGCGCTCGCGTAGCGCCGCGACCTGCGGCGTCCAGCCCGCGCCGTGAATGCCGACGCCCTGGATCAAAACGACGGGCGGACCGCTGCCTTCCACGTCATACGCCAGCCGGCAGGAGCGGTGCTCGAGCGCGGAGAGGGGCATGCGCTCTTCAGACGAGGTGCGCGAGATCGGTCGCGGTCATTTCGACGATCAGCGGAGGATTGGAACTGAAATCGCTGTATCGCAACCAGCGCGGACGAACGCGCACATGGATCAGGCCCGGCCACGTCAGGCGTTCCCGTCCATCAGGAAACACACGGAAGTAGTGATCCTGAAGTTCCTTCAGTTCGGCGCCCGCAGGTCTGTCTGCCTCCCCTTCGTACTGCACCGTCTGCTCCTCGCCCTGAAGGCCTCCAATCACGAGCGCGATGCGCGGGTCCTCCTCGAGGTTCAGCGCTTTGCGGCTGGTAGCGATCGTGTCGAACACGATCTCGAACGTGTCCAGGACGGCAATGCCGACGACGGCAGCCTGAATCCCCGCGGCGGGACCCGTCGACGCCTCAACGGCGTAGCGATGCGCGCGAAG
>DAIRVG010000047.1:19688-36560 GCA_036802945.1 Vicinamibacterales bacterium
GAATCCCCGCGGCGGGACCCGTCGACGCCTCAACGGCGTAGCGATGCGCGCGAAGACATGCCAGGAGAGCAGCGCGGGTCGGAGCCGGCACGGCGTGGCTTACTGCGCAGCCGCGAGGATTACCGTCAGCGCGATCTGCGCGGCGCGAACGCTCGACTGCTTCTCGATGTCGACCCATTCGTCGAGCGCGTGGCTGCGGGCGCTGTTGCCGCGTCCGATCGTGACTGCGGGAATGCCAAGGCTGATCGGGATGTTGGCGTCGGTGCTGCCGATGCCGTAAGTGGGCGTGAGGCCGAATGCCTTGACCGCTGCGGTCGTGGACTGCACGAGCGACGAGCTGATGGCCGTTTCACCCGAGGGCCGATCGCCAATCAACTTCACGTCCGCGCCGACCTTCCCTTGCGCGGTGGATCGCGTCCGATTTTCTTCGTCGACCGCTTCCCGAATGATCGCCTGAAACGTGGCCACCAGCTTGTTCAACTCGCCGGGCGATTCCGAGCGCATGTCGACGTCCATGAACATCTCTGTGGGAATCGAGTTGACCGACGTCCCCCCGCCAACCACTCCGACATTGAACGTCGTCCTCGGCCTTGCAGGGACCATGACGCGTGAGAATGTCGCGATCGCGGTCCCCATCGTGAATGCCGGACTCACCAGTCCGAACGCGTTGTAGCTGTGACCGCCGGGTCCCTTGAACGTCACGCGATACCGCTTGCTGCCAAGCGCTCCGTTCACGATCGGTCCCTGATCGCCGCCATCGATCGAGATGAAGGACTTGATTCGATCCTTGTACTTGCCCCTCTGCAGGAGATACTTCACGCCGCGTAGATCGCCCTCGCCTTCTTCGCCGACATTTCCGACGAAGAGAATGTCTTTCGGCGTCTGGAACCTGGCTGCATCCATCGCGCGGACGATCGACAGGATCAAGGCGAGCCCGCGCGTGTCGTCGCCAACGCCCGGCGCCATCAGCTTCGTGCCGTCGCGCTTCACCTTTACGTCCGTGCCTTCCGGAAACACCGTATCAAGGTGCGCGAGCACGGCGAGTACCGGCCTGTCCGCGGCGTTGCCGGTTCCCCTGCGGATGCCCATGACATTCCCCTCGGCATCCATCTCAGCGTCTGACAACCCGAGGCCGCGCAACATCTCGAGATAGGCGGTCGCGCGCGCTTTTTCCTTGAATGGCGGCGCGGGAATCTCGGTGAGCGTGATGAGCTCGCGGACGAAGCGATCGTGATCGCCTTCGAAGAAGGTCGTTGCGCTCTTGAAGTTCGCGCTGCTGATGATGCCGCTTACCAGGGCATCGGCAGTTTGTGCTGTTGCAGGACTGACGACGCCGAACACGAATGCAAGGATCAGAGAGAGAAACTTCATGGGCGGCCGGATGGTACCACGCGGTCAGAACAACCGTTTCACTTCAGGAAATGGAAGGGCGCGGCCGAGATTAGTAAAGGTGCCCTGCTGGGCAATCTCGGTTGCCGCCTGCAGGAAGCCGGTCCAGGCCGCGCGAGCCAGTGCCCCGCCGACGCTGATGCGTCGAACTCCCGCATCAGCAAGCTGCGCGACGGTGGCAAAGTCCCCACCGACGAGTACGTTCACCGGTTTGGGCGAGACCGCCGTGACCACTGCCGCGATGTCCTGCATCGTGCGAATGCCAGGCGCGTACAGGCAATCAGCTCCCGCCTTGGCATAAGCGGTAAGGCGACGAATCGTTTCTGCGAGATCCGGTCGCCCGACGATGAACCCTTCGGATCGGCCAGTGAGAAGGACGCCCGTGCCGCTCTCATCGATCGCCTGACGCGCCGCGCGGATTCGTTCGACCGCGAGGTCGAACTCGAATAGAGGATTCGACGGATCGCCAGTGGAATCCTCAATCGAGAGGCCCGCAATTCCGGTTGTTGTCGCAGCGGCAACGTTGGCGCCCACCGCAGGCGGCGCGATTGCAAAGCCGGCTTCGAAATCCGCGTTGACCGGAATATCCACGCTCTGGGCGATAGATCGAAAGTGGGCCAGCGCATCGTTCAGCGACACGTGGTGGTCGGCCCGCCCGAGTGACCACGCCAATCCCGAACTGGTGCTGGCAAGTGCCGGAAACCCGAGTTGCTCGAGGACGCGGGCGCTGCCGACGTCCCAGGGGTTGGGGATCACAAAGCAGCCAGATTTGTGGAGCTCGCGGAACGCGCTGGAGCGATCGGTGGTCAGTGTCATCGCGTCTTTCTCTATCAACAACTGGGGTCAGACCCCAGTGACGCTCGACTCAAGGTTGCGCTACCGTCGGCGTCCCCCCGTGATCCCGCCCAGGACACCGCGCAGGATCTGTCTGCCCAACTGGCTGCCGACTGTACGCGCAGCCTGCTTGGCCATTGATTCCACCATGCCCTGTCGCCGCCCAGTGCCCCACAGCCACTCCTGCAGCATGCCGCCCGCCTGCGGAGCGTCGCCTGACGCGCGCGTTGACGCTGGCGCCGTTGCGGGCGTGTCATCAGGCGTTGACGCGCGGCGTGACAGGATTTCGTATGCTGACTCGCGGTTGACTGCCGCGTCGTACCGACCGCCGATCGGGCTACGCCCGATCACCGCTGCGCGCTCCTCGACCGTGATCGCGCCCATGCGGCACCTGGGCGGCGCCATACGTGCGCGTTCGACCGGCATCGGTACTGCGTTGGCCTGCAGCGTCGACACCAGCGCTTCGCCAACGCCGAGCTGCGAAATGACGTCGACCACCTTGAACTTCGGGTTCGGGGCGAACGTTTCCGCGGCAATCTTCACGGCCTTCTGATCGCGCGGCGTGAACGCACGCAACGCGTGCTGCACGCGGTTGCCAAGCTGCCCGAGGATCTCGCCGGGCACGTCGTCCGGGAATTGAGAGCAGAAATAGACACCGACCCCTTTCGATCTCACCAGCCTCACGACCTGCTCGATCCGCTGCACTAGCGCCGGCGGCGCATCGTCAAAGAGGAGGTGGGCCTCATCGAAGACGAAGACGATCTTCGGCTTCTCGAGGTCACCGACCTCGGACAGTCTCTCGAACAGCTCCGACAGCAGCCAGAGCAGGAACGTCGAGTAGAGCCGAGGCTTCAGGACGAGCTGATCGGCCGCAAGCACGTTGACGATGCCTCGGCCAGTCAGGTCGGTACGGAACAGATCCATGAGATCCAGCGCGGGTTCGCCGAAAAAGTTCTTGCCGCCGTCGTTCTCGAGGCGGAGCAGAGCTCGCTGAATCGCGGCGGTCGACTGCGCGCTGACCAGGCCGTAGCGCTGCGAGACGTCTGCATGCTTGTCAGCGACGACCCTCAGGAGGGCCTGGAGATCGTCGAGATCCAACAGGAGCAGCCCCTGCTCATCGGCGAGCTTGAAGGTGATATCGAGGACACCCGCCTGTACGTCATTCAGCTCGAGCATCCGCGCGAACAGCGTGGGACCGATCTCACTGACGGTCGTCCGGATCGGGTGCCCGGCTTTCCCGTAGAGATCCCAGAACACGACCGGGCTCGGTTCGGGCTTGAAGTCGGCGATGCCCACGTCGCGGGCGCGCTGCTCGATCTGCGGCGTCGGCGCGCCCGGCATCGCCAGCCCCGCCACATCGCCCTTCACATCGGCGATGAAGACCGGCACGCCGATGCGCGAGAGACCTTCGGCGATGACCAGGAGCGACACGGTCTTACCCGTCCCGGTAGCGCCGGACACGAGACCGTGGCGGTTCGCGTACTTGGCGAGTAGAAAGATCTGCTTGTCGCCTTTGCCAAGGAGGATCTCAGCCACGGTAAAGCCCGCGCTGCCGATGAGGAGTCATTCGCAAATTGTATTCGCTCCGGATTTTCGCGATTCCACTTCCCCCTTCCCCCTTCCCCCTTCCTAACCCCTAACCCCTAACCCCATCCCCTATCCCCTATCCCCTATCCCCTATCCCCTATCCCCTGTCCCCTATCCCTGCTACAGTTCGGTCTTCCAATTCCGCTGTGGAGGTTCCGATGCACCAACTGAAGACGCAATCCCTACGCATGCTCGCCGTCGTCGGACTTCTTGTCCTTGCGGTGGTAACGGCCTGGTCGGTTCCAACGCTCGGGCAGGCACCAGCAACAGGTGTGACGGCCTTCGTAGGCGCACGACTCATCGTGGGCGATGGGCGCGCGCCCATCGAGAACTCCGTGATTCTCGTCAACGGCACGCGCTTCCAGCAGGCCGGCACGGCCGGCCAGGTACAAATCCCGGCGGGAGCTAGGAACGTGAGCCTGGCCGGCAAGACCGTGATGCCGACGATCATCGACACCCATAACCATCTGAGCCAAACGCGCGAGGCGCTCATTGACGACCTGAAGCGTCGCGCGTTCTACGGCGTCAGCGCGGCCCAGAGCATGGGACAGGACACGAGTGACGTGATTTTCCAGGTACGCGCCGAGACCATTCCAGGTGCGGCAAGGGTGTTCAGCGCCGGGCGCGGGATAACGGCGCCGGAACCTGGGCGCACGATGGCTCCGATCTGGGTCACCACCGTTGCCGAAGCGCGGAAGGCCGTGCAGGACAACGCCGCCAGGAAAGTCGACATCATCAAGATCTGGGTCGACGACCGGATGGGCATGGTCAAGAAGCTCTCACCGGAGCTCTATAGCGCCGTGATCGACGAAGCGCACAAGAGCAGTCTCCGCGTGATAGCTCACATCTACACGCTCGAAGACCACAAGGGGGTCCTGCGGGCCGGTGTCGACGCCTTCGCGCACGGCGTGCGCGACAAGGACGTGGACGATGAGTTCGTGGCGATGGTGAAGCAGCATCCGAATCTGGTTCTCGGGCCGAATATGCCCGACCGCGGCGTCGTGCAGAATTACGACTGGCTGCGCGAGAGCCTGACAGCGGCCCAGTTGGCGGAGCTTCAGAAGGGGAACACGAACCGCCCGGATGCCCAGGCCTTCCACGCGATCCAGGCGCGCAACCTCGCAAAGATGAATGCCGCGGGTGTGCGTATCGTCGTGGGCACCGATGGCAACACGCCGTGGGCGCCGCACGTCGAGATGGAAGACATGGCGAAGGCCGGCATGACGCCGATGCAGGTGATCACCGCGGCGACGCGGAACGGCGCCGCGTTCCTGAAGCTGACCGACGTGGGCACGATCGAGGCGAACAAGAGTGCGGACTTCCTCGTGCTCGATGCGAACCCCTTGGACGACATCGCGAACACGCGCCGTATCTCGTCGGTGTATATCCGCGGCGCGGCGGTGGATCGCGCGCCGTTCCGAGTGAACCAGACGGCGCAAGCCGCGCGGTAGTCTTGATTACCCGGCGGACGTTTCTCGCGGGCGCCGCCGCCCTCGCCGAGGCTTCGGCGAAGCAAGCGGATGCGCCTGGTTTGTTTTGTACCTACGTAGAGGCGGACCTTCAGGTCCGCCTTTTCTTTGCCGGCCAGTCCTGCCGAACATCCGCCGCCGGCTACGCACGCCGGGAAAGCCGCGCTCGCTCCTACTCTGACGATCGCGCGTCGACTATTTGCTAACTCGATGCGACATCTGTCACACGGCACCAAACGTCCGAGCTAACCCGACACAACTCGAACGCGTGGACGGAAGTCGACGCGTTCAATCGCTGCACGCGCTTTCCGGCATGCGTGTGTCGGCGTGCTCCGCACGGCGGCGGCTGTCCGGCAGGACTGGCCGGCGAAAAAGCCTTCACCGACCTTTTGATTCGGTTTCCCCAGGCGCGTACCGCCGCTCGATGTGGCCCTCGAGCTGCGCGGGATAGAAATACACCTCCCGCAGATCGCCGGTCGCGTAGCGTGCCGCCTGGTCATTGAAATGCGGGGACGTCGGATCCCCGCTCTCGCCACCGGCGGTCACCGCACGGGCCCTGACCGTTTTGCCGAATTCGACCACGGCGACGAAGCTGTTGCCGGTCGATCCGTACCACTTCCTGGTATTGGGATAGGCGCGCGCGCCGAAGGAGGCCAGCGACCCCCACCTCGCCGAGGTGAAGCTCACGGGGATGCTCGGACCCGCGTCGTTGAATGAGGGCACGATGTCGTCGGTGAGGCGTTGGAAGCGGTTGATCTCTCCCCATGGCGTCTTCCACGTGCCGAAGTCGGCGGTCAGTTTTGCTGATGCCGCCGCAAGCGACTCGAGCCGCTGCCTGGCGGTCGCCTTCGTACGCATGTAAACGTAGACGGACGTCCCGGTCTCTTGCGCAGCTGCGGTTACACGCTGCCAGAGGTCCTCGCCCCAGAACACCGCAAGCGACGTCGCGACGGAATTCGCGGACCAGCGGTAATCCCACTTGCGCAATTCATTGATCTGCTCCGCTAGCCCTCTCTTGTATGGCCTCGAGGCCGGCGTCTGGTCGTACGCATTCATGAGTAGTGGAATTTGAATCGCAAACTCGGTGAGGAAACTGTCAAAGGCGCCCGCGATCAGCGATTCCAGGGTGAAGCCTTTTTTCCTATCGAGAATCCGAATCGCGTGGACGCCGCGGGGGTTCTCGCTGCCGCTGTCCATGTACGCCGGATAGTCCTTCTGCTTGGGACTATTCGCGCCGGCGGCTGAGAAGGGCCAGTTGTTGGTGTTCTGAATCCAGCCGTTGGACGGGTTCAGCAGGTGGGGACTCTCGTCAGTTCCATACACGTCGCCCCATTCCGTCGCCGGAATGCTGCCGTCGACTGGTTTGGTCCAGTCGAATTTTGGATCACGCTTCGGGACGAAGTTGGAGTGGAAGTACGCGATGTTGCCTTCGCTGTCCGCGAAGACGGTGTTGTTCGATGAGTTCGCGTGCAGCTCCATCATTTTGCGGAACGCCGCGTAGTTCCGTGCCTTGGTCCGCAGGTACGACTGGGTCAACGCCTTGACTGGCTCCTGCATCAGCCGAATGGTGACCCATTTCCCGTCAGCCTCGCGCACCACTGGCCCGTGATGAGTGCGGTACACAGTGAAACTCTTCGTCGCCAAACCGGCGGGTATCTTGTACGGGACGATGATCGTACCGGCGATCATGCGGCGTTCCTCGGCGCCGTACTTGTACGCGAACCCATCGTCCTTCTTCGCCACGGTTTCCAGGTACTCGTCAATGTTGTCGACGCTGCTCGAGGTGTGCATCCAGCCGGCGCCCTCGTTGAAGCCCTGGTAGATGAAGAACTGGCCCCACGTCACGGCACCATATGCATCAAGACCTTCATCGCTCGATACCTGCAGCTCGGAACGGAAGAAGAACGAGGTGTGCGGATTGATGAGCAGCAGCGCGTGACCATCGGCGGTATTGGAGGGCGCGATCGCAATGCCATTCGACCCGGTGGGCTCGTCAGGTGGTGACAGATCGTGCGCAAACGTCAGCGCTTTCGATCCGTTGCCGTAGAACGCTTCAAGCTGCGCCAGGTTCACGCGCTCGATGTCGCCGCCGATGCTCCCCTCGCTGAACGAGAGCGCCATCCACGGCTCGAAGCGGGTAATCACACGCGGCTTCACGGTCGGATGCGTGGCGAGGTAGTAGTTGAGGCCGCTGGCCCAGCCGTCCATCAACGCCCGGAGCCACATTGGAGAACTCCCGTATTGCGCTTTCAGATCCGCGTCGTTGATGAACAGACGTTGGCGCAGGTCGCGGTAGATCTCTTTTTCGCCTTCAGCTTCCGAGAGCCGGCCGAGCGAGACGAGGTAGTTGGTCTCCACGCGGTTGAAGTCGTCTTCGGCCTGCGCGTACATCATGCCGAACACCGCGTCGGCGTCCGTCTTGCCGTGGATATGGGCGATACCCCAGTCGTCCCGGATGATCGTGACGTTCTGCGCCTGCCGCTGCCAGGCTTGTGTCTCGCGATTGGACGGCGGGGTGGACGCCGGCTGTCCACATGACGCGGCACAAACGGCAAGAATGAGCGCGTACTTCCTCATGACTCGTGCATCTCGCCTCACCCGCGTCGTAGAGGCGGACCTTTAGATCCGCCTTTCGCCACCGGCCAGTCCTGCCATGCGTGCGTCGGCGCGCTCCGCACGGCGGCGGCTGTCCGGCGGGACTGGCCGGTTTGCGAGTCGTAGAGGCGGACCTTTAGGTCCGCCTTCACTTGTCCTCAGCGCACGATCTGCCGAATCGTGCCGTCCTGTTTGTTGAGCAGGAATACCTGGTTGTCGGGGCCGAGTCCGAAGCGGAGGTCGGCACGCGCGGCTGACGGCTTCTTCTCCTTGATCAACTGCATCAGCGTTTTCGCAGAGCCGCCGCTGTTGAACAGCACGCGACGGATCGGATCCTGTCCGCCGGTCGGCAGCCGGTCGGCGTTGAAATAGAACACCTCGCCGCTCGGATTGTCACCAAAGAGCACCAGGTTCGCGAGTGCAGGAATCGCCGTGCCGCGATACACAACCACGCCCGTGGTCGCGACCTGCGGGCCGAACAAAGGGTCGCGATGGTCGTACTCGACGATCGGATAGGTGACCTTCGGATCGCCGCGTTGCTCATTCAGCTTGATCTCCGTACGACTCACAAAGCGAAAGCTCGCTTCCCAGGTGTTCCAGCCAAGGTTGGCGCCGGGCGTGATGAGGCTGATCTCCTCGACGATGTTCTGGCCGATTTCGGCGAGGAAGAGATTCCCGTTCTTCGGATCCCATCCGAAGCGCTGCGGGTTACGAACGCCGTACGCATAGATCTCGCCGAGCGCTTTCGGTTCGCTTCCGCGGACAAACGGATTGCTCGCCGGGATGCCGTACTTGCCGTTGGCGCTGTTGTTTCCGAGTGGATCGATACGGAGGATCTTGCCGAACACCGTGTTGAGGTTCTGCGCCGCGTTGAACGGGTCGCCGCCGCTGCCGCCATCGGCAACACTCATGTACAAGAGCCCGTAATCCGCGCTGCCTGGCGCCGCGAGCGGATTGAAGGACAGATGACCTGCGTTGTGGTTTGCAAAGGGCTGGCGGTACCGCATCAGCTCACGTGGCGGGCCGCCGTCGTACGTGGCCGCCGCCGGATTTTTCGCCGTCCATTCGAGCAGCAGGGTGTCGTGCGTGTTACCTCCGCCGGAGGGCACGAAGTCAGGGCTCGGCGTCATGTTGGTCGAGTCGGTGTGGGTGTAGAACTTGCCGTAGCCGCGCGTGCCGACCTGATTGAACTGCGGGTGAAAGGCGAAGCTCTGGAAGCCGCGCTCTCTGCCTTGCGACTGGACGCTGACTCTCCACTCGGGCGCGTTGATGTCGACGTAGCGCGTGACCGTCTTGCCGTCATAGCTCACGCCGTAAATCGGTCCACGCATGTCGTTGACGAACAGGCGCCGCGTGCCGGGTTCGTTGACGAGGAGCATCATGCGCGCCGGCTCGCCGTTCACGTCCGGAATCGACGCGAACTCTGCGATGTTGACTCGGATGACACCGTCGGTCGTATTGATCGGCTGGGGAAAGGGATCGATGCCTTGGCCGAAGGCGCCGGATGCCATCAGCAGCGTGGCGGCCAGAGCGTGAGTCAGATGCCTAGTCATCGTCGGAGACTAGATGGATGCTGAGAACGAGTCAAGCCGATCTGGGGAGGACGGGATGTGGGGATCGGGGATCGGGGATCGGGGATCGGGGATCGGGGATCGGGGATCGGGGATCCGGAATCACATGCGCAGCCCCGTCAGGGAACCGCGCACGTGAAACTCGCCGCATCGTTCGGGTCGCCGGCGCCCTGGTACCGAGCGAGCTGCGGATAGGGACACAGGGGACGCGACAGCGGCTGGTTGGCTTTGGTCGCGATCATCGAAGCCGGCGGCGTGCCCTGCTCGACCCAGCGCTCCATGGCGGTCAGCGCGTCGAAACGATCCGGGCCCGCGCCGCCACCGCAGTGCAGCACGCCAGGCGCGAGAAAGAGGCGTACGCTCTCCCTTGCCGCCGGCACTTTATCCCGCACAGCCTCAAAATACTTGATGGTCGAGAGCGGGCTTGGACCAGGGTCATTGAACCCATGCCAGAGCAGGAGCTTGCCGCCGCGGCCGATGAACGTGGAGATATCCGGATTCTGCTGGTGCACGTGCGCGGCGAGACCGCTCTCGAGCGCCGCCATGTCGCGTTCCGGATCGAAGCTCATGATGTCGTACGACGGATCGTTCTTCACGATGTAAGACATGAAGGGCGCGCCGAGCATGGCATTGAGCCCGCGCGGCTGTTCACGTGTGCCCACCATCCGCCCGACCCAATCGCTCTCGCCACCGCGCATGAGCGGCATGGCGGCGAACTGTCCGTCCTTGGTCTTCACCCCCGCATAGATGCGGCGCACCGTCTCGACCTGCGGCGGGGTAAGGCAGTCAGCTGATGCGGCGCCGTCGCACGCCAGCTGACCCGGGTCCCAGGTGCAGGCCCGCGGATCGGTCAGGATGCCGTCGGCGACCCCATCTTTCATGTCGCACGCGGCGAGCACACGTTTCTGGATGAGCGGCACGTGCGCGGGGAGCAGATTGCTCTCGGGCTTGGCGTGAAAGGCCTGCACCCTGAGGATCGCGTTTGAGTAGACCAGTGGCGTGTAGACGGGCGCTCCCGCAATCACGCCGTCGTAGTCATCGGGATAGCGCTGCACTTCGGCCAGGCCCTGACGGCCACCCGTGGAGCACCCCTGCCAATAGGCGCGCTGCGCCGGCCGGCCGTAGTACCTCGCGACGACCGACTTGCCAACCGTCGTCGCCAGGTGTGTCGCGCGATGGCCGAAGTCGACGATCGCCTCGACATTGGGTTGTCCAGGCGCCCTGATCGCAAACGTGGGATCGAGCGAGGCGGCGCTCTCATGCCCCATGTCGTTCTCGATCACGGCGTAGCCGCGTGAAAGACCATTCGCCGCGGCCGCAATCGTTACATTGCCCGCAAAGCCCCCGCCTCCAATGCCCAGCACCTTGCCATTCCAGTTCGCCGGCAGTCGGTAGACCGCGCCAATGTGAGAGCCTGCGACCGGCGAAATCTTCGCGTGCACTTCACAGAAGGCCGGCAAGCTGCCTTCGGCATTCGCCGGGACCGCCTTCGCCGAGACGATCGTCGTGCCGGAGGGAAACGCGGAGGCGGCGACCTTGCTGCAGGCGTCCTGGGCCGAGGCGATGCCAGGAACCACCAGGACGACCGCCGCGCCGCTGAATACAAGCGCGCGGAGTGTTACTTCCACCTGTTCATGGCCTGGCGATGCATCGACTCAGGCGGCAGCTCGGCGAGCTCGATTCGGATCCCGTTCGGATCGGTGATGTTGTTCAGGACGGCCTTGGTGTCGCTGGTCCGAATCTCGCCCACGTTCGCGCCGCGCTGTTTGAACATCGCGGTTGCAGCAGCCATGTTCTCGACGTGGATGCCGACGTGGTTAATCGCCGCCGGACGTCCGGGACCGGGCTGGATCTCGAAGAACGTGTTCTTGCTGACCTGGACGTACACCAGGCGGGCCTGCCCCTTGTCGTCGTTCACGCGGAACGCCTCGGGAAACCCCAGCGTCTTCGTGTAGTACGTGACCGCCTCGTCGAGGTTCGGCACGTTCATGCCGATGTGATTCACTTGGACGAGTCCCGTGTTCGGACTCTGGGCCGCAACCGTGTGAAGGGCCAGTCCCACCAGCAACCCGGTGACAAACAGCATGCAAGCTCGCATCGCAGGTTCCTTTCTCGGCGTGATGACGCGGGGGCGCTTCAGCCGCCGAAGCCTTGGCGGAGGCGGCCGCGTCGTGAACGAAACAGGAGTATAAGCCAGGGTCACGATGTTGAGGGCGACAGATCCTTGCGTTCGCAAGACGAATCGATCACCGCCGATTCTGAATCACTCAGAGCGCCCCAATCAGAGCTGGCGCTCGGTAGAACCGATCACGTCGTCGTCCGATGCCGTGCCGAACGTTGCGCAAGCAAACGATCGAGGTGAGCGGTCAACTGATGCACGTCCACCGGCTTGACAATATGGGCCTCGAAGCCGGCCGCGCGCGAGCGGTCGTGATCGGACGGTTGACCATAGCCCGTCACGGCGACAAGCAAGGGCTGGACACCATCCAACAGGACCGTCAGTTGACGGGCAAGCTCATATCCATCCATCAACGGCAGTCCGAGGTCGAGTAATGCGACGTCTGGCCGGAACTGTTCCGCCACCGTCAGTGCGGCCGGCCCGTCAAACGCGACGCGTGTGTCGTGGCCGACCGCCTGGAGCGCTTCAGCGATGAGGCGAGCGCCGTCGATGTTGTCATCGACCACGAGCACGCGATGACCCGTTGGCGCGGCAGATGGTGTGACTTGAGGCAGCTTCGGTGCGTCGGGACGCCCCGCCTCTGGGAGTGAGTATGCCGGAAGCCGAATGATGAACTCGCTTCCTTGACCGACACCCGGACTCCGCACTTCAACCGTGCCCTCGTGAAGGGAGACCAGGCTTTGCACGATCGTCAGACCCAAGCCGAGCCCGCCTTGTGAGCGATCCGACGCCTGGCGGCCCTGCGTGAACATCTCGAACACTCGCGGGAGCATCTCGGCGGAGATGCCGATGCCCGTATCTTTGACGCGCAGCTCAACGCTCTTTCCGGAACGTGTCGCTGTTACTGAGATACGCCCTTTGGGTTCGGTGTACTTCGCCGCATTGGTGAGCACGTTCATGACGACTTGCGTCAGACGCGTCTCGTCGCCGCTCACGAGCAGTCCCGCGCGTGGAATTCGCAGCGTGAGTTGATGCTGCCGCTCCTCCAGGAACGGACTCGTTCCCTCGATGGCCGAGGTCACGATGTCGCCCATTTCGACCGGCTGCCGGCGAAGCTCGATCTTGCCGCGAGCGATGCGCGAGACGTCCAGCAAATCGTCGATCAGCCGCACGAGATGTCGGACCTGGCGCTCGATGACCGTTCGCTCGCGCGCCGCGCTGGTATCGCCACGGAGCGCCATGAGCTGCAGGGCCGTCAGAATCGGCGCGAGCGGATTTCGCAGCTCATGCCCGAGCATGGCCAGGAACTCGTCTTTTGTCCGGTTTGCCGTCTCTGCCGCACGTCGAGCATGCGCCAGCGCCAGCAGGGAACGAACACGGGCGGCGAGTTCGCGCGCGCTGAAGGGCTTGGTGACGTAGTCGTCGACGCCGGCCGCAAGCCCCGACACTCGCGCTTCTTCGCCCGCCCGGGCCGAGAGCATGAGCACTGGCAGCGCTGCGGTGCGGGGATCGGCTCTAATCGCCTGCAGGAGCTCGAAGCCGTCGAGGTCGGGCATCATGACGTCGGTGACGATCAGATCGGGCAGCGACGTCCGTATGCGCTCCAAAGCGGCGGCGCCGTTGACCGCCGTCTCCACATCCCACTCCCGCAGGAGGTGACTGAGGTAGTCACGCATGTCCGCGTTGTCGTCGACGACCAGGATCCGTTCGCGTATACGGGGCCGCGCAGTAGTCCCCGCATGTGCAACGATCGAGGGTCGCTCTGTCACCGACGGGGCAACGTCATCGTCGGACGGCAGCCAGCGCGTCGCTTCTTCTACGTACAGCGCCGCCCCGAGGCTTGTTGAGGACGGCAGGGGATCGGCCTTCAGGCGATTCTGCGGCAGGTGGGCGCTGCCTGTCGGGATCTGTACGATGAACGTGGAGCCTTCGCCGAGGCGGCTCGAGACGGTGCTGGTGCCGCCGTGCAGACGCACGAGCTCCGAGGTCAGCGCCAGCCCAATCCCCGAGCCTTCGTGCGTGCGGGACCGGGCGCCAGCGACCCTGTGAAACCGTTCGAACACGCGCGGCACTTCGTTCTCGGGAATACCGGTACCCGTGTCTCGCACTGTCAATTCGATCTTGCCGTCGTCCTCTCTCAGCGTTACGTGAATCGAACCCTCGAACGTGAACTTGAAGGCATTCGAGAGCAGGTTCAAAACCACTTTCTCCCACATGTCGCGGTCGACATACACAGGTGCGGCAATGTGATCGCACGCGACCTCGAAGCCAAGTCCTGCATGCTGGATCGCCGACTGGAATGCGCCAGCGAGCTCTCGCGTCAGCTTGCTGACGTCTGTCAGCCGATAGACCGCCTGGGCTCGACCGGCCTCGATTCGGGAGAAGTCGAGCAACGCGTTCACCAGTTTCAGAAGTCGCAACTGGTTGCGATGCACCATCTCGAGGTCGCCGTCGCGCAACGCCTTCCCAGGGCTGGCGAGCGCCGCTTCGGTCGGCCCGAGCATCAACGTCAATGGGGTTCGGAATTCGTGGCTGACGTTGCTGAAGAAGGCCGTCTTCGCGCGATCGATCTCGGCGAGCGCTTCCACCCGCCGGCGAGCGTCGTCGAGCGCCACGGCATTGCTGATGGCCGTCGCGATATGGTCTGCTGCCAACTCGAAGAAATCGCGGTACCTATCGTCCAGGGCACGCCGAGGGCTCACGCCGGCTACGAGCACTCCGTAGGGGTGAGCCAAACCAGGCCGCGACAATGGCAGGACCACGGCAGTGTGCGTGTGTTCGCCCGATACTCCTCCCGGCAGCATCCAGAATCGATCCTGCAGACTCGAGAGCACACGCATCTCGTTGCAACGAGCCACCTCGCCCAGGCGCCATCGATCATCGGACTCCGAGGCAAGCTGCACCATAGCGACACTGGCCGGGTGATCCGACGGGATTCCGACTCCGCACACACGGCGTGCGGCAGTCCCTTCGGGATCGAGCAGGTAAACCAGCGCAAACGGAACGTCGATCGGGTTGCTTTCAAATACCTGCCCCGCGTTCATGCAGGCCTGCTCGGGCGTCGTGGCATCGGACGCCCGGCGCGCGAGATCGCGGAGCGTCGCGAGTCGGCGCTCACCCTCCACGCGGCCCGTCGTTTCGGCAACGACCGCCAGCACACCACCAACGCCACCCGTTTCATCTCGTATGGGGCTGTAAGACAGCGTGAACCAGCAATTCTCCAGGTAGCCGTTCCGATCGAGCGGGAGCAACCAGTCGTCGATCGCAAAGGCTTCTCCCCGGCGAACGCGCTCGAACTCCGGTCCAACCACGGGCCAGACCTCAGGAAAGATCTCGGCGCCAGGAGCACCAAGCGAGGCGGGATGTTTGGTGCCGAGCACCGGACGGTATCGATCGTTATAGAAGAACCGAAACTCGGGTCCCCATGCCACGACCATGGCGAACCGCGACTCGAGCATGATGCTCACGGCCGTCCGGAGACTCTGTGGCCACGTCTCCACCGACCCCAGGGGAGTCGCTGACCAGTCGAAGGCGCGCATCAACGCGCCCATCGTCCCGCCGCCAGACAAACAGTCACGCGCGCTTCTGAGCGCGGAGGGATCGCCGATTGAGGTCATGTCCGGAGGATGGATCATAGGAAATTTAGGAGTTGGCTCGTAGGGAGAGATGTAACTGTCCCGCTGCGCTGCGATGGCCGGAGTCTACATCCACGCCCATGGAGCCCAAAGCTCAGCCATGGGCTTTCGACCGCTCGTTACTTCATTCCATAAAACTGTTCAGGGGGTTTTCCCCTCGATCGCGGCCACATAGCGTTCGAGCGACCGCGCGACGGCAGCGGGCGCGTCCGATTCGATATTGCGATCCCACCAGGCGCCATAGATCCGGTCGTAGCGGAATGGCGCCACGGCCGCGACGATTGACTCGACCGCCGCCCGCGACAGCGGGATCAAATTCGGAAAGCTGCGCATGAAGCTGACAAACATCCGATCCATCGTCACCTGGAGGATGTCGCCAGTCAGCAGCGCTCCGCGTCCTTCCGCTCCCACCGTCCAATGCAGCACGGTCCCCCCGGCGAAATGGCCGCCGCATTGGATGAGCGTAAGGTCTCGGCTGAGTGGATGTGTCGGGCCGCTCCAGAACTGGATGACAGGATCGGGCCGCTGCACCCACTCGCGATCCGCTGCGTGCAGATAGATCGGTATCTTGCCGAACGCGTGGCTCCAGTCGACCATGCTCGTGTAGTAGTGCGGGTGCGAGATGGCGATCGCGGCGACGCCGCCAAGACCGTTGAGGAGATCGACCGTCGCCTGGTCGATGAGGCTGACGCAGTCCCACAGGATGTTGCCATCGGCCGACTCGACAAGCAGTGCGCGCTGACCGATCGCGAACTCGGGCGTCATGCCGATGCCGAGCAAGCGCGGTTCGAGGCGCTGGAAACAGTTGCGATGCGTGGACTGAAGGTCTTCGAGTGTCGTCCAGCGCTGGCCGCCCGGCGGGATGAACTGCCGCGTCTCGTCACAGATCGGGCAGCGGGCGGGCGGTGTCTCTGATTCGGCGAATTGAGTTCCGCAGGTCCAGCAGAGTGGACGCATCAGGTCATTTTATTCTTCCGTTCTTCGGGCTCCCGCCTTTGACTTTGCTGGACTCCACGCCATGAAGCTGCAACCTGAGGCATCGTGATAGTCGTGCCTCAGCCTTTGCGCGAGCCGTCGGAGCCGTCGTCGTCGGGACAGGGTTGTTTCTGATCGCGCGAGCAGCGGGCTCGGATGACACATCCGCATCGTGCACCTGAGTGTCGATAAGATTTCAGTCGTAGAGGCGGACCTTTAGGTCCGCCTAGGTTGAACGGGCAGTCCTGTCGTCCATCCACCGCCGAACTCCGCACGCCGGGAAAGCGCTGCTCGCTCGTACCCTCGTGCGAAAGAAAAGGCGGACCTGCTTGCCCCGCCGAAGCCTCGGCGGAGGCGGGAGGGTCCGCCTCTACGACACGTCCACTACCCCAGGCGCAGCGAGTCTCCGAAACCGAGCGTCCGAAACTGTGATGGCGGGATGTCCTTGGCGCGGCATGCCTCCTCGAGCGCGCGCAGCGGTTCGTCGATCCCCTCGATTGTCATAGGGAACGTGCCGAAATGCATGCCGACGCTCGGGGGCGCCTCGAGATCCAAGTGTGCCTGCACCGCCTCCGCCGGATTCATGTGTACGGCCTGCATGAACCAGCGCGGTTCGTAGGCGCCGATCGGGAGCAGCGCGAGATCGATCGGACCGAGCCGCTGCCGGATCTCGCGGAAGAAGGGCGCATACGCGGAAT
>DAIRVG010000048.1:0-20135 GCA_036802945.1 Vicinamibacterales bacterium
AGTGATGGCTCTGGTCTTTGGAAGATTCTGCGTCGGCGTGCCGGATCGATCGGAGCTGAAAAGGAGAATCACCAGGAAGCTCTGCTTGACAACTTTTTCGTCCCCCACCTACGATGGCCCGTCCCTCCGATCAGAAGCAGGTGTCCCCATGATTCCCTGGGTTCGCAGCGGGTTGACGTTCGCCAATGCCCTACTCCGTCGGCCGCCGGTCCGCTGCGTGGCTTCGGCGAAGCTCCCGACCGACTACGGCGAGTTCGACATTCACGTGTTCAAGAACGCCTTCTCCGGCGAAACGCATGTCGCCCTGGTCCGCGGAGAGATTGGCGACGGTGAGAAGGTGCTCACCCGCGTCCATTCCTCGTGCCTGACCGGCGATCTGTTTCAATCCGCGCGCTGCGATTGCGGCCAGCAACTGCGCTCCTCAATGGAGCGGATCGTCGAGGAAGGCCGTGGTGTGCTGCTCTATCTCGACCAGGAAGGACGCGGCATCGGGCTGGTGAACAAAATCCGCGCCTATGCGCTCCAGGAGCAGGGCGCCGACACGGTCCAGGCCAACGAGCGGCTTGGCTTTTCTGCTGACTTGCGCGACTATCGGGCCGGACTCCAGATTCTCCGTCACCTCGGCGTGAAAACGACGCGCCTGCTGAGCAACAATCCCAAGAAGCTGGCCGGCGTGACGGGCCATGGCCTGTCCGTGAGTGAGCGGCTGCCCATCGAGATCCCGCCGACCGCCTCGACGTCGGGATACCTGAGGACCAAGAAAGAGAAGCTGGGGCACCTGCTCTCGTCGGTATAGCGCGTGACAGGGCAGCGCTTCACCAACTGGCTCGTATGGCCTGCGCTGGCCGTCTCACTCGTTTTCCTCAACGCGTCGCTCACGTTCGAGAATGTGTGGCCGACTCCCAGGATCCACTGGGGGTACGCGCTCTCGTCCGAGCTCGTTCTGTGCGTCCTGCTCCTGGCCGTCGCCCACCGGTTGGCGAGGCGGCTGGCCGGACTCGTCCTCCCGGCGATCTGGATCGTGCTGGTCGCGGGACACTACCTCGACGTGACCGCCCCCGGGCTCTACGGGCGGGACTTCAATCTGTACTGGGACTTTCAACATGTGGGCAACGTCGCCGCGATGCTCGCTCACGCGACGCCGTGGTGGCTGATCGCAACCCTTGCTGGAGTTGGCGTGCTGGTCGTGGTTCTGGCGTACCTGCTGGCGCGACTGGCGTTCGGCCGGGTGGCGGCGGCCGTGGAGCGCCGAGGATCCAGGCTCGTGCTCGGCGCATTGGCAGGGACCGCCCTCATCGTGTTCGCGGGCCAGCAACTCTCGCCCAGAGTCACGACCACTGTCGCGTTTGCTGATCCTGCGACGCTGGCCTACGTTCGACAGATCCGCTTCGTGCTGGCCATGGTCGGACCGGGCGTTGCGGCGCCGCGGCTCGGTCCGAGCCCGGCTCTCGACACCGGCCTTCGGGGCCTCGGAGGCGCCGACGTGCTGCTCATCTTCGTCGAGTCGTACGGGGCGGTGACGTACGAGACGCCGGCGATCTCCGCAGGGCTTGCCGAGAGCCGGGCGGACTTCGAAGCCGCCATTCGCGAGACTGGGCGTCAGGTCGTCTCGGCCTACGTGGAGTCTCCGACGTTCGGCGGCGGCTCGTGGCTGGCGCATCTGAGCCTGATGTCGGGCGTCGAGGTACGCGACCAGTATGCGTACACCTCGTTGATGGCGTCGAGGCGAGACACGATCGTCAGGAACTTCTCGCGGCGCGGCTACCGGACGGTGGCGCTGATGCCAGGCATGCGGCAGGCCTGGCCGGAAGGTGCTTTCTACGGCTTCGACGCAATCTACGGCCGCGATCTCCTGGAATATGAAGGTCCGCAGTTCGGGTGGTGGAGCATCCCGGACCAGTATGCGCTGGCCAAGCTCGATGCGGTCGAGCGCCGTCGCCCGTCGCGCGCACCGCTCTTGGTTGTCTTTCCGACGAGCACGTCGCACGCGCCGTTTGGTCCCGTGGCACCCTACAAGCCGAACTGGTCGCGCGTGCTGGCGAAGGACGCCTACGGCAAGGCCGACCTCGAGCGTGCGATGGCGGTCCGCCCCGATCTGACCAACCTGGGGCCGAGTTACGTCCGGGCCATGGCCTACGAGTACGCATCTCTTGCTGGGTACCTTCGCGAGCAGAAGGACGATCTCGTGATGATCGTGATCGGCGACCATCAGCCGCCTGCTGTCGTGAGCGGCAAGGATGCGCCGTGGCGTGTGCCCGTGCACGTGATTGGAGGCCGCCGCCCCATGCTTGACGGGCTGCTGAAGAATGGATTCCGGCCTGGCCTGGAGCCGCGGCGCCCGTCGATTGGCGCCATGCATGCACTCGTGCCGAAGCTGCTCGACGCGTTCGACGCGCCGGACGATCCGGCGGGCGAGATTTACTTCCACACGCTAAAGGGCAGCCGCACACCGCCGATTGCCAGCGTCAGCAGGCTGCCCAGCACCGGCGGCCCGTAGGCGTTCATCAAATAGCTGTATCGGAAGATGTCGTCACTCGCGACGTGGAAGTTGATCACCATCAGCAGCGCCAGCGCCGCAGCCAAACGCACGCGTATTCCCAGGATCAACGCCGTCCCGGCGGCGAGCTCGGCAATCGGCACCACGCGCGCGAACACGGGAGCGCCAGGGATGGCGATCGTATCGAGATACCACCGGGCGAGGGGCCGCACCGTCCCATGCCACTGCTGAAACCTTCGGGTCAGGATGGTGGAGTCCATGAACCAGTCGATCTTGTCGAGACCCATGGAGATCAGGAACACACCCATTACCACGGATAGCACTCGCAGCGCTCCGGCGTGCGTTCCAACTCTTGCCAGAACAGACATGACTGCTCCTACGTCGTCCGGTATTGGCGCGACAGCCACTTGATGTCAATCGCAAATGACCACGCGAGCGCGGTCAGTGCGAGGGCGGCCGCGATGGCGCTGAGCGGTGCCGGAACGATCGGCGCGAGGGCCACGCCAAGCCCGAACAGCTGTCCGACGGCGACCGTCTTGCCGCGCCGGGTCGATGGCAGCGGCTGCGCGAGCCACGACAGCCGCCATCCGGCCGCGACAAACCCGTACCGCATCAGTCCGCAGAGCAGGACCCAGGCACCGGCCTTCTCATGCTGCCAGACGAGGATCGACAGGACCAGGATGAGGCCGGCGTCGGTTTCCATGTCGAACCGCGCGCCAAACTCGCTCGCCATGCGGCTGCGGCGCGCGAGCCAACCATCGAGACCGTCGAATGCGGCCATCAGCGCCGTCAGACCGATCACGCACCAGAGCATCTCCGGCGTCGCAGGATGGCCGATCAGTGCGGCCACCAGCGCGACCAGCATCGCCCGGATCATCGTGACGTAATTGGCGGGCCCGAACCGCGAGTATGGATGCTGCTCGCCGGCGACCGCGGTGACCGCCACCATCATCACTGCAAAGACCGCCGCGGCTTTCAGCGGGTAAGTGGCGCCAGCCTCGATCCGCGCGCCGGCGAGCAACGCGAGGGAGCCCGTGCTCACGAGCCCGAACCCGATGGCGGGGGCGAGATTGTATCGGCGTGTGTACCGCATCAGAATGCACACACATGCAGGATGAGGCCAGAGCGTTCTGGGTGACGGCGCCCGGCCGCGGCGAGATCCGCGCTGAAGTGTTGGGGACGCCGTGCGATGGTGAGGTTCTGGTGCATGCGCTGTTCAGTGGCATCAGCCGCGGGACCGAGGCGCTCGTGTTCGACGGCCGCGTCCCGCCGAGCGAATGGGGCCGCATGCGTGCGCCTTTTCAGACAGGCGAGTTTCCGGCACCCGTGAAGTATGGGTACTCGAACGTCGGCCGTGTCGTGCGTGGCCCACACGAGCTGATCGACCGTACGGTGTTCGTGCTCCATCCTCATCAAACCCGTTTCATCGTCCCCGCCGAGGCGGTGCATGTCCTTCCGGACGGGATCCCACCCTCCCGCGCGGTGTTGGCGGCGAATCTCGAGACGGCGCTCAACGGCGTGTGGGACGCCAGGCCGCATGTTGGCGATCGTATCGCGGTGATCGGCGCCGGCACAGTGGGTTGCCTGGCCGCCTGGCTCGCGTCACGGATCGCAGGATGCGATGTCGAGCTGGTGGACATCAATCCCCGGCGCGAGGCGGTGGCCAGTGCTCTGGGTGTGCGATTCGCGGCGCCGGCGGCGGCCGCTCGCGAAGCCGACCTCGTCATTCACGCGAGCGGCGCCCCGGCGGGCCTGGAGCTCGCGCTGCAGATGGCGGCCGACGAGGCGACGATTGTGGAGCTGAGCTGGTTTGGCGACCAGACCGTGCCGTTGTCGCTTGGCGGCGCGTTTCACGCCAGGCGCCTGACGATCGCCTCCTCCCAGGTTGGACGCGTGGCCCCGTCGCAACGGCCTCGATGGGACACCCCCCGGCGGATGCAGCTCGCGTTGACGCTCCTGGATGATCCAGCGCTCGATGTGCTCATCACGGGCGAAAACGAGTTCGAGACGCTCCCGGACGTGATGGCCACGCTCGCACGATCCCCCGGCGATGCGCTCTGCCACCGGATCAGATATTCGTAGAAGGAGATCCTTGATGTACAGCGTGACGGTGCGCGACCACGTCCTGATTGCGCACAGCCTCACGGGCCAGGTGTTCGGGCCCGCCCAGCGCCTTCACGGCGCTACGTACGTGGTGGACGTCGAGCTCAAGCGCTCGGACCTTGATGCCGACGGCATCGTGGCCGACATCGGGCGCGCGGCCGAGGCGCTGCGCGTGGTGCTGACGGATCTGAACTATCGCAACCTCGACGAGCTTCCGGCGTTCGCGGGGCGCAATACGACCACGGAGTTTCTGGCCCGCGTCGTGTTCGATGGTCTCGTCGCGGCGATTGGACGCGGCGATCTGGGCCCCGGGGCCGGCGCCATCGAGCAGATACGCGTGACGCTGCACGAGTCGCACATCGCCTCGGCATCGTTCGAGGGCCGAGTGAGCGGGCCATCATAAGGATGCGGTCGATCGTGCTCGTGGTGCCCGGGCATCTTGGCGAGCGCACGGGCGGCTACCTCTACGATCGGCGCATCGTGGAAGGTCTTCGCCGGCTGGGTTCGGCGGTGGACGTCCTGGAGCTCGATGCGAGCTTTCCGTACCCGACGCCAGCAGCGCTGAAGCAGGCCGCTGACTCGCTCGCCGCCGTTCGGGCGGGGACCATCGCGATCATCGATAGCCTGGCGCTCGGCGCCATGCCGGATCTCCTCAGACACGAAGCGTCGCGCCTTCGGATCGTCGCGCTCGTCCATCTTCCGCTCGCCGCCGCGTATGGCCTCGACCGTGACACCGCTGCGCGCTTCGAGGAGGGGGAGCGCCGCGCGCTCCGCGTCGCCGCGCTGGTCATCGTCACCGGAAGAGCCGCCCTGCCGCTCATTGCCAGGTACGAGCTGACTCCCGACCGGGTTGTCGTCGTGGAGCCTGGCACTGATCGCGCGCCACTTGCGCGCGGCTCCCTCGGACAGCAACTCGAGCTTCTCTCGGTGGCGACCCTCAATCCTGGAAAAGGGCATGAGAGGCTGCTTGCGGCGCTCTCAGCGGTTCCGTATCGCGAGTGGCGCCTGACCTGCGCCGGGAGTCTCACGCGCAACCCGGAGACAACCGATCGCGTGCGCACGACAATCGCGAAGCTCGGGCTGGAGGATCGCGTCTCGCTCGCCGGCGATCTCGAGGGGCCGGCGCTGGAGGCGTGCTACCACAGCGCGGATGTCTTCGTGCTCGCCACTCGGCAGGAGACGTACGGAATGGCCGTTGCCGAAGCATTGGCTCACGGACTCCCGGTGGTTGCCACGATGACTGGTGCGATTCCCGAACTGGTGGGTGATGGGGCGGGCCTGTTGGTGCCAGTGGGAGACACGCCGGCGCTCGTCGCGGCTCTATCATGTGTGCTGAGCGACGCCGGCCTTCGCGCGCGCCTTGCTGAGGGCGCGCGCCGTATGCGAGACCAGCTGCCAACCTGGGAGGAAACGTCCAGACGCATGGCGGCCGCGCTCCACTCGCTCGCTACTCATGGCTGAATCCCTTTCGCACTGGCTCGGCCTGCGCGAACCGGCGGACACCGCGGCACGGTCAGGAGTGCTGACGCGCACGATTGCGGGAGCGGTGCCCGCCAGCGAGCCGGTCTGCGTGCTCGACCTGGCCACCGGCACCGGATCCAATATCCGCTATCTGATGGATCGCCTTCCGGGCCGTCAGCGATGGCTGGCCGTCGACCGGGACGCCGCGCTGCTGGCGGATCTGCGCGAGCGGATGTCGTCGTGGGGCGCCGCGCGGGGATACAACGTGCGGACCGGAGCCGAGCGGTGCATCATTCGCGGCGCCGACCTCGAGTGCGATGTCGAGACGCGGCAGATGGATCTTGGCGCCATGGACGATCGCGAGATCTTCGCCGGACGTCATCTCGTGACGGCCTCCGCGCTGCTCGACCTCGTGTCGGCGCAGTGGCTGCGCGCGCTCGCAACACATTGTCGCGACGCGGGCGCCTCGGCGCTCTTCACCCTGACCTACAACGGCCGCTCGTCGTGCGTTCCGGTGGAACCCGAGGACGACATGGTGCGAGATCTGATGAACCGGCACCAGAAGACGGACAAAGGACTGGGTGGCCTTGCGGCCGGCCCTGATGCCGTCGCGTGCGCGGAACGGTGTTTTGCGGAGGCCGGATACCGCGTCCGGCTCGAGCCGAGCGACTGGACGCTTGGGCCGGCAGCGGCTGCTTTGCAGCGGATGCTTATCGAAGGCTGGGCGGGTGCGGCGACTGAAATGGTGCGCGACCGTGCCCCGACGATCGCGCGCTGGCGTGCGCGCCGGCTGGCGCATGTCGGGGCCGGCCGCTCGCGGCTGGTTGTCGGCCACGATGACCTTGCCGCGTGGCTGCCGAGCGAGTAAGCAATGTCTGCCGCGCCGACGGATCGGCTACGACGTCACCGTCTGTCGACGGCTCCGGCGGAATGCGCGGGAGGATTGCGGCGAAACGTGGCCACGACGGGATGATGATCCGACACCTCGCCGAGTCCGGGCAGCGTCGAGGTGTCGACGATCTCCACCGAGTCGAGCGTCAGGTCGACCGCCGGCGCATAGAAGACGTAGTCGATGCGTGACACGCGGCGACCCGGCCGCGTCGATCCCGATGCGACGCCACCGGCGCGTCCATGTGCGGCGGCGTCCGCCCACGCGTCCCGATAGCGCGCCATCACCGCGCCCAGTTCACTTGCCTCCGGCCTGGCATTGAGGTCGCCGATCAGGAGCCCCGGCCCCTGCCGCGCGGCCCACGGCAGCAGCGTTGCGATCTCGCGCTCACGATCGGGCTGGTTCTCCTGGTTCGCTGACAGATGCGTCACGATGACCGGGACGTCAGGCATCGATGCGACGCGCACTGCAAGCCCGACCCGTCCCTCAGACAGACGAATGGAGCTCGACGCGACGATACGCTCTCGAGCAAAGATTGCGACGCCTTCCGTTTCGACGTCTTTCCCCCGGCCGTCTATCAGGCATTGCCTGTGATCCGTGATCCACGCCTTCACGAACACCTGCGTCCACGGGCGACCGGTACGCCGCCGCAGCCCCTCCGCGATCAGGGCCGGTTGATCGTCACAGTTGAAATCCGGGTGATTTTGCATGGCCTCCTGCACGCCTACCACGTCGGCGTCGAGGCGTCTAATCGCCTCAATCGTCTGCTCGAGGTCGTAGTGGCCCCGCCGATCCGCGCCCTTGTGAATGTTGAACGTGGCGACGCGAAACGTCCGGGGGGCTTTGGGGAGGGAGGCAGCCCTGTGGGCCAGGGGCCACACCAGAGCGGTCGAGGCGACGATCAGTAGCGCGAGAGCCAGTCTGCGCATGCTTCACTAGTCTAGCGTTTGCTCAAATGATCCGATTTACGCCCCCCGGAGCGGAGCCTTCGACCGGATCGGCCGGGACGTTCAGCTCGCAATCGAACAGCACATCGCCGCCCATGCGAAACACACGGTAGCCGGGCCGGCGGCAATCGCGAAGGCGGTCCTGCGCCATGAGCCGGATCGCGGGGCGGCCGTCGCCAATGAGGACCGGCGCGATCGTGATCTGCAGTCGATCGAGGAGATTGGCCTGGAGAAACGTCGACACCGTGACCCCGCCGCCCTCCACGAATACCCGCGCGCAGCCACGCGCGCGCAACAGCCGCAGCACCTGCGCGGCCTCGTCACCTGGTGCGCCGTCGTCGATGCCGACGATGACGGCACCCTCCATGTGGGTCTCGCCCGGCGACACCCGCGATCGCGCGCAGATGTACAGCGTCGGGACCGTCCGATCGGCGAAGACACGGAAGGTCGGCATCAGCCGCCGTCCTGAATCGATCACGACCCGGAGCGGGTTCGGTCCGGAGACATGGCGCGTTGTGAGCTGGGGGTCATCGGCGGCTACGGTACCGGCGCCGACGATGACCGCGTCACACAGGGCACGCATACGGTGCACGTGCACGAGGTTGTCGCCGCCGGTGACGAACTGCGAATCGCCCGACGGCGTCGCGATGAATCCGTCGAGGCTCTGGCCGAGATGGCCGACCGTCAGTGGACGCACGGACGTTGCGCTGCAGATAGGCAGATATAGATTCAGTAGTTCGGATCGCGCATCGTCTGGTGGCAGTCGGGACTCCCACCCGCTTCCCGGACACCAGGCCAGCACGGCGTCGGGGCCGTCGGCAGACAGGAGTCGCAGGCCTTGGGCCTCGTCCTCCCGGAACACCCGGGCACAGCCCTCCCGCTCGAGCCTGTCGGCCAGGGCGCCCGCCGCCCGGAGCAGGCTCCAGGCGAAGTCCGCCGCCGCCCCGTGCTTCTGTATGGATGCCGCCGCCTGGGAAGACATGAGCCCCGCCACTATAGCCACTGAGCTCGCTGAATGCCAAGGTCACGCGGCGCGCCATCGCTTCGCAGATCACCATCGACCTCAACTGGACCGCGCTGTTGAAATGACTCGCCGCTCTTAGCTTCGGCTCCGCCCCACTACGAGCGTGACTCCGGCAGGAACAAAAACAGCACCGATGGCGTCGGCAGGACGAATGACGTCGAATGTGCCGGTTTTTGCGGCGCGCGGCGGCCACGCCATCATCGGGATTCACAGGTGCTCACAGCATATGGTCCGCCGCCGACGATTGGCCGCGACTCCATCGAAAGGCACATGCTGGCGCTGCTTGGAATACGCCATGGTATTCCCTCCTTTGCAACAGCCGATAACTTGAGAAGCGCGTTCGGCGTCCCTGGGAGGCATCAATGTTTCTGCTTCTTTTAGTTGTGTTTCCGCTGCTGTTTCTGTTCAACCCCTACCTGGCGATGGCCGGACTCGTCGCCGGAATAGCCGGGCTCTACTTCCAGCGCACGCAGGGCTCAAATCATCAGGCCGACACGCGGCGGTCAGAATCTGTGTACAAAGCCGGCTACGAAGATTGAGTGCAGTTCTCACGTCGAATCGCCTTAGGGTTCGTCCGCGCTCGGGCCGTACACCTGCGGCACGGTCGATCCCATCGGGCGCAGATAGGTCGTGATCTGGCCGCGGTGGTGCACGATGTCGAACAGAAAGCTCCATGCCATCGGCGATGCGGGGCGTTGACGACCGAAGAACTCCAACGCGCCGTTCCACTTCGCGGCTGGCAGTGACGCCCAACGCCGGACGATCTCCGCGCTCTGTCTGTCATACGCGTCGCAGACGTCCTTCATCGTTGCGGGCGGCGGCGTCGGCGCCCACTCGACCGTGCCGGTCTCGAGCGCTTCGATGATCATCTTCTCTTCACAGAAGATCTGCCATGCGATCTCACGCGCGGTGCGCGACTTCGGATCGGGGCGATAGTCGGAGCCCTCCGGAATGCGCGCCAGCACCTTGCTCGTTGTTTTCGACTCTTTTTCCCAGAACCCTGCAAACAGCGCTTGCTCGTCCACGCGGCCTCCTGACTGCCCGACGTCTTCGACCATTGTCCAGTTCATTTCGTTCGACGACGCCGTGCGCTGCGCCGCACAGCGGGCTCACGCCCAACCTCATTGCGCCGGAAACAGTTGATTGAATGGTCGTTGACAATACCGACAGCCTGCATCCAGGCGTAAACGATGGTAGGGCCAACGAATTTGAAGCCGCGGCGCTTCAGTTCCTTCGATATCGTTTCGGAGAGAGCAGTCTGCGTCGGAAACGATCGTCCGCTACCCGCGACGATGTTTCCATCGCTGAACGACCAGCAGAAGTCGGCGAAATCGTCGCCGTGATCGCGCATCTCGCAGAAGATGCGGGCCCCGGCGATGGTGGCCTCGATCTTGGCGCGGGCGCGGATAATCCCTGGATTGGCCATGAGGCGGTCGACGTCGCGCTTGGTAAATCGAGCGACCGTGTTTGGATCGAAGCCCGCAAACGCCTCGCGAAATGTCTCCCGTTTTCGAAGCACGATGGCCCAGGAGAGACCGGCCTGAAACCCCTCCAGCATCAACATCTCCCAGAGGGCGCGGGGGTCGCGCTGAGGAACGCCCCATTCCTCATCGTGGTAGGCCTGCATCAGCGGATCATCGCCCGCCCAGACGCATCGGACGCGTGTGCGACTCGTCATCTCCAACCTCACCCTAAACGGTGCCGCACGCCGCGATTGTCCACGCCCCGATCCCCGATCCCCCGTTCCCCGGTAGGACGCAGACAAACATCACGTTGGACAAAAGGCGATCGCACTAGACTAAAGGCGTTTTCACGGCGCCAGTAAGATTCTAGAATCCTTCCGGGAGGGCAGCCATGTTCTGTAGTGCGTGCGGGGCAAACAATGAGGCAACCGCGAAGTTCTGCCATTCGTGCGGCGCGCCGACGGGCGCTGCGCCCGTGCCGCCGATAGCGCCGGACCCGGGCACGATGAGAGGACCGGCCCAACACGCGCAGGCAATCGATCGCCCCCGCCCGACGGGCAAGAATCCCGTGCTCGCGGCTATTCTGTCTGCGGTCATCGTCGGCGTTGGCCAGTTCTACAACGGCGACGTCAAGAAAGGCGCAATCATGCTGGTTGGGGCCGTCATTCTGGGTGCCGCCACGGCCGGTGCGCTCTGGCTCGCGCTTGCCATCTGGTCGGCTATCGACGCGTACCAGGTGGCGAATGGTACCGGCAAGATGTGGTAGGTCCCGGGACCATGGATTACGCCCGTCTGCGCGGCCTTCGTCCGCAGTCCTACGAGCATCCTTCTGACGCGAAGACGCTCGACGTCCTTCAAAGCACGTCGGGCCTCGAAACAGTTATCCGCAAGTGCAATGAGTTCGGGTTGGATCGGCTGCTTCGAGTCCAGCTGATGGGCAGTTACCTCCGCGCGAGCCAGGACTGCTTTCCACAGCTATACAGAGCCGTCCAGGAGGGCTGCGAAATCCTCGATGTGCCGAAGCGGCCGACGGTCTACATCCAACCTGGCGGACTCAACGCGTTCACCGCCGGCGTCGAGCAACCGCTCCTCGTGTTCAATGCGGGCCTGATCGATTCGATGACGGAGGAAGAGCTGCGATTCGTTGTCGGCCACGAGCTCGGGCACATCAAGAGTGGTCATGTTCTCTACTACCAGATCGCCATGCTGCTCCCGGTGCTTGCCGAAGTGGTCGGCGTCGCCACATTCGGGATCGGGTCGCTCCTGTCGTTTCCCTTGGAGGTGGCGCTCATCCGATGGCAGCGCATGTCCGAGCTGACGGCCGATCGAGCTGGACTGCTGGCGTGCCAGGACATTAACGTCGCGACAACAGCCATGATCAAGCTGGCGGGGCTCCCGTTGAAGTTCTTCGACAAAGTAAATACCGAGGACTTCCTCGCGCAGGCGCGCGAGTTCGAAGGATTCGACAGCGACAAGCTCGATTGGGTGGCAAAAATCCTCAGCGGGATGGGACAGTCACACCCGTGGACGGTCATGCGCGCCAGCGAGCTGCTGCGATGGGTTGATTCCACGTCCTACGAAAAACTCCTCGCCGATCCAACCAGTGGACGCGCGTCCGAGCCACCGCGAAAGTTCTGCACCAATTGCGGGTCGCCGACCGCTGGCGTGTTCTGCTCGAAGTGCGGGACACGGGTCGCGCCGTAGCCGGCGGACGTGTCATGTGATGGAACCACCCATCAGGATCCTTGCGATCGTCCCCGAACCAATCGACGCGTCGTGGTCTTCCGTCGCCGCGGCCGTCTGGACCTCGCTCGAATCAGCCCTGCGCGCGCCGGTTGAAGGTGGCGGCGTAGAGATCGTGCGCTTGAAGCCTGCGACAGCGACCGCCCTCGAGGAGCTGCTCGAGCGCGATTCGTTCAACGTCGTTCATGTGGTGGCGCACGGCACATCGAGACCGGCGGCTCGATACGGGACGGTAACGATGGAGGGGAGCGACGCGCGCGCCCGGGACCTCAACGCACAGAATTTTGCGAAGCTGTGCGCCCGGATCCCGGACCTCGAGCTCGTCGTCCTCCAAGGGGTCGGCGGACCATCAACGGAGCTTGCCGTCCTTCGTGATACGGTCGTGCAACTTGCGGCGTCGGTCGTGTGTGCGCCGGACGCGGTGGGCGGTTCGCGGGAACCCGCGGATTTCGCGCGCGCCTTCTACACGGGCTTGGTATCAGGGCAATCAATCGAGGAGGCATTCGCGACTGCGATTCGGAATCCCTCCGCCCTCCCCGCGTCCTCCGGACCTTCCCCCCGCCCAGGGCAGGCGACGCTGCTGATTCGTCAACAGCAGACTACACGACGTGCCGTCGATGAGCGGCCGCGTCGAGAGGTCGCGCCGACAGTTTCAGGCCGGCACGGCCAGGAGCGCATCGAACCACCCACACCCATGGGTGTTCCAGCTGAGAACCACGCGAGAGACGCTCAGCGGGAGGTCGAACGCAAGAGGGCGGCCGGAGCGTTCGACGTGTTTCTCTGTCACAACGTTGGGGACAAGCCAGCGGTCATGGAGATCGGGCGCAGGCTCATGGGTCGCGGTGTTTTGCCGTGGCTCGATCAGTGGGAACTGCGGCCGGGGACGCCCTGGCAGCGCGTCCTGGAAGAGCAGATCGCCAACATCCGTGCGGCGGCCGTGTTTGTGAGCCACGAGGGGATCGGGCCTTGGCAACGCCAGGAGCTCGATGGTTTTCTGCGGGAGTTCAACAAGCGCGGCTGCCCCGTCATACCGGTGATGCTCCCCGGCGCCGGTGGAGAGCCGGAGCTGCCGTTGTTTCTCCGGGGCATGACATGGGTGGACTTCCGCGCCGCCGACCCCGACCCGCTCGCACAGTTGATTTGGGGAATCACCGGGCAGCGGCCCAGTCACGTCTGAAGCCCGAATGCGGCCGCAGCAGGAGAGGTCTCATGCCTCTCTCATTGAAAAAGAGATCGAGCCGCACCGAACTTCCCATTTCGTAATAACCGCGCGGGCTGGGATGGATGCCATCCCCGCAGTTGAACGGCGGATATATCAGGTCAGCGTTCTTCGGATGCACGCCGACTCCGTGTCGACGCTCGCGGCGTACTCAATACGTGTCTCTATCTCAGTTGTTGTGCGGATCGAGCGGGTGGTGAGGACGTAAAAAGTGTTGACGAACTCTGGACGTCAGCGGCGCAGCTCGCGCGCGAGCCAGGCTCTCGCGAGCTTCCAGTCGCGCATGACGCTCTGAGGCGAAATGTTCAGGACCTCAGCGGTTTCCTCAACCGTCAGTCCTCCGAAGAAACGCAGCTCGATGACCTGCCCTCGTCGCGGATCCATCTGACTCAAGCTGCTCAGGGCGACGTCCAGAGCGACCAGTTCCGCTGCGCGGTCGGTATGGCCTGCTGGCAATTGGTCGAAGTCGACGGCCGTCGAATGATCGACACGCTCCATCTCGCCGCCACGCTTCACTGACGCGCGCGCCCGCGCGGCATCGACCAGAATCCGACGCATGATGCGGGCCGCTACCGCCAGGAAATGCACGCGGTCCTGCCAATCGACACCCTTGACGTCCACCAGTCGCAGATACGCTTCGTTGACCAGCGCGGTGGTCTGCAGCGTATGCCCAGGACGCTCGTGGCGCATGTAGCCGCGAGCCTGGTGTCGAAGCTCGTCGTAGAGAAGGGGCGTGAGGCGGTCCAGCGCGGCCGCGTCGCCTTGCCCCCACGCCTTTAGCAGAGTCGTGATTTCGGCCGAGTTTGTCGGTCCCACGACACCTCCAGAAACCGCCCTCGGCGATTGTAGTTCTTGCTCCTTTTATCCGCTTACCCAAGCGAGTAAGGAGGTGTCTATGTCCCACCGCGGCAACTTTCGTCTCCGACCAAGGATGGCGTCGGCGTTCATCGCACTCGGATTCGCCGTGGCAGGCGGCGCCCCGATGTCAACATCGTCCACCTCCGAACCGTTGCTCCCGCCACTGGACAGGAGCGGCGTGGCGAGCGTCGTAAATGGCACCCGGGTCCTCGACGGGGCGCGCCTGTTCGAAAAGGAGACGTTCGGCGGCAACGGCCGCACGTGTGCCACCTGCCACCGGGAGGAGGATGGGTTCTCCACGACCCCGGCGAGTGCTCAGAAGCGGTACGCAGCCGATCCGAAGGATCCGTTGTTCCGGCCTGTCGACAGCGACGACGGGGTAGGCGATCGGTTTACGCGGCTCCTCACACATGCCACGATCCGGGTCGAGATACCGCTCACGTGCCCGAACATCTGGCTAGAAGACGATCCGGACGCGAAGAGCGTCGTGGTGAATCGGGGCATCCCCGAGCTCCTGAACACTCCGGCGCTCGACCCGATGCTGATGTCCGACGGACGTGCGCCCGACCTGGAGCAACAGGCCCTCAACGCAATCCACGATCACTTCGCGTCCACGGTGAAACCCCAAGCAGCAGATCTGCAGCGGATTGCGCAGCATCAGCTGACCGACCCGTTCTTCTCGTCCGGCATCCTGCGCGAGTTCGCCAGGGGCGGCCCAGCTCCGGAGCTGCCGCCCGGGAACACACCGGAAGAGATCCGCGGGCGCTCGCACTACTTGCCCAATGGATTGTGCGGCAGGTGCCATAGCGGTGCCATGTTGAATACGACATCTGCCATTTCGCTGAATGGCCCCGGCAAACGATTCAACAACATCCGTACTGGAGAGCTCGTTCCCGACCAGCGGATCAATCCGTTCGTGAAATGGCACGTCATAAATGCAGATGGCACGCATGCCGTGTTCACAGCCTTTGCCGATCCCGGTCGAATGTTGATCACCTGCAACCGCCAGGATCTCGGCAAGTTCACAACCAGATCGCTCTGGAACGTGAAGAACACCGCGCCGTACTTCCACGACAACTCGGCGAAGACGCTCGAAGACGTGATGGCACATTACAAACAGTTCTTCATTCTGCGCAAGCTCCCGGCTTCCGACCAGGACCTCGCTGACATCCTTGCATACCTGAGGTTGCTGTAGGATTCTGAATCGGTGGCCGAACAGCGGTCGATCAGCCGCTGGATTGTTCGCGCGCATGCGCGTGGACTCCGCCTGAACGCGGAGAAGGCTGACATGGATCCCGAGCGCTGGCAACGTGTCGCTCGCATGTATGAGTCGGCTCTCGAGCGAGAGCCGGCTGCGCGCGGCGCTTTTCTGGCCGAGGCCAGTGGCGGCGATGACGAGCTCCGGCGCGAGGTCGAATCGCTCCTCGCGCACGACAGCACGCCGGTGCTGATCGATCGGCCTATGCTCGAAGCGGCCGCGACGATCCTCGGTGACACCCTGGCGGTCGGCCGACAGTTCGGACCTTACCGCATCGACCGATTCCTCGGCGCCGGGGGCATGGGCCAGGTGTACCGCGGGACCGATACGCGTCTCGATCGCACAGTGGCGATCAAAGTGCTGCCGCCGACGCTCGCCACCGCCGCGCGGTCCCGCGCCCGCTTCGACCGCGAAGCCAGGGCGATTGCGGGGCTGACCCACCCTCACATCTGCACGCTGCACGACGTTGGCCACCAGGATGGCGTCGACTTTCTGGTGATGGAGTATCTGGAAGGCGAAACGCTCGCCGCGCGGCTCGAACAGGGGCCGCTGCCTCTGAATCAAGCTCTGAGGTACAGCATCGAAATTGCGGACGCCCTGGCCGCCGCGCATCGCCACGGAATCATCCATCGCGATCTCAAGCCGAGCAACATCATCCTGACCAAGTGCGGCGGCGCGAAGCTGCTCGACTTCGGCCTGGCCAAGCCCACGCCGTCGCTCATCGCCGGTGGCGCCTCCCTCATGCCCACGACGCCTCCGGGCCTCACCGCGCAGGGCACGATCCTTGGCACGTTTCAATACATGGCGCCCGAGCAGCTCGAAGGGAAAGAGGCTGACGCGCGCACCGACATCTTTGCGTTCGGCGCGGTCGTCTACGAGATGGTGACGGGGAAGAAGGCGTTCGAGAGCAAGAGCCAGGCGAGCTTGATCGGCGCGATCATGCACGCCGAGCCGCCGTCGATTGCGACGCTCCAGCCATTAACGCCGTCCGCTCTCGACCGCATCGTCAAGATCTGTCTGGCGAAAGACCCGGACGATCGCTGGGAGAGCGCGCGCGACCTGTCGCGGGAGCTCGAGTGGGTTGGTCACGAGCCGACCGTGACGGCTCCCATGGCACGACGTTCGGTTGTGCGGAATAGATTTCTCGTTGGAGTCGCCGTAGTTGTTCTGGCTGCGCTCACGGGTTATGCAGCCTGGACACTCAAGCCGGCGCCCTCACGGTCTGAGCCGGTCACACGTTTCAACGTCACTCTTCCGGAAGACGTCCGCTTTCCTGAAGGCCCCGGCCGTCACGTTGCGATCTCCCCGGACGGCTCACGCATCGTGCTCGTCGCGAATGGTCAGCTCTATCTCCGGAACATGGCCGACGATGAGTTTCATCCGATAGCCGGTACCGACCAGGATCCCAGATTGCCGTTCTTCTCGCCCGATGGCGGGTGGGTGGCCTTTTGGACATCGTCCGGTGGTGGGACGCTCAAGAGAATCGCGGTGACGGGAGGAGCGGCCGTCGCGATCTGCGAGACGAGAAATCCCTTTGGCGCAAGCTGGGGCCCGGACAATCAGATCCTTATTGGACAGGGGCCCAACGGAATCCAGCGGGTTTCCGCCGAGGGTGGGCATCCAGAGACCATCATCAGTGTGAACGCAGGGGAGTTAGCGAGTAGTCCGCAGATCTTGCCGGATGGTGAACATGTTCTCTTCACCTCAGGAGATGAAGGCCGGGATGCAGACATCACCCGCCAACGGAATTGGGATCAGGCCAAGATCGTTGTCCAATCGCTGAAATCGGGCGACCGCAAGGTGCTCATTGACGGTGGCTACGACGCGCGCTATTCGCCCACCGGTCATATTGTTTACGCACTCGCTTCGATACTGTGGGCGAGGCCGCTCGACCTGTCACGGCTTCAAGTCATTGGCGAGCCGGCATCCGTCGCTGAAGCGGTGAGCACCCAAGGGCTGGGTAGATATTCCACGGGGGCCGCCGAGTTCAGTTTCTCCGGCAGTGGAGCAATGACCTACGTCCCAGTGGCCGCGCGCGAAACAATTCCAACACGATCTCTGGCGCTCATCGACCTGATCGGTAAAGTCACGCCGTTAGATCTTCCGGCCGGACGCTATCACAGTCCCAGATTTTCCCTCCCTGACGGAAAACGGGTCGCGCTATACACGACTGACGGTGTCATTTGGATACACGATATCAGCGGCTTGAAACCGATCCGGAGACTCACCCTCGAGGGCGGAAATCTTTTGCCCATGTGGACGCGGGATGGACGCGTGGTGTTTCGGTCCACCGTAGGAGCTCAGGAAGGTCTCTTCTGGCAGCGCGCGGACGGCAGCGCTCTGGCCGAACGACTGACGGAACCGGGGGCGCCTTCGTATTTTCCGTATTCTGTTTCCCCCGACGGGAAGACCCTTGTCTTAGGTGGCGAGCGCGCTGCGCTCGGCCAAGCAATAGTCACGTTATCCATGAATGGAGATCCGACACCGAAGACTGTGTTTCAAGGAGCCAAGGGCGATGCAGTGTTCAGTCCAACCCTCTCCCCAGATGGCCGTTGGCTCGCATTTGAATGGAGACATGAGAACAACAGCAATATCTACGTCGATCCTTTTCCCCCGACAGGTGTCCACCATCCAGTTACGACCGACGGCGGCCAAAATCCCATGTGGTCTCGGGATGGCAGGCGGTTGTTCTTTGTGCGCGAGGCGGGGCGCCCGGCGCGAATGGCGAGAGCAACGTTCTACTCGGTCGAGCTCCTCGGAACGGGCGCGAGCTTCGAGAACGGAAAGCCAAGCGAGCTGTTTTCGGTCGACGGGCTCTTCATCCAGGGCAGCGGCCCGGGCAATATTGTTGACTTGGCGCCTGATGGGAAACAGTTCGTGACCCTGCTATTGCCGCCCCAGGCCGATGGCGAGTCCGGGCAGGGTCAGGTGAATGTCGTCCTCAATTGGTTCGCCGATCTGCAGCGCGTTCAGGTGAAATGACGATGGGTCCCTGGACCGAGGTTTGTCCAGTTCATTTCGTCCGACGAAGCGCTGCGCCGCGTCGCACAGCGGGGACTCGTCATCCCCAACCTCACTCAAAACGGTGCCGCACCATCGCGATAGTCCACGCGCCGAGCCGCCGCCTTTTCGTCGTGAGCCGCGGTGTTCCAGATCACAGGAGGAGAGGCCTCGTGCCTCTCATTGAAAAAGATCGAGCCGCACCGAACTTCCCATTTCGTAATAACCGCGCGGGCTGGGATGGATGCCATCCCCGCAGTTGAACGGCGGATATATCAGGTCAGCGTTCTTCGGATCCTGCACAACCTTGTCGAAGTCAATGACCGCATCGAACGAGGCTTTCGTGCGGATCCATTGATTCACTTCGTTGCGGGCCTTTGTCTTCGCCACGTTCCATCCCGTGTTGTTCTCCACGGCAGGACGGTTGTGCCGCGGGATGATCGTGACGCCGATGATCTTCAGACCACGCGCCTTCACGCGCTTGGCGATGTCCTGCATTCCGGCGATGACGTCTCCGGCAGGGACCTCCCGACGAATGTCGTTGGTTCCCATGAACAGAATGACGTGCGTGACACCATGATGGGTCAGAACGTCACGTTCGAGCCGCTCGAGGCCGGGAGGACTGTCGGGCGGCGGTTGAGTCTTCTCACGCGTGATGGTATTGCCTCCGATGCCCTCGTTGACGATGGCCTTGTGCGCTTCCTTTCTTCCTCGACCGGCCGCATCAAGAGCCAAACGCACGGCGAGCACGTCTTCCCACCGGTCGTGGGCATCAATGGTCGAGCACGTACCGTCGGTAATTGAATCGCCGAACGCGACAATCGATCCGATGGATGACGAAGAGGAAACATCGATCGCCTTCAACCAGAGCGTCGAAGACGTCGTGCCAGTAAAGCGTGTCGCCGTTTCATCGCCCGCCACATCGCCGGAGCCATTCGTCGCGACATAGGACGTCACTTGCGCGCCCCCATGTTGGCTGGGCCGCACGCCGGCGTCAGGAATGTGCAGACTCACCGCCAGGTCCTGCTGCGCCAGCACATTCATCCGCATTGGGTCGCTCGTCACACTGCCGCCGGCAGGAACGATCACACTTGCGGACGTGTTGAACGACACCTGCCGATTTGAACCTGGCGCGAGCGCAGCTCCTTGAATCCGCTGTCCGACATACGCCTTCCCAATCGAAAGCGGGACGCCGCCGAAGGTGTTGTCCAGCCGAATGCGAACGGCATCGCCGGAAATGGTGACACGCGCGATCATGCGTACCGTGGTGTTCGACACCGCGTTCATGCTGAGTTCATTCTGCGAAGTGCTCCAGGCGGTGATCCACCTGTCCGACGCTGGTGGCTGCTGGCCCGCCAGAATCCCGGAACCAGACAGCGCTGCAACGCCCGCGACGATGGCGATCCCGACAAACAAAGAAGCCCTTGTCATGCCGGGGAGTGTAAATCAAGTCGTGCCGGGCGGCGGCCGCAAGATCTGTTGTGTCGAGGCACGAACCGTCCCATAATCTCGAACTTCGACACGCGACGAGTCGAGTAGAGCGAGGACACCACGCGGCGCGGACCCTGTGGGTCCGCGAGTAAGGACGTGGTTATGTGCGTCTCGTGAAGAGGAGTCGGCGACATGCGAACCGGGTTCAGAAGCGCGATGATTGTGGCCGCCGTTGCCACCGC
>DAIRVG010000048.1:20235-26459 GCA_036802945.1 Vicinamibacterales bacterium
GCGACATGCGAACCGGGTTCAGAAGCGCGATGATTGTGGCCGCCGTTGCCACCGCAGTCGTGGCCGCGCAGTGCACGCAAGTGGCGCCGAGCGCGAGTCAGACCGACCCCTATCGAGCTCCACGTACCGCTGACGGCACGCCAGACCTGAACGGGATCTGGCAAGCCCTCAACACTGCAAACTACGACATTCAGGCCCATGCAGCGCGACCAGCCTTGGCGCTGACACCGGCGCCACCCCGTACAGGTGTCCCTGGACTCGCCAGAGCCACGCCGACGGAACTCCCGGCACCGCCAGTGCGTGCGCTCGGCGCGGTCGGCGGCGTTCCGGCGGGCGAAGGCGTGGTGGAGGGGAACGAGATTCCGTACCAACCGGCGGCGGCCGCGAAAAAAAAGGAGAACTTCGAACACTGGCTGGAGCGTGATCCGGAAATCAAGTGCTTTATGCCGGGTGTACCTCGCGCCACGTATATGCCCTATCCATTTCAGATTCTTCAGGGGAAAAACACGATTCTGATCGCATATGAATTTGCGGGAGCAACGCGCACCATTTACATGGATAAAGTTGCCGACAGTCCCAGCACAACGTGGATGGGCTTTTCGCGCGGCCGCTGGGATGGAGATACGCTGGTGGTCGACGTGACCGATTTCAACGACCAGACCTGGTTCGACAGGGCCGGGAATTTCCATAGCGACGCGCTGCATGTCGTCGAGCGCTATACTCCGGTGAGTCCGTACCACCTCATGTACGAAGTCACCATTGAAGACCCCAAAGTGTTTACGCGACCGTGGAAGATGAGCATGCCGCTCTATCGGCGTGTCGAAAAAGACAAGCAGATCCTGGAATACAAATGCGTGGAGTTCGTCGAAGAGACGATGTATGGCCACCTTGGCGTCATCGACCCTGCGACCGGACAGGTGAACAAGTGACGGAGCTGTGAGATGAAGTACCGGTATATCGCGGCGGCAGTGACGCTGGCAGCCGCCAGCGGGATCGCGGCGTTTGCGTTGGGATCTGGCGCGACCGGGAATTCGACTGCCGAACGGGTGGGGGCGGGCACGTGGACGCATCCCCGTACGGCATGGGGCGACCCGGATCTCCAGGGCGTCTGGAGATATGAAGCGGCTATTGCTTTGGAACGGCCCGCCCAATTTGACGGACGGGAGTCCCTGACCGATGAGGAAGTGGCTCAGAAAGAAAAGATAGAAACGGAGCAGGAGGCGAAAAGGCTCGCTGGCTTCGAAGGCGTGGACGTAGGCCGCCGCAGTCTTTCTGAATCACCCATTCGCGGGAACGAGTACAACAGCTTCTGGCAGGACCACGGAAGACCAAGAAAAGTCTACAAGCAGACGTCGCTGATTGTGGATCCGCGCGACGGACGGATTCCTTACACGCCGGACGCGCAGAAAGCGGATGCGCGCACGACAGCCCGATATGGAGTCGGGCCGTTCGAATCATATCTGGACCCGGATACCGGAGAACGGTGTCTCACTGACGGCGTCACAGGAATGATGTGGCAAGGTCCCAACGGCGGCCACAACCGGATCGTGCAGAGTCCGGGATACGTGACCATTCTTCACGAGGAGTACCGCGATCGCCGTATCATCCCCGTAGACGGGCGTCCGCACAGAAACATCCGCCAGTGGTTCGGGGATGCGGTTGGCCATTGGGAGGGCGATACGCTGGTCGTGGATACCACGAACTTTCTCGACAAGACCAACTACGAGTGGGCGAGCATCTGGACACGGCCGTCCGAAGCTCTCCACCTGGTCGAACGCTTCACGAGAAGCAACGCGGACACACTCGAATACAAGATCACCGTCGAGGATCCGATGACGTTTTCGAAGCCCTGGACGGCAACCATTCCCATCTCCAGGCTTGCGGACGACACGCAGATCTATGAGTACGCCTGTCACGAAGGAAACTACGCGATGCCGAATCTCCTGAGCGGCGCTCGCATGGACGCGGCGAAGAAGAAGGCATCGTCAAGGTGAGGTAGCTCTCATGCGCACCGACCTGGCCATTCTGCTCGCCGGTCTAGGCATCGTGATCGCCGCTGTGCCGGTGTCTGGTCATCACGCGTTTGCGGCGGAATTCGATGCCAAACGGCCAATCAAATTGCGGGGAACGGTCATGAAGATGGAATGGATCAATCCCCACACCTGGATCCACATCGACGTGAAGAAGCCCAACGGCAGGGTGGAACGCTGGATGATCGAAGGAGGTCCACCGAATGCCCTATACAGGCGGGGATTTACGAAGGACTCCCTACCCACGGGAATAGAGATTCTCGTTGATGGTTTTCAGGCGAAGGATGGCTCATTGAGAGGCAACGGGACGGATCTGACGTTCCCAGATGGGCGCAGGCTGTTTCTCGGCTCGTCAGGCACCGGCGCCCCGCGAGAGGGTCCGCGTCCGTAATCCGCAACTCCCGGGCCCATCTGAGTTTCTTCACATTCCTAACCATTGTCCGCGTTCCGGCGATGGAGCGGCGCGCCCTTCAAGAACGACTTCGACAGATAGCCGTGTGCGTGAGTCGTCCTGATGCTATCGTTCGAACCAGACTGGTTATGCCGCCCCGAAGAAATAGAACGCACCTCATCCCGTTCCTGCTCGTGGCAGTACTCGCTGCGTCGGGCGGGTACAGCTACGCACAGTTCAGGCGAGGTGCTTTTGACGATTTCCGTGGTCTGCGGGGTGAACAGGGCGATCCTGCGGAACTCCCGCCGGGCCAGTGGCCCGATCGCAACCTCACCGCATGTCACATGCTCTATACGAGCACCCGGCGTGAGCCAAGCGGCGCGGGATGGCGCACGGACTATCCGTGGGGCGAGCGTCATCTGTTGCTGCGACTCTCAGAGCTGACGAAGACGCGCATCAGTCGGCTCGCGCCCGATGTCCCGCATTCATGGCTCGTCCGGCTCACTGACGATGCATTGTTCGGCTGTTCGTTCCTCATGGCGTCCGACGTTGGCACGATCGGGCTGTCGGAAGAGGAAGCGTCGCGCTTGAGGCTCTATCTCGAGAAGGGCGGCTTTCTCTGGGTCGACGATTTTTGGGGAGATGCCGCATGGGAGCAGTGGACGAGGGAATTCGCGAAGGCGATGCCGAGTGCTGAGTACGCGATCAAGGATGTGCCGCTGAACGATCCAATCTTCCACTCGATGTTCGAAGTGAAGAAGGTCCCTCAGGTGACGAATATCCGGTTCTGGCGAGGGAGCCGCGGGCAGAACACATCGGAGCGCGGCGCGGAATCCGCAATCCCGCATTTTCGCGCCGTCCGTGACAAGCACGGACGCATCGTTGCGGTGATGACGCACAACACCGACGTGTCGGACTCGTGGGAGCGGGAAGGTGACGACCCGGCGTTCTTCCACCAGTTCTCACCGGATGGCTACGCCCTGGGCATTAACGTGCTGCTGTACGCACTGACCCATTGACGGTCAAGCACGGCAGCCCGTTAGGAGCTTCTCATTCGCGCGCCTGATCGCGCAGCATGACCAGAAGGAACCGCGTGGCCTCAACGGCGTCGACTGCGTGCGAAACGTCGGCGGGCATCCGGACGATCGTGCCCGGCGTCGCCAGAACCGGAGTTCCGCCGATGGTGAGCGTGCACGATCCCTCGAGCACCATGACCAGCGCTTCAAAAGGCGACGTGTGCTCTGTGAGTCCCTGACCGGCGTCAAACGCAAATAGCGTCAGATTGCCACCCGACGTCTTGGCGAGTATGCGGCTCGCAATTCCGTCTGCAGTCGGCGTGACGAGCGAATTCAGCGACAGTGCCTCTCCCGACGCAATCATCTGACTCATGGCGGACCTGCGTAGCTACGATTGGCCTCTCGCCGATACGGGTTCGCCCACATGAAATGGCGCAGGCCCCGTTGATCCCCCGGTGCGCAAGCGAATGACGAAGATCGCCAGCGCCACGGCGCCTGCCGCGAATATCGTGTCGCCCACGACGCGCAGCCAACGAAACGTCTCGATTGCGCCCGTCTGCAGGAATTCAGGACTGCGGGCATACCAATAGCCGTGTTCGACAGAAGCCCAGGTCTGCATCAGGCCAACTGGCAACAAGCTGAACGTTACCATCGCGAAGAGACCGATGTTCGTGGCCCAGAACCCGAACTTGACCAGGCCCTCGTTCCAGTGCGCCACCGGGTCGAGCGCGCGCAGCGAAAAGAGCATCAACCCGATCCCGAGCATCCCATACACACCGAACAACGCCGCATGGGCATGCACCGGCGTCGTGTTCAGGCCCTGCATGTAGTACAGCGCGATCGGGGGATTGATCATGAACCCGAATAAGCCGGCACCGACCAGGTTCCAGAAAGCGACCGACACAAAGAAGTAGATAGGCCAGCGGTACTTCTGCACCCACGGTCGGCTCCGCGACAGTCGAAGGTTCTCCCATGCCTCGAAGCCCACGAACAAGAGCGGCACGACCTCGAGCGCACTGAAGATAGAGCCGAGAGCGAGTACGACGGTCGGCGTGCCACTGAAGTACAGGTGGTGCAAAGTACCGACGATGCCGCCAGACAGGAAAATCGTGGCAGAGAGGACGCTTGCCTGCGCCGCCGTACGCATCGCGACGAGCTTCAGGCGCGCGAAAAGGAACGCAATGACGACCGTTGCGAAGACCTCAAAGAAACCTTCCACCCAGAGATGGACGACCCACCATCGCCAGTATTCGGCGACGGCGAGATTCGTTCGCCGCCCGTACCCGAGCGCCGCCATGTAGAACATGGCGATGGCGGCGGCGGATATCACGAACATGATCAGGAGCGGACGCTGATCGCCGGGCTGGCGGAGCGCGGGTCGAATAGCCCGCACCATCAGGGTCAACCAGAGGAAGAGCCCGCCGAGCAGCGCGATCTGCCAGAGCCGCCCGAGGTCGATGTATTCGTAGCCGCTATGACCCAGATAGAACCACGCAGCGCCAGTGCCCAGCATCTGCTTCACGCTCAGCCACTCACCTGTCATCGACCCGACGACGACCAGCAGGAGCGCGGCGAACAGGACGTTTACCCCCAGGCGCTGCCACTTTGGCTCGACGCCGCTCACCGCCGGGCTGATGAAGAGACCGGCGGCCAGCCACGCCGTGGCGATCCAGAAGATGCCGAGCTGGACGTGCCACGTACGTGCGATCGAATACGGCAGGAACTCCGCAATCGGAATCCCATAGAACGCATTCCCTTCGACGCTGTAATGGGCCACGACGACACCGAGCAGAATCTGCGCGAGGATCAGCGCCGCCACGACCCAGAAGTACTTGACGACAGCGCGCTGGGACGGCGTTGCCACGGACGCGAGGAGCGGGTCGTCGTTGGGGGCCTCGGTCGGTAACCCATGCTCGCGAATCGAAGCGTAGTACGACGCCATTGCGCCAATTCCAGCGAGCAGCACGATGATGCTGACGCCCGTCCAGACGATCGCGTCTGCAGTCGGACGGTTCCCGACCAGCGGCTCATGAGGCCAGTTGCTCGTGTAGGTGACGGTGTCGTCTGGACGGTTGGTCGACGCGGCCCACGACGTCCAGAAAAGGAAGGCCGCCAGTGTTCGCAGATCTTCAGCATCTGTAAGCGTGCGCGGCGGAATGGCGTATTCATCGCGCCCGCGCGCGAACACGTCGGTGTAATGCGAGAGGTTGGCGGCAAAGGCCTCTGCGCGGACCGGCTCGAGTGTCAGCGTCTCCGACCGTGCGTCGTAGGTGTTCATCCTCATGAGTTGTTGCAGGCGGCTCTGGAGCTCTGCCTGGCGCTCCAGCGGAAGGCTGGCGAACCCCTGTCCGGCACCGCTCCAACGATCGAGGATGAACGTCGCCTCACGATGTAGCCAGTCAGCCGTCCAATCCGGCGCCACGTAGCTTCCATGGCCCCAGACCGACCCCACTTCCATTCCGCCCATCGACTGCCAGACGTTCTGACCAGCGTAAATGTCATTCGGGCCGATCACTTGCTGGCCGTCTGTCGTGACGACGCGCATCGGCACTGGTGGCGCCTCCTGATAAATGCGGACGCCAGTCCAGCCAAGCACGGCAAACGAAAGTACGATCACGGCCGTGAACGCAATCCACAACTTTCGCATGAGCTCCCTCACTTGGACGCCCGATCGGCCGATCAACTTTGTGCACGGCTCGTCCCCGAGGCGCAATCGACCGTACCACCCGTAAGCGAGGGGCGGCTGTTCACTTCAGAACACGTGAAACGATCTCAGCGGGTGCCGTG
>DAIRVG010000048.1:26559-31990 GCA_036802945.1 Vicinamibacterales bacterium
GCCCTGTATCGTGTCGCCATTCACGCGCCCTGTGTACTTCGTGGCGGCTGCGGTGAAGGTGATCTGATCGCCGGTCAGTTTTCCGGTTATCGGGGTCGATCCGAGTGTTCCGGAGATCATCTGGAACGTCTGGGTGATCGTGAGATTGCCCTGTGGCGTCTTCCAGGTGCCCTGGGCCTTGGCCGGGATGATCCAGAGCATCGCGGTGCACCAGCTGGTGCATCCCTCTGGGCCGAGCGTAGTCTTTGCGTCCGGTTCCCACTCGTCCATGTGGAACGTGTTCGACACCACGCGAGTGCCGGGCTTCAGATTCAGCAGGGTGGGCCGCAGCTGCAGGTTGATGGTTGGCAGCAGAAACATTGTGATGACCGTGGCCTTCGAAAGGTCGGTCTTGAACAGGTCCGCCTGCACGAACGACGCTCTGTCGGTGACGCCTGCGGTCGCAGCGGCATTCTTCGACAAGTTCACCATGTCGGGGTTGTATTCGACACCGATGGCGCGGACGCCGCGCTTGGCCGCCGTAATGACGGTGCGGCCGTCACCTGATCCGAGATCCATCACGAGGTCCTGTGGCGTCACCTTGGCCATGTCGAGCATGGTGTCGACCAGCGCCTGCGGTGAAGGCACCCAGACGACATCTTTGCCGGCCTGGCCCACCTGCGGTTTGTAGGTATCGGTGGCCTGCGCCTGTGGCAGCACGCCGGTGGCAAGGACAATCGACAACGCGAGGAACAGTCGTTTTAGCAATGCACTCATATGTGCCTCCACGGCCCGGTATTGTAGGCCGAGGGTACTCCAAAGCGTCAATATTCCTTGATCGGTGACCGCTTAGCCCGCGAGGAAAGGCAGCAGCTCGCGCACCGTGGCCACCTCCTCCAGAGAATTCACGCGCCTGATGATCGCCTCCGTGCGTTCAGCGCCAAGGACGGGCGTCATCAGCCCCCGCGCTTTCCCATTGACCCGCTCGGTATCCAGCGGGTTTTCCTTCGTTCCAGGAGGATGACGGGTGAAATGATTCACCGTCCGGCCATCACGAAGGTGCACCTCGACGAAACCGCTCCGCGGTGCATCCGGAACCATCAGCGCTCGATCGGCGATCAACTGGACACGCTGCTTCACGGCAAGGACCTTGGGGTCGCCCATGCGCTCGCGTGAATGGCTGTCTGAGAACGACACGGTACCGTCGATGAGGGCCACCGCGATGAGATGCTGGCAGTTGACGTCCGGCATGGCGCTGTCGTTGACGATACCCGCGCCATCCGCCGGCAGCCTGACGATGATGCGATCGACGTTCTCCGCGGTGAGACCGTGCAGCCGGCGCAATGTGAGAAAGGCGTCGAGCGGCGCCTGAATCGGGTAGCCCACCGAGAAAACCTTGATGGCGGTCTCCTTGACGAAGAACCGCGTGCCCAGGCCGGCGACCATCTCTTCGGGCTTTGGCTGCGTGGAAAGCGCGTCGAGGACGTTGTGCTCGCCCTCGAAGACCTCCGGTACGCCCGTGAACCCGGTTTGGACCATGATGGCCGCGGTGACGCCGTTTCGCGCCCCCATCCCCGCAAAGTCGAACGCCTTCTCGACGTGCTCGGTATCCCGCGTCCAGCTCCAGAGACCGGACACCTGCTGCGCCGCATACGAGAGTGCGTAACGCATCCCCTGCTCGTTCAGGCGGGCCAGAGCCGCCGCAGCTGCTACGCTGCCCATGGTGGCGCTGGTACCCTCCGCGCTGCGGTGCGTCGCGCGCACGTGGTCGGCTCCGAGCGCGAGCAGAAAGCGACAGCAAAGGTCGTATCCAAGCACGACCGCCTTGAGCAGCTCCATGCCAGACCTGTTCTCCCGCTCGGCCATCGCTATCGCGGCCGGGACCACCACGCAGCCCGGATGCGCTTTGGTGTCAGGTTCGAAATCGTCCGTTTCGTCGGCATGCCCGAACATTCCATTGGCCAGCGCGGCATTGACCGCTGATGTCCGGATGTTGGTGGTGAAAACCGACGCCTCAGGGGTGCCGCCCTGTCCTCGCACATACCGGATAGCCATCTCTCCGGGCTTGAGGTGGGCGCCCGACACAATCGCTCCGAGGGTATCGAGAATCCTGTGCTTCGCTTCCCGCGCGACGTCTGGCGGGAGGCTTCGATCCCTGGATTCAACCATGTAACGCGCCAGCCGACCGGTGACGTCGGCCGAACGCGCCGCGGGGGCCGCTTGAGAGCGACCGGGCGCGGCCGATGCCGTCGTGGGGAACGCCGCTGCGGCGAAGAGTCCGCCCGCGCTTTGCAACACGCGACGCCGTGTCAGGGCGGGGTCGGCTGCGCCGGCGGGTATACCGTTGCGATTGTCGCTCACGCGCCCCTCTTCTCTGGAAAGCAGCTCACCTCGTGCGGTATGCACTCGGCGGAATCTGGATCCTCTCCCCTCAATAGCTCTAATGCGAGCTCTAATGCGGACCCAAGAATAATACGGCTTTCGGAGAGGGCAGATCCGACGTTTAAACGCGGGAGAGCTTCACCGATACGTTCATGAACCGGCCCTGGCGCTCGGCCTCGGCCGCAAGAGCGCGTTCTTCATGTCGCTTGAGTGATCTGAAGGGCTGGACCTCGATGAGCATGGTAGTCGGCTTGACTGTTCGCTTCCAACGGCCCACCAGCTGCCCATCGACCAGCAACAGATGCGCGAACTCACGAGCGGCGGCAATCCCTCGCGGGCGCGGGATCGACGCCAGAGCACTACGGTCCTTGTACCCGATACCAAACTCATCGTAGGTTGGCAGGAAGTACACCGATCCCGATACGGCTCGATGAGGAGCGCTCGACTCGACGAACCAATAGCTCCGGCCATCGATTCTGTCTTCCTCGAGTCCGGCCTTCACCTCCTCGAGCCCGACCTTCGCTTCACGTACGGTCAAGCCGGACCACCATACGAAGTCGTGGATGGTCGCGGGGCCGCGGCTCGAAAAATAGCGCCGCGTGAGCTCGGCCAGTGCATCGTTACGCTTCAGTGTCGGGGCGGGAGGAACGCGTTCCTCGAACAGGGCATAGGTGAATTGATTACCGCGTCTCGGACCGCTGCAAATGACAGCGTCCAACTCGGCGCGCATCATGAGATAGGCGAGTCGTATGCCGTCGGCCGCAATACCACCGCGCCGAAGCATCGACGCAAGCTCTGCACGCGTCCGCTCGTGACCGTCCCGAAGCGCACGCTCCAGCACGATCCGGCTGCGGGCTGCGAGCCGACTATCCACCTCGAATTTTCGATAGTAGTACGCATTGACGGCATGGAGGCGAGGGGCACTGAGGGCGAGCATCCAGCGGATGTCGGCCCGAGCGACGAAGTGCCATGTCGGCCGAAGAAAATGCGTCCGGAGAAGGGCGCCATCATTGAAAGCGTGCTCGACATCGGCGTCTGTAATGCCGTTCGCGCGCAGACCGATTGCCCACTTTGCGGGCGAGTACTCCTGAGCCTGGACAGCACCCAACCAGGCGACAACGTCTGCGGCTTTACGAAACTCGGACCGCGTGAGCTTCTGATTGCGAAGGCGCCGCTGAACGATCTCCAGTGCAGTCATGGGCGTGGCGAGTGTCGCATGGCTCCCGGCTTCGCGCCGGCCGCGGACACCCCAGCGGTCTGGGTCAGGGACGTAAGTGGGAACTTCCCGGCACTCGTCCGCGTAACTGCAGATGTGGCGGGGACTTCGTGGTGGTCTCTGGTTACGCGCCCCTAATTGACATGCCCTCAATAAGATGAGACATTTACGTCTTCTCGCTTTCTGCCTTTCTAGAGAGGTGTCGTCGCCATGAAGAAGATTTTTCTGTGCGCGGTTGCCCTTGCCGCTGGCCTGCTGCCGGGCTCGGCGTGGGCGCATCACGGTGATGCGGGGCGCTACAACGAAGAAACCGTCACGCTCAAAGGCACGGTTGTGCAACTGGTGATGGTGAATCCGCACGCGCTCGTCGTGTTCGACGTCAACGAGGGCGGCAAGACCACGAGGTGGACGGCGGAACTCGGCGGGCCGCAGCAGCTCATTAAGCAGTATGGCTGGAGTCCCACGACAATCAAGAGTGGCACCGGCATCACGCTCATCGGCCGCGTCGTGAAGAGCGGCGACCCGTACATGAATCTGACCGAGCGCGCGCAGATCACGCTGAGCGATTCCGGCAAGGAAATCTACCGGACGGCGAACTACGGCCAGCCGGTCGAGCCAGCGAAGTAACGGACTCGACGCCGGGAAGGAACGATGGGCCGCAACGCGCGGCCCATTTTTTTGAGCGCACACGGGGAGACATGGCATGACGCTCGGATCGAGCAAGACGACGTTTCTGGCGACCGCGGCACTCTTCACCTGCCTGCTGGGCGCCGCGTTTGTGCGCGCGCAGGCGCCGGCCGAGAAGGCGCCCATGTCGGATGAGGTCTTCAAAAACGTCCTGGTGCTCAAAGGCATTCCGGTCGATCAGTTCATGGCGACAATGGGGTTCTTCTCCGCGTCGCTCGGCATGTCGTGCGAGGACTGCCACTCCGCCGATGACCGGAACTGGGACGGCTTCGCTGCCGACAACACGCGAAAGCGGACGGCGCGCCGGATGATCTCGATGATGCAGAAGATCAACGACGACAACTTCGGCGGGCGTCAGATGGTCACCTGCTACTCCTGCCATCGCGGCGCGGATTCGCCGCGCGTCGTTCCCGATTTCGCCGTGCAGTACGGCCCCCTGATTCCTGCCGATCCCAACGCCCTCATCACCCAGGCACCGCTCGCGCCGACGGCCGATGACGTGTTCAACAAATACCTCCAGGCGATCGGCGGAGCGCAGCGCGCGGCCAGCATGACGAGCTTCGTGGCCACGGGCACCAACGTCGGATATGGACCGGAATCGGCGGACAAGCGCGCGGTCGAAATTTACGCAAAGACACCCGCGCAGCGGACGGTGATCATCCGCACGAGCAACGGCGACAACACTGCGACATACGATGGTCGCAACGGCTGGATCGCGGCGCCGCTCAGACCGGTCAACGTGCTGCAGCTCGCCGGTCAGGAGCTCGAGGGCGCGAAGCTCGATGCCATGATGTGGTTTCCCTCGCAGCTCAAGCAGCTCGCGGCGAGATGGCGCGTCGGTGTCGCATCGACGATCGACGACAAGGACGTCGACGTCGTCCAGGGAAATACCCCCACGGGAATCATCGTCACGCTGTACTTTGATCAGCAGTCGGGACTCCTGACGCGATCCATGCGCTACACGGATTCGCCCGTGGGCAAGATACCCGTGCAGGTCGACTACTCGGACTATCGCGACGTCGCCGGCGTCAAAGTGCCCTACAAGTTCACGATGACGTGGTTGAATGGACGCGACACGTTCGAGATGTCTCAGGTGCGTCCAAACGTCGCGATCGATGCCGTGAAGTTTGCCAGGCCGGCGCCGTCGACACCGCCGCGGCCCGCTGG
>DAIRVG010000048.1:32090-36541 GCA_036802945.1 Vicinamibacterales bacterium
TCATGAGGGGCGGAAAGCTGTCGGCTGTCTTCGTCGCATCGCTAGCAGCCTTTGCGGCGATCGTCGGCGTCGAAGCGCAGTCGGTGCTGGGAATGCTGCGACAGACGGCGTATATCAAGGCGTCGAATCCGCATGCTGGCGATCATTTTGGCAATGGCGGCACCTTACTGGGTGACTCGGTCGCACTGAGCGGCGACGGCAACACCATGGCGGTGGGCGCCCCGAACGAGAGCGGCGGCGCCAAAGGGATCAACGGCAACCAGGCTGACACCTCGGTGTACAGCGCGGGCGCGGTATACGTGTATTCGCGTCGCGATGCCACGAGTCCGTGGACCCAACAAGCGTACGTGAAGGCGTCGAATCCGGGCGTGGGTGACGAGTTCGGCCATGTCGTGACGTTGAGCGCCGACGGCAACACGATGGCGGTTTCGGCCTACTTCGAGTCCAGCGGCGCGAAGGGGATCAACGGCAATCAGGCGGACGATTCGATACCGCAGGCAGGCGCCGTGTACGTGTTCACCCGTCGGGGCACGACATGGTCCCAGCAGGCATACATCAAGGCATCAAACACCGGCGAAGCGGGTACCGACGGGAATTTTGGCGACGGCGACCAGTTCGGCTTCGCCTTGTCGCTGAGCGACGATGGCAATACCATCGCGGTTGGCGCAAACACCGAGGACAGCAACGCCATGGGGATCAATGGCAACCAGGCTGACAACTCGATGCAGTCGGCGGGCGCTGTCTACGTGTTCACGCGAACCGGTGCGACCTGGGCGCAGCAGGCCTACGTGAAGCCGGCAAACACCTTCGGCAACATTCAGTTCGGATATTCGGTCGCGCTCAGTGCCGACGGCAATACGCTGGCTGCGAGCGCCTTCGACGAAGGCGGCGCCTCGAGGGCGATCAACGGCCCGTATGAGAGGGGACGGAACGGATCCGGCGCCGTGTACGTGTTCACGCGATCCGCGGCGACCTGGACCCAGCAGGGATACCTCAAGGCGTCGAACGCGGAGGCGAACGACTCGCTTGGCGTGATCGTTTCCATCAGCGACGATGGGAATACGGTTGCGTCCGCCTCGCTCGATGAAGACTGCACGGCCACCGGTGTCAATCCGACGCAGCCATGCGACAACGAAATGAAAACCGACACATCCACTGGCGCGGCGTACGTATTTGTGCGATCCGGGACAAACTGGACCCAGCAGGCGTTCATCAAGGCCTCGAACACCGGCCAGGACGACTGGTTCGGGTCGCGTCTGCAACTCAGTGGCGACGGCAACACACTCGCCGCGTCCGCTCAGCTCGAGGACAGCGCCGCGCAGGGGATCAACGGCAAGCAGGACGATGATTCCGCGCAGGAAGCGGGGGCCGTCTACCTCTTCTCCCGCACCGGCGCAACGTGGGCGCAGAAGGCGTACATCAAGGGGTCTAACAACGAAGCGTTCGACGAATTCGGCAGCTCGGCGGCGTTGAGCCGCGACGGCCGTACGCTAGCGGTCGGCGCGCGCGGGGAAGACAGCGGCGCCAGGGGCATCAACGGCAACCAGGCCGACAACTCGGTCAAGGAAGCCGGCGCGGTCTACGTGTTCACGTTCAGCTTAACTTCCGCGGGGTCATAACCGCGGTTTATCGAGGTGGATCAGGAGCCATGAACGCATATCGCAACGTCGCACTCGTAGCCTTCCTCGGTTGGTGTTCGGCTCTCGTCGTACTTACTGCGCAAGGGGCGGCGCCGGCGCCGGCCGGCGGCGATCAGCAGGCGCGCGGCAAGGCGATCTATGTCGCCAAGTGCAGCGAGTGCCACCAGGAGAGTCTCAAGGGCACGAACGATTCTCCGCCGCTTACCGGCGACATGTTCTGGATGAATTGGGAGACCTACACCGCGAACAACCTGCTCGAGCAGATCCGCACGACGATGCCCGAGGACAACCCCGGCAGCCTCATGCGGCAGGAATACGTCGATATCGTCGCCTATATCCTGGGCTTCAACGAGGTGCCGCTCACCGGCGATCTGCCGACTGATGCGGACGCCTTGAAGAAAATCATCGTCAAGATGAAGGACGCGAAGTAAGTGCTGAACGATGAATTGCGAATGCTGAATTGAGTTCAGTCGCAATTCGAGTTTCGTACAAGCATAAGGCCGGGTCCCGAAAGGAAACCCGGCCTTTTGTTTGTCCCTTGGGTCCGCGAGTGAATTACTTGGTCGCGTTCGTCCCGCTCACAGGGCGGCTCGACACGTACGCGGCGATATTGACGAGATCCTCGCTCGTCAGCTTCGCGACCACCGGCTTCATCAGCTGCGTCCACTCGCCGTTCCGGGCACCCATCTGCATGTCGTACATCTGGCGCGCCAAGTAGCTCGGTGAACGTCCGGCGATGCCGGGGACGGGGCCGAGGCCCATCAGATCCGCCCCGTGGCATGCGCCGCATTCGATCGTCCTGCCGTTGCCGCCCGTCTTCACCATCGTCTCGCCCTTCTTGATCGATCCAACGGGGACGTAGGCGATGAAGCCCGAGCGCGGGTCTCGCAGAATTTCAGTGTTCTCCGGCTTTTCCGGCGTCTCGAGGATGCGCACGCCAATCGGCTCTTTGCCGGCCTCGGCGCCTTCGAGTGGAATCCAGATGCCGCCGGCGCTTCTCACCTTCGGCACGGTATTGGTTTCGACGACGCGAATCCATGGCGTCCATTTCATCTTGCCGAAGTACTCAGCGGCTTCCTTGATCTCCGCTGGCGTCAACGCTTTCGCGATCATGGCCATCGCGACCGTATTCGCCTTCCTCGGCTCCGCGCTCTTGCGGAGGTCGTTGCGGAAGTCCTCCATCGTCTGGATGAAGTAGGACACCGGAAGACCGGACACGCCGGCGTTCTCCTGTCGTCCCTTGCCGTTCGGCATGTGGCAGAGACCGCACGCACGCGCGTCGGGCCGCTTGCCCTTGGCGACGATCTCGGGCATGACCGGGTGATCTTCGGGGTACCAGTCGGCGGGCCCGAAGCCGTCGGCGATCTGCTGCCGAGTGAACTGCTTCCCGGTCGCGCCGGGGAGCGTCTTCAACGAGGTGTCTGGCGGGACCGCGGGAGCACCCGGCGTCGGCGGCGGCGCGATGGCGTACGCCCACGCGGGAATATCTGCGGCCGCTCGAATCCCGACGGCGGCGGCGAAAGGCAGCGCCGCAACAACAACCAAGGCAGCGAATTTACGCATAAATGGCCTCCACTCGAGCCAACGATTCTTTCAGATGGGAAACTATACGCCAAAATCGACCCTCCGGCGCACTGGAGTCGAGGCCCGGCCATATACTCTCGGCCGGGGGTAAATTGTGCCCAAGATCCGGCTGGCTTGGCGCCGTTCGTCGGTGCGTGCGCCCGATTCTGGCGCCATGGACCCCATCAGCGATCGTCGGGCAGAAGGGCCGTCAAGGCCGAACAGGAGAGACCCCATGAAACTGCGCCTCGTTGTTCTTGCCATCCTTGCCGGCATCGCCGGAGCGGTCGCGTCCGCGCAGACCGCCCAGACCGACCCGAAGAACTTCAGCATCGACCCGTGGCACCTCAACGTGCCCAAGCCAATCGCCAATCCGGTCACGAGCGTTGTCGAGAAGATCCCGGGATCGGATCTGGCGACGGAAATCATCTACGTCGAGATGAACGACGGGACGTATTCGCCGATTGCGATGATGAAGCCGTCGGGCAACGGGCGGTTTCCGCTCGTCGTGCTGGCGCACATGAACGGCGGCGGCGGGACCGAATGGCTGCGCGAATGGCTGCAGTACGGCAACTGGACGCCCGAGCAGCTGGTGAAAGCGGGCTACGCGGTGGCGTGGATGCGCTACCGCGCTGAAGTCAACAACACGTATGGTCCCGCCCTCAAGGAAACGTCACGACAGGGGCGCCAGTTGTTCAACCATGGCCCGTACGAGTACGACGATGCGATTGCGATCGTCAAATACGCGAAGACGCTGCCGTACATCGATGCGAACAGAGTCGGTTACCTCGGCCTGAGCCACGGCGGGGAGATGGCATTCAAGATCGCGTCCGAGTACGACGGTCTGCGGTGCATGATCGCGGTCGAACCGGCGTCGGGCGAGTACCTGGCGGTCGGGCGCCGTCCCGCGGGCTCACCGCAGATCCCAGAGACGCGGATGAACGTCACGCAACAGATGCTCGACGAAGAGAAGGCGGCCACGCGCGCGCGCATCGACATGAACGTGGCGATGGAACGCATTAACAGGATCAAGACGCCGATCCTGGTCATGGGCCGCGTGAACGACAACAACATGCCGCAGTTCCGTTTGAGCTATGAGCTGGCGAAGGAAGCCGGCAAGCAGGTCGAGTGGAAGCAGTACGAACATCCCGAGCACGGCTTCATCTTCGTCACGCGGAACGCAAAGGGTGTGTACGAACCGGATCCGGCGCAAAAGCAGATCGTCAGCGACACGATCGCGCACTTCAA
>DAIRVG010000049.1:0-22141 GCA_036802945.1 Vicinamibacterales bacterium
CGCGGGCACCCGACGCTTCCTGAATCTTCGCCGCCCCGCCGAAATGATCGAGATGTCCGTGGCTCAGAATGATGTACCTGATGCTCTTCGGATCGACGCCGACTTTCCGGATGTTGCTGATGACATGGTCGACATAGGGTTCCTGGGCTGTGTCGAAGAGGATGTTGCCTTCGGGCGTCGTCAGCAGCCAGACGGAGACATAACCCGGCCCGACGTAGTAGAGATTGTCGAACACCTTGAAGGGTTCGATTTTCTGGAACTCGACGTCATCGGCACGAGTGACGCGATAGGTCTTGCTCAGTGGCTCCGTCGCAGTCTGGCCAGCGACGGACGCGGGGCTTCCGAGACTCCCGCCTGAGATAACGACAGCCAGACAGGCGGCTGCGAGCGTCAGGACGTGTATCGAATTTCTCATGTGCGTTCCAATGCTCCTGGTATTGCCATTCAAGGGGACGAAGGGAAACTCGCTCACTGTGGCTGATTGCCGCGACCAGCGTTACCGCCGCCACCGCCAGCATCCGCACCCCGGCCGCGCCCTCCTTGTCCTCCGCCCGCAGGAGCGCCGCCGCCGCCGCGGCCCTGGAGTCCCGGCTTCGGGAATCCGTTGTGATAGAAGTCCAAGTACCGTATCCCGTTGCCGTTCTCATCCAGAAATCCGAGCGACTGATAAAACAGCCCCGGCTCTGGATAGCCGGCCGGGACCGTGCCCTCCGAGATGTACAGCTTGTCTTCGTGCATGAAGATCGACGCGGCGGTCAGCGACTTGTCCGCGTTGTTCAGCAGACGAATCTGGTGTCCTTCGACGAGGCTGATGTTCGTCCAGAGCAGATGCGTCACTTTCGCGTCGCGCTGCATGAACTGCCACGTCGCGTAGGTGATCGCACCGGCCCTGTCGGCTTTCGAGTACCCCGGCCCAGTCGAATTTCCGGGCGCACCTGAGCCTCCGCGACAGGCCTCGGAGCCGGGGGGGCAAGCCTTCTGCTTCTCCAACCCCAGTTCGGTGATGCGGCTGTAATCAACGACTGTGATAGAGAAGCGGTGATTCCTGGCCAGCTCGACGCTGTATACCCGCGCCGGCAAACGGTGCCCGAATTGCGAGACAAAGATTGTGTCGGCGATTTTCGGGTCACCGGGGAAATTGTTGGTAAAACGATCCTGCTGGCTCGTGAATTCCTTCCATTCCACCTGCGCAAATGCGGGAGCGGACGTGGAGAGGATCAACAGTGCTGCAGCGAGCGAACTCAGACGCATATATACGATTCTCCGTCTAGCAATCGGTGTGTGACGCGGGCACACAATACCATCCCTTCCAGGCTTCTACTTTGCTCTGCCGCCGAACCCCCTTGCAAGCATCTGAATGCGCAGCAGCGTGCCGCCTCCTGCGACGTACATTGTTCTTTTCTCAGGCCCTCCGAACGTCAGATTCTGGCACCGGCGTGTAATGCACCAGACCGGGATGACCCCCAGATGCTGACCGCTCGAGCTCACCACCTCGATGCCGGCTTCAGTGAGGGCATACAAGCGGCCGTCTTCATCGATGACAAGACCGTCGGCGTTGGATCGTGGCTCTTCGGTCGCAGCGACTGACCGGTCTCGGCCAACGTAGGTGACAAACACACGACGATTCGACAATCGGCCGTCCGGAAGCACGTCGAACGCATACGCATGAATGCCACCCGTGTCATTGATGTAGAGCGTCTTCTCGTCGCGGCTCAACTGCACGCCGTTTGGTCGTGCGATGTCGTCGGCCACGCGGATCGGCGCCCCGCCTGGTGGCACGTAGTAGACCGCCGGCGTCAACTCCCCTGGAGGAGGCACGCTGGGACCGAGGTCGCTGAAATACACGCCGCCTTTCCGGTCGGAGACGATGTCATTCGGTCTGCCGAATGGGCGACCCTCGAAACGATCGGCGAGCACCCTCTCCTTGCCGGCCGGCCAGATGACTCGAGGACCGGTAAATCCCGTTTCTGTCTGCAGAGAGATCAATCGTCCCTGCGCGTCGAACGTCATCCCAAGAGGGCGGTGAAGATCGCCGACGAACGTTGAGAGTTGGTCGTTTTCGCCCAGCCTCACCACCCGGTTGCCCTGAGACTCCGTGAACAGGAGCCCTATGTTCGGCAGCCAGATCGGATCGTCGGCGCTTTTCAGGCCCCGTGCGACGATCTCAGGCTTCGTACCTCCCTTGATCACGCCAGCGATGTCCGGAGCTGGCAGCAGAACAACCGTGTTGGGGGCCGGCTGCGCGAACGCCGAGGAGACGCCCATGCACCCTGCAAGAACTGCGAGTGCGAAAGCCATAAGCTTGTGCCGAGTCATACGACGGTTCCTCCGCTCGGGACGGTTTGCGTGATGCGCAGCATAACGTGGAACGGGGCTGGACGTGAGCCCCATGAAGTCCCCAATGGATAGCTCCTGCCTTGTCGCCAAGTCGCGACGGATGGTCAGGACTCGAGGCCGAGAAAGACGGATAGACGATTCAGCTCCTCTTCTAGTGCGCGCCGAAAAATTCGACCTTGTGGCGGCTGTGACGCGATGTAGCCAAAGTCCGACTGTAGCGTCCCATGCTCCATCGAGACGTTCCCCCAGCCGATGACACGGTCTCGCCATAGCAGCGGGAGCGCGTAGTAACCCAGCTTGCGCTTGGGGGCAGGCGTGTACGCTTCGAAGCGATAGGCCCAGCCCCAGAGGATCTCGAACCGGCGACGGTCCCACACGACCGGATCGAAAGGCGCCAACAAACGCACCACGTCATTTGCGGCTACCGGGAGTGGTTGCTCTGCCGGCCAGTACCATTCCACGCCCTCAACGCGCGCGTGGGTGAGCCGACGCCTCGCGCGCTGAAGTGTCCGCTCCAGTTCGCCAGCCCACTGCGGAACGGCGAAGCGGAGCCGCCTCACCAGGTTTGACAGGCTGGCCGCCGGCAGCGGCGCGTAGTTGCGGACGATGACGTCAACAAGCGCGTCGAGGTGCGCGCGGCGAGTGGCGATGCCGCGTGGTCCGGGATCGTGCTCGTGCGCCTCGTAGATCCGGATCCCGGCCTCCCGCCGCACCACCCTCAGCAGCCCGCGGTAGTGCATGGCGTCCAGCAGGTGGGTTGTTGCGCTCGAGGAACCGCCCCAGTAGTTGGTGACGGTTCCGTGCGAAAAGTGCTCGTCCACTTGCCGTGGATGCACCGAGCCGCGCGTACGAACAAAGTCCAGCAGGGCGTGCACGTGCCTCCCGCGCGCCGCCGTCCAGGGTCTGGGACCACCGCGCGGGTGCATCAACGCCTGCACGGCGCCCGTCACGAAGCCGTAGTTCACGAAAAAATCCTCGTGCACGTCGAGACGTGAATAGCGGCGCTCGAGATCGCCGGCGCGGTAGCCGGCGACCCGTTGACGCAGCGTGAGGTCTTGTGCCCGCGCCGGTGCCCGGATAGGGTCGGCTTGTACGAACCCCAGTGCGTCGAGGGCGCGCTGCAGTGTGGTTGGCGTGAAGAGGGTCTGGGCGACCGCCGCGCGCCGCAGGTCGTCGAGGGTCACACGGCTAGCCGACGCGGGCTTCCTGCAAATCCAGATCGCGCTCGAGATCGCGCAGCACCTGATCGTTGATGCGTCCGTCGCGGCGAAGGCGTACGAGGGCCCGCCGTTGCACTCCCAGCAGCTCGTGCGAGAGCGCCCGGTGCTTGTGGTACTGGAGCGGCCGCGTCTCTGGTGCGCCCTCCGGGGCACCCGTCAATGCGTCGAGCCGTTCACGGTAATGCTGCGCGAGGTCGTCGTACACGCCGCCGTATTCGGCGCGATCGTGGCCGCGTGTGTCTTCGAGATGCGCAAGCGCCGCACGGATGACGATTCGAGACGCTTCCTGCTCTTCGCACTTGGCGCCGGATCCTCCCGCGAGGCCAAGCGCGCGAATCAAAGGCGCGAGGCTCAGTCCCTGCACGACCAGCGTCCACACGACGACGCTGAACGCAAGGAACACGATCAGGCTGCGGTGAGGAAAAGGTGCTCCGTTCGGCAGCGCGACGGGGAGTGCCATCGCCGCCGCGAGCGCAACCACGCCGCGCATACCGCTCCAGCCGAATACGAGCAGCTCACGTCCTGAGGGGCGTCGTTCGGTCTGATGCAGAAAACGATGGCGGATGAAGTACGACACCCGTGCGCCAGGAAACACCCACACCACCCGCAGCGCGATCACGAGGGCGCTGAACAGCGCGCCCTCGGCGACAAGGCGGATCAGGCTCATGTCCGCAAGGTTGCGGACGATGCTCGACATCTGAAGGCCGATCAGCACAAAGACCAGGCCGTTGAGGATGAATACGACAGCGCTCCACACCGCGTACACCTGCAGACGAACCGACGGCGAAAAGAGCTCCGCGCTGCGACGGCTCAGAATCAATCCGCACGCGACGACCGCAAGGACTCCCGATGCGTGGATCGCGTTCGCCCCCGCGTATGCGGCGTATGGCACCATCAGAGAGATGGCGATTTCGATCGGCCCATCATCGATCCAGCGCTCGATCCAGGCGGCCGCCAGCGCGACCGCGGCGCCCGCGCCGAGACCAACGGCGACAAGGTACGCGAACCGCAGCAGTCCTGTTTCGACGGTCGGCGTCATCCCTCCAACCACCAGCGCGATGCCGAACTCGAGCGCCAGCAGTCCGGTCGCGTCATTCACCAGACTCTCGCCTTCGAGCAGATCGACGATCCGCCGCGGGAGTCCTACCTGGGATGCGATCGCCGCGGCTGCTATTGCGTCGGTGGGCGCCACGACCGCTCCGAGGATGACACCAATCCGCCAGTCGAAGCCGGGAAACAGCCACTGGCCCGCGAGGGCGACACCCACGATCGTGAACGTCACGAGTCCGCAGGCGAGTGACACGATGCTGACTATGTTGTGACGGAACTCCCGCCAGGACGTCACCCATGCCGCGGCGTACAGGAGCGGCGGCAGCACGACGGAAAAAACAAGCTCGGGGTTCAGCTCTATTCGGGGCGTACCCGGGATCAGGCTGAGGACGAGGCCGGCGATCACGAGGACGATTGGATAAGGTGTCTCAAGCTTGCGTGCGAGCAGCGCGAAGGCGACAACGAACAGCAACAGGATGAGGAATACGCCGCCCGCCGAGTCCACGCCGCTCAGTACTCCGTGAAGATGTCGTCGGGAAAGCAGTACAGCCAGCGCTCGCCGGGTTCCGCCGACGCAATTACCGGATGGCCGCTCGCCCGTGCGTGCTTGCTGGCGTGGCGGTTCGGTGAGTTGTCACAACAGAGCGTCGTGCCGCACTCCTGACATGTCCGCAGGTGGACCCATCGGGCGCCGATCTTGACGCACTCGTCGCACTCCCGGCGTTTCGCGTGTTTGACGGTTGTAACCGCCTTGATATGCGCACACGTTTGATCAGGCATCAGCCCGTCCCTTCTTATGTGCTCTCCGCGGACCCAGAGGGTCCGCGCCGCAGGTTCATTCGCGTAGCACCTGGTGCACGAACGCGACGGCAATCGATCCCTCGCCGACGGCCGATGCGACCCGCTTGATGTTGCCGCCCCGCACATCGCCGACCGCAAAGACACCAGGCAGACTCGTTTCGAGGAGATGCGGAGGCCGCGTCAGCGGCCAATGCGCGGCCGCCAGATCGTCAGGCGACAGGTCCGGTCCCGTCTTAATGAACCCCTTCGCATCGAGTGCGACACAGCCACGGAGCCAGCCGGTATTCGGGCGCGCGCCCGTCATCACAAAGACGTGGCCGATGTTTCCCGTCTCGACCGTCCCTGTGGTGTTGTCCCGCCAGCGCACGCGTTCGAGATGGTCGCTTCCCTCGAGGGCGACGATTTCCGTGTTGGTGCGCAGCACAATGGCGGGATTCTCTTCAATGCGGCGAATCAGGTAGCGCGACATGCTGTCGGCCAGACCGTTTCCCCTGACGAACATGTGCACGCGTCTGGCAGTCTGGGCGAGAAACACCGCCGCCTGGCCGGCAGAATTGCCGCCGCCCACCACGATCACCTCTTCGCCTTTACACACCTGGGCCTCGACGAAGGTTGCGCCGTAATAGATGCCCGCGCCCTCGAACCGCGACAGGTTGTCGAGCGACGGTTTGCGGTATTCCGCACCGGTCGCGACGATCACGGTGCGCGCCGCCATGAGTGGACCGTCCTCGACCTGAATTGCGTACGGCTTCCGATCGCAGGAAAGCTGCGTGGCGCCCTTTGCGATCAGGATCTGCGCGCCGAACTTCTGCGCTTGTATGTACGCGCGTCCCGCAAGCTCCTGGCCCGATATCCCCGTCGGAAATCCGAGATAGTTCTCGATCTTCGAGCTCGAGCCCGCCTGGCCTCCTGGTGAAGTCGACTCCAGGACCAGCACGTCTAGCCCCTCCGACGCCCCGTACACCGCTGCTGCGAGGCCCGACGGTCCCGCCCCAACAATGACGACGTCGCGGAGGTGTGTTTGATCGATCGCGTCGTTGAAGCCGAGACACTTGGCAATCTCTTGATTGGTGGGATTCCGAAGGACGGCATCGCCGCGGCAGATCAGCACGGGTATGTCGGCGACGGCAACGTGAAAACGATCCAGCAGCTCCTGAACGTCCTCGTCGCGGTCGAGATCGATGTACGCGTACGGGTGCCCGTTGCGTGTCAGGAACTCTTTGATCCGAAGGCTGCCAGGAGAATGGCTCGACCCGATGAGCACGACGTCACCCCACTCGTGCGCAATTAACTCCACCCGTCGCAGGATGAACGCACGCATGAGGATTTCGCCGATCTCGGCGTCCGTCTGCACGAGGGCAAGCAACCGATCACGAGTGAGCTCGATCGCTTCGCCGGACTCCGTCACGCGCGTGCGCACCAGCGAACGGCGCCCCGAGAGCATGTTGGCCTCGCCGGTGAATCCACCCGCTCCATGGACGACGACAGGCGTTTCGGTTCCGCCTGATGGCCGCACGACCTCGAGCTGACCAGCGGTGATCACAAAGAACGGTACGGTCTTGTCTCCCGCCTCGATCAGCACGTCGCCGCGGCGAAGCTGACGGACCGACCCGTGCGGGGCGACGCGCGCAATCTGCGCAGGCGTCAACTTCGGAAAAAGGTGGTCGAGACGGGAGGTCACCGTCGCCTGAACGATCCCTGCGGTGTCGCTCATGGCAAATTATCCATGCTGATCACGCGCGTACAACTGGTGCATCGACGACATGCTCGGCCAGGAACCACACCTGCAGTTCATTTCGCCGAATCACATCGCTCACCAGCAAATCGTTCGTGCCATCGTCACCGCCTTCCGCCGCACGTCCAGCCATCGCGCGCGCTTCCTTGAGGACGATTTCATGCGCGTGTAACAGTCGCGAAATCTGTATCGGCGCCGCTTCCCGGCCCTTCGGGGGCCTGGGTATCAACGTCCTCTCGGCCACGTCGTGCGCCATCGCGATGCTGACGCCGCCGAGCAGCTGAATCCGCTCCGCGATAGCGTCGACCAGCTCGGTTTGTTCGTCGGCGTGCTTATCGAACAGCAGATGAAGCTGGTAGAACGTCGGTCCCGCGGCCTGCCAGTGGTGCTTCTTGTAGAGGTCGCGCAGAGCAATCGTGTCGGCCACGAGCTGGTTGAGATTTTCCACCGATTCCGTGCACGTGATTTCTGACAGCGCAATCGGCATTCTCACAAGATGGCCGAACGGCTGGATCTCGTGCGCCTGTTGATGCGCGAGAGGCGTCGCGCGAGCCATGATCACGTCTGCGTCGAGTGTCATTTTGGTCATAGGATCCTCTTTGTAAATCATTCCGTCTGAACACGCTACCTGAGCCGCGGCAAAGCATCGTGAAATTCCAAGGCACTAGTGCTGAGACGTCTCTGGAGTCGAGAACGATCCCTGAGCCGTTCGAGATTTCGTACAGATGTTTCGATTGCGGTGGTGCGCACGACTCGCGTAGCGTACTACGGCCCTGAGAAACGTTGAGATGAACCACAACGCAGACGCGGCGTCACGGCCGGATCTCGGAGAGGGAATTGTCATCAGCGCGCTTCCGGACGACGGCATGTTACTCGGACATGTCGCCGGCGAAGATGTGCTGCTGGCTCGCGCAGGGGATGATCTGTTCGCAGTAGGCGCGCACTGCACTCACTATCACGGACCTCTTGTCGACGGCCTGGTTGTCGGAGACACGGTGCGATGCCCCTGGCACCACGCCTGTTTCAGCCTGCGCAGCGGCGAAGCGCTGCGTGCACCGGCCCTCGACCCGATCGCCTGCTGGCGCGTGGAGCGTCAAGGCGAGATGGCATTCGTACGCGAGAAGCTACCCGAGTCGCGAACTTCGCCCGCCGTTGTAACGCGGACGCGCCAACCTCCTTCGTCGGTCGTCATCGTGGGCGGCGGCGGCGCGGGGCTGACCGCGGCCGACATGCTCCGGCGGGAAGGATATGCCGGGCCGATCACGATGATTAGCGCGGATGATTCACCGCCGTGCGATCGTCCGAACCTGTCGAAAGATTACCTGGCCGGCAACGCCCAAGACGATTGGATCCCGTTGCGGCCGCCGGAGTACTACGCTGAACGACGGATTGAGCTGTTGCTTGGCTCACGCGTGTCGTCGGTCGACGTCGGTGCGCGACACGTCCTGCTCGAGAACGGCGCACGGCGCACGTTCGATGCGCTCCTGATTGCAACCGGCGCTGATCCCGTTCGACTGCCCATCCCGGGCGCCGACGGCGCGCAGGTGCACTATCTGCGTTCCTTCGCGGATAGTCGGGCCCTCGTCGACAAGGCGCGTGGTGCCAGGCACGTGGTGGTGGTGGGCGCGAGTTTTATTGGTCTCGAGGTGTCGGCGTCCCTGAGAAGCAGAGGAATCAACGTGGACGTGGTCGCGCCGGAAAGCGTGCCGCTCGAGCGCGTCATGGGCACGGAGGTTGGTCGTTTTATTCGAACCCTGCACGAAGCGCAGGGGGTCGTATTCCATCTTGGACAGACCGTGGCGCGCCTTGACGGCCGAACGGTGACGCTCAGCGGAGGCTCGACCCTCGATGCCGACCTTGTGGTGATGGGTGTCGGCGTCAGGCCGGCCACAGCTGTCGCCGAGAAGGCAGGCCTGACGTTGGACCGTGGCATCGCCGTGAACGAATACCTCGAAACGAGTGCGCCCGGCATCTTCGCCGCCGGGGACGTGGCGCGCTGGCCGGATTCGCGTTCCGGTGAGCGAATCCGCGTCGAGCACTGGGTGGTGGCGGAGCGCCAGGGCCAGGTCGCCGCTCGCAACATGCTGGGGTATCGCGAACGCTTCGATGCCGTCCCGTTTTTCTGGAGTCAGCATTACGACGTCACGATCAACTACGTCGGCCACGCCGAGCGCTGGGATGCGGTTCAGATCGACGGTGCGCTCGAATCGCACGACTGTTCGGTGACGTACAAACACGGCGACAGACGACTCGCGGTCGCGACGATTGGGCGAGATCGGGAGAGCCTCTTAGGCGAGCTGGCCATGGAGCATGAATCGCACTAAGGAGGCGACATTTACCGAGAGAAGAATGCGATGACGACAATCACGACCAAAGACGGAACGCACATCTATTACAAGGACTGGGGCAAGGGACAACCTGTCGTCTTCAGCCACGGTTGGCCCTTGAGTGCAGACGCCTGGGAGGACCAGATGTTGTTTCTCGGGGCCAACGGATACCGTTGCATCGCGCACGACCGCCGCGGTCATGGCCGATCGAGCCAGCCCTGGAATGGCAACGAGATGGATACCTATGCCGATGATCTCGCGGCGCTCGCTGAGACACTCGACCTGAAGAATGCGGTCCACGTCGGGCACTCGACCGGCGGCGGCGAAGTCGCGCGCTACATCGGCCGCCACGGATCGACACGAGTGGCCAAGGCCGTGCTGATCGGCGCGGTGCCGCCGTTGATGCTGAAGACGGCTGCCAACCCCGGCGGCTTGCCAATGGACGTGTTCGACGGGATCCGCGCCGGCGTGCTCGGCGATCGGTCGCAATTCTTCAAGGATCTCAGTGGGCCGTTCTATGGCGCGAACCGGCCGGGCTCGAAGGTATCGCAGGGCCTCCGGGATTCGTTCTGGCTGCAGGGCATGATGTGTGGGTTCAAGGGGGCCGTCGACTGCATCAAGGCGTTTTCCGAAACCGACTTCACCGAGGATCTCAAGAAGATCGATGTGCCAACGCTGATCATGCACGGCGACGACGACCAGATCGTGCCGATTGCCGACTCGGCGCTGCTGTCGGCGAAGCTCATCAAAGGTTCGACACTCAAAATTTACCCGGGCCTGTCACACGGAATGTGCTCCACGCACAAAGATCAGATCAACACCGATCTGCTGGCTTTCATCAAGGCCTAGGTCGTTTCGACGCAAGGAGCATGTCATGGCGGACATCAAAAGCTGGATTGATGCACGGTTGACGTGATCGACACGGAAACGACACGTGCCATCGGCACGCTGCCACGGCATGACTACACAGACCTCTTACACGATCAGGTTGGGATGCGGGTGCGAGGTGTACGTTGCCTGCGACCCACGCACGCGCCTTGCGCACACCCGCATCATCGATCGCCGTTCGCCGACGTGCACGGTTCGGTCGCACGAGGTCGGAAAGCGGATGCATTTGTGGGAGCTGCTGCCTCCGCGACGCGTGCGCGAGGAGGACGAACGTGAATATCCGTGAGTAGGCCTCGAGCGGGGTAGTCGTCCGCGCGTTGCGGATTGTTTGCATTCGTCTTACGCCCTCGATCCCGCGCTGTCGCTCCAGGGTCACAACAGCTCCCTACCATCCTCTCCGCGTGAAGAACTCGGAGAGGTGTTGACGTGAAGAAGCTACTGATCACTTCGGTCTGCCTCGCGGCCGTCTGGGGCGGCGTCTGCGATCGCGCGGTCGCGCAGACCCTCGAAGGCTTTGCAAGATTGCCCGCGGACACATTTGCCAAGGGCCCGACCTCGGGGAATCTCATTCTTCCCGCGAACGGCAGAGTGCCGCCATTTGACGGCAAGCAGCCGGTACAGGGCGTGTCTTCCGTGTTGCCGGGACCGGACGGCGACTTCTGGGTGATGCCCGACAACGGGTTCGGCGCGAAGGAGAACTCTCCAGACTTCGTGCTGCGGGTCTATCGGGTCGATCCCCATTTCAAGACGAAGTCCGGCGGGCCGGGGACGATCGACGTGAAAGCATTCATCTCGCTTCACGATCCGAATCACAAGATCAACTTTCCGATCGTCGCTGACGGTCCGACATACCCTGGCAGCGCCATTCCCGTTGACCAGACCATCCGTGACCAACGGCTGTTGACCGGCGGCGACTTCGACATCGAATCGGTGCGCGTCGCGCACGATGGGACGCTCTGGTTCGGCGATGAGTTCGGGCCGTTTCTCATCCACACCACTCGGCGCGGTCGGGTGCTCGACGCACCGTTTCCGCTACCGGGCGTGAAATCGCCCCAGAATCCCTTTCTTGCCGGCGGTACGCCGAACCTTCCGCGCAGCAAAGGCTTCGAAGGGATGGCGGTTAACTGCGACGGGACGAGGCTGTACCCGATGCTCGAGGGTCCGCTGACAACGGACTCCGATCAACAGCGTCTCAATATCTACGAATTCAACACGAAGACCGGACAATACACCGCGAAGAAATGGTCTTACAGGATGGAAGCCCTCGGCTACTCGATCGGGGACCTCACGCGGGTAGGTGAGCGGAGCTTCCTCGTCATCGAGCGTGACAACAACGAAGGCCCTGCGGCGCTCTTCAAGAAGATTTTCATCGTCGACTTCGACGATGTGGACGCAGCCGGATTTCTCGTCAAGCACGAAGTGGCTGACCTGCTGAATATCAAGGATCCAAACCATCTCGGCGGTCCTGGCGCGATCTTCCGGTTTCAGTTTCAAACGATCGAAGCCGTCATTCCTCTGGACCGTCGTCGACTCGGCGTGCTCAACGACAACAACTATCCGTTCAGCGCCGGCCGCGTGCCAGGACAGCCCGATCCTGACGAATTCATCATCATCAGGCTGGACCAATCCCTCCCGAGCCTCGAGTGCCGCGACAACGAGCATCACGAGGGGCACGACGACGATCGACATCCCGGTCGCGACTGAGACAGACACGGTACCTACGGTTCGATCAGAGGGAGACTACGCATGCCTCGAACGAAGACGGACCCTTCGTCCATCGATCGACGACGCTTCCTTGACTACACGTGGAAGGGCGTTGGTGCGAGTCTGTCGCTCGCCGCATTGTCGGGGAGTGATCTGTTCGCACTCCCGAGATTCGGAGAAAACCCTTTCACCCTAGGCGTTGCGTCGGGCGATCCGACTCCAAACGGCATCGTCCTCTGGACTCGACTTGCGCCAGACCCAGTCAACCCCGGCAGTCTTGGCAGATCCGCGGTGCCCGTGGGGTGGCGTGTTGCCACGGACAGCCGCATGCGTCGCGTCGTTGCGCGCGGTACGGCGCTGGCGCCATCCGAGCTCGCGCACTCCGTTCACGTCGAGTTGAACCAGTTGTTGCCGGGTCGAGACTATTTCTTCCAGTTCGATGTCCGCGGCGAAGAAAGCCCCGTGGGTCACTTCCGCACGGCCCCGCCTGAGCATGAAATGCCGCGGGAAATCACGTTCGCGTTCGTCACCTGCCAGGATTGGCCAAGCGGCTACTACACCGCGTACCGCGACATGCTCGCGAACGACCTCGACCTCGTGTTCCACCTGGGTGACTACACCTACGAGTACCCGATCGGTGCCACGGGCCGCGGTGTTCCTGTGCCGGGTGGCTTTGAGCTCGCGTGTCTCGACCTCCGCACGTATCGGTTGCGGCACACGTTATACAAGCTCGACCCCGATCTCCAGGCTGTGCACGCGAAGTTTCCGTTTGTTGCGGTCTGGGATGATCACGAAGTCGCGAACGACTATTCCGGGCTTGCGCCGGAGTACGGCAGTCCATCTCCCGAATTCACCGCACGACGTGCCGCCGCCTACCAGGCGTACTACGAGCACATGCCCATCCGACTTGCCGTGGCGCTGCACCCGCGGCCGGGGCTGCGGATCTACCGCAGGCTGCGCTACGGACAACTGGCCGAGTTCACGATGTTCGACGACCGGCAGTATCGATCCGACAACCCGTGCGGCGATGGCGAGGCGCTTCGCTGTGACGCGGCGCTGACTGGTGACTACACATTCCTGGGGCGTACGCAGGAACAGTGGGTGGCGCGAGGCTTCGAGCATTCCTCCGCCCGCTGGAACATCGTCGCGCAACAACTTCTGATCGCACAGCTCGAGCACGCCACGATTCAGCCGAACTGGTTTTGGAACGATGCCTGGGACGGTTATCCGCTCGCGCGCCGGCGGCTGCTGACCGAGGTTGTGGAATCGAACGTGAGAAACCCGGTCTTTCTGACGGGCGACTGGCATTCGACATTCGTGAACGATCTGAAGGTCGATTTCAACAACCCGAATTCTCCGACGATTGCGACCGAGTTCGTGACGCCCGCCATCACCACGGGAGGGGATGGCACGCCGTACGGCCCGTATTACGCGCCGATGATCCCGTTTAACCCACACATCAAGTATTACGAAGGCGATCGCCGGGGCTATTTCAGGGCGACCGTGACACCCCAACGCCTCCGCGTTGATCTACGGTTCGTCACGAGCGTGGAAAACCCGAGCGGCACGGGTTACGACGCGGGATCGTGGATCGTCCAGGACGGCCAGCCGGGCGCGATCCCCGTGTGACCGTCCTTACAGGAGAAACACGCTCGCGAGGCCGAGAAACAGGAAGAAGCCCATCGCGTCCGTGATGAACGTTAGGAGGACGCTCGATCCATGCGCGGGATCCCGCCCGGCCGCGTGCAGTCCGAGCGGAATCGCGACGCCGGCAAGCCCCGCCACGACGAGGTTCAAGACGACGGCTCCGCTCATCACCGCTCCGAGCGCGAGGTTGGAATAGAGAACCAGGGCAAAGAGGCCGACAAGCAGACCCCACACGCAGCCGTTCATCAGGCTGACGGTAAATTCCTTGCTCATGAGTCGCCATGCTCCGGCGCCTTGAATCTGATCCACGGCCAGCGCCCGGATGACGAGCGCCATTGTCTGGTTGCCGGTGTTGCCGCCTATGCTGGCGACGATTGGCATGAGCGCTGCCAGCGCAGCCAGCTCCTGAATCGTGCTCTCGAACTGGCCGATGACGCGAGAGGCGACGAACGCCGTCACGAGGTTGATGGCGAGCCAGGGCCACCGATTGCGCGCGCTATCCCACGGGGCTGCGAAGAGATCTTCGTCCCCGCTCAATCCGGCGCGCTTGAGCGCGCGAAGATTCGACTCGTCGCGCAGGATGTCCATCACGGTGTCGACTGTCAGGCGTCCTACGAGCTTGCCTCGGTCATCGACAACGGGCGCGGACACGAGATTGTAGCGCTCGAACGCCTTGGCCGCGTCGCTCGCGTTCTGCCGAGGACCAAAGCTGATTGTGTCGTCGCTCATCGCGCTGACCAGCGGTGACGAGGGGTCCCGGAGCAGCAGCGCCTGCAGAGGCACGGCCCCCCGCAGCACATGGCGCGAGTCGATGACGAACACACGATCGGTTTGTGGCGGCAGCTCGCCGCGCGTACGGAGTTCTGTGAGCGCCTGCTCGACCGTGCGCGTTTCGGGCACCGCCACCCACTCGCGGGTCATGTAGTGGCCTACGCAATCGTCTTCATACAGAATCGAGTCTTCGTAGACCGATCGGTCCCCCGAATCGAGCGCGCGTGATGCCTCGTCCACGACGTCCCCGGGCAGCGACTCCGACACGTACGCAAGGTCCTCCGGATCGAGCGTCAACAGCAGCCTGACCAGATCCTCGCGGGACGTAGCGTCGACGAGCGACTGGCGAACCACCCCCGAGACCTCGACAAACACCTGGCCTGCCTGGTCGGCACCGACCTGTGCCCAGACCGTTCCGCGATCCTCGACGGGCAGGGCTTCGAGCACGTACGCGACGTCCGCAGCGTGCATCGTGCGCAGGCGCTTCTGCAGCTCCGCCAGATTCTGGCGGTGTTGAAGGCCTTCGACGAGGTCCCGCCGTGGACCTTCCTGGCGTTGAGTCAGTGTCTCGAGGAGGCGGTGCCGGTCGAGCAACCGGGTGATGTCGGCCAGGCTCTCCTGTAGACGCGCTTCCGATCGGACGGCTGTCATTGGGAGATCGTACTCGCCACTCATGACGTGCAGATGCTTCGCAAATTGGCGCGCCTCGCGCGCGGGAGTTACAGGTACGTCGTGTATGACAATGAGAAAGGCGTCACTTGTCTCGCGTGGACTTCGGGCGGTGCCGCAGCGCTGGCGAGAGGGGTCAGCCGGCATTCGACCCGAATGCCGGCTGATGGGGGGAGTCGCGGCACCGACCGCTCCGACGGGACACATCCGGTCGACGCGGAGCAGTTAGTGCCGCACGTGGAGCAGTTGCTCCACGTTGTTCCGGGGAATGGCAATTTGCATTCCACGCACCTGCCCACATGAATCCGGTGCGACATCGCTCAATGCGGCTCTTGAGTCACTCGTGCGCGCGACTTTGAGCGCCATGGGGGAGGAACGGGCGACGTGAGCCCGACGCTACGCCCTGCCGTCTCCACGGGTGTATGATGCCGGCCATGCATCCAAGCTTCCGATGTGCATCCGCCATGTTCGTGTTCGGTGCTTTCACGGTCGTTGCTGTGTCCGCACAGCAGGTGACCAAAAAAGACATTGCCGGCATTTCGACCTTCGCGCAGATCGAGTCGACAATCGCGTGCGGCGGCTCGACAACGCCTCAGGCCATCCAGGAAATCAAGAAGATGGGGTTCAAATCTGTGATCAACCTTCGCCTGGCGAGCGAAGAAGGCGCGCAGGTCGAGGCGGAGGGAGCGGTGGTGAAAGCGGTGGGGATGAATTACGTGCACCTGCCTTTCAACATGCAGACGCCGGACCCAACGCTCATCGACAATTTCATCGCGGCGGTGACCCTTCCCGCCAATCAGCCAGCGTACGTCCATTGTGCGGCCGGCGGTCGCGCGGCGGCGTTGTGGATGGTCAAGAGGGTCTTAGCCGATGGATGGGATGAGTCGCGAGCGCTCACGGAAGCGAACCTGCTCGGGCTCAACGATCGACTGAGACCGTTCGCGCTGAATTACATCCACTCGCACCCACGATAACTTTATCAACCACGAAGGTCACGAAGCTCACGAAGAAAAGGTCTTCTTCGTGTTCTTTCGTTTCAGCTACCCACGCGGGACCGGAGCGGGCCTCGCGAACTTCGCCGCGTCGACCGGCACGTTGGGCTGCACGTCGCTCAGCTCGATGGTCATTTGCATGTAGGTCTGGCTCACGCTCCGATGAAACGGAATCTTGACGCCGGCCACGTCACGGTAATCTGAGTAGTCCACCTGCGTCGGAACAAAGCCGACCGGTGTTCGGGTCCATCGCACCATCCGCACCAGCAGGCCGGCGTCGTCGAAATAGAAATTGGCGAGTGCCTGCGCGTCGCCGATGCCCTGCACGACCCGCACCTCACGATCGTCGATCGCCGTACGACCGACTCGCCACTTCGGGAACGCCCGCCGGATCCCCGTGGGAAACGCGACGATCGCCTCGAGCCGCGCGCGATCCAGGTTGCCCTCGGTCAGCGTCAGGAGTGGCAGGGGCGTGTCCGGCCCAGCCATCCAGCCGTTGCGGCCGTCGAACGTCCGAGTGCTGGTGCCAGCGACCTGCCGGACGATCATGGTCTGCTGATTGGGCGCCTTGGCAAAGAGCTCCATCGGGACCTTCTCGAAGGCCGTATCGAATCCCGAGTAGATGCCCTTGGCCGTAAAGCTGGTGAATTTCGCGAGGCGCTCGGTGCCGCCGAGCGCCTGAAGGTACTTGTCGAATACCTGGTCGGCGGTCACGCGCGGGTCGACGGGAAACTCCCGCGCGTTGGGGTCTTCCGTCGGCGCGCCGTACTGGAGCGCAAGATCCGGCTCGCTCCTGGGGGCCTGGCTGCCGCCATGGCAGGTGAAGCAGGTCACGCGCGTCCGGCCCGCGAAGTACTGGTCGTTGAGCGCCTTCGTCATCGTGAGCATCTGGCGCGCGCGCCTGATCCTCGGGGTCGGCTCTGCGAAGGCCGTCTTGTCGAAGTACGCGTTCGACACATGGCAGAACGTGCAGTCGTTCCCCATGGCGGACGCAAACATGCCCATCGTCTCGAAGAACGTATCCACCGGAATGCCCTTCAGAATTTCGACGCTCTTAAAGACGTCGTCAGTCAGCGGCACCTTCTCGGGCGCGGCTTGTGGCGCTGGAGCCTGCCCGGCAGCCCTGATCCCGATCAACAGGCATAGAACCGCAACTGCCGCGGCGCCAAAGAGCGGTCGTCTCGAGGCCACCGTCATGTCGTATCTCCTGTGAGGTTGAAGGTGCGCTGAAAATAATGAGCGTCGTGGAGCATACCGTAAGTTAATCCGCCCTTGCAGCCCCTGCCACCAGGTGCTATGGTCGTGGCCCTGGCCCGGAGGTTACTGGCGATGAGAACGAAACTCGTCTTGATACTGACCGGCGCAATCCTGCTTGCGACGCTCCCCGCGTGGGCGCACCATTCGTTTGCTGCCGAGTTCGACGCCAATCAGCCGGTCACCTTGAGAGGCGTCCTTACCAAGATGGAGTGGTTCAACCCGCACGGCTGGATTTATCTCGACGTGGCCCAACCGGACGGCAAGATCGTGAACTGGGCCGTCGAGGCCGGGGCGCCGACCGCGCTGATGCGGCGGGGCCTGCGCAAGAGCGACTTTCCGGCGGGCCTCGAGGTCATCGTCGAGGGCTACCGCTCCAAGAGCGGCGCGCCGAGAGCCAACGGTAAGACGCTCAAGTTCAAGGACGGCCGCGATTTCTTCCTCGGCGCATCCGACAATCCCGCTGATCCGAGCTCCCCACCTGCACCAGGCGCACCGAAACAGTAGGCACGCGGGGGCTGAAGACTCTCGACTTTATTTCGGCCCCAGCTCCCCGCGCCGTACCTGCTCCTCGTGCGTGTAGGCGTAGCATTCGTATTCCAGGACCCGCACATTCGTCTCCTTGCGGCGATACAGGATCAGACTGATCTTCCAAGGTCTCGTAAAGACCTCCGGATCCTCGAGCGTCACGTCGTACTGGATGTGGTCAGGAGTGATCAGGGTAAACCGTTCCACCAGATGCAGCGCCTCGCTGTGAAAATTTCCGGCCCGATCGAGCCACGTCTGATCGGTGAAATGCTTGACGTCGACGACCAGCGTGTCCCCTTCCCATCGGCCGCGCGAGTCCCCCGTGAACCATTCGATGTCGCCGGGTGGATGATCGCTGTTCATGAAGATGCTGCGCGTCGTATGGACGTACTCGTGGAAAATCGCGACGTACGCGGGCGACTGCACGATCTGAAACGGGTACGGCGTGTACATCATCCGCGGAACGCCCAGCAGGCGACAGTTCGCTTCGGGGTCGGCCGTCTCGCGGTTCTTGAAGTTCTCCTGTTTCTTCACAAGGGCCCACGGCTGGTACGGAATCTCGTTGCCCTCGACGACGCCTTGACCGGCAGGCACACCCAGCCTGGCCGGATGATCCTGAAGGTCCCAGGCCGCCGTGCTGAGAACTTCCCACACGCCGTTCAGATCGGGTTTGCCGTCGGACGTGCGCGGCAAGGCGCCTCGCGGAGCAGTCGTCTGAGCCGCTGCAGGCAGTGCGATCAGCGCCAGCAGCGCCGCCGCGGCAGCAAGCCTCATTTCGGAGGATCGAGGCCGAGCCAGATCTTGTGCTCCAGCAGCATATAGGGGAGATCGCGATCGGCTTCGAAGCATGGCTCCTCCCAGACCTCGTGCCCTTTCTCCATCCGCATCAGAGGCATGGCCATCGTCCACGGCTGCGTGAACACTTTCGGGTCGACCAGCGTCGTTTCGTAGAGGATCGTGTCGGCATCGATGAGCGTGAACCGTTCGGTCACGTGCAAGGCATCACTATGGAAATGCCCGGAGATGGTGAGCCAGGTTCGGTCGGTGAGATTGGTCGTATCGACAACCAGTGTGTTGCCCTCCCAGCGGCCGCGGGAGTCTCCCATGTAAAGGCGGAGGCTGTCTCCAATGTGCGGACTGTTGTCGGTCGGGATCGTCCGATAGAGATGCGCAAACTCCGACAGGATGGCGAAGACGCCCGGACTTTGAATAAAGGCCTGGCCACGCGGCGCAAACACCTGCCGCGGCACACCAGTGAGATAACAGGAGCCTATCGGATCGATATAGTGCGCGAAGTTGTCCTGTTTTTTCGTTGCCCACTGGGGCAGGTAGGGCACTTTGCCGTTGGCCGGGTCGACGATCAGCGATCGCGAGGGGCCTAAGAAAGCGTCGCCGGCATAGTCCTCGATGTTCTGGCTGCCCGTCGCGGTTCCCGCGTTCCACGCCCCGTTCATGTCCGGCGTGCCGTCCGGATTACGCCGCGGGTTGAACGCCTGTGCCTTCGCCTTTGCGCACGGGTAGAACTCGCGCGAAATCGGCGGGCACCCGGCGACCGGGTTTGCCCAGCGGTTCGCGCCTCCCCCTTCTTGTCCGGCAACGTGGACCGAAACTAGTAGCCACGCCACTGCGATCGCTGCTGCCGGTGCTATTGACGAACGGAATGAGTGTTTGCGCATAACCACTCGTCTCTTTGCTATCCGGGCGCATTCTACTTGCACTGGGTCCCAGTTCAACCCTTTCCAGCGTCCGCAACCTTGCGAAGCAACGACCGGGAATCGGAACGGCGAGTGCCTCAGCGCCGTATCTAGTCGGCGGGGATGGCATCGACGAGGTACAAACCCTCGTGTAGAATCACGATCCCGTAAGCTTTCGACAGAGGGAGACAGGTGAATGCGTAAGGTCATGCTCCTTGCGACGGCGTTGCTGGTTGCAGCGAGTGCATCCGGACAGGAGGGGGGCCGCATGGGTGGCGCCGGCCAGCCGACGCAACCCCCACCACCTTGCCCGCCAAGCGGCTACATGCCGCAGGCGTACTACGCGCTGTTCGGCCAGAACGGCGGCGACGGTCAGACCGCCTATGAGATTGCCAGCCCGTGCATTGGCAAGGAAGTGCGTGACGTCGCCCAGTCGATCGGCATGGGACGCAACAGGCTGCTCGGCGTGAAGAACGTGATCACCACCATGTTCAGCGCCGACGGAACGATGGCCGACGCGGGCGGGATGGCCAAGCTCACGAAGACGGACTTTCACATTTCGTACATGCTGCCGGCGATGCGCATGTTCCTGAACGGCACCAAGGCCAATGGCCAGCCGCTCAAGGAGATTCGCGTGTTCGCCGACCAGTACGCCTGGAACGAAACCCAGGAAGGCCGCGGGGCAACGGCGGCGATGAATACGCTGAACGATCGGCTGCCGCTCATCAAGCTGACACCCTACGGTGCGATGTGGTCAGTGATCGAAGCGGAAGGGACTACCAAGGTCAGCACGGTGAACGGCAAGACCGTGCTCACCGGCACCTCGCCCTACGACGGCATCGAAGTCGCGATCACCGTCGAAGAGCAGCGTCTAGGCATCGGCGGTTATAACAAGGACGAGCCCATGTACATTCCGGTGGCGGTCACGGCGAAGGCGAACGGTCACGTCTACGGGGCGACGTTTGCCGACTACCGCGACACGTTGGAGCCGAATGCCTGGATGCTCTTCCCGACACAGATCAAGTGGACGCTCGATGGGAAGCCGCTTGCCGATCTGAAGGTCACGTACTTCCGTTCGAATCCGTACGTCGTGTTTCCGATTCCCGATGTCGTGAAGCAGAAATCATCGAACTAGGCCAATTCAACGAACCGGAAACAGAGCGAAAGGACTCAGGACAATGGTCAAGACGACTGTCATCGCATCCGCCGCCGTTCTGGCGCTGCTGGTGATCGGCGCGCCGGCAATCGCGCACCACTCGGCGAACGCGGAGTTCGACACGCAGAAGGAATTCACGATCACAGGCACGCTCACGAAAGTTGAGAACGTGAACCCGCACTCGTGGTGGTACGTCGACGTCAAAGGCGCGGATGGCAAGGTCACGTCATGGAAGCTCGAGTCGCTCAGCCCCAGCGGATTGATTCGACAGGGGCTGAAAGTGAAGACCGACATGAAGATCGGCGACACGTACAGCTACAGGATTTCTCCCGCGTGGAAGGATCCAGCAGGTGTGAAGCTCGGGTTCATGCGGTCGATTACCGTGAACGGCAAGGAGTTCGTCGTCGTCGAGCTGTAGGAGGATGGTTGTGACCAACAGGATGCGCTTTTTTGCCGGACTGGGATCCGCGCTGCTGATGGCGGCAGCGATCGGAGTCAATCCCGCCGCCCAACAGCCTCAAGGTTCCGGGACTCTCCAGTTGCCGCCGACCGCGCAACGCACCGGGAACCTCCCGTTGCGCGACGTGCAGACGTCGTACAGCCCGGCCGGCAAGCGTGTGTCGCCGCAGGACGGCTTCGCGATGCAACAGCGTTCGACGGCACCGACACCGCGCGACGCCGACGGTCACCCGGACCTGTCCGGTAACTGGGTCGCCAATTTCCCGAATCCGATTGGGGCCCCCGGGCTGAGGCGCAGGGGCGGCTTCGAGCCCGACCAGGCGACGATGCAGCGTGGCGCGCAGTGGAACAAGCCGCTCTACAAGCCGGAGTACTGGGAGAAGGTGAGAAGCCTAGACTTCGGCAAGGCCGAAGTGGATCCGGCATACCACTGCCACACGCCGGTCGGCGTGCCGCGCCAGAACATGCCCGGACGAATCGTGCAAAAGGACAGACAGATCTGGCTGCTCAATAACGTCGAAAACGGATTGCGTATCCTGCCACTCGATGGTCGCAAGCGCGACGAACAGGACCACGAGTACTCGTTCTTCCACGGCCAGGGTGTAACACGGTGGGACGGCGATACCCTTGTTATCGAATCCGTCGGTTTCAACGACATCTCCTGGCTCGGGTGGGAAGGCTACTTCCATACCGACCGGATGGAAGTGACCGAGCGGTTCCTTCGCCAAGGCGATCTGCTGTTCTACAATTTCACCGTGAGCGACCCCGACGTGCTCATGGAGCCGTGGACGTCGATCACCTATGTCAGAAGGCTGAATCCGAATCCGGTGCGGCAGGAAGAGGCGGCCCAGTGTGACGAGCGCGATCTGGGCCTGCTCGCTGACCCGTACCTGCGCGGCTAGGCAGCCA
>DAIRVG010000049.1:22241-36513 GCA_036802945.1 Vicinamibacterales bacterium
TTTGGGATTTGGGATTTGGGATTTTCATGAACCGATCCTCTCCAGCGATTCTCGTGGTCGCGCTCGTGTTGGGGCTTCAGCAGGGAGCCGCCGGCCAGCGCGCTCCTTTTGCGACACCCCTGCCCGGATCTGGCCCCACGCCTATGAGGCCATACGGTGAATCCGCCGGCTGTTCGGAGGAGCCAGCGCAATTTCACCGATGCGCGCTGGCCAAAGCGAAAGGGTTCACTCCGCCGCGCATGCCCGACGGCACGCCCGACTTCCGGGGCTTCTGGGCCCGAATCGTCGTCCGAAATATGGAGAACCTCGAAGAACATCCGGAGACGATGGATGGTTCGGGAGGAACGAGCGCCATCATCGATCCGGCGGACGGAAAAATCCCGTACCAGCCGTGGGCCGCGGCGAAGCGGGATCAGATGTTCGAGGCGTACGTGAATCCAATGTCGCTCTGCGTTCCGCTGGCATCGCCCAAGCAGCTATACGGCCCCGGCACGTTTCGAGTTGTCCAGACCCCTGGCTCCCTGTTCATCTTGAACGACTACGCGCACACCTATCGCATCATTCCGACCGACAGCCGTCCGCACATCGGATCGGGTATTCATCTCTTCGAAGGCGATTCGCGCGGCCGCTGGGAGGGCAACACGCTGGTCGTGGACGTGGCGAATCAGCGCGCTCGGACCTGGCTCGATGCGGTGGGCAATTTTTACAGCGACTCGATGCACGTCGTCGAGCGCTTAACGATGATCGACAAGGACGTCATTCACATCCAGGCCACAGTCGACGACCCGAAGGTCTATACGCGGCCCTGGACGATGGTGGTCGGATGGCGCCGCAACACCGCGCCGCCGCTGGAGGTCTGGGAGAACGCGTGCTGGGAAGGTATCCAGGGCGACCTGGAAAATGTGAAACACGACCGCAAGCTCTACCTCGGCGCTTTTCCGAATTGAGACGTACTCGGCGGGGCTCAAGGACCAGCGGTCTGCTTTTGTTCCTCGAGAAGGGCGTAGCACTCGTAGTCCAGTAGCTGAACTCCGGGCTCCAGACGACGGTACAACGGCATGCTCATCTTCCAGGGCCGAGTGAAGACCTTGGGATCCTCGATCGTGACCTCGTAGAGCATGTGATCGCGGCTGGTCGGCGTGTAGCGTTCGACCACGTGCAGCTCGTCGCTGTGAAAATTCCCGGCCCTGTCGAGCCACGTCTGGTCGGTGAAGTGAACGACGTCGACGACCAGTGTGTTCCCCTCCCACCGCGCCCGCGAGTCTCCCATCCACCAGTTGTCGATCGGACCCTTGGGGTGCGGACTCCCATCCACGTAGATGTGGCGGGTGGTGTGGATGTACTCGTACAGAATCGCGATGTAGTCGGAGGTCTGAACGATCTGAAAGGGATGCGGCATGTACGTGATACGAGGCACGCCGACCTGGTAGCACTTCGTTTCAGGATCTCTCGTGCGTCGATTCTCGAAGTTCTCGCGTTTCTTGGCCAGGGCCGACGGCTGGTAGGGAATCTCATTTCCCTCAACCACTCCCTGCCCGGCAGGCACTCCGAGCGACGCGGCGTGGTCCTGGAGGTCCCAGGCAGCCGAGTTCATGACCTGCCAGATGCCAGACAAGTCAGGCTTGCCGTCCGCGGTGCGGCGTACACCATCGGCCTGAGCCTGTGCCGCAGCCGGATGGGGGACCGGCAGGAAGACACAAAACGAAAGAACAGTGATCCAAATCCTCAAGAGCGAGGGGCACCATATCACACTGCCTTCCGCCAAATCACACGCCTTGCGCAGCCCGGCGTCCGGCCAGTCGGGGTAGTATTTCCTCGAGCCTGCGGAATTTCGCGGCAAGGAGAATTCAGATGCTCACACGTGCGATTGCAGCGGGGTTGGCGACGGCTTGCGTTCTCGTGTTCGGCGCTGTGGCGGAGGCGGCAGAGATCCGCGTGCTGGCCTCCAACGGCATCAAGGCCGCGATGGAAGACCTGAAGCCGAAGTTCGAAAAGGCGAGCGGCGACACGCTGACGATCGAGTTCAGCACCGCGGCGACCCTCAGAGAGCGGATCGACAAAGGTGAAGCGTTCGACGTCGCCGTTCTGACAGACGATGCGGTAGACGCGTTGATCAAGTCGGGCAAGCTCTCACCGGCGACGCGGACCGAGCTCGCGGCAGTCGGCATCGGCGTCGGGTACCGTAAAGGCGCGGCGAAGCCTGACGTGCGCACGGGCACAAGCCTCAAGCAGGCGCTGCTGAATGCAAAGTCGATTGCCTACACCGGCAACGGCGCCAGCCGTCCGGCGATTGACAAGATGATCGCGGGACTCGGCATCGGTCACCAATTGGAATCGAAGTCGCATCTTGTCGGGCCCGGGCAGGCGCCGGGGTCGGTCGCGAAGGGCGAGTCCGATCTGGTGCTGACGCTCATCAGCGAAATCCTTCCCGAGCCGGGTGTCGAGCTCGCCGGTCCACTGCCGTCGGATTTTCAGACCTATCTTGGATTTTCAGCGGCCACTGGAGCGAAGAGCGGGAAAGCGACGGCCGCGCAGGCGCTGATCAAATTCCTCAACGAGCCTGCGACAGCTTCGATATACAAGGCCAAGGGGATGGAGGCTCGCTGACATTTCTAGCGGGCTCGACGGGACGAATCGAGCTTACGCAGCGCTAAGGCGGCGCTGACGAAATTCGTAGGCGCCGCACAATTCTGAAATCAGCCCGCAGTCCTTTTTCGTTGCCGACCCGCGCAATTACGTAGGGATCTTACCTGGCACGGCGCTTGTGTTGTGCGTGCGTATGCACACCCTCGGCAACCGCATTGAGCCCCTGCAAACGACGCCCCTGCAGGCGACATTCAGAGACGGTCTAGGCACACGCTACCTCTGGGACGGCCCTGGGGGCCCGCTCGAAGTCCTTACGCTGCACCCCCATCTGGGAGCGGTCCAGACCTTCGAGACCCTGGTTCATGAACGCGTCACCCGCCTCGCACAATTTCGGCAGCCCTGTTACTCGCATGTGCGCGACGTCGAGCGCGACGCCGACGCATCGAGACTGGCCGTCGTGTCCGACCAGGTGGCCGGCGTCCGTTTGTCCCGCATGCTGGCGATCGCCGAGCAGAATCTGCTGCCGCTCGACGTTGACTCCTCGCTCTGTCTCATTCGACAGCTTCTGTCCGCCGTCGCCACGCTGCACGAGGCGACTCCAGACACGTGCCACGGCGCCCTCGCGCCCGAGCGGATCGTCATTACGCCGGACGCGCGTCTTGTGCTCGTAGAGCACGTATTCAGCGCCGCGCTCGAAGAGCTCCAGTGGTCCTCCGAGCGGTACTGGAAGGACTTGCGGGTTGCACTGCCCCCGGACGGCGAGTATCACTTCACCCGCCGCGGAGACGTCTTTCAGGCCGGCACCATCGCGCTCGGGCTGCTGCTCGGCCGTCCGCTTGGCGAACAGGAATATCCCGCGAGTCTCCGCGAGCTCGCGAACGGTACATTCGGCCTCGGCGGTGGTTTCGAACCATTCCCGCAGTGGCTGCGATCCTGGTTGTCCCGGGCTCTCTGGCTCGACCCGTCCCGCGCGTTCGCGTCTGCGGCGGAGGCGCGTCAGGCCTTCGAATCAGGGCTCGCGAGCGACGGCAGCACGGCCCCTCAGTCCGCGCTCGAAGCGTTCGTGGCGCAATACCACTCGTCGGTTGAGGGGCAGGGAACAGAAGCGCCCGCAAGCAAGGCCGCGGACGTGCCGGCCACCAAAGCGGCGGACGTACCCGCAAAGAAGGCATTCGACGTGCTTTCGAGCAAGACAGCCGAGACGCCCGTCATCAAAGTGGCGGAGGTTGCCGCAAGTAAGGCGGTGGACGTGTTCGCAAGCAAACCCGTGGGAGTGCCTGCAAGCAAACCAGTGGAAGTGCCCGCAAGCAAGGCGGCCGTTCCAGTGCACGTCGCCGCTGCATCAGCGTCTCGACCCGCGGCGCACGCGTCGACGCCCTCTCAGGCGCCCGCTGTGAACAAGGTGATCCGACCCTTATTCGCCCGCGATGAGGAGATTGATGTGCCGCACACCAGCAAGGTGAAGACAGCAAGCGCAGGCAAGTCACGACGGCCGCTCATGATCGCCGCGTCAGTTGCGCTCGTTGCGCTGATGTCGGGAGGCACGATGGCTGCTCGCCGATATCTGGCGTCGTCACCGGCGACCGCCCCCGCGACGGGCACCCTCGCGATTCAGACGAATCCCGCAGGCGCAAGCGTCGTCATCGACGGCCAGGCCAATGGTGTCACGCCGCTCAGCGTCACCTTGAGTGCTGGACCGCACACACTCGAACTCTCGGCGAATGGCGCCCGAAGGACGATCCCGATCACCATGGCCGCGCGCGCGGAGCTGTCGCAATTCATCGAGATGCCAACAGCGGCTGCCGTTGTCGGGCAGCTCGACGTGCGAACCGATCCGCCAGGCGCACGGGTGTTGGTGGACGGACAGCGTCGAGGAGTGTCGCCGCTGACCATCACGGGACTGACCGCCGGCAGCCATATGGTGATGCTCGAGAACGAGCTGGGCTCGGTCAACGAAGACGTCACCATCGAACCAGGCGGGACGGCCTCTCTCGTCGTGCCGATGAGGAGCCCGCAGGGCGCGCCGGTGTCGGGATGGATTTCGATCAGCGCGCCCGCCGAACTACAGGTGTTCGAGAACCAGCGGTTGCTCGGCAGCACCCGCACGGATCGAATCATGGTGGCGACGGGCCGTCACGACCTCGAATTCGTCAATGACGCGCTCGGTTACCGCTCGGCGAAGACGATCCAGGTCGGACCCGGCCAGGTGGCAAACGTGAAGCCGGAGTGGCCCCAGGGGACGATCGCGATTAACGCCGCGCCCTGGGCCAATGTGTGGCTGGATGGCCAGGAGCTTGGAGAGACGCCTGTGGGGAATACGCAGGTGCCGATTGGTACTCACGAAGTTGTCTTCCGGCATCCGCAGCTCGGAGAACAGCGATACACCGCAACCGTTACGGCTGCGACGCCGGCCAGGCTGAGCGTCGACATGAGGAAGAAATGAAGATAACCACATGCGCCGTCGCCCTGTTCGTTCTGGTCTTCATTCCGGTTCGCGTTCATGCCGAAGACACGCTCGCGGCCGCGCGGGAGCTCTACGCCTCAGCCGCCTACGACGATGCACTCGAGATGTTGAATGGATTGATGCCGGCAGCGAAGGCGCCGGACGAACGTCAGTCAATCGACCTGTACAGGACGTTGTGCCTGGTCGCGCTTGGACGGAATTCCGAGGCGGATCGTGCGATTGAATCGATGATCATGCGCGATCCGCTGTACCGGGCCTCCGTCGACGACCTGTCGCCCCGCCTCCGATCGGCGTTCGGCGACGTGCGCAAGCGGCTGCTGCCGTCGATCATTCAGAAGCAGTACGCGGACTCGAAGGCGGCGTTCGAACGGAAGGACTTCGAGCTCGCCGCTGCGGGGTTCGAGGGAGTGCTGAAGGGCATCGCGGATCCCGACATCGCGGCGCTTGCCATCGTGCCGCCGCTGTCGGACCTGCGTACCCTCGCGACGGGCTTCAAGGACTTGAGCGCGAAGTCGATAGCGCCGCCGGCTCCGCCGCCTGCCGCTGTTGCGCCGCCGCGCCCTGCTCTGCGGACCCTGTATTCAGCCGACGATAAGGGTATTGTCGGCCCGGTGGCGCTCCTGCAGAAGGTTCCGAGATTTCCCGTAGCGGTTGCGAAGTCTAAAACCGGGATGATCGAACTGGTGATCGACGAGACCGGCGCGGTTCAGTCAGAGATGATGCGGATTCCGATCGATCCGATGTTCGACAAGCAAGTGATGGCGGCGGCCATGAAATGGAAATACCAGCCCGCCACGATGGATGGCGTTCCGGTGAAATTCATGAAACGGCTGTCGATCACCGTCTCGCCGACCCTTCCTTAAGACTCACCCTCATCAGGTGTTGATCAGCGTAGAGGCGGGTCTTTAGACCCGCCATCAGGAGTTGTGACGACATCTAATTGGTCGCGTTGGCCCAGACCGGCGTAACTGGTTTGGCGACGAGATACGCCGGGTTCGCTCCCGCGCGAGGCTTGAACTTCTGGACGCGTCCGCTGTCGACCTCGGCGACGTAGAGGTTGCCGTCCGAGTCAACGCTTATTCCGTGGACTCCCCACAGCCCTCCCGCGAACATACCCATCGTGCCCCACGCATACTTCAGATGACCTTCCTGGTCGTACTGAACCATCTTGTTGGTGCTCCGATCGAAGGTCCACACGTTCCGATCCTGTCCTATGTAGAGCAAGTGCAGGCTTGACGGATCCGCGTTGATACTCCACTCGGAGAGGTACTTGCCGTTCTCGTCAAATACCTGGATCCGGTGGTTGTTGCGGTCGTTGACGAACACGTGGCGGTTGATCGGGTCGACCGCGATGCCGTGCACGTTGTTCATGTAGCCGGGGCGTTTCTCGTTAGGCGGATTGCCCTTGATGCCCCATTGCATGATGAACTTTCCGTCCTTGTCGAACTTCGCCACTCGCGTGCCCGTGTAGCCGTCGGAAACGAAGAACGTGCCGTCGGGCAGCCAGTCCATGTAGGTCGGCCGGTTGAAATGTGTCGCATCGGCGCCTTCCTGTTCCGGCGTGCCGATCGTCTGCAGCAACGTCTTGCCGTCGTGAGTGAACCGGTAGATCACCTGCATGTTGTCGTCGACGACCCAGACGTTCTTCTCCATGTCGTAGGGGCTGATGTACACGGAGTGCGGACGGCGCATCAGCTTGTCCCACTGCTTCCACGTCTCGAGGATGTTGCCGTCGGCGTCGGCAACGACGAGGCAGTTCTCCCAGTTCGCGTCGACACCGAGCTTGCGGAAAGGCGGCCCCTTGATCCCGAGCTGGTCATCCTTGCCTTCCCACGCCGTCAGCCATTTCCTCGTATCCTGGTCCGTGCCGCCAACACCGGGCAGCGATGCCGTCGTCGCATCCCTCCAGAAGCCGGCGACGGGGAAGCTGAGGCTCGGTCCAACCTGCGGCAGCAGCACAGCTTTCGGCGGTTCCATTTTCGGCAGCTCGCCACGGAACAGCATGTAAACGCGGTTCGGGCTCTCGGCAAAGACGCCTTCGCCCGCGCCGTACGTCCACTTCTCGTTCCCTGGCAACGTGCTGATGTCCTTTGGCCAACCCTTGACGACATCGTAGGGTCCCGTGACATCCTGACTCCCGATTGCGCCGGGCACGGCGGAGAATCCGGATTCAGCGGCCGGCTGCGCCTGACCCTGGGCGGCGTCCTTGCCGTTCAGGAAGAAGACGGCAAAGGCGGCGCCGAGAGCGAACGTCACAAGCGTCAAGATGACTTTACGCATGCGTAACTCCCGAAAAAATGTGGTTGATGTGATGTGAGGGGCTTCTTGTACAACATTCCTCGTCCGGCGCACAGCTATTTCAGAATCGCGATCCTCGTCTTCGTCGCGTGGTGCGCGGGGGGCCTCGCGATGCCCGGCCCCACCACGGCCCTGGCACGGGCGGAGTCGAGGGCCGGGTTCCGCGCGTTGCAGTCTCCAGCAGCGCGTACGCCTCCGGTGGCGACGACGTTGCCGGCGATTATTCCGATCTTCCCACTGCCAGATGTGATGCTCTTTCCGAACATGACGGTGCCGTTGCACATTTTCGAGCCTCGCTACCGGGCGATGGTGGCCGATGCGCTCAAAGGCAATCGGATCATCGGAATGGTCCTGCTGCGCCCGGGATACGAGCCGGACTATGAGAGGAGTCCTTCGATATTCCCCCTCGGCTGCGCCGGCGTCATCGAGGACGTCGAAGAGTTGCCCAACGGCGAATACAACATCCTGCTGCGCGCCATCGCGAAGTTCCGCATCAGCCGTGAGGAGGTGAGCAAGCCCTATCGAATGGCGCTGGTGACGGCGATACCCGAGGTGCTCACCGCGCAGGAGAAGACCGCTCTCCAGACGCAGAGACGGCAGCTCGAGATGTTGCTCGCCGGCTCGGTCGGCCGTGTTGGGCTCCCTCGGATTCCATCAGGACTGTCCGACGAGGAGCTTGTCGATGGCGTCGCGCAACGCATCGATATCGATGCGCTCGATCGGCTGAAACTCCTCGACCAAGCGAGCCCGCTCACGCGCGCCCGCGCACTCGCCGAGCTTCTCGAGAAAATGCTTGCGGCGCCTTGAGACGGAACTCCTGTAATTGATGAGCGGCGCATCCGCCGGTGACGTCTCCGGCAGCGGCGCGGAACTTGTGTGCAGCTGTCCCGGTGCGTCCCGACGTTGTGGTTCTCCTGAATTCGCGTGCCGGCCGCCGGGATCCGGCCGTTGAGGAAGCCGTGGCCGCCGCGTTCGAGGCCGCCGGCTGCGATGCCGCGATCCAGATCACGGACGGCATGCGCATCGCCGCCGATTGCTCGAACGCGTTGAAAAACGGGGCCCGAGTGCTCGTGGCCGGCGGAGGCGACGGGACGGTCAGCTCGGTCGCCGCCGCTCTTGTGGGCCGCAACGCGGCGCTGGGCGTGCTGCCGCTCGGCACGCTCAATCACTTCGCGAAAGACGTCGGCCTGCCTCTGGACATTGACGCCGCGGCCCGGGTCATTGCCGCCGGGCGGACCACGTGCGTGGACGTTGGGGAAGTGAACGGGAGACCCTTCATCAACAACTCGAGCATCGGGCTCTACGCGAGGCTCGTCGCGGAAAGGAAAGAGCGCGAACGCGTTGGGCTCTCCAAGTGGATTGCCCACGGCGTCGCCGCCGTGCGCGTGTGGAGCCGCTACTACCGGCGGCTTCGCGTCACGTTACGCGGGAACGGCGTGGACCGTCGGGCGCGGACGCCATTCGTCTTCGTCGGCAACAACGAGTATCAACTGAGCGGTTTCGAGCTTGGCGGCCGCCAGCGCCTGACCGGAGGAAGCCTCCATGTCTGCATGGCGCCGGGGATGACGCGCGCCGGTGTCGTTCGCATGATCGTCGCGGCCGTGTTCGGCCGTATCCATACGATCCACGGCTTAGAGTCATTCACCGCAACCGAATTCACGCTCGACGCGGGCCGTCGCCTGCTCGAAGTCTCGCTCGACGGAGAGGTGCTGATAATGGCGAACCCGTTGGAGTACCGCATCCGTCCAGGCGTGCTACGAGTGGTCGTGCCTGCCGCCATTCCCACAGAGGAGAGCTGACCGCGGTGCGGACGCTCGTCCATCTGTCGGATCTCCATTTCGGTCGTGTTGACCCCAGCGTCGTCGACGCGCTTGTCGAGACGGTGAAACGCATCGCGCCCGACGTCGTTGCCGTATCTGGCGACCTCACCCAACGCGCGCGCGCGCGCCAGTTCGTCGAAGCCCGCGCGTTCCTCGACACGTTGCCCTCGCCGATGATCGTCGTGCCGGGCAATCACGATGTACCGCTGCACAACGTGATCGCGCGACTCTTCAATCCTCTCGGCGGGTACCGTCGGCACATCACGACCAATCTTGATCCGCGCCACGCGGATCAGGAATTGATGGTCGTCGGCACCAACACCACGCGATCGCTCACGATTGCGGGTGGTGGCATCCGGCGGCGCGAGCTGCGGCGGATCTGCGAGGTGCTGACAGGAGTTGACGAATCGGTGATCAAGGTGGTCGTCGGGCATCACCCGTTCGACATGCCGCACGCCGGCGCGACAATCGGCCGTGGACGACCCGGGCCAGAGGCGGTCGAGCTGCTCGCACAGGCCGGGGTTGACGTGTTTCTTACGGGACATCTGCACGTCACCTACGCGGGGCCGACGGCAACGCGCTACAAGGTGGGAGGGCGAGCGGCTATCGTGGTCGAGGCGGGCACGGCGACGTCGACCCGCGTCCGAGGTGAACCGAACGCCTTCAACGTGCTGCGCGTCGATGCGACGACAATTGTCGTCGAGCACCTGGTATGGCGCTCCGAATCAGGTGCGTTCGCTGTCAACGAAGTGCAGCGGTTCCGGCGAGCCCCGGAGGGATGGACGGCGGGATGACGCCGGCGTTCGTGAGATGATTGCCGCATGATCAACACCCGTACCACTGTTGCGCTCGCACTGACCGTTTCCGTCGTCGCGCTGCTTGGGGGCGCGGATGTCCTTGCCCAACGGGGCGCTCCAGGAGGGCGAGTGGGATCGTTCTATGACCTGAAAACGCAGACGCTTCTCGGCAAGCCGGCTGACCTCGCCGACTATCGTGGCAAGGTGACGCTGGTCGTCAACGTCGCGAGCTATTGCGGCTACACGCCGCAGTACAAGGGCCTCGAACAGCTGCATCGCGAGTTGAAAGACAAGGGGTTTGCCGTCCTGGGGTTCCCGAGCAACGATTTCGGCGAGCAGGAGCCCGGCACCGGTGAGGAGATTGCCACCTTCTGCAGGCTCACCTACGACGTGACCTTCCCGATGTTCGCAAAGGTGGTCACCAAACCCGGCCCCGATCAGTCGCCTGTCTACAAGCTCCTCGGCGCGACAGGACATCTGCCGTCATGGAACTTCGGCAAGTACCTGGTTGGCAAGGATGGCAAGGTGCGTGCGTTCTTTCCCAGCGACGTGACGCCGGATGAGCCCGCGCTGCGTGTCGCGATTGCAGACGCGCTGAAGGCGAACTAGATCGAGGGGGATGCATGGCCGCAGGTAAGGAAAAGACCGTCGAGGAGCGCGTTGTCGCCTTCGCGGAACAGGTGGGACGACTCATTGGCACGGTGGAGAGCAAGTCCGAGCGCTGGATGGATCAAAAGGCGCTCAGCGACCAACTGACCCAGATTCGAGACGGAGCAGTCGATTTATTGAACCATCTCGGCAGCGCGCTCGCCTCGGGCCGGGCCGCGGCCAAACCTCAAAAGCCACAGCGAAAGGCCTCCACGCCGGTCGGCCGCAGCGGCGGCACCGTCGATGCGCCCGGCAAGACGCATCGCAAGATGGCAAAGGGCGCCCGCGGCGCGAAGCATTCCGATCAGGGGATCTCGAAGATTAAAGCTGCGAAGATGCTGCGCCGCCCCCAGCGGACAGGGAAAGGGTCGTCCTAACCTTTGACCACGTAGCCCTTCTGGGCCAGGACGTCGCGCAGGCGGTCGCGAAGATCACCGTGGAGCTCGATCCCGCCATCGATCACCGTGCCGCCGGTCCCGCAGCTGCGTTTGAGGTCCTGGCTCAGCGATTTCAGAAACGCGGCGTTCCGCGGAAGACCGTCGACAACCGTGACGGTTTTCCCGCCGCGGCCTTTCTTTTCCATGCGCAGCTTCGCGACGATGCGCGCTGGAATCGGCTCGTCAGCCTTCCGGCTGCACTGACAATTGTGTTCCGGCCAGCCGCAGCGCGCACAGATTCTGCCGGACTCGGTGGAATAGACGGGGCGCGCGTTGTCTCGATTGCTCATGCCTACGTTATGCTGCCTGCATAGATGGAACTGCTCTTTGCCTACCTGAAAGGGTACTGGAAGCTGGTGGCGCTGGCACTGGTCCTCGCGGCCGTCAACCAGATTTTCTCGCTGCTCGACCCGCTGATCTTCCGCCACGTCATCGACGAGTACGCGACGAAGTTCCAGGAATACACGACGGGCCAGTTCTTCCGGGGCGTCAGCCTGCTGCTTGCCGCGGCGGTCGGCGTGGCATTCGTCTCCCGCGTCGCGAAGAATTTCCAGGACTACTACATCAACGTCATCACGCAGCGGCTGGGCGCGCGCATCTATTCGGACGGCATCCGGCACTCGCTGGAGCTGCCGTACTCGGTCTTCGAGGATCAGCGCAGCGGCGAAACGCTCGGGAAGCTCCAGAAAGTCCGGACCGACGTCGAGAGGCTCATTTCCGCCACGATCAACGTGGTGTTCACGTCGCTCGTCGGCATCATCTTCGTCGTCACCTACGCCTTCAGCGTGCACTGGATCATTGCGCCGGCGTATTTCCTCACCGTGCCGATCCTTGGCGTCCTGAGCTCCGTGTTGAGCCGGAAGATCAAAACGATCCAGAAGGTGATTGTCGCGGAGACGACGGCGCTCGCGGGCGCGACGACAGAATCGCTGCGCAACATCGAGCTGGTGAAGAGCCTCGGGCTCGCGCAGCAGGAGATCGCCCGCCTCAATTCGACGACCGACAAGATCCTCCAGCTCGAGCTGAAGAAAGTGCGCTATATCCGCAGCCTCAGCTTCGTGCAGGGGACGTTCGTCAACATGCTGCGCACCAGCATCATGTTCCTGATGCTGTACCTGATCTTCACGCGCGCAATCACCATCGGACAGTTCTTTTCGCTCTTCATCTATTCGTTCTTCATCTTCGGGCCGCTGCAGGAGCTCGGAAATATCATCAACATCTACCGCGAGGCGGAAGTGTCGCTTGGGAAGTTCCAGGAGATCCTGAACATTCCCAAGGAGCCGCGACCGGTGAACCCGGTTCCGCTGACCGACCTCAACCGGCTGACATTCGACGATGTCAGCTTCAAGCATCAATCGGCGTCGTTTCCCGCGCTGGTCGACATCTCCTTCGAGGTGACGCGCGGCGACACGATCGCCTTCGTCGGACCGTCCGGTGCGGGGAAGACGACGCTCGTGAAGTTGCTCGTCGGTCTCTACCGTCCGGGATCGGGTGACATTCTCTACAACGGTCACTCGGCGGCACACGTCGACCTGAATCAACTGCGAGAGCAGATCGGCTTTGTCACCCAGGATACGCAGCTGTTCTCGGGAACGATCCGCGAGAACCTGCTCTTCGTGAACCCGACGGCCACCGACGAAGCGTGCCTCACCGTGCTGCGCCAGGCGGCCTGCGACAGCCTGCTGGCGCGCGCGGATCGCGGGCTCGACACCGTCATTGGCGAGGGTGGGGTCAAGGTGTCTGGTGGAGAGAAGCAGCGGCTCTCGATCGCGAGGGCGCTGCTGCGGCATCCCCATCTGCTGGTGTTCGACGAGGCCACCTCGTCGCTTGACTCGTTGACCGAGGAGGAGATCGGCGAAACGATCCGTGACGTGACGGCGAGCCAGGACGTCATCACGATCCTGATTGCGCATCGGCTGTCCACGATCATGCATGCGGACCGAATCTTCGTGCTCGAACGCGGCCGCGTGGTCGAATCCGGATCGCACGCATCGCTCCTCGAGCAGAAGGGTCTCTACTACGCGATGTGGCGGCAGCAGATCGGCGAGCGCCGGCCGGGACCCGTGCCCACGCTCCCGCCACAAGCGGCGATCGCGGGCCGTTAGGCCGAGCCTCGGCCGCTGGTGGCCGTCGACAACTCCCAAGTCCCGACTGCCAACTTTCAAGGTGACCGCGTTCACAAAGAACGAGCAGTTCCCGGATTTCATGCGTCGAACCGTTGGAGCGCAATCGCCTTGGGAGTTGGCAATTGGATGTTGGGAATTAGCGCAACCGCGACCCGCCAATTATCATCAAGGAACGAATGATCTCCTTCTCCCGCATCAACAAACAGTACGGACGGCAGGTGCTGTTCGTCGACGCGTCGTTTCAGCTCAACCCCGGCGAGAAAATCGGTCTTGTCGGCCCGAACGGCGCCGGGAAGACGACACTCTTCAGGATGATCGTCGGCGAGGAATCCCCGGACGACGGCGATGTCTCCGTTCCGAAAAAACTCACGATCGGCTACTTCCGGCAGGACGTGGAGGAGATGTCGGGCCGCTCCGTCCTGGACGAGGCGATTGCCGGCAGCGGACGTGTCGGCGATCTGCACCACGAGCTCGAGGCGCTGCAGCATGCGATGGGCGACCCGGATCGCGCAGGGGAGATGGATCGGATTCTCGCGCGCTTCGGCCAGGTCCAGGAGGACTACGAGCATCTCGGCGGCTACGCCCTTGAAAGCCAGGCGCGCGAAGTCCTGCACGGGCTTGGCTTCGATGACGAGCGGATCGACGGCGACGTCGGCGAGCTGTCGGGTGGCTGGAAGATGCGGGTCGCGATGGCACGAGTGCTCCTCGGTCGTCCAGACGTGCTGCTGATGGACGAGCCGACCAATCACCTCGATATCGAGTCGATTGTCTGGCTCGAAGACTTCCTCACGTCGCTCCCGGGCGCGCTGCTCATGACGTCGCACGACCGCGAGTTCATGAACCGGATCGTGACCAAGGTCGCCGAGATCGACGGCGGCGAGATCACGGTTTACAGCGGTAATTACGATTTCTACGAACGCGAGCGCGCGATCCGCGAAACCAATCGTGAGGCGGCGTACGCGCGCCAGCAGGCGATGCTGGCAAAGGAGCAGCGTTTCATCGAGCGGTTTGCCGCCCACGCCGCGAAGGCCGCACAGGTACAGAGCCGCGTCAAGGCGCTCGAGAAGATCGAGAAGATCGAGCTGCCGAAGCGCCG
>DAIRVG010000050.1:0-24528 GCA_036802945.1 Vicinamibacterales bacterium
TCGGGTCGCTGTCGCGCAAGCCCTGCCGGTCCCCGGTGCCGGAGGAGGTTCGGCAGGAACTGATGCACCAGCCGCTTCCGCACGCCCCGTCCGAGCCCGACGCACTACTCGACTACGTCGGTTCAACCATCTTTCGCTTCCCAATGGGTAACGGCAGCCCACGTTTCTTCGGTTGGATCAACCCGCCCTCAGCACCCATAGGCGCGATTGCGGAAATGCTGGCGGCCGGATTGAACCCCAGCGTGGCGGGTGGCGATCATGCGGCGACTTACGTCGAACACGCCGTTCTGAGTTGGATTCGCGAGATCGTGGGTTTCCCAGCGACGAGCGGCGGCATTTTGACCAGCGGCGGATCGGTCGCGAATCTCATCGGGCTTGCCGTCATGCGCGACGTCAAGACCAGCGGCGAAGTGCGGGCCCGCGGCATCGGCGGCGTAGGTCCCACTCTGACTGTGTATGCGTCGACCGAAGGCCACAGTTGCATCCAGAAAGCCATCGAACTCCTCGGAATCGGTCACGCACATCTCCGCCGTGTTGCGGTCACCGCGGACTGGCGGATGGATCTGCGAGCACTCAGGCAGCAGATCGCGGATGACCGGGCGGCAGGACTGATGCCAGCATGCGTTGCGGCCACCGCGGGAACGGTCAATACCGGCGCGATTGATCCGCTCAGCGACATTGCCGACCTGTGTGAGGCCGAGAACATCTGGTTTCACGTCGACGCTGCGTATGGAGGTCCAGCGGCTGTGTTGCCTGAACTGATGGAGCTGTATCGCGGCATTGAAAGGGCCGACAGCCTCGCATTCGATCCGCACAAATGGATGTACGTGCCGGTTGAATGTGGATGTGCGCTCGTGCGCGACTCTCGTGCGATGCGTGACGCGTTTTCTCTCGTTCCACCCTATTTGCGTGACGAGGCGGCTCTCCCGTGGTTTTCCGAGTTCGGTATCCAGCAGAGCCGCGGATTCCGGGCACTGAAGTTGTGGTTTGCTCTCAAGCAGATTGGGGTGGACGGGTACCGCCAGGCGATTGCCCGAGACATTGGCCTGGCGCGAACACTGCAGCAGCGCCTGCGTGAGTTGCCGGATTTTGAACTCGTTGCTGCTGGTCCGCTCAGTGTCACGTGCTTTCGTTACCTCCCGCGCGCTTTTTCGGGTAACGCCGCGGATGGCGATCGCCTCAATCGAAGGTTACTGGAACTCGTTCAGAGTGATGGAGAGGTATTTCTTACGGGGACGGAATTGGCTGGTCGCTTCGTCCTTCGAGCCTGTATCGTCAATTTCCGCACGACAGAGCAGGACCTGGAGGCACTGATCGAGACGGTTCGCATGGCCGGCGAACGAGTTCGAGAACAGGATACTGCTTCGGGCCCAGTCTAACCACGCGCTGGGGCCGGCGCGCGTACCCCGAACAGGACCCCCGCTCACCTGCGATATCATGCGCGGGTCGACGCCATGCTCAACGTTCGCATTCTTCCAGCCGCTGCGCTTCTCTTCGGTGCCTGTGCGATGTGGCCGACCAGCAACGAGGCCGGTCAGATCGACTATAGAACCGCTCGCGTCGAGCGCACGCTGCCCGCCGTTCGCGCCGCCGGTCCGATCAGGATCGACGGCGCACTGGATGAATCGGATTGGGCCGGCGCGCCGACGGCGCGCGGCTTCATACAGAGCGATCCCCGCGAAGGAGAGCCCGCCACGGAAGATACCGATGTGCGCGTGCTGTACGACGCCGACAACCTGTACTTCGGAGTGTTCGCACACGATCGCGAACCGTACAACATCCTCACCAGCGAACTGACGAAGGACTTCAATCGTGAGTCCGGCGACGATTTCGAGATCATCCTGGACACGTTTCACGACGAGCGGAACGGCTACATGTTCGCGACCAACGCGCACGGCGCGAAGTGGGACGCGCAGACGATAAACGAGGGGCGGGAGGTCAACGAGAACTGGGACGCGCTGTGGGACGTGAAGACGCGCATCACGGAGGCGGGGTGGTACGCGGAGATCGCGATTCCGTTCCGGACGCTGCGGTTCAGCAGCGCCGATGAGCAGACCTGGGGCGTCAATTTCCAGCGACGGATCCGGCGCCGGAACGAAGACAGCTTCTGGGCGCCGCTGCCGCGCATCTACGATTTGCAACGGGTCTCGCTGGCGGGGACGCTCGCGGGTCTGCAAGGGGTCCGGCCCGGCAACGACATCCGCCTGAAACCGTACGTGCTCGGGAGCGCCGGCGAGTCGACCAGCGTGAACGTCGGCACCGATGCAGATGTGGGCCTCGACGTGAAGTACGGCGTCACGAGTGGCCTGACGTGGGACTTCACGGTCAACACCGACTTCTCGCAGGTGGAAGCCGACGAGCAGCAAGTGAACCTCACACGGTTCAGCCTGTTCTTTCCTGAAAAGCGCGATTTCTTCTTGGAGAATTCCGGGATCTTCCAGTTCGGGCAGGGTCGCGGCGTCGTCTTTGGGGGCGGCGGATTGACCAGTGGAAGACAAACGGACGCCATCCTGTTCTTCAGTCGCCGAATCGGACTCTCCGAGAACGGCCAATCGACTCCGATTGCCGGCGGCACTCGCCTGACGGGTCGCGTCGGCGCCTATAGCGTGGGCATCCTCAATATTCAGCAGCGAAGCAAGGGCACCTCACTCGCGAGCAACTTCACCGCACTCAGGCTTCGTCGGAACGTTCTGGCCAACTCGGACATTGGCGTCATCGTTCTGAACAAGGAGGCAGGTGGACCCGGTTTCAACCGGGTCGTGGGTACCGACGCGAATTTCCGATTTTTTGAGAATCTGGATCTCAACGTCGCGGTCGCCAGGACGTTCTCGCCAACGGCGGTGATCCCCAGTCGAGGGAGCGAATCGATGGGCAACGCCGGCATCCATTACCGCGACAGACGCTGGGAGCTTCAAGGCACCTACGTCAGAATCGGCGAGCGGTTCAACGACGAGATGGGGTTCGTACCGCGCACCGGCGTTGCCAAATTCGACAGCACGTACGGCGCGCGGTTTCGACCCACGCGCCTGTCGAAGTGGCTGCGCGAGCTGTTTCCGCATCTCGGGGTCACGAACGTGTCGTGGCTGACAGGCGACCTGCAATCCCGCCTGATCGGGGCGCACATGAGTATCAATCTCCAGGACGGCAGCGGCGGCGAGCTCGGGGTGGATCCGACGACCGAGAACCTCCTCGTACCGTTCCTAATCAACCGGCGGCGCGGGATCTCGATTCCCATCGGCCGCTACGAGTTCAACGACTGGCACACCAGCTGGCGCACGAATGCCTCGGTGCCCGTTTCGCTGAACGGCCGCGTGGACGTCGGCGAGTTCTACGACGGCCACAAGCAGTCCTACAGTATCGGAGCGGCAGTGCGATTGCGCGGTCGGCTCAACGCCTCGATCAACGAGTCGCGCAATCAGATTCGGCTTCGAGGCGGTCAATACACGACCGATCTCATTGCAGCGCGCGTCGAATACGCATTCTCGACCATCGCGTTCGCCAATGCGCTGCTGCAATACAACACGGATGCACGGGAGTGGACCTCGAACCTGCGGTTCAACATCATTCACCACCGGCTGAGCGACTTCTTTCTCGTATTCAATGAGCGGCGCGATTCGAACACCGGCGGCCTGCTCGACCGCGCGCTCGTAGCAAAGATGACCTACATGGTGGCTTTTTAGAAGCGAGCGACCCGTTCCGACTGGCGAACTTGGGGGTCAGTGATCGTTGACAGGTCTGCCGCGCACATCTACAGTTCGCGTGACCTGTGTAGCAAGCGGTGGCGAGTATGACTCGGGCGCGGACTCGCTAAAGCGTAAGAGGACGTCAATGGAGGAGGCCAGATGAAGTCAACGACGAGATTCCTGGTTTGTGGAGCGTTCGTGGTCGGATTTGGTCTTGGCTGGGCGGTCAGAGCTGATCGGGCCGTGGTTGGGGCTCAGACACAGCACAAGCCATTCATGATGCAACGGGTCTACACGGGTACCGATGGCCTGTCCCATGTGGAAAATATCGAGCTGAACGCGCAATCGGTGTTGGAGAAAGTCACGGGGGCGAGGGTGAGCGTGTCACAGCCCGGAAGCTTCAGCGACTATCACGTCGGTCCCGAGCGCAGGTACATCATCAATCTGACAGGTGGCGGACAGCTTCAGGTTGCGGAAGGCAAAGTCGATTTGCCCGCCGGGACGGTCGAATATATCGATGACCTGACGGGCAAGGGGCACACGACAGCGAATGTCGGCAAGGAACCTCGTCTGTCAATCCACCTTCAGTTCGCGGACCAGAAGCAGATCATCGGACCGATGGGTAACAAGAAGTAATCCAGCGGCGGCAATACTCCTCGCTGAGAGGGCCGACGTCAAGAGCACGAAGGACACGAAGGTTTAAGCCTTTGTTCTTCGTGCCCTTCGCGTCTTCGTGGTTGATTAGGTCTTCCAGGAATCGCCACCAGCCGCGCGTAGTGACGAGCTATCTTCATGTATACTCACCGGCGCGCTCGCGCCGGTAACCTCCTCGAATCGTCGCCTTCATCCTACGAATAGCGTTTCCCGCAGGAGGAATGTGTATGAACGTCGAGCGACTGCGGTTTGCGTCGTTTGCGCTGGCGGTGCTGCTCGTGCCCAGCGTGACATGGTCCCAAGACAGCACGAGCGCGACGATCGCGGGAGTGGTGAGAGACGCGTCGGCTGGGGTGCTGCCGGGCGTCACCGTGGAAGCCGCGAGCCCCGCGCTCATCGAGAAGGTGCGCGTCGCCACGACGGACAGCGGCGGCCGCTTTCGGATCATCGACCTGCGCCCGGGCGAGTACGTCGTCACGTTCACACTGCCCGGGTTCAGGACGCTGCGTCGTGACGGCATTCAGCTGATCACCGGGTTCACCGCGACGGTGAACGCCGATCTGTCGGTCGGCGGCGTCGAGGAGACGATCACCGTGAGCGGCGCCGCGCCGGTCGTGGACGTCCAGGGCGTGCAGGACCAGCAGGTCTTCTCTGGCGCGACGGTGCTCGCGTTGCCCATTGGGAAGAACCAGGGCATCTATGCGACGCTCATTCCGGCCGCCACGCAGGGCAACCTGGCGAACCAGGACGTCGGCGGCACCAAGGGCGAATCGACGCAGGTCTTTTCGGTGCACGGCGGGCGCTCCGCCGAGACGTACCAGCTCCGCGACGGCATGTACTTCGGCGAGCACATCGGCAACGCCGCCAACTTCGCTGCGAGTGTCAACCCGGCCGTTGTGCAGGAAATCAGCGTCCAGATGACGGGTGGGTTGACAGCCGAGGCCCAGTCTGGTGGCGTGGTGATCAACGCGATCGGCCGCGACGGCGGCAACGAGTTCCACGGCTCGATGAACGCCGATTTCGGGCACCGAGAGCTCCAAGCAAACAATATCAACGCCGACCTGAAGGCTCGTGGCGCGTTCCTGACCGGTACGCTGCGGAGGTTGTACGACGTGGGGTTCGGATTCGGTGGCCCCCTGAAGCGCGACCGCGTCTGGTTCTTCGCCAGCGCGCGCAAGTGGGAGACGTCGAACTTTCAGGCTGGCAACTACTACAACAAGTCGCCGAATCCGCTGTTCTACGAACCGGACCTGTCGCGGCCCGCGTACGACCGCAATCTGGCGCAGGAACTCAGCTTCCGCATCACCTGGCAGGCGGCCGATAAGCACAGGATCACCGCCACGACACGCTACGAGTACAACTGCAATTGCAACTTCAACATCTCGACGGGGCAGTTCTCGCCCGAGGCAGCCGGGAACAACTGGTACCCGCCTTTGAAATCGAACCAGGGCTCGTGGACATACGCCGCGAGCAGCCGGCTGCTGTTTCAGGTCGGCGCTGTGTATCTTGGCGGGACTCACCGGCGCAAGCTGGGTGATGAGGTGAGGGACCACAACATTGCCGTCTTCGATCGCCTCACGAACTACTGGTACGGAAGTCCCGACCGCACGCTGATCGCGTTCACGCAAAACCTGGCGCGCACGCCCAGGGGACAGGGCAACGTGTCGGGGTCGATGTCCTTCGTCACCGGATCGCACAACTTCAAGGTGGGGGGATTGTTCCTTCGATCGCATCGCGACCTGTATCAACCGTTCGAACGAGCGATCGGCTATACGTTCGCAGGGAGAGTGCCGGAGCAGGTGACGTACTATGCCGCTCCGCTGAACGCGAAGATGCGAACCCGCCAGATCGGTCTGTTCGCCCAGGAGCAGTGGACGCTCGAGCGGCTCACCCTGTACGGCGGCCTGCGCTACGACTCGGATTACGGCTGGAATCCGGCGCAGGAGATTCCGGCGGGCCCGTACGTCGGAGTCCGGCGCTTCGATGAAGTGCGGGGGACGCCGAACTGGAAGGATATCAACCCGCGTGTGGGCTTCGCGTACGACCTGTTCGGCAACGGACGTACGGCCGTGAAGGCGAACTTTGGCCGCTTCGTGGCGTTTGAAGCCAACGGCGGCGTCGTGTTCGCGAACAACCCGGCCAACACCATCGTCACGAGTGCCACGCGCGTATGGACGGACAACGGCGACTTCGTGCCGCAGGAGAGCGAGTTGGGGCCGCTGTCAAATCCGAACTTCGGGCGCAGCGTCCAGACGACCAGGTATTCCGACGAAGTGCTGCACGGCTGGGGAAATCGAGGATACAACTGGCAGGGGGGCTTGACCTTCCAGCACGAGCTCACCACCGGCGTCGGCCTGAACGTTGGGTACTACCGCACGTGGTACGGCAATTTCTTAGTGACCGACAACACTCTTGTGTCGCCGTCCGATTACGACTCGTACTGCATTACCGCGCCGAACAATCCCCGGCTTTCCAACCCCGGTGAACAGATCTGCGGCCTGCTTGAAATCAAGCCGGCGAAGTTCGGGCAGGTGAGCAATGTGGTGAACCTCTCTTCTCAGTACGGCGACGAGACGGAGGTGTACGACGGCCTCGACATTACGATCAACGCCCGACACCGCAACGGCTTGATCGGCGGCGGATTCGCCACCGGCCGGACCGTTACCGACATCTGCGAGATCGTCGAGCAGGTACCGGAGTTCGCGATCAACCAGGCGGCGACCACGTTCCTCAGTACCAACAGCGCCGTGGGCCCGAACAACGCGCCGTCGCGGTACTGCCACATCTCGCCGCCGTGGTCCGCGCTCACGCAGGTGAAGCTCTTCGGCACCTACCTGCTGCCGTGGAACATGCACGCCAGCTTCAACTATCAGCATCTACCCGGCATCGCGACGACGGCGTCGTACGTGATTCCGGGAGCGGATATCGCGGCGGCGATCGGTCGCGCGCCGGCGGCCGGCGCCCGCGCCACGGCGTCGGTCGAGCTCATCGAGCCGCAGCGGCTGCGTCGCGAGAGTCGGCTGAACCAGTTGAACCTCGCGTTGACGCGCGTGATCACCCTCGGTAGCAGCCGCGTGCAACCGGGGATCGAACTGCACAACGCACTGAACGCGAGCACCATCCATACGGTGGTCACGCGCTATGGGCCAGCCTGGGAGCAGGTACGTGGTGTCCTGACACCGCGACTGATCAAATTTGCGGTGCAGGTCGACTTTTAGATCAAGGTCAAGGCCTTTCGTTCGAAAGGCACGGGTCGAGCCGCAGGCGTATACTTCGATTCTCAACAGGAGGTTCGTCATGTCGAGAGCAGGCCGAGTCAGATTGGCGGCAGCGGGCGCGGCCGTGGTCGCGCTCTCCTACGTTGCCGTTGCGCAGGAGAACCCCTATCGAACCGTCGAGAACCACTTCAAGCTGCCCGAGGGCCGGAAAATTGGCTCGACGGCGGGGATTACGATCGATCGCGATGGGACGAGCGTCTGGGTCTTCGAGAGATGCAGCGGACAATATTGCGCCGGGTCGGACGTAGCGCCCATTCTCAAATTCGATGAATCGGGGAAGTTGCTCAAGAGCTTTGGCGCAGGGATGTTCGTCCGTCCGCACGGGATCCACATCGACCGCGAAGGCAACGTGTGGGTGACTGACGGAGAAGGACCCGACGGAAAGGATCCCAAGAGAAACGGAAAGGGTCACCAGGTGTTCAAGCTCAGTCAGGATGGCAAGGTCCTGATGACGCTTGGCAAGGCTGGAGTCACCGGCGACGGCCCGGACACGTTCAATGCGCCGTCAGCCGTCCTGATCGCGCCGAATGGCGACATCTTCATCGGGGACGGCCATGGCGGGAACACGAACGCCCGCGTGGTGAAGTTCTCGAAGGACGGCAAGTTCATCAAAGCGTGGGGGAAAAAGGGGACCGCCCCAGGCGACTTCGAGACGCCGCACGGCCTCGCGATGGATTCGCGCGGCCGGCTGTTTGTGGGTGACCGCGGGAACAGCCGGATCCAGATCTTCGATCAGGACGGAAAATTTCTCGAAGAGTGGAAACAGTTCGGCCGGCCCAGCGGCGTGTTCATCGACCGGAATGACACTCTCTATGTGGCCGATCACACGTCTGATGAAAAGACCAACCCCGGATTTCGGAAAGGCATCAGGATCGGGAGCGCGCGGGACGGCAAGATGACGAGGTTCATTCTCGATCCCGACCCCAACGGATCGCAGGAAGGCGTGGCCGCAGACGCAAAGGGCAACATCTATGGATCGCTGACCGGCGGGATGGCCTTGAAGAAGTACGTTCGCATTCCTGGAGCGCCAGCGTCCAACTGAGCACCACGTCCTGGCCCTGCTCGCCGCCGCAGTCCTGGTGAAGCCTGCGGCGGCGCAGCAGATGCCGGATCTCGCGCCAGGCTACGGCGCCCGGCCGGTGAGCTTCAGAAACTGCTGGTTCTCGTGGCAGATGAATTCGATCATCTCCGAGCCGTCTGCCACGATGTCCTGCTCGACTCTGACCGTAAAGGGTCGTGTATACGCTTTCGGATCGTCGATCGTGACGTCGATCTCCAGCTTCCCGAAGTTCACGCGCCTGAACCGCTCGGTCAACGTCAACGCGTCGGTAAACGGATCGCCTTTTCCATCAAGCCATCCATCGCCCGGCAGATTGGTCAGGGCGCCTCGAAAATTGTTCGTTTGGACCACGAGCGTGTCGCCGTCCCATCGGCCGACGGAGTACCCGTGCCAGTAGGGCTGCGGCTCCCCTTGTTTGGGGAGAGTCCGTCCGTCGGTGTAGATCGTGCGAATGCCGTAATTCGATTCGTACACGATGACGATCTTCTGCGGCAGCTGGATGATCTCTCGCGGCTGCGGGTCGAGATGGTATTCAAGTGGACCTTGCGGGAGACACAGGGCATCCGGATTGTCGTACGCGTTCGCACGTTTCTTGAGAAGGTCGGCCACCCATGGCTGGTAGGGGAGCCCCTCCTTGAATCCCACTCCGATATTGCCGAACGTCGCCAGCGGAGGCCGTCCGGCCGGCTGGCTGCCTGGCGCCTCGGTGCGCTCTGTTCGCATCCAGATGCCGGAAAAATTCGGCTTGCCATCGGATGTTCGCGGTGCGGGCGCAGTGAGGTTCGGCTTGCCGTCAGGCCCCTTCGGAACACCGGGTTGCGGACGTAGGGCCCACTGTGCGGATATCGACGGTGACAGGACAGCAACGATCGCTGCCGACACCATGAAGGTGAACGACCGTTTCATGTCAGGCCTCCGACTTTGCTGGCGTTCACGCTTCTCGGTTCTGGGTTCTCTGTTCGTGTTCAGGTTCGTTCATTCTCTCTTCGGGTTCAGGTTCATCCGCCGCGAACACGAACACGAACACGAACATGAACACGAACCGAGAACCCAGAACCGAGAAGCGTGAAGAGTGAACTCCTAAGGGTTCTGTCCCTGATTTGCGCCCGCAAACAGTTTCTGACCGGTACTCGCCACGATCACGGTCTGTGCGTTCGCGTTGTTCGACCCGTTCTTGGCCTTCGTGCCCTCGATGGTGACGACGTCGCCGGCCTTGAGCGAAAACCGCGTCCAGCCCTGCCGCATGAGGCCACTCGCCGCGGCCAGTTCGAACCCCCAATTGGCGACCTTGCCCGTCTCGTCCTTCGCGTCGATGTAAATCCACGCGTGCGGATTCGTCCAATCGAACTTCGTGACGGCGCCGGTCAACTTGACGGGCTTGTTCGCGTCGAATTCCGCCGCGAACGCGTGATGCGCGACGATCGGCCGAGCCGCCAGGAGCAAACCGATCCCGACAATCACAACAACGGCCTTGATTTTCATAGTCATACCTCTGCGTGAGAATGGCCCCGCGAAAGCCTCGTGTCTACTTCGCCTTCGTGTATCTGTAATTGCCTGATATGTGCATCTCGAGCAGATGCGTCGCCGTGCCCTGACTGTCCGTGACGAACGTGAGCGACCATCCAAAAAAGCCGGCGAACGTGGTGTTCGTCTGCGGCGAGAGCTGCACCTTGCCCCTGTTGCTCAATTCGGCGAACAGCGCGCCGTCAGAGACTGTCACCTGGATCGTTCTCGGGTGGGGTCCAGGTCCCCAGAGATCCTGCTCCACATAACTCCCCGCATACCTGGCCAGGATCTCGGGAGCGACCTTTATGCTGGACGCCTTCTCGTCCGAGGCCTTGCCGACCCAGTGCTCGAGATTCCGATCGCCGCCCTCGTTGCAGACGGCTTCGATCAACTCCGTATCCGGCTGCAGCTCCGCGCTGAGCGGGACCTTGATCGGCCGGGCGTACACTGCGGGGTCCTCGAACGTCACTTCAACGTCCATGTGACCAAAGTCCCGGCGACGGTAGCGCTCGGTCATGCGCAGCGCTTCCGTGTGGGGATGGCCGGCTGAATCGAGCCACGTCTCGGCATTGAATCCGAAGCTCTGTACCACCAGCGTGTCGCCTTCCCAGCGTCCTACCGAATATCCCATCCAGCTCGGATTGGGGTTGGTCTCTAACGGACGTCCGTCCATGAAAATCTGGCGATAGGAGAGACCTTCATCCAACATGAGGATCAGACCAGGAGTCTGCACAATCTTGAACAGGCGCTCGCTGGTAGTGTAGCTCGGACCCCACGGCAGGCACTGGACGGACATGTGACCTTTACCCAGGTCTTCCTGGCGCTCCTGGACGAGAGTCCGGGCCCAGGACTGGATCTCCTCGGGTTTGAGGTCCGCCGCAATGTTGCGGCGATACTTGGGCGAGATCCTCTGCCACAAGCCCGATAGATCCACTTTGCCGTCTGGCGTTTTCGGTACGGAGGCGGTCAGGTTCGGTTTGCCGTCGCGTGTGCGTGGGATGCCGGATGTGGGATGGTTCACCCACTGCGCGGCAACCGGTGTAGCCAGCACGGACAAGATGATTACCAGCCCGAAGGTTTTCATGGCTACCTCCTGCGTGATGTGGCCCAGGCGAACCACAAATCCGATTGAGCAGTGGGACGGTTGTCGACCTACGGAGTCTGTCCCCGACTCGAAGCCGCAAAGAGCCTCTGACCCGTACTCTTCAAGGTGACAGTCTGGGCGTTCGCGAGGTTCGACCCGTCCCTGGCCGCGCTGCCTTCGACGGTAACGACATCCCCGATTTTCATCGAATTCCGCGTCCAGCCCGCCCGCAGCAGGCCGTTCGGGCTTCCCAGCTCCCAACCCCAGTTCGCGACCTTGCCGGTCTCGTCCGCGACGTCGATGAAAAACCAGGTGTGCGGGTTCCGCCAGTCGACCTTCGTGACGGTGCCTGTCAGCTTGACCGGCTTATTGGCGTCGAATTCCGCTGCAAATGCGTGATGGGCGACGATCGGTTTCGCAGCCAGGAACAAACCGGCCGCGACAACGACAACAGCGAGCCTGGACTTCATGGATAAGACCTCCATGTGAAGCTAGACGAGGTCTACAAGTTGTCGGCATTGTCATGTTCCTGCCTCGGCGGGTCAAGGGAGATCTTGGGCCCTACCTCCGCGTTGTGCGGAACGCATCGGCGATGGACCGCGCCCTTCTCTGCAGGTGGAGCATGGGGGATACTTACGGGCGATGACCACTGGGACGAAGCCCGCCAGCGCTGGCGTCGACGCCGGAAAGGCGCTGCGCATGTATCGCCAGATGATCGCCATCCGCCTGTTCGAAGAGCGGGTCAACGATCTCTACACACGCGCCCTGATGCCTGGTCTCGCGCATCTTTATATCGGCCAGGAAGCGGTCGCCGTCGGCATCTGCGAGGCTCTTCGCGCAGACGACTACATCACCAGCACGCACCGCGGCCATGGACATTGCCTGGCCAAGGGGGCGGCGCCGCATCTGATGTTCGCGGAACTGCTGGGCAAAGAGGCCGGCTACTGCAAGGGCAAGGGCGGCTCGATGCACATCGCGGATCCGGCCACAGGAAACCTCGGCGCGAATGCAATTGTCGGCGGCGGTGCCGCTCTGGCGACCGGCGCAGCGTACGCCTCCAAGGTCCTCGGTCAAGGTCGTGTCGCGGTCTGCTTTTTCGGCGAGGGGGCGCTCGGCCAGGGCGTGCTGTACGAATCGATGAACCTTGCACAGCTCTGGACGCTGCCTGTGATCTACGCCTGCGAGAACAATTTGTACAACGAGTACACGCATTGCTCCGAGACGACCGCCGGCGACATGCTGGCGCGGCCGGCGGCGTTTGGCCTGACGGCTGAAGCGGTCGACGGTCAGGACGTGCGGGCGGTGCACGCCGCGGCATCGAGAATGGTGGAGCGCGCGCGCCGGGGCGACGGCCCAGGGTTCCTGCTGCTGAACACCTACCGGTACCGCGGCCACCATGTCGGCGACATCGCGCGCGAATACTACCGGCCGAAGCAGGAGGAGCAGCGCTGGATGTCGGAGTCCGACCCTCTGGCGCTGCACGAGGCATGGCTCGTGTCAGAAGGTCTGGCTGACAAGGCTTTACTGGATCGCATCCAGAGCGAAGTGGCCGCCGAGATGGACAAAGCCGTCGAGTTCGCCCAGAACGCGCCCTATCCCGATCCAGCGCGAGTTGACGAGGATGTCTATGCCTGAGAGCGTGGCTACCGCACGTACGCCGGGACCTTCCGGATCCATCGTCCGGGAGCTCACCTTCGGCGAAGCGATTCGCGAGGCGCTGGCGGAAGAGATGCGGCGGGATCCGCGGGTCGTGCTGCTTGGCGAGGATGTCGCCGAGGCCGGCACGCCCTTCAAAGTCCTGAAAGGCCTGGTGGAAGAGTTCGGCAAGAACCGGGTCGTCGACACGCCGATCTCGGAGGCCGGCTTCACCGGTCTCGCGGTCGGCGCCGCCATGGCCGGCATGCGGCCGGTCGTCGACATCATGTTCGGCGACTTCCTGGCGCTCATCATGGACCAGGTGGTCAATCAGGCCGCCAAGATTCATTACATGTCAGGCGGTAAGTGGAAGGTGCCGATGGTGATTCGCGTCACGATGGGCGCCACGCGGCGGTCGGCCGCGCAGCACTCGCAATCGCTGCACGCGTGGCCGAGCCATGTGCCCGGTTTGAAGGTGGCCATCCCCTCAACGCCGTACGACGCGAAGGGGCTCCTCAAGGCGGCGATTCGCGATGACAATCCGGTCGTCGTCTTCGAGGACAAAATCTCGTACGCGAAGGTCAAGGGTCCCGTGCCTGACGAGGACTACGTGGTTCCGCTGGGCGTGGCGGACATCAAACGCGAAGGGCGCGACATCTCGCTCGTGGCGACTAGCAGCATGGTCCAGGTGGCGCTCGGCGCCGCGGCGATGCTCGAGGAGATCGGCATCAGTGCGGAGGTGGTCGATCCCCGCACGACCTGGCCGCTCGACGAGAAGACGCTCATTGAATCGGTTCGCAAGACGTCGCGCTGCATCGTCGTTGACGAGGGGTACTACCGGTACGGCATCACGGGAGAAATCGCATCCGTCATCTCGGAAGGCGCGTTCTACGACCTCGACGGTCCCGTGCGGCGGCTCGGCGCCCGGCACGTGCCGGTGCCATTCTCGCCGCCGCTCGAGGATGCGACCGTCCCGACCGAACGCGACCTCTTCACGATGGCGCGACAGATGTGCAACAAATGACCCCGACGGGCCACGGAGACACAGAGACACGGAGGAAACCAGTTGAATGTGATTTCTCCGTGACTCCGTGCCTCCGTGGCCTGTGGCAAGGAGATTCCACGTGGCATTGAAGACCTTCGGCACGATGGCGGTGGACTGGGAGAAGCGGGTCGACCTCGACCGGCTGCGACGCGAACGGCTCGCGCGCATCAAGGATCTGCTTGCCAAATCGGAGCTCGGCGCGTTGCTCTGCTTCGACATGAACAACGTACGGTACATCACGGCCACGCACATCGGCACCTGGGCGCAGGACAAGATCAGTCGCTTCACGCTGCTGCCGCAGAACGACGAACCGATTCTCTGGGACTTCGGGTCGGCGGCGCGCCATCATCAGCTCAACTGCCCGTGGCTCGGCGAGCGCTCGCGTCCGGGTATTCCGTCGATGCGCGGCGCCATGACGCCGGAGATGGGGCGCGAGGCGGACGTCGCGAAAAAGATCCGTATCGAGCTGGAGCAGCGCGGACTGCTCAAGGAACCTGTTGGCGTCGATGTGGTCGAACCACCGGTGATGTTCGCGCTCCAGCGCGAAGGCATCAATGTTGTCGACGGCCAGGAGCTGATGTCGATCGCGCGCGAGATCAAGACCGAGGACGAGATCACACTGCTCAACATGTCGGCCATGATGGTCGACGCCGCCTACTACGATCTCTACAAGGCGATGAAGCCCGGCATGCGCGAGAATGACGCCGTTGCCCTCGTGGCGCAGAAGCTGTACGAGCTCGGCTCGGAGTACGTGGAAGCGGTCAACGCGATTTCGGGGGAACGCTGCAATCCGCATCCTCACGTCTTTTCCGACCGCGTGCTCAGGCCTGGTGACCCCGTGTATTACGACATCCTCCACTCGTACATGGGCTATCGCACCTGCTACTACCGGACATTCACGGTCGGCTGGGGGTCGCGCGCGATGGTCGATGCCTACAAGCGGTGCCGTGATTATCTGGACGCCTCGATCGAGCTCATTCGGCCGGGCCGAACGACGGCGGAGGTCGCGTCCGTGTGGCCGAGCGCGAAGGAGTTCGGGTTCCCGAATGAAGAGGCCGCCTTTGCGTTGCAGATGGGTCACGGCATCGGTCTGGCGATCTGGGAACGGCCGATGATCAGCCGGCTCGTCTCGCTCGATCATCCGCATGAGATCAAGCCGGGGATGGTCTTCGCGCTCGAAACATTCTGGCCTTCCACCGATGGATGGAGCGCTGCCCGCATCGAAGAGGAAATCGTTGTCACCCCTACCGGCCACGAGGTGATCACGCGGTTCCCGGCCGAGCAGTTGCTCGTGGCGGGGGCGCCTTTTGTGACCGTCGGCGGGACGCTCCCGACGGTGCGCGAGACGGAAGCGCCGGCCAACCCGCAGGTGGTGGAGATGATTGCTGCCGGCGCGCGCGCAGAAGCCACGCAGGAAAAAATCGGCGCCGGACGTTAGCGTAATGCCCGTCAGCGTAGTGATGCCTGCGCTCGAGATGGCGCAGGAAACCGGCAAGCTCGTCTCGTGGCTGAAAGAGGAAGGTGACCCGGTCCGCAAGGGCGAGATCCTGCTCGAGGTGGAAACCGACAAGGCCGTTGTCGAAGTCGAAGCCGCCGTCGACGGTATTCTTGCCGGCGTCACCGCCAAACCAGGAGACGTGGTGCAAGTCGGCCGCACGATCGCATGGCTCGTGCAGGAGGGAGAAACGCCGCCAACGACCGCGTCGCCTGATGTGGCGACGGGCCGCCGAACCGACACCCGTAGCGCCGGGGCTTCAGCCCCGGCGGGCTCGGAAGCCGCACCAATGGTCGGCTCGCCCGCAGGCGGGGCACGCATCTCTCCGAAGGCGCGGCGCCTCGCACAGGAAAAGGGCGTTGATATCAGCCGTCTGACCGGTTCCGGTCCAGGCGGTGAGATCCTGGCCGACGACGTTCTCGCGGCCGCCAACGTCGTGTCCGGTGGCAACCTGGGCGGCGCATCGCCACTTGTCACATCGATCGGCCGCCTCATGGCCGAGCGCACGACGCAAAGCTGGACGACGGTTCCGCATTTTTTTGTCACGCGTGACATGGATGCAGGCGCCCTGAGCGCCGCGCGCCAGCAGATGCTGTCGGCCATCGATCGATCGCATGGCGTGAAGGTCACGCACACCGATCTGCTCGTCGCCATCGTGGCACGCACGCTCACGAAACACCCTCGACTCAACGCCAGCTGGACCGCCGAACGGATCGTCTCGCATGAGGACGTGAACATTGCGCTGGCCATGGCCGTCGAAAACGCGGTGGTCACGGCCGTGATTCCACGGGCCGATCGAGCGGCCGTTGCCGACATTGCGGTCCGCCGGCGCGATCTGGCGGAGCGCGCACGGGCAGGACGGCTGCAGCCGGCCGATATCGCGGGCGCGACGTTTACCATCAGCAACCTCGGCATGTTCGAGGTTGACGCCTTCACGGCGATCATCGTGCCGCCGCAGGCAGCCATCCTGGCCGTCGGCGCCATCGCCGACCGGGTAGTTCCGGTGGACGGCAAACCGGGCGTGAGGCCGATGATGACGATGACGCTCTCGTGCGATCATCGCGTTGTGGACGGCGCGCGCGCGGCCGAGTTCATGCGCGATCTGGCGGCCGCGATCAGGTCTCCACAACTGTAGACGCCCTCGACGACCTTTTTCAGCAACCTGCTAGACTGCGGCGCGATGACCGACACGTTCAAAAACTTCGTCGACGGCCAGTGGAAACCTTCTCAGACGGGTCAGACATTCGACAACGAAAACCCGGCCGTGAAGGGTAGCCATCTCGGGTTCTTCCAATCCTCAGGTCCCGATGACATCGACGAGGCTATCGGGGCGGCCGAGGCCGCCTTTCGCACATGGCGCAGCATGCCGGTGACGGAGCGCCAGCAGTACGTGTCGGAGTTTCTGAGACTGCTCAAGACCTCACGCGACGAGTTGGCCCGCATCGTCACTTTGGAAAATGGCAAGACGATGCGCGAATCACGCGCCGAAGTGGATTCGGCGCTGGTCGAGGGGAGCTATCACCTGACCCAGGTGTCGGCCTTCTACGGCCACACCGGGCCCGGCGCGTTCCGGGACATCACCACCTGGGTGCAGTATCAGCCGCTTGGCGTGGTCGGCGTGATCAGCCCGTGGAATTTTCCCATGAACGTGATGTGCCGCAAGACGTTGCCGGCGCTGCTGACGGGGAACACCGTGGTATTCAAGCCGGCGTCGTTCACGCCCTGGTCCGGGGTGTTCATGGCCGGCCTGTTCGAGCGTGCGGGTCTGCCGGCCGGTGTGTTCAACTGCATCACCGGTCCTGGTTCGTCGGTTGGCAATCGGATCGTCGAGGACCGGCGCGTGCGGGCGATCTCGTTCACCGGATCGACCGAGGTTGGCAAGAAGGTCCAGGCAAAGGCCGCTGCGAATCTGACGCGTACGCAGCTCGAGCTCGGCGGCAAGAACGCGTTGATCGTCATGGCAGATGCCGACCTCGACGCGTCGCTGGACGCTGCCATCACCGCCGGCTTCGCCAACGCAGGCCAGTGGTGCACGTCTACGAGCCGTATCCTGCTGCAGCGCTCCATTGCCGGATCATTTCTGGAAAAACTCATCGCGCGCTGCGAGAAGATGACCGTCGGTGATGGATCGCTGGAGACGACTGACATGGGACCGGTTGCCGGTCCGCAGCAATATCGGGACATTCGCGCGGCGATTGGCAGAGCCCAGACGGATGGTGCGCGGATGATTGCGGGGGGCGACGCTGATTTGCCTCCGGATGGCTACTTCATCCGCCCCACGGTCTTCACCGGCGTACGGTGTGACATGGAAATTTTTCGCGAGGAGATCTTCGGACCGGTGCTGGCCGTTTCCGAATTCGACTCTCTCGATGAGGCGCTGACGATAGCGAACAACTCGATCTACGGGTTGTCGTCGGCCATCTACACCACGGACCTACGTGCCGCGAAGCGGTATATCGACGGCATCGAAGCTGGACTGGCGCACGTCAATGTGCACACCGGTTACAAGGAACCGTCGATGCCGTTCGGCGGCGTCAAGCAATCGGGCGCCGGCCTGCCTGAGAACAGTGAAAGCGGTCTGGAAGCGTTCGTCGACCGGAAGGCGGTCTACCTGCGGGGTTGATGTCGACCGGAAGGCGGTCTACCTGCGGGGTTGACGTAGAGGCGGACCTTTAGGTCCGCCTGGCGAAGGCGGGCCTGAAGGCCCGCCTCTACGTGAGCGCCGCGAGATTCTTCCGCAGCGTCTCCCCGTCAATCTCTTTTTCCCACCGCGATACGACCAGCGTTGCCACACCGTTGCTGATGACGTTGACGGTGGCCCGGCACATGCTCATGAAACGGTCGACGCCGAGAATGATCGCCATACCGGCCACGGGAATCGCCGGAATCACCATCAGCGTGGCGACAAGGGCGATGAAGGCCGCGCCCTGGACGCCGCTCGCGCCTTTGTGCGTCAGCGCGGCGACGGCGAACAGCGTGATGTAGTCCGCGAGCGTCAGCGGGATATTCGTGGCCTGAGCGACGAACACTGCCGCAAGCGCCATGTAGATACAACTGCCATCCGGATTGAAGATGTAGCCTGTCGGCGTCACGAGGCCGACCAGCGCCTTCGAGCACCCGAGTTTCTCCAGTTTCCTCATCAGCGACGGCAGCACCGGGTCGGACGAGCTGAGCGACAACACCAGGATGATCTCCTCCCTGATGTACCTGAGGAACCTGATGATGCTGAACCCCGCGATAAGAGAGATGCCGCCGAGGACGACTATCACAAAAAGTGCGGACGTGATCCAGAGCGTGACGATCAGCTGCGCCAGCGGTCCGAGGGAACTGAGACCGTAGCGCCCTACCGTGAACGCCATCGCGCCGAACGCCCCGATCGGCGCCAGGCGCATGAGGATGTTGACGACGCCGAAGACCGTGTGCGTCAAACCGTCGAGCATGTCCACGACGGGCTTGACCTTCGGTCCCGCGACCGAGAGCGCAAAACCGAACAGAACCGACACGAGAATCACGCTGAGGATGCTGCCGCCTGCAAACGCGCCGATCACGGAGGTCGGAATGATCTGCAGGAGGAAGTCGGTCACCGTCTGCGCTTTTGCCTGACCGGCGTAGCCCGCCACGGCGTTCGAATCCAGCGATGCCGCATCCACGCTTAACCCGGCACCCGGTTGCGTGAGGGCGCCCACCGCCAGGCCGATGATCAGTGCAAGGCTCGTGGCAATCTCGAAATAGATCAGCGCCTTGCCGCCGACACGGCCGACCTTCTTGATGCTCTCCATACCGGCAATGCCGGCCGCGACCGTACAGAAGATGACCAGCGAGATGACCATCGTGATGAGGCGGATGAAGCCGTCGCCGAGCGGTCTCATCGCTTCGCCAGTGGATGGCGAAACATATCCGACGACGATGGCGATGCACACGCCGATGAGTACCTGTCCCCACAGAGTCAGGTAAAACGGCTTCCGACGAACGCCGGCGGCAGCGGCCGTTGGCTGAGTGGCGACGGTGGCTTCCATGCGGTGGAGATACTACACCTGATTTGCGGTCCTGTGCGTGATAGCGTTGGCGCCCAGGAGGACCGTCAGTCTATGGCAAATCTCGGATACATCGGCCTGGGCGCCATGGGCGGCCGAATGGCAAAACGGCTGCTCGACAAGGGACACATCGTCACTGGGTACAACCGCACCCGCTCGAAGGCGCAGTCGTTGGTAGACCAGGGGATGAAGTGGGGAGATTCGCCGAGGGCGGTCGCCGAGGCGGCGGATGTGATCCTTGTAATGGTGACCGATTCACGATCGCTGGAGGCGGTATCCACCGGCGCCGACGGGTTCCTCGCCGGTCTTCACGAAGGGAAGGTTATCGTCGACAGCAGTACGGTGAGCCCTGCCGTCAGTCGCGACATGGCCGAGAAGGTCCGGGCGAAAGGCGCCGACATGGTTGACGCCCCCGTGTCCGGCAGCGTAGCCACACTCGACGCCGGCAAGCTGAGCGTGATGGTGGGCGGCAGGCGCGCGACCTTCGAGCGGATCAAGCCAATCCTGGACGACATCGGTCCGAAGGTCACGCACGTCGGAGACAACGGTCTGGCACTGTCTCTCAAGATCGCGCACAACCTCAGCCTGGCTGTGCAGATGCTCGCGTTCAGCGAAGGGGTGCTGCTGGCGGAGAAGAGCGGCATCTCGCGCGAGGTCGCGGTCGATGTGCTGACCCATAGCGTCATCGCCTCGCCGATGGTGCAATATCGCGGACCCTTCGTGCTCAAATTGCCCGATGAATCGTGGTTCGACGTCAACATGATGCAGAAGGACATGCTGCTGGCCCTCGAGATGGGCCGGCGGCTCGACGTTCCGTTGCCGACCACGGCGGTCACCAACGAATTCCTCACGGCGGCGCGCGGGATGGGTCTGGCCAAGTACGACTTCGCGGTCATCTTCAAGGTGCTGGCCCAGATGGCGGGCTTGAACAACCCCTGATGACCGTCGATCGTCTTGACGCCTTCCGCGGGCGGCATTCTTCGTCCGTCGTGATGTGACGACCACCGCGCGTTGTTTCCAATCGCACTTCACCATTCGACGATTACTGCACACTGTGTTACGCGCCTGAAGCTTACGTAACGATTTCGCGGCTTCCGTGTTGCTAGGTGCCCACGTTGGACGAGTCCAAATAGGCCGTCCATGCCTGCTGGGAGGGAGTTACCAGAAAGCGTCGTCTTCACGTTCACGCACATCCCGGAGACGGTACTCAGCGATCTTGCGAACCAGATCCTCTGGCAGGGACTTGTTGTAGGGAATCTGAAGGATGCCCTTGGTAGTCTTGTGCTTTTCCAGTTCCTTGCGAAATGGCTCCAACCCCGCCGCTGTTGGCGCGAAGTTGAGGTGTGCTTTGTGCGCGGAGAAAGCGAACAGGAATCGGGGCTCCACGAAGAAGGGGGTTCCCCACTTGATCGCCTCCTCGGCCTCAGGCGCGACGCTCTTGAGGATCGCGTACAGCCGGCGCAAATGCGGCTGGCCCTCGCGTGGGGCAGCCCGGATATACTCGGCGATCGTAGCCGGACGCTTGCTTGCCATCTCTTTTGCCTCAATTACGGACGCATGTTGCCGCGCACGTAACGGTCAGCATCAGCCGCGGCGCCACTGATTCTTGAGCGGCGGCGGCTGCATGCCGATGTTGGACCGCGTCAAATGTAGGCGCCCGGTATTAACCAGCTCAGCGCAGGCTCCACAATGCGAGAGATGACACATCTTTGATGAAGATCCGCTTTCCCGATATCGCCGGCTGGGCCCACGTGGCGCTGTCGGCGACACTGTAGGATTTGAGGGGCTCGAAACCAGTCCGGCTGCTCCTGGCGACGATCAACTCGGCGTCGTCGTTCAAAAAGAAAAGCAGATCATCCGCCTTCACAAGAGCACTGTTCGTTGCGCGCCGCGGCCGGTCCAGCCACAGCACGTGGCCAGTCGCCGCGTCGATGGCAAAGAACTGGCCGCTGTTCAGATGGGACAAACCGAACAGCGTGTCGCCGATGACCACCGGGTTGCTCAAGAACATGGAGGCTTCCTCGGTTTCCCAGACCCGCTCCACAACCCACTTGTCGTCCCGCCTGATTGGTTTGAGCGCCATGACGCCCCTATGGTGACCGCTTACGATGATCGTCTCACCATAGAGGACTGGCGTGATGGCTTGAACATACGGTGACTTCCACGGATGCTCCCATAGGACTGCACCATCGGCGACTGAGATGCCGAGGATCGAGTATTGAGCGAGCGCTATGACTTGGCGGGTCCCGTGCAGGTCAACGATGATCGGCGACGCGTACGTGAACTTGCTCTTCACGGTCCACTTGACACTGCCGGTATTCGCCTCAAAAGCGGTTAGTGCGTCGCCTTCGGCTTGGACAATAACGAGGTCGCGATCCCCAATCGGTGATGACGCCTCGCCAACAACCGGTTGCGTCGGTGGTGCCGGCTTCTGCCACACGAGTGTTCCGCTGAACGCATCGAAGGCCGAAATGGTCCCGCTGATCCCCAGCGTGTAGAGCTTACGGTCATGAAAGAGCGGTGTCGCCTTGGGACCTTCGCCGTGGTCAACACCTCCTTCATACATCTCGTAGGCAACCGGATAATCTGTGCGCCAGGCGGTTTCGCCGGTTTCCGCGTCGAGTGCGGTCATCCCCTCTCTACCGTTGCGGCGGGTGAAGGCGTAGACGGTATTGCCAACCACAATAGGCGTGGCGTACCCCTCTCCGACTTCGACTCTCCACCTGAGCATCAGAGTGTCGGGCCAGGAATCCGGTATCGCGAACGCACTGGCTGCACCGTCCCGATTGTTGCCGCGCCATTGCGGATAGTCCTGCGGAGAATCTTGGGCCATCATCGCAGCCGCAGGTCCAACCAGCACAGCGACGGCAACACACGATAAGCAGATCCGCGACATCATTTGAAGTCTGGGCCACGCGCCTCGGCGACACGATCGCACCGAGCCGTCAGGCGCGACGGGCTCCATTCGGCTGTTAGCCGCTCACGATTCTATTTGAAGATAGACTTCGCGATCGTCGCGTGGACACCTTTCGTTTGATCCACAGCCTGCGTCACATGCAGATCGGCGGCTAGCGAACAGATGACGTACGCATCGTCTCGTGACAGCCCTTTCTCGGCGACCAGAAACTCGACCATCTCACGCGTCGCGAGTCGCGTGGCTTCATCGAGATCCTCGTGGAGTCCCATGCTGATGTAGTGCGTTGGGGTCTCGGCGCGGGGCCAGCGCAGCCGCTGGCCTTTGCGAACGCGCACTTCGAATGTTCCCCGGAGCGACGTCTCGAGCGCCGTGCCGGTCACTTCGCCGTCGCCCTGCATGCCGTGGCCGTCACCGATCGACAGTAGGGCGCCCTGCACGTGCACCGGCAGATACAACGTGGAACCCGCCACGAGATCCTTGTTGTCCAGATTGCCGCCGTGCCAGCCGGGCGGGCGACTCGATATTCTTCCGATGAGCAGCGGGGGCGCGACCCCAATCGAGCCGAAGAAAGGCGCCAACGTCAGCGATACTCCGGGCCTGAACTCGACACGGTCGGTGCCGGGCTGCCAGCGCAGCAGCCGGAAATGCGCGTAGGGAAAGTCGTCCGGGATGACGCCGCCGCCGGGATTGAACGCGACGACGCCGAAGGGATGGAGGAACTCGATTGCGAGAATCCGTACTTCCAGCGTATCTCCGGGCTCGGCGCCATCGACGAAGATTGGCCCGGTCATCGGATGTGCGCCCGGGCCGCGCTCGGTCACACGGAGCTCGACCGACTTCAGCGATTCCGGAATCTCAGACTCGCTTGCTCCCGCCAACCTCACTCGCTGCAGTCCGCCCGCGACCATGGTCTCGACCCGCACGCGATCGCCCGAGGTGATCCGCAGGACCGGCGGCACACGCGAATCGTAATAACCCCAATGCACGTGCTCGGGCGTCAGCGCGAGGTCGTGCGTGCGAGGCTGCTGTGTCCAGGTGGTCTGCGTTGCCGCCAGCAAGACCAAACCGATCGGGAAGACTCGACGCATGATGACGCTCCTATCGGAGGTAGGCCAAAACCGGCTAACGCGTGCGCCCAGCCGCGGCGGCTCACGATCGCACGGGCCGCCATCGGCTGCAGCGCCTGTCATACGGCTCCCCTCGACTTCGCGATGTGACGAACCTCCCACCGCGCGACGAACGTGGCAAACAGTCCATAAGCCAGCAACGCCGTTATGGCTGCGGCCGTGTCCGAGGTGGGAGGCGGCCCAAAGAAAACGACGGCCTGAATGACAAGCATGACGAGGCCGAAAATCATCATCCCCGCTTTGGGCCCGGGTCGCCTTCGCAAGAACAACCACATACCGCCAAACAGAAGAGTAGCCTCAAGGCCGAAGGCGAGAGCCGGCTGGTTCCACAAACCCAGACCGACCTTGACCGTGTCGTCGTATAACGGCAAGTCCGGTCGGTGGACGACGAAGTCCAGGATCCAGTGCGAAAAAACCGCAAAGCCTACCAGCGTCGCACCGCCGGCGCCTGGGGGCCGTCGCCAGAGGCGATAGAGGCCGTAGCCAGCTACGGACCATACGACTGCGGCGAGCAGGCTGTGCGTGTACGGCATGTAGTAAAGGTCCAGCGGATTCGAGGCGGTGATTCCCGGAACGATGCGGACCTTCTCGATCCCGAGCAGGATGAATGGAGCCCAGAATACGTCAAGCAGCTGGACCGCGATGAAAAGGACCCATAGCGGAATGTGTCGGTTCATGCGCTGCGCCGCGAAGCTCACGCCATAGTGCCCGACGAACATGTCTGCTCCCCAGCCTGCCGCTCACCTGCGGCACGCGCGAATCAAGTTACATCGGGCGCGAGGGGCCCGCGCGAGCGGGCCGCGGTGCCGTCAGGTGCAGCGGCAGGCTGGGCAGCCATCACGGTGAGAAGTTCAGCTACAACGATCCGCAGATGACAGTTGTCGGCCCAAGCTGGTAGTGGACCGCCAGCCTATGCGCAAACCCGCGGCGACCTCGCATCCTCGTTGGCGGTCGCAATCTCCACAGTCGATGGCGATTGTAGAGTACGACTTCGCGGTCGTCTTCAAAGT
>DAIRVG010000050.1:24628-36160 GCA_036802945.1 Vicinamibacterales bacterium
AATCTCCACAGTCGATGGCGATTGTAGAGTACGACTTCGCGGTCGTCTTCAAAGTGTTGGCCCAGATGGCGGGCTTGCAGAACCCCTGAATGACCGCGGACGACGTTATTTCGCGACGCCTTTGCCTGCGGGATCGCGGAACAGCGTGTTGTAGCTGTCTACCTCGTTCATCGGCGCACAGATGCCTTCGGTGATCCCGGAGAACAACCCGTACCATCCAAAAAAGGTCGTGGCTTCGCGCTTGACCCTCTTGAAGATCTTCACGTCTGACACCCACGGCTCTTTGTAAAACGTTGGATCGGACATCGTCATCCGAAGCTCGATCGTGTCGGGACCTGTGCGCGTGTAGCGCTCCTCGATGCGCGCGTCATTGCTTTTCGGAAAACCAAAGATATCGATCCACGCCCGGTCATCGAGACCGACCGTGTTCATGACGAGCGTGTTGCCTTGCCATCCACCGGCCGTGTGGCCGTACCATGCCGGTCCCAGGTTCTCGAGGTTTTCGCCCGAGGGCACCCGCCGGCCGTCCATCCAAAGCTCGCGCAACGTACGTTCCCATTGAAACAGCTGAAGGAGGCGGCCTGGCGTCTGCACGAATTCGACGGGCTCGGGGTCGAGCAGGAGACGCGGAAATCCGTTCGGGTTGCACCGGTGAGCAGGGTCGTTTCCGAGAGACGGGACGGTCACCGCGCGCACAAAGCCGGGATGCTCGCCGTTCAACGGTTCCCCGAGAAAGCGTCCGCGCGTCGGCTTGTTGGCGTTCAGTCTGGCCTCGCCGGCTGGCGTCATCGGAGGCACATTGGCGCTGATGCTGCGATGCCCTGAGATCGTCCAGATACCGGAGAGATCATGCCGATCGAACTGGGTCTGGACGGTCGCGGCCGATGCTCCCCATAGCACAATGGCCGCCGCGAGCGTTGACGCGAGTGCGGGTGTTCGCATATTGCCTCCGCCCTAATCGACCGGATTGCCGCGTTCGCGCGACATGATTTCCTTGCCGTCCGCGAGGATGACCTTCACTACGATGCCGAGCGGTTCGCCATTGACGGCCGGATTCACGATGGCCGTTACCTGATCCCCGACTTTGAGGGTGTTCCGGTTATAGCCCTGCACGGCCAGGGTGTGGACATTGCTGTTTTCAAAAGCCCACGTCACCACCTTGCTCGCATCGTCTTTGACATCGATGTAAATCAACACGTGCGGGTTCTGCCACTTGACCATTGAGACGGTGCCCTTCAACGTGAGCCGCGTCTTCATGTCGTACGCCCGTCCCCTGCCGTGATGCGCCGCCAGCGGCGGCGAGACAATCGCCGCGGCTGTCAGTATGACGAAAAGTGCGTGCCAGGTCTTCATCGCTGCCCCCGCATTGAAGTAGATGACGGGACTCGACGAGCCAACTCTAGACCCACCGAGCCGGATATCAAAACGCCGGCTACACCGCTTTTCACTTCCACGTCGCCACGGAGTCACGGAGACACGGAGAAATCGTTTTGAAAATAATCTCCGTGCCTCTGTGTCTCCGTGGCCCGTCGAACTGAAAATCGCATTAGTTAGAAAGCGTATTTGACGCCGAACTGCATGATGCGCGGATCGCCGGTCATCGTCGTGATGCGGCCGAAGGTGCCCGCGCTGAAGTTCAGATTGGGATTGCCCCAGTTGAAGTTGTTCAAGAGGTTGAACACCTCCACGCGAAGCTCCAGGTTCTGCGCGGACGCCAGAGAGACGAGCTTCGACACCGCGAGATCGATCTTCCAGAATCCCGGCCCCGTGATGCTGTTGCGCACGTGGGTGCCGAATGTGCCGTTGGCCGGCTGCGCGAACGCCGCTCGATTCAAGTAGCTCGCCAGCGTCTTCTCGCCGTACACGTCGTCGGAGACCTGGTCGGCGCGTTGATTGGCCTGGCCGTTGAACGCGCCGTCCCGGCCGCTCAGCACGGTCATCCAGTTGCCGGAACGGACGTTGACGATGCCCGAGACCCGCCAGTCTGACGCCAGAGCGCCAAGCGCGCCGCTCACGCGTGGCGTCACGTACCCCACCGTGCCGTTGGCGATGTGCGTCCGGTCGGCGTCGCAGTGGCCGCGGTCGTAATCGGGGTTGGCGGGATTCGTGTACCCGATCCCGAACTGCGCGTTTGGCACCATCTCGAGGCCGACGCAGCGGGACACGGTGTAGTTCGCGTTGATGTTCACGCCGTTGGCGGAGCGGCGCTGCATCGACAGCTTCAGGCCGCGATAGTTCTGCGTGCCCACGGCTGCATGGCTGTCGAGATTGCTGATCAACAGCGCCGACGCCTGGTTTTCACCCGACAGCGACAGGACGCGCCGCTGGTTCAGATTGTTGTTCGTGGTGCAAACGGGATACGACACGCCCTGGAGTGTGCAGGAACCGAGCCCCAGGTAGACGCCGGGATTGAGCGCGACGAGTCCCCACAGGCGATCCGAGTAGCTGCCGAGATAGCTGATCGACGTTCCCCAGTCCGCGCCGATCTGCTTTTCGACGGTGAGGTTCCATGACTGCACGCGGGGCGCATTGATGTCCGGATCCATCGACGACAGCGTCCCGCCCACGGGGTACACGGTGTCCGGGCCGGTAATGATCGGGTGCGGATTGCCGCCGATATCGCGATACGGATCGTCGAACAGCCCGGACGGGTCGCTGATCAGCGTGCGGTTGCCGTACGGCGGCGCAGCGGCGAGGTTGTTGAAGTACTCGCCGCCCGGATAGTCATACGTGAGCCCGTACGACGATCGCACCGCAAGGCGTCCATCGCCTTTCACATCCCACGCCACGCCCGCGCGCGGAGACAGGTTGACCCACTTCTTGTTCAGCCCCGATGTGCCGGGAGGGAAGCCCGCGTCACCGGGGTACAGGAGGCCGGCTGGCGCGTTGTGGAACACCGTGCTCCTGGCGTTCTTCCTGAACAAATCGCGATCGAAGATCGTGTTCGCACCGCGCGTCAGGTTCTGGCTGAAGAACGGCTCCCAGCGGAGGCCGGCGTTGAGGGTCACCCGGCTGCCCACTCTCCACGTGTCCTGGGCATACGCACCGGGGAACCACTGGTAGTAATCAACACCGGAGAGGCCAGACTGATCGGCCGTGGCGACGCGCCCTAGGAGCAGGTCCGCCAGCCCCAATCCTGATGCGGTGCCGGTGAAGTTCCACTGTCCGCCGCCGCGCGCCCACGTCCTGAACGACACCCTGTAGTGAGTGAGGGCTCCGCCGAGCGCCACCTGGTGGTTGCCGCGCACCAGCGTCAGGTCGTCGTTGAACTGGTAGGAGTTGTTATCCCCGATCCCCTTGGTCGATGTTGCCGCCGCGACGCTGAAGCCGCCGGTCACGACGACGATCATCTGGTGCGGCACGTAGCTGTAGGCCTTCATGCCGAGGTCAACGGGATCGAAGTACGGGTCGTTGTCCCGGTTGACGGCTGTGCGATTGAACGCAAACCGGATCGCGTTGACCGTGTTGTTGCCGAACACGTTCGTGTCGCCGAGGGTGAACGCCTGCGCCAGGTTGTCGATGGAGGGGTTCACCGTCGTCAGGACGTTCCCTGTTGTGCCGAACGACGAAGGTTTCTTGTCGCGCGACGCCAGGTAGCGGCCGAACACGGAGTGGTCGGCGCTCAGCTGGTAGTCGACGCGGCCGACGTATTGTCCTTCGTCTCTATCGTCCGGCTGCGTATAGGTGATCTGGCCGCATGGATCGGTCGTCGGCGGCAACTGCCTGGCGAGCTTCATTGCGGCGGGACTGAACCGCGCCGGATCGATGCGGTTGCCTACGAACCCGGCGCCCAGGTTGACCTGGCGGCCCTGGCACGCAGGGGACGCGAACGTGGTGAAGTCGCCCGCCAGCATGGCCGGCGTCGGAACAAACGCGATGAGATCGGCGGGTATCTGACGGGTCTTGGTTCCCTGGTACCCAGCGAAGAAGAACAGCTTGTCAGTGACAATCGGTCCGCCCACCGTTCCCCCGAACTGGTTGCGCTTCAGGCCGTCATCTTGCCGCTTTCCATCCGGCCCTATCAGCGCAAACGGGTTCGTGGCGTTGAAACGCTTGTCGCGAACGAACTCGAACGCATTGCCGTGAAACGTGTTCGTGCCGGACTTCGTCACGGCGCTCACCGAGGCGCCCGAGTGCATGCCGTTCTGCGCCGAGAGGCCGCTCGTCGCGACGCGGAATTCCTGCAGCGCGTCGGGGAAGGGCAGCGGCAGCCCACCGGAGTTCTGCGCGTCGTTGTGGATGGCGCCGTCGAGGGTATACGCCACGCCGAACTGCAGGCCCCCGGCGACGGACATGTTCACGCCGCCCTGGAAATTGCGGCTGTTCGGGCGCCCGGTCTCAACGGCCGCGCCGGCGAGCACGATCAGATCGGTGACCTGACGCCCTTGAAGCGGGAGCTCCACGATCCGCTCCTGTTCGACCACCTCGCTGATGCCGGCGCTCCGCACGTCCACGAGCGGCGCGGCTCCTTCGACCGTGATCGTCTCCGCCACGTCACCGAGCGCCAGCACGACATTGATCGTCGGCGAAGCACCGACCTGCAGCACGATGCCGGTCTGCGCGAAGGTACGGAACCCCTGCAGCGACGCCTCCAGCCGGTACGGACCGGTCGGGAGGTTCGGCATCACATAGGTCCCGGCGATCTCAGTCACGACCGTTCGCGTGAATCCTGTGTCGGTTTGCGTCGCAGTGACGGTGACTCCCGGGAGTACAGCGCCACTCGCGTCCGTGACCCGGCCAGCGAGTTCGGCCGTCGCCTGCGCCCAGGCGGAGGAACTGGTGAGAAGAAGAACGAACGCGCAGATGACGACATCGTGAATGGTGCGCATCATGAACATCCCGCCTCTCGTGTTTCACGTGACCGGTGTGCGGCGTCTGGACGTGCGCGCGAATCCCTGCAGGGGCACCAACCGCGAGGTGGAGACCGCGTCGAAGCGATTACGTTATGGTTTCCACCCGGTTGGCGTCGCGGACGACCGTTGGGGCAGTAACCTGGTGCCATCCTGCTTGGTGACCTTGCCGAGCCACGCATACGGCTGGCCCAGAAGAGGGAAACCTTCCACGGTTACCAGATCTCCGGCGCTGAGAGACTCCTTCGTCCACCCCTCGCGCACGAGCCAGGCAGCGGGAGTGGTGTCGAACCGCCACACGACCACTTCTCCGTTTGACCCTTTTGTTTCGACATAGATCTGGCTATGTGGACTCCGCCATTCAAAACGTACGACCCGACCGTCGATCTTCACCACATCCTTGAGCTCCTTGGAGAAGTAACTCGTGGAGTGATGTGCAAATGCCTCCACGGACCACGCGAGTGCGACGGCCACGATCGCAACAGTGAACCTCGCTGCCGATAGTGTTTGTAACCAGCGTCTCATTTGGTGCGCCCTCACGTTGCCAGGCACCATTGCGTTATTTGTCGGGTGGGTAAATAGACTTGTGGAATTGTGCCCCGAACCTGGAATCCTCGGGGTCGCAGTCGTAGGGCGTCAGCTCTTCCTTCCGAAGCGAGTACTCATAGTCCCACCGGTACGGTTCCTTTAGTACGAGCGGATCCACCGACACGGTTTCCATCTTCAAGACGTCGCCTTCGCGCCAGTACCGCTCCGTCACCTTCTTCATCGCTGTCCCTGGAATGAAGCGGTTGGAGTTGAAGCCCCTGGCATCAGGTGTGAACTTGGTGGTCTCGACCACCAGGCGGGGTCCCTCGTACCGGCCGATCGAGTGCCCCTGGATCGTGTAATCGTAGGCCCCCGGCTTCGGATGCCCGTGACCTTCCAGCCAGACGGTCCGAACGACGTCCATCTTCTCGTAGCGAAGTATCACCCGGTCCGCCTGCTGCGTGATTTGAAAGTCGTAGTCGTCATTCATCACCGCAGGTATCGGGATGGGCACGCAGTCATACGTTGGCGATAGCGGGTTGTCGAACGCCTTATCGAACCCGACTGCCCTGTTCGTGGGCGCCATCGGCGGATTGCGCTTGCCATTGAGGGGCCCCTTCCGATGCCAGATCCCGGTGAGATTGGGAATCGCCGACGACGCGGCCGCGGACTGGGCGTGAAGCCGCGTCGAGGCGTGTTCGGCGACGACGGCGAACAGCGCCACAGCCACGGCTCCCATCGCGATCGCTCTTCCTTTGGATCTCATCGATCTCTCTCTCAGAACAGGATCTTGATCCCGAGCTGCACCTGCCGAGACGAGTTGACCGTCCGCGTCACCTTGCCGGCCGTCGCCAGCGGCGCCTCATTCTGACTCGCGCCGGCGAACACCGGCCGGGTCGGCGTGGCGAAGTTCGCGCGATTGAGCACGTTGAACACTTCGAGCCGCAGCTGCAGCCTCGTGTCTCCGCGCAGCTGCTGGTTCTTGACGAGCGACATATCGACGTTCGCGAAGCCGGGGCCGCGGAGGAAGTTCCGTGGCGTGTTGCCGATGGTCCCCTGCAGCGGCAGCTCGAACGCGCTGGTGTCGAACCAGCCGTTCGGGTTGCCCGTGATGATCTTCTTCGGATCCGTGCCGGGCTTCACGTTGGGCCGATCCTCGGCGTTGTTCGAAATGTTGCCGGTGCGGGACCAGTTCGGCGTCTGGATCGACGGCGAGAACGCATAGCCGCTGTGCATGGCCACGATCCCGTTCAGCTGCCAGCCGGCGAGCAAGGGATGGTTGCGGGACGGGAGCTCCCACGTCGCGTTGGCCGCGAAGACGTGCGGCGCGTCGAACGGCGCCACCGCCCACTCCGCGCCCAGATCGTACGGATTGGGCGGATAGATGGCCGACGCAATCGAGTCCGTGCTCAGCTGGGCATCCCCGTTGTCCATCGCGCGGCTCAGCGTGTAGGACAGCTGAACCTGATAGCTGCCGGAGTACCGCTTCATCAGGCTCGTCTGGAGCGCGTGATACGTGGAGCGCCCGTCGGACATGCGGTAGTCGATGGTGCCCCACGCCGGATTCTGCCGCGGCGCGCCCGCCGGGAAGAACATCGAGCCGTCAGCCCGCACGACCGGCACGACGGGATTCCCCTCGATCGCGCTCACCAGGTCGTAGCCGCGCGAGCCGGCGTAGCCGACCATCATTCCCCAGCCCGCCGCAAGCTCGCGCTGGACGTTGAGGTTGTAGGTCACGCCCTTGGGCTGCTTGATGTGATAGTCCATCGTGCGGATGCTCCGCGTGCCCACGGCGGTCGCAGTGGAAAACACCGGCGTCGGAAACGGAATCCCCGCGCCGGTGATATTCACCACGTTCACGAAGGGCGGCGACTGCAGCGCGACGCCGAGTGTGCTGTTGAACGGACCGTCGGTGTCGTGGTAGAGCCCGCCGCCGCCGCGAATCGCGGTGCGGCCATCGCCGCCGACGTCCCACGCAAAGCCGACGCGTGGCGCGACATTCCTGAGCGACGGGTTGACGAACGGGCCTCCCAGCACGGTGTCCGGCGACGTCCGCACATCGGGCAGATATGCATCCAGGCCGTTCTTGTCCTTCGGCACTGTGAAGAACTCGTACCGCAGGCCGAGGTTCAGCGTCACCTTCGACGTGACGCGGTAATCGTCCTGGAGATAGAAGCCGAAGAGCGTGTTGGGCCGCTGGCGGTGGAAGTTCGAATCCGGCGTGTTGCCCTGGAAGCGGCTCGGCACGCCGGCCAGGAACTGCGCCAGGTTCGCAAAGGTATAGGTGCCGCGCATGTGGTTCGTCGTCAGCTTGTCCGCGAACGCATGCTCGATCAGCATCCCGGTCTTCAGCAGGTGCTTTCCACTCGTGTACGTGAGGTCGTCGCTCCACGTCCGGTAGTCGATGTTCTGTGTCGATGGCTCGGCGGCATAGTTGCCGACTTGCGAGAGGCCTCCAATCAGGATGAGGCCCATGTACGACGCTTCTGGCAGGAACGACAGCGGCTGACTCAGCGTATTGGCCGGGTTCTGGATGTAGGTCAGGTGGCTCGCCGAGAAGCGCGCCGTGTTGAGCAGGTTCTGCGTCAGCGTCCGCTTCGCTTCGACCGTGAAGAACTGGTTGCCGGAATCCGACGTCGTGAAGAACTGCTCCAGTCCCGTCGTCTGAATCGCGCCGCTGAAGACTGGCGCGATCTGGCGCGATCCATCGTAGGTGTGGCGGACGAAGAGCGAGTCCTTGTTGGAGAGCTGGATGTCGACGCGTCCCTGCCCGAAGTTTTCCCGCGTGGCGCGGTTGAACTCGTACGTGTACTGCCCGATCCCTGGCCCGAGGTCGGGTCCGTTCGGCAGCGGATAGAGATCGAGGTAGGGCCTGACGGCTGGATTGACGGGTCCCGTGCGGGCCGCCGCCGTCGGTACGGCAGTGATCACCGTCGTGCCAAGATCTTCCTGCAGGCGCTCGTACCCGCCGAAGAAGAAGATTCGATTCTTCACGACGGGCCCGCCCACGACGCCGCCGAACTGGTGGCGCGTGAACGGCGGCGGGTCGCCGACGTCGAAGAAGTTGGGGGCGTCCATCTTGCTGTTGCGGAAGAACTCGAAGCCAGAGCCGTGCACGACATTCGTCCCCGCCTTCGACGCGACGCTGACGACGCCGCCCATCACGCGTCCGTAGTCGGCCGAGAACGCGTTGGTGACGACGCGGAACTCCTGGATCGTCTCGACGCCAAGCGTACTGTCGGCCGCCGTGACCGTGGCCTGACCCGCATACCCTCGCATGTTGGCGCCGTCCATCAGGTAGCTGTTCGACCGGCCGCCCATTCCATTGATGTTGAGCTGGACGCCACGCTGCGCCGGCGAGGTGCTGGTGCGTTCGGTGAACTGGACGATGCCAGGTTGCAGCGTGGCCAGCATGATGTAGTTGCGGCCGTTCAGTGGCAGCTCCTCGATCGTCTTCTCGAGGACGATGGCGGAGAGCGCGGACGAGCGCGTCTCGACGAGCGCATTCTCGCCGGTCACGGTGATCGTTTCCGCCGCCGTGCCGAGCTTCAGCACGAGGTTGAGGCCCGCCTGCTGGGCGATTTCCAGTGCGATGCCGGTCTGCACGCCGGTCCTGAACCCCTGCAGCATGGCGCGCGTCTCGTATTTGCCCGGCGCCAGCCCGGGCACGGTGAAGTACCCGTTCGCGTCGGTGACCGCGCTGCGCGTCAGACCGGTATCGAGATTTTTGACGGCAACGTCGACGCCGGGCAGGACGCCGCCGGTTTCGTCTTTGATGGTGCCGGAGAGGGTCGCTGACGTGATTTGCGCGACCGCGAGGGATGCAGTTGTTGCCAGGAGAACGACGGCGAGGATGACTATCCACCTCATGACGACCCCCTTTCAAGTCACAACACAGAGGCGAACGATAGCGAGGTTATCCGCGGAAATCAACGATCATCCTGCTTACTTGACGTGTCCGACCAGCCATTTCTGCAGTAACGCGGCCACAACGAGGTTGTTCTTTTCAAGCATCACCATGTGACCGTTCCCGCGAATCCCCTCGTTCTCAAGTCGGATGAACGTGTTGGCGACACCGGCCTGCGTCAGATACTTCGACGTACAGTGGTCGTAGACGGCGTGATACGACGCCTCAGTTGTGACAATGAGGACCGGAATACCCTGCAGACGCGGGAGATGCCGTGGCGGATCGGGTTGCTTCCAACACCCGATTAGGTCCGGCGCGTCGGCCGTTTGTTCGCGTACGGCCGCGAGATCGGCCGCTGCCTTTACCGGCGGGTCGTACGTGAGCGCGATATCCGTGAGCCCCCACAGCCGGGCTCTCTCCTCACCAGTCACCGCATTTTGAAAAGGTGGCCCACCGGGTTCGATCGCCACGATGCCTTTGACTGAGCCTGGTCGTGCGTCTCCGAGGAGCCAGCCGAAGGGCCCAGCCTGTGAATGAGTAACCAGGATGGCGGGTCCGATTCGATCGAGTAGGGCTGCGCCCGCAGCTTGTACCAGCGTTTGAGTTTCGACGGCGCTGGCCAGGCTTTCGACTTGAGTCGCGTAGAAGGCATCGAAGATCGGGTCTCCGCGGAGGCCCTTCTTTTCGCCCGTGCCCGGCCATTGAGTATGCTTCTTCGCCTGCGGCCACGTGCCGGCTCTTTCTGGCGCTGTGAATCGCTGCTCGATCGTCGAGGCGGAGACGCTCTGCAACGGCCCGTTTGCCGATGCGTGCCAGGCGGAACGGCCGCGCGCGGGTTGATCGATCAGATAGACGACATAGCCCTGCGAAAGAAAGTAGTCGGCCCAACCGGAGCGTCCATCGGGAGTGCCGATCCAATTTGTGGCGGTTTGTCCTCCGCCGTGAAAGAACACCAACGGGTACCGTTGCGTGACGCGCGCAGGATGCAACACCTCGACATACATTTGTCCGGTCATCAACTCGTTGTTCGTCTGGCTGGCATACGTGCCGCCAACGAAAAAGAAGTCGCGGCTCGCCGTGGTGTGCTGTGCGGACAACGCAACCAGCATCGCTGACCACATCATCAGCAGCGCCACAGCTATCCTGCGCAACCCGCTCACATTCGCGGCACGACACATGATCTGCTCCTGTTCTGACCTGACGAAGTTGAGACGCCAGAGTGTTCGCCTACCCCGGTCGCTCTCCTCGGGTTGACCTGATCAAGTGAAGCCTCTCAAGCAGGTGTTGGGTGACCGTCCGCCGCGCCGGCGAGAACTGACCCACGGCCGCGCGGATGTAGGGCCGAAACTGCCGGCCCGCATACGCCAGATACCCGACCTGTTGTATCTCGCTGAGCGTCTGCTTGTAGTGATCGAGCAGCGCCGCCGCAACAATCTGGCCTGTACGCGTCGCGCCAACGCGTGCGGACGCCGAGAGCCAGCGCACGCCGCCGGGAAGGGCTCGTGCCGCTGATACCGCCATCAGTGACGACGTTTCAAAGACCGACCTGTCCTGCCGCGCGGATTCTGCCTTGAGCTGCGCCCACATATTGGTGATCGTGTCTCTGGAGGGAAGACTGGCAGATGGAAGGCTTCGGGCTTCTTCCCGAATTGCCTCCCATTCACTTCGGAGTCCGGCCACGTCGAGCGGCGGCGTGTTGATCGTTGCAGCTAACCGGGACGAGGTCCGTTCCAGGCCGTCCAACATCTGATCGACGGTGGCGAACTGCGCGTCCTTGTCCAGCAGGCCCTGCGCTTTGAGCGCGTCAGCCATTTCCGGAATCAGGTGCCGGCCCATGCCGCAGAGGTCGGCCAGAGCCGCGAGGATCCAGACGGGCGAGGCGCGAAACGCGACGATGCCAAGCACTTCGACCGCGTTGCCCGCAGTCCGCCGTGCGAGAAACTTGTCCGGCAGCGTTCCCTCGGCGCTGTACACACCCTCCGCGCCTCCGATCTGCTCGATCACGTACCGAAGCGTCGCGTCCACGAGGTTCTGATACAGCTGGCTGCGGCGGATGCCATCCGGAAGGGCGACTTCTCCCACTTCGCGCGCCACGCCGGCTCCGAGCCCCAGGACGGATCGGAGCAATCGCTCGGGGAACGAAAGCAAATACGTCTTGACGGTCATTCCGCGTGTACCACTTCGCCGCCTAACGCTCCGGTTCAGCGGCGGCGCGTCAGCGCCGTCCGCCGCAACCGGTTATGCCGC
>DAIRVG010000051.1:0-20107 GCA_036802945.1 Vicinamibacterales bacterium
CTGCCCAATCTGAGAAGATGCCGCGGATGCCGACTTGTTTGGCGAGCACGTCGAGTACCCGCATGACATCGCCGTCTCGCGTGATCGCCGAGTCGAAGGTCTGGTAGTAGAACCCATTGTTGCCATCTGCCAGGACGCCCGACCGTTCCAGCGTCCAGGTAATGATGTCGAGGCCGGCGGCCCTGGCATGCTTCGCGTACTCCGATGGGACAATTCGATTGCTGGCATCGACGGTAAGCAGCGCAAACGTTGGCGGCCCGACGATGTTGATGCCGGCCTGCTTATAGCTGACCAGCTCGGGAAAACCTGGTAGCTCGCCTGGCACGTTGGCGTCGTCAAGATACACGGCCTGTCTGCCGAACGCCGGCTCGTTTGCGATCCAATAGAGAATGTCACGCTTGTCGAATGACTGCGGGAATACACGCCGCGTTGAAACGCCCGCGGCTTTGTATTCGTCGATCATCTTCTGGGCGAACGCCTCCTGGGTGAATCCATTGAACGGCATTGCCACACTCGGGGTCTTGAGCTCTGGCGTCATCTTGACGCCGAGAGTCTTGAACAACTCAATGCTTTCCTTGTGGCTGAGGAGATGGCCACTCGAGGGGCCCGAGTAGATGTCCGTGCGGAAGTTCGGCGTTCCACCCAGGAATGCCTGAGGCGTCTGCGCCGCAGGGTTGAAGGCGTCCATCTTCCCGATGAGCGTCTTGAACTCGGCGAGCGTGATATCGCTCGTGCGGCACTCGGCCGAGGCTGGCGTGACAACCACACCTCCGGGCCCAAGAATCGCGGGGGAGAACGGCTTGAAGCACTTGCTCGCGAGCGGGGTCACGAGGATGTTCGTGGTGGTGTGCAGATCGGCCTGCGAGTGCCGGCAGACCAGCTGCTTATCCTTGGTGAAGGTCACATCGCATTCCACAATGCCCGCACCCATGCGCGCGGCAGCTTCGTACGATTCCCTGGTGTGTTCGGGAAACTGCAGGGCCGCTCCGCGGTGGCCAATCGAGAAGTCGGTTGTTCTGAAGGGCCCTTCCGAGCAGCGAAGAAGCTCCCGCTTCAGTGCGCTCTCTTTCATGTCGTTGACCAGAAAGAAAGGACGCGGGCCAACCTGCACATTCGCCTGCGCTCCGTCGTGACGGAGGCTACTGCTGCTCCGATCGTCGCTGTCGTTCTGATTTGCATTCGCGAGCCCCAGGGGCGCGCTCATGAGGACAAAGAGCGTGAGGGTAGGGACGTACCTGCGCATCATGACGCCTCCGATTCAAGTGAAGCCGACTGGTCGCAGTCAGCTCGGTGAATCGAACAATGCTAGGGCGCGGATGTGGCGAAGGATTGATGCGGGCGTGTCGAGAAAGCAAACTCCGCGGCTATGTTCGTGCGACGTGCGACCAGCCGGCCTTCCGGGTTTCCTCCGGCTCAGCGGCAGGTGCTCCCGTTTCGTACCATACGACGATCGGGGCGGCCGCGAGAGCGAGTGCTGAAAGAGAGCGTACGGTCATCTTCGCCGCGTGAGCCACGCGCCGCGGTCTTGCTGCGTGCCGACACATGTCACAGAGCGCCAGCATACGTTCACGTTTGACCAGGTATTTGCCGTGGAGCTCCTGACATTCGGCCCAAAGTACCGCTTCGAGCACGCCAAGTTCGTCGCGAACTGGTTCGGCACTTTTTGTCGAGCGGTACTGTCGAACGTGGGCCAGCAGGACTTGGAGATCGTGCAGCCGCCCTAGGGTTTCCTGCGCCTTCTTCAGACGCGGAACGATGTGGGTAGCCGCCACCACACCTGTGTCGTCGGCTATCTCAATGCTGTAGCGCAGCTTCTTCGCGGCGATACGCACCAAGTGGAGGCGGTTCGGCATGTACACGCCGGCCGCGTGCACGATCGCCTTTCTGACGGCGTCCGATGCCGCGAGCACCTCATGTCGAATTTCCGAGGGGATGTCCCGCCAGTACGCGGCCAGGTGTCGGGCGAGGCTCGCGTGACGGATGTGCTCGGCCTCCGCTCGGAGGTCGATTCGGTCAAGACCCTTCAGCATTTTCACGCGCGCCCGATCCTGTTTCGCGCGGATATCTCGCCGCAGAGTTGCGATGCCGCAGGCAGAGCTGGGGAGTTGTCGCTCCACCTCGGCAAGCAGTCCCTGGGCGACATCCAGCTCACGCACGCGCCCTAGTCGACGGCCGATGTATTTGAAAAGGCGACGATCTGCCTGCGTAGTCTGTATGAGGAGCGGAAGGGCCGCGCGGATTCGCCTTGTCGCCACGCGCGCCTGGTGAACGCTCTCGATCTCACCGTCCCGTACTCCACTCCATTGGGACCGCAAAGCGTTGAGGTTGCGGGCCAGGAAGAGCTGAGGGCTGCGTGATGCGAGTAGCGTCATGTCAATCTGGAATCCGATGCAACGCACGATCCGCGAAGCCGTTACATATGTGACGCGTGTTGTCGGGGGATCGAGGCAGCCGGCCTCACGAACGCCTGTGATCACCGGATTTCACGCCGAGGACATGTGGTTGACACACGGCCTTCATATGGTGGGCGTGCATGTCGTATACGGTCACACTGCTCTGCGGGTGCGAGGTCTACGTCGCGTGTGCACCGTGGACCGGGCTCGCGCACACACGAATCATCGAGTGCAAACCGATCGGGTGCCGTATCGGTTCACATGGCGTCGGCGTCCGGCTGCAGCTCTGGGAGCTCCTGGCCTATCCGCCAGACGAACCGCCCGCTCAGCAATGGATCACCTACCGAGCACCTGCTGCTCGTGCGCAGTGAGGCGGGGGAGCCACGCCGCAGACCAAGGCGTCGCGCGAAGGTGAAGGACATTAAGCTGGTAGTACACGCTCTCTGAGAATTCACCCCGCTGAACGCGCGCGTGCAATGTGCCTTCGGCGGCGGCAAACACGCGCACCCTTCGAGCATCGCTTGTGCACTCTGCCCGGAGTCGGGCCGACAGCCACTCTTGTGCGCAGAGCGACGCCCGCTCCGTATCCACGATCAACAGTGTACCCGTACACGCTGCCGCCCACGCGAGATCCCAGCCAGACTTCAGTGTCGTCGCTCCGAATCGCAACGTTACGAGGGGCTGCTGAGAGCGGCGGCTCCTTCGATGCACCGTCGTGGCAATTCTCAGCGCATCAGCAGACGAGCCAGTGGTAATCACCAGATTGACGTCGGTGTCCGCGGCCAGTTTGAGATCGTCAAGGGGGACGCGAAGGCGTGCATGGAGCAGCGACAGCATGTGAAATCCTCCCAGGACTCCCACCATATGCGGCGCACGTGACGCTGCTCCGACGACCAGGTAACTCTCCAGTAAGGCCCAGCTCGGCGACTCCTGCGGGTTCACTCGCGCAGCACCTGGGAACAAACGCGACAGGATCGCGGGGCTGCAAGGGGCGGTCGCGAACCTGACGTCCCAGGGCGAAGCTCAAGGAGTATTTAGGGGTTTAATGATGGAATGAGAGTTGCCTCTCGGCGACGCACCTCCCCCCAACGTGGAAGAAGTGCGCCTACGCGTTACACGCACGCTGGGTGGAAGCATCGACGGAATACACCTCGACCGTTTCCAGCGTGGACGAGTTTATGAGGTGAGAACCCTGCTTGCCTGTTATCTGCTCGCTGAGGGAGCGGCAGAGCCGGTCAGCGACGACACGCCCGGAGAAATCCTGCCGCCCGAGAAACAGCTGTTCGCCCCCTCAGTTGACCCGCCGGTTCAGAACTTCGACTTTCCCAAAGCGCCGCAACACCGGACGGCTTTTCCTCTCGCAGAGGCAGCTGACCGGGTGCCGCCGCGCCGCCGGCCTGTCAAGCGCCGCTAGCGGCAGCGAACGCAGGCGGTGCAGTGAATCCTCCGACCCTGTCTGACAACAGCGCGGCAAACTCGATTGCGGTTCCGTCTTCCCACATTGGCGCGACGATTTGGAGGCCGACAGGGAGACCCGCACCTGTCCGCCCAACCGGCGCCACGGTGGCCGGCACTCCCGCCAGCGTCGCAAAACTGATCCAGTACGCCATGTCTCGAGCGTATGGCCGTTTCCCCTCGGGAGTGTCCACGACACGGCGGTCGATCGGCTCGCTGTGATCGTGCGGGAATGCTGCCGTGAAGGTGGTTGGAAGAAGGAACAGGTCATGGCTCTCAAAATACTTTTGCCAGAGCGCTCGAACGGCGAGGCGGCGCCGTGTCTCGTGCAGCCAACGTGCATGCGGCGCCACTGCCGCTGCGGCCGCGATGTCCTGCGGGTTGCTCTCGAAGCGTGTGCGGGCTTGCTTGCGTGCGTCATCGTTCATGTCGGCGGTTACGAACGCAAACAGGAGGTACGCAAACGTATTCATCTGCGCCTGAGGATCGAGCCCGGGGGGCCACCCACGCTCCATCTGTGCTCCTGCCTTGCTCAGCGCTGAAAGCGTCTTCTCGTATACCGCGCCGATGTCGGATGCGACCGGCGTGATCGCATCATCGAGGACGTAACCAATCCGAAAATCATCGAGACGTGTGTGACGTGGCGCAGGCATTCGCCATGCCCAGGCCTTCGCATCATCGCCGTGTGCGCCACCCAGCACGGTGAGGGCCAACGCCAGATCGCGCGCACTGCGGGCCAGCGGGCCGGCGACGGAAAGATCCATCGGATAGCCCGGAGAGCCGTCCCAGGGACCCGGCTGAAATCCCGCGAGGCTGACGAGTTCGAGGGACGGCTTGTGGCCATACACGCCACAGAAGTGCGCGGGAATCCGAATCGAGCCACTGAGGTCGCTGCCGATGGTCAGGCAGCCAAGGCCGGCGGCCACCGCCGCGGCGCCGCCTCCGGTCGATCCACCCGGCGTTCGCGTCAGGTCCCACGGATTGTTCGTGGTCCCATAGATCGAGTTGTAGCTTTGCCAATCACCAAGCATGACTGGCACGTTGGTCTTACCGACGACGATGGCGCCTGCAGATTCCAGACGCTCGACCGCGACAGCCGTTCGAGGACTGTTCGCACCGTTGAGCGACGGCAGACCCCAGGTGCTGGGGGATCCTCGATAGGCAAACGACTCCTTGATTGTGACAGGCACGCCGTGGAGTACGCCGGGGGCATTCCCCTTCGCGAGAGCATCGTCCGCGTGCTTCGCGCGCGCGACGGCTTCTTCTCGATTCTCCCAGACGATCGCATTCAGCGTCGGGTTGTGGCGATCGATCCGCTGAAACGTCATGTCCAGGAGCTCGCTCGCCGAGATGTGTTTCCCGCGCACGGCGTCCGCCGTTTCTCCCGCCGTTGCGAACGAAGGACTGAAATCAGAGGAGTCCATGGCCCCCATTTTGTCCGATTGGGATCACCTGGAGGGAGCGAAGGCCGCCACTATCCCTCCTTGTTGAGGCCGCCAGGATCGCCCGTGAGCGTCGACTGGCGCAGCGCCGCGGCTCCCATCAGGCCACCCATGCCCATCGATTCGACGGCGCTGCTCGGGATGAGCATGAGCGCGCCCTTTTCCTTCAGCCCTTCGTAAAGCATGTTCATCGCGCGCAGGTGGAGGGCCGTCGGGTTGTGCTGGTACGACTTGGCGGCCTCCTCGAATGAATGGGCGATCTCCATTTCAGCCTGCCCGAGGATGATGCGCGCCTGCTTTTCGCGTGAGGCTTGCGCCTCGCGCGACATGGCGTCCTGAAGCGCGACGGGAATCACCACGTCGCGCATCTCGACCGACGACACCGTGACGCCCCAGGGATTCGATCGCGAATCGATCAGCTGCTGCAGATCGGCCTCGATCTGCTCGCGGCCGCGAAGAAGGTCAGCGAGCGGCGTGCGGCCGATGATGTCGCGCAACGCGGTCTGCGCCGCCCAGCTCACGGCCTGTGAATAGTCCTGCACTTCGAGCGCGGCCTTCTGCGCGTCGTGAACCATCCAGAACAGCACGGCATCGACGTTCACGGGCACGGTATCGGACGTGAGTGTCTGTTCGGCCGCAAAGCTCGTGGTAATCGTCCGCTGATCGATCCAGGACGACACGCGATCGACGAACGGCACGACCCAGAACAGTCCTGGTCCTCGGAGCCCGACGAAGCGTCCCAGTCGCAGGACGATGCCGCGCTCCCATTGCTGGGCGACCTTGGGCGACTGCATCAGCACGAGACCGCCCACGAGAATCACGATCGGTCCGACCCGGCCGTGAGACGGCAGCCACGCGAGGACCGCGAGACCGAGCGCGCCGAGCAGGAGGACGATAGCAATGACGTTGGGGCCGTGGGGTACCCGACCGGAGGCTTTCATTTGTGCTCCTTTCGATGTGCCTGAAGAGCTGCGAGCACATCATCGATGGTGAAACCCGCCGCGTCGGCATCCGCCAGGACGCGAGTGACGAATGCGCGGAGCCGGCGTTCGTGCTGCTTCGGAGGGTGCGCTTGCGCAGGCGTGGCGCTGATGAACGATCCCACGCCGCGGCGCGTCTCGATGACGCCGGCGCGTTCGAGCTCTGAATAGACCCGCGCGACGGTGTTCGCGTTGACCTGAAGATCCACCGCGAGCTGCCGGACGGTTGGCAGCTGGTCTCCCGCGCCAAGCCGTCCCGTGGCGATCGCGGCCCGCAGCCCACGTTCGAGCTGGGCGTAAATCGGTGTCCGATCGCGGGGGTCGATGGAGACGATGTCCACGTGACCTATTGTACTAATTCATTAGTACACATCTGTCAAGCGTGAAACGCCGCGGGCGAAATGTCACAGCAGATTAAGAGAGCAGGAGTGAGGGGTGGCGGGGAGTACGTGCCTCCTGAATCTCCTGTGAGGGCAGATGAAGCGACCCCCCGCTTGACACCCGGCAGCGCGACATGTTATTTCTCTGGCTTATGTGTTATATAAATAACATATCACGATGCCGACACACTCCACGCTGAGCCGGCGCGAGCGGCAGATCATGGACGTCCTGTATCGCCGCGGGCGCGCGACGGCGGCCGAGGTGATGCAGGACCTGACGGGCGACCCTCATTCCTCCACGGTGCGAACACAGCTCCGGGTACTCGAGGAAAAGGGGCACGTCCGCCACGAGGAAGAGGGGCTCCGCTACGTCTACATGCCGGCGGTGCCCCGTCATGCGGCGCGGAAATCGGCGTTGCGCCACCTCGTCGAAACGTTCTTCGACGGATCCACCGAGAAAGCGGTGGCCGCGCTGCTCGGGCGCGAGGGCTCGCGGCTGTCAGACGAAGAGCTCGATCGGATCGCGGACCTGATCGCGAAGACGAGGAAGGAGGGCTCGCGATGATGTGGCTGCTCGAGACAACGCTCAAGATGTCGCTGGTGCTCGCGATCGGGCTCGCTGCCGCGATGCTTCTGCGACAACGCTCCGCCGCACTGCGCCATTGGGTGATCGCCGTAACGATCGTCTGCGCCGGGAGTATTCCAGCATTCGGCCTTGTCGCCCCCGCATGGACCATCCCGCAGGACCCGGTTGTCGCGCATCATCCTGCCATGGCGATTTCCGTCAGTACGGTTGGTTCGCCAAACGGCGACGAACGTTCCTCCACAAGTCAGCCAACTCCGTTCCCGGCGCCGATGCTGGAGCGCCTTGTCGACGTCGTCGTGCCTGTCTGGCTGTTGGGCGTCGTCGCGAACCTGCTTGTCCTGCTCGTTGCGATGCTCGGCCTCACGCGCGTGGCAGGACAGGCTGTGCCAGTTCGAGCGGCGGCGTGGACGGAATCGCTCGCCCACGTCTCGGAGGCTCTGGCGGTACGACGCCCGGTTTCGCTCCTTCAGAGCGACCGTCCCGCACTGCTCGTCACGTGGGGACTCGTGTCTCCGAAGGTGTTGCTGCCGTCCGACGCCGGCCATTGGCCCGAGGAGCGTATCCGCGTCGTGCTTGCCCACGAGCTTGCGCATGTCGCGCGCCGGGATTGGCTCGTACAGATTGCCGCGGAGGTCGTGCGATGTGTCTATTGGTTCAACCCGCTGCTCTGGATCGCGTGCACCCGCCTGCGATACGAAGGCGAGCATGCCTGCGACGACGCAGTAATGAGCGTCGGCGTCGAGGGCGGGTCGTATGCGACACATCTCCTCGAGCTCGCCCGCACCTTCGGTAAACATCGCCGCACATGGTTTCCTGCGCCCGCGATAGCGGGCCGTCCGTCCACGCTCGAAAGGAGAATCAGCGCCATGCTGAACAGTCGCCTCAACCGTGCTCCAGTCACGCGATCCAGCCGCTGGATGTGGTCGGTCGCCCTCCTCGCCATCACGCTGCCTATTGCGGCGTTTGCCCAGACTTCCTTTGGGTCGGTTTCAGGACTCGTCGTCGATCAGATGGATCGCGTGCTGCCCGGAACCACTATCACCGTCACCGACGGTCAGCGGAACGTCAAGCACGAGGTGCGCACGGATCGCGACGGGCGTTTCGAGCTGGTAGGACTCCCGGCTGGGACGTACACGATGGAAACGAAGCTTCCGGGCTTCCTGCCCCAGGCCGACACCTTCGCGGTGAACGGTCAGGCGGTCGAACGGAATCTGAAACTGGAGATCGGTACCCTCCAGGAGACGATCACGGTGAGGGGCGGAGCCAGGTCGAACACCGGCTTGCGGGTGGCTTCCGAGGCCGTGCGTCGCCCGATTCCCCCGTGCCCGGCTGTCGCATCGGTCGTTGGCGGCAATATCCGCCCGCCTCATAAGATTCGCGATGTACGGCCGGAGTACCCTGGCGTCGACGGTCACATCAGCCTCGCGGCTCGCATCGGTACCGATGGATCGGTCGCCGAGGTTCGGGTCGTCAAGTCAGATCGCCCTGAGCTCGAGGGTCCTGCGGTTGCCGCGGTCAGTCAATGGCAGTTCGACGAGACCCTCTTGAACTGCGTGCCCGTCGAGGTGGTGATGAACGTTGACGTGCAGTTTCAGCCCGGGCAGTAACGCGAAAGCGTGGTTCGCGTGCCGGTCGCACGTGAACCCGCTTCGCCGCGCTCCATGACATTGGAGTATCTTCGACGCGTGGGGAAGTCGTAATGGACATCACGCCATTACCGTTTCGCGACGCGTGACACGGATAGCTGCCGCAGTTGTAATCGGAGTCGCAATATGTCTGGCCGCGCTGGCTGCGAAGGTTGGGGCTGGCGGGCAACTGCCAGACACCTATTTCGATGAACGCAGCCAGCCCGCAATTGACTATGCGACCCGTCCGCCAGACGATCCCATCGCCCAGCTCAATCGGAAGCTTCAGTCGGGGCAAGTGACGCTCGCGTTCGAGCCTGGCTCCGGCTATCTCCGCTCCGTGCTCGCCGCCCTGAGCATTCCGGTCGAATCACAAATTGCCGTCTTCTCCAAGACGAGCGTTCAAGCGCCGCTCATCAATCCTGCCAATCCGCGCAGCGTTTTCTTCAGCGACGCAGTGGTCATGGCCTGGCCTCGCGGCGGGTTCATCGAAACGGCGGCGATAGATCCCCAACTCGGCGCCATCTTCTATGCGCTCAACCAGCAACCTGAACCCGTGCCGCAGTTCGTCCGGTCCGGAAGGTGTACCACCTGTCATCAGTCTGGCGAAACCCTTGGTGTGCCCGGCATGTTGTTGCGGAGCGTGCCGACCCGCGCCGACGGGCGGGCGATGCCTCAGCGTGGCAATTACGTCACGGATCATCGCAGCCCGCTCAGCGAGCGATGGGGAGGCTGGTACGTGACCGGCCACGCGGCGGGCGGCGCCCACCTGGGGAACACCGTGGTGTCGGATGAAAACCAGCCCGAATCGGCTGTGACGTCGCGGTCCCCCGGCCTGATGACGCTCAAGGACAGGTTCGACACCACCGGATATCTGTCGACCCATAGCGATATCGCAGCGTTGATGGTTTTCGATCACCAGATGCAGATGAGCACGCTGCTCACGCGCATCTCGTGGGAGGCCCGCGCCGCGAGCCAGAGCGATGTCGACGCGCTGCTCCGTGACGCCGCTCGTGAAGTGGTCGACTACATGCTGTTTGTTGACGAAGCAGCGTTGCCAGGCCCAATCCAGGGCAGCTCGGGTTTCACCGAGTGGTTTTCTGAACGAGGACCGCGCGACAGTCGAGGAAGGTCACTGAGGCAGCTCGATCTCACGCGACGGTTACTCCGTTATCCGTGCAGCTACATGATCTACGCTGACGCGTTCGATGCGTTGCCCGGCATGGCGCGTAACGCGATCTACCGGCGAATGTGGGAGATCCTGTCTGGGCAGGAGGCCGGCCCGCGCTACCTGCGGCTCACACCAGACGACCGGCGCGCGATTGTAGAAATCCTTCGCGACACAAAAGAGGGGCTTCCCGAATATTTTCAACCAGTTCCGTGACGGGCGCGTCCGTGTAGGCCCACACTACGTTCCGCCAAAGGGGGTATGTAACTTTGTCGGAAGGCACATGAAGGACCGCGAAGATCCGTGCGATTCCAGGTCGATATTTGGCTGGCGTTCCTGTTGCTCAGCCGTGAGTACCATGATTTATTGGGAAGCGCAATCCAACGAAATGCGGGTGGCTTGCAGTGCCTGTGGATCAGTGGATACGCGGGTGTCATTCGAATTCCTTTGCTACACCCGGCACACGTGTCGCGTCTGCGACACGACCTTCACCCACAGCGGTGGACGCCTGCAGCATCGGGATCGCGACGACGATGCGTTTGCGGATGATGTTGGCACCTGCACAAATGCTCCGCCGAGTGCGTTGAAGAACCCGGTTCTCGCCGTGAGCGCGACGTAGGAGCCTTGGACGCGAGGGCGCGGAAGCGGAGTCCATGCGCACGAACGCAATCAGGACTTGAACCGCGGCGCACATATTGCTACCCTCGGATCGCTTCATGGTCCTAACCGCGCGGGGCTGCCTTGCCCGAGGCAGCGCGGTGGATCTTCCTCACGGACCATAAGAGCCCGCTTCCGACCTTCTTACCAGAAAACGTGATTACCGCTGGCCGTGTGTTCGACGCCGGCGAGGTGTGTCATGGATGAAAGCTTCGGTGCTCGACTTCGCGCGCAGCGTGAACGACAGCAGGTTGAACTCGCCACTATCGCTGAACAGACGAAAATCAAACTGTCCCTCCTGGAGGGGCTGGAGCGGGATGACGTCTCGCACTGGCCGGAGGGTATCTTTCGACGTGCCTTTGTCCGCGGCTATGCGCGAGCCATTGGCCTGGAACCTGACGACGTCGTCCGTGAGTTCCTGGCACTCCATCCCGATTCGGTTGAAGTGATCCCGGACGTCTTCGCCGCCGCGCCGAGTCCCGGTGGTGCATTTGTGAGCCGGCGCCCCCCGATGAGACTTCGATATCTTGTGGCTTCAGCCCTCGCTGCTCTTCGCGCCGCTCTTCAGCGGATGCAGCGACGCGGCCCCGCGATCGTGAGCGTGACGGTTGGCGACCGACATGTGTCCGTTCAGCGTCAACCTGTCGTCCGCGAGCCTGGTGTCTCAGCTTCTGTCGAACATGAACCTGTCCGCCCCGACACCGACCTTTCAGCCGCTGCGCATCTGTGTACCAGCCTGGGGCGGGTCTTGGACGCGCGCGACGTCGCGCCGCTGCTCGAAGACGCAGCAAAGATTCTCGATGCCGTCGGTCTCATCGTGTGGTCCTGGGAGCCTCGGGCGAGGGCGCTGGAGCCCGCAGTCGCGCATGGGTATTCGGACGCGATGCTTGCGCAGTTTCCTCGCGTCCGACGCGACAGTGACAACGCCATTGCAGCGGCGTTTCGATCCGCTGAAACGTGCATCGTCATGAGCGCCGGTCAGGCGACCGGCGCCGTCGTCGTTCCGTTAATGGCGCCGAGCGGGTGTGTGGGTGTGCTCGCGCTCGAGCTGCGGCATGGTGGCGAGCAGAGTGAATCGGTGCGCGCGATGGCGACCATTATGGCTGCGCAGCTAGCGAATCTGGTCGGGTCCACGCCAATGGCGGAAGCCGTCAACGCCTGAACGGCGAGGCGGCGGTAGATCCGCCACGTCTCAAGCGGCGGACTTCCGGCGGTATGCGGCGTCCGCCAGCCGGTGATACTCCTCATTTCGCGCCGCCATGCCTGCCAGCAGTGCTTCGCAATCGGCGATGCATGGTTGTCTGAGGCCGTGAAAATCGATCGGTGGCCCAAGGGGTTGAAAGACAATACCAAAGCGCTCCAGCAGGCGAACCAGGGCCGGGACCATTGCGGCAGCGAGCGTGGTAATTCCCTCATTGGCTGCGAGTCCGAAGACACCGCGGATCAGCCCAAGGCTCATATGGGGAACAAGCCGTCGAACGTCGTTGCCGTGGAGGTCGGCAAAATCCACGTCCGCGTAGAAATTCTCATCCCGGCGGCGTCTGAATATCTTGGACACGGCGTAGCGCGAGATCTCCGCCGTTCGCGCCGGATCGCTCTGGTCCAGTTGCGCACGGTTTTCCTGGTCCAATAGCTTGCGGATCGGCAACGACGAAATGACGCCGTTCAATTGAGGCAGGATCAGACGGACGCAGCCGACGACCCGTTCGGTCGATTTATGGATCAGCACGGCATGAACGGCCCGGTCGTCGTCGCGGTCTCTCTCGCGCTCGCCGATTTGTTGCGAGCGATCTTCGAACGCATGTTCGACGCAATAGACCTGATACCGGAGAGCATGCGCGGCATCCAGGAGATCCGAGGTGTTCGCGGGAACGACAGCAAAATAGCGATCGTACAGCCCTGCCAACGCTAAGTCCGAGTCCATCTCAGCGTGGCCGCGTTGGGTCATCTGCACCGGCCATTCCTTTGAAGCTGACCAGGTGACTCATGTCGGAATGCGTGTCCGCCCGTTCCTCTGCTTCAGCGCGCGGACGACGTCGACGACGTTGTGCGCGAGGAGCGCGTGGCATTCCCGAGCAGTCCGGCCTGGTAACCACGCTCCAGATCGCGTGCCTGAGGACCGCCGATGGATGGGCCGACGAACGGCTCCGAACCAGGCCGCTGCGCAATCTTCACGAACTCCTCCACGAGAGTAGCACTGTGCCGCCCTCTCGCGGCATCGTCGCGCAACTCACGAATCGCCTGGTCCGGCGTCTTCGCAGCCTTGTACGGACGTTCCGTCGTCATCGCATCATAGACATCGACGATGCTCATGATATGGGCGAGCAGCGGGATCTGATCCCCGGACAGTTTGTCTGGATAGCCCGTTCCATCAGGCCGCTCATGATGATGACGCACGATCGGACGGACATCGGCGAGGAGTTTCAATTCGCGGCAGAGGTTGTCGCCGATTACCGGATGCTGCTGCATCAGAGCATACTCGGCAGGATCAAGCGGTCCGCGTTTCAGCAACACCGCATCCGGAATCCCTATCTTGCCCATGTCGTGGAGGAAGCCTCCCCGACGCAAGGCGACCTGTTGATCGTCGCGAAGCCCCAGGCGCGCGCCGAGTGCGGTCGCGTACCCCGCGAGACGCTGACAATGGCCCTGTGTGTACGGGTCGCGTGCCTCGATCGTCAGGGCGAGGCTGAGAATCACCGATTCCGCCGAGTCGAGTTCATCGGTGTACCGCTTCAGGCGTGTCAGCGAACGCACACGCGCCTCCAGCTCGGAGAGGATGAATGGCTTGGTGAGAAAGTCATCAGCACCGGCGTCGATGCCCCGCACGCGGTCTTCCACCGTCGACTGGCCCGTAAGCATCACGACTGGTATCAAGCGCGTTGCGGCGTCGCTCTTCAGGCGACGACACACCTCGAAGCCATCGAGGAGCGGCATGTTCACGTCCAGCAGGATGACGTCCGGCCGCCCGCGGCGGACCGCTTCGAGCGCTGCTTCGCCGTTGGTCGCCGTTGTGACCTCGTAGCCGAGGTCTTTCATCATCCGGCTGACGATCGCGCGGTTCGCCGGCTCGTCGTCGACCACGAGAATGCGCCCAGAATTCGCGTAGGGTGATGTCACACAGATCTCGCGGTGGAGAGCTGATTGCCGATGTCATATCCCGGCCGTTCCGCCGCCACGGATTTCAGGGAAATATCCACACAATCACCTTACCGGTACGCCTGACGAGGCCGCTGTGCATAAGGGAACACCAGGCGACACCGGGTAGGGTTTCCAGCCGATTGAACCGAGGCTCTCACGCGGATACACTGCACCCACCGCTGGGGTAACATTCGCCCCTCGCGACAAGAGAGTTCCAGTTCGTCGTTCGATCGGCGAATAGCAGGAACCCGCCGCAGGGTTTTCGAATTTGAGGGAGAGTTCCCATGAGTATTGACTGGAGAGTGCGCGCCGGAGGATTGGCCCTATCGATCGGGCTGGGCGTGTTTGTCGTGTACGGCGTCCTGGGAGCCCAGGCTCAAACGGCCCCGCGCTACCTGTACGATCCCGGCTGGCCCAAGCCGCTGCCCAATAAGTGGAAGATGGGCGGTATCACAGGGTTGGCTGTCGCCCCGGATGACACCATCTGGGCGTACGACCGTCCGAACGACCTGACCAATATCGAGCTCGAGGCGGAGCTCAATCCTCCGATTGCGGATTGCTGCACGCTGCCTCCGTCCATGCTCCACTTTGACAAGGAGGGCAACCTGATCGGGTCATTCTCGGCGCCGCAGGGGCACGGGATGGATGTGGACAGCAAAGGCTTTGCGTATCTCGGGCAGAACACGGTCCGCAAATACGACACGAAGACCGGCAAACTTGTCGGCGAGATCGAGCACACGCCTGAGACAGAGGGCGGCGGCACCTTTCAGCCGCCCACCATGCCCAACCACGTTCCCGGCCAAGGCGGCCAGGGGCCGGTCGCGGGATTCCTCCCGCCGCCTCCCGGAGCCGGCGGTCGCGGCGGCGGTCGCGGCGGTAATGCGGATCCTGCCGCCCGGGCGGCCGCTATCGCGGCGTTCCGTGCGAAGTATCCACCGACGACGCCAATGATCGTCGGAGGCATCGAAGAGATTCGAGTCGACGAGCCAGCGAACGAGATCTATGTGGCCGACAACTATCTCAGTGGACGCGTGATGGTGTTCGCGCTGGATACGCTCAAGTTCAAGCGCGGATGGGGCGCGTATGGCCACAAGCTGTCGGAAATCAGCACGAATGACGCCGACCACGCCTACACACCCAATGGGCCGATGCCGAAGGAGTTTGCTGGTCACCTGACGTTCAACTTCTCGAATGACGGTTTGGTCTACGCCGCGGATCGGAATGCGAACCGCATCCACGTCACCGATAAGCAGGGGAACTTCAAGAAGGAGTTCATCCTCGCCCCATACACGGGCGTCGGTGGATCGACCGGCGGCGTCGCGTTCTCGCCCGACAAGGAGCAGCGGTTCCTGTTCATATCGGATCTGACGAACAATCACGTCTGGTTCCTCAACCGCGCCGACGGCAAGGTCGTCGGTCAGTTGGGCAGCATGGGCGAAAGCGGCGGCCAGTTCTTCGGGCTTCACATGATCGCTACCGATTCGAAGGGCAACATCTACACCGGCGAGGTCTTCGCCGGCGAGCGCGTGCAGCGGTTCGTCCCCGCTGATAGTCCGAGGGGGAAGCACCTCGACCAGCTGTCCCGCATACAGCCATAAGCCGCAGCGGAGTTGGTCGCCGGAGACCTCGAGGTCTCCGGCAGCATCTAAACCCGGAACTTCGGGTTCAGGGAGGTGAGGTTTTGAACGGCGAGCGGATGCAGCGATTCGTTCCGGTCAATTGAATGAGTAGGCCGGGTCCTCTTGGACCCGGCAGGTCTTCATTCCAGCGTAATTAGCGCCCCCGACCGGGCGACGAGGTTGCCGAGCGTCATATCTCTATGGGTCTCCTGGCGTTGAGTGCTCGTCATGCTCTCGCGCAAGACAATGTGAATGACGTTGAGGCGATAGAAGAGCTCTTCACGGATCTGACCTGCCTGTACGCGTTCGTGTACGAGGCGGTCCGTAGTGGCCACCACGCGCAACGTCTGGGGAACGCCGATCGCTCGACGATCCAGAAATCGACACAGTTTGGTCTGGGTTCCGAGCGGCATGGCCTCCAGATTCGTCAGCATGAGCGTGCCCCCCGCCAACCGGTTGACCGCGCGGAGGCTGGCCGGCGGCTCGAAGTCTTCAAACCGGACGTCGGGCTCGAGGCGGTGCGCGTCCAGCACAATCAGTCGACCTGTCCGGCGCGGACTCAGGGCATGAATCCACGCGCCGAGCGCCCTGGCGTCAACGCCGTCGTCGGATGAAATCAGGACCGGAGCGTCTGAGGCTGCCGACATCGTCACATCGTTCCAGCGGGAACTCGAACAGATCTGTCGCATGACCAGGCCTTTCGCCAATGGAAATGCCGCACCTGCCGCGGAGCGGAGGCTCTTTACCTGGTATAACGTCCGGACCCACAAAAACCGAACACCCGTTCCGGGTGGCTATTAGACTGGCTCGACGCCGAAACCGGAGGCGAAGACTGACACGTTCATCCTTCCGTTGGCTGCTGCTGCCCGCGTTGTGGCTTACGACGCTAGGGGTGTATCAGCCGGTATGGTACGGCGGCCTGCTCTGGGACGACGGGGCGCACCTGACGCGCGCCGCATTGCGGTCGACCGCCGGCTTGTGGCGGATCTGGTTCGACCTAGGCGCCACGCAACAGTACTACCCGGTCGTGCACTCGGCGTTCTGGGTGTTTCAAAGGCTCTGGGGCTATGACACCCTCGGCTATCACATCGTCAACATATCGCTGCACGCAACGTCGGCGTTCCTGATCGCCGTCATCCTGTGGCGTTGGGCCGTGCCGGGAGCGATGCTCGCGGCGACGATCTTCGCGCTGCACCCGATCGAAGTTGAGTCGGTTGCGTGGATGACGGAACTGAAGAACACGTTGTCCGGCGTGTGTTATCTCGCCGCCATGCTCGCTTATCTTCGCTTCGACGAGCGCCGCGAGAAGACGTTCTACTGGCTGGCGTTCGCCCTCTTCGTCGTAGCCTTGCTGAGCAAGACCGTCACGGCGACGCTTCCGGCCGCGCTGCTCGTTCTGTTCTGGTGGCGAAGCGGGCATTTGAGCTGGAATCACGACGTGCGACCTCTTACGCCCTTCTTCGTGACGGGGCTGGCAGCAGGGATCATGACGGCTTTGGTCGAGCGCTCATTCATCGCCGCCACGGGTCCGGAGTTTCAGCTCGATCTGCTCGAGCGCACCCTCGTAGCCGGCCGGGCCATCTGGTTCTATCTCGGCAAACTGGTCTGGCCTGGCAATCTGGCCTTCATCTATTCGAAGTGGCCGGTCAGTGCGCGCGAGTGGTGGCAGTACGGCTATCCAGTTGGCGTGGTCGTCGTCGTGTGGGTGCTGTGGCGACTCCGAAGGCGGACCCGAGCTCCTCTCGCAGCGGCGCTGCTGTTTTGTGGCACGCTGTTTCCAGCGCTTGGCTTCGTCAACGTGTACTCGTTCCGTTATTCATACGTTGCGAACCACTTCCAATACCTGGCCGGTGTGCCGATCATTGCGCTGCTCTCTGCTGGCGCGATCATGGTGATACGGCGCGTGGGGATGTCTGCCGCACGGGGTCAGGCCCTCCTGACCGTCGCTCTCGGTGTCCCTCTGGCGATTGTCAGTTCGAATCAGGCACGTGAGTACGTCGACGAGAATGGTCTCTTCCGAGCGACCTTGCTGCACAACCCGGAGTGCTGGATGTGTCACACCAATCTCGCAGTCTCACTGCTCGTGGACGGAGGTGCCGATCAGCTCGATGAAGCGGCAGCGCATCTGAAGGAGTCGCTGCGCTTGAATCCGAACAACGCTGAAACGCACAACGATATGGGCAGCGCTCTTCAGCGAATGGGCCGTTTCGAGGATGCTATCGTGGAGCATCGGCAAGCGCTCCAGCTGAATCCCAACTTGCTCCGCGCGCATTACAACCTTGGACTTGCCGCGCATCAGCTCGGCCGGTTCGACGAGGCGGCCGCGGAGTACCGCGAAGTGATCCGTCTTCAACCCAACAACGCTGAGGCGCGGCGCTATTTGAGCCTGGTGCTGTCGGATGATCGTCCCACGCCGCCCCCTATTTCGCGAGGAGGCGCACCACGGGTCCCATGATGCTCCACGCCTTTCCGTTTGCGTCCGTGCCGCTGAAATTTGACTGCGCCGTATGGGCGGACGCCGACACGCTGCACCAACGGGTGCGAATCGTCGTGGACCCATTCGCAGCGATGCGCAGACCCGGATTTGTGGGTGCGGAGCTGGCGCCATCGAATGAGTCGGTGCGCTGGGTGACGGTGACGGCCGCCCCACCAACTTCTTTCAGGACCTGATCGTAGAACCAGGTGTTCGGCCGGTCCCTGCAGCTCGCGATGTCTGTGATGGGTTGTCCGCTGAAGGGAACGGGACTCGGGGTAATCGTGATCTGAATTCTTCCGACCGCCGTGCCTGGCGCCGGTGCTGGCGCCGGTGTTGGCGCGGGCGTGGGCGTTGGTGCAGGCGCTGGATTGCTTGCTGACCGGGGCTGAACGCCTCTGGTTGGTACGGTGGTGGGAGCGGTGGGTGTCGGTTCGGTCTGGCCGCAGCTGGCCGCCGCCAATGCTGCAACGACGACGGCGAGGCGCGGCGCACGCATCGCATTGGTCTGCTTCGACAACATAACAATCTCCTCGACACCGCATTGAGAACAACGGGGTCCGAGTCGCGATGCGCCGAATACGCAAGACACGGACCGCAGAAGACAGGGGCACCAACTTGCACGGTGGGTGTGCCCCCGGTTAACGTCTCTTGGGTCGTGATCCGAGTGACTCACTGGCCGTCGGTGCTCTGGGATTGTGAGGACGCTGCTCCTGTGTAGTGCCACCAGACGTACTGTGGAGATATTTTCAAGACATCCTTGGAGGCAGTCGATGTTGTCGATGTCAGCGCGAGCCTACCGATTCTCATCAATTGCTGTGGTTCTTCTCGTCGCGTGCTTTGCATCGGAGGCAGCCGCGCAGGCCACCGCCGGTGCCAATGGTGGAAGAATTCATTTGACGGGAAGCTTCGATTTCTCGAACGCGTACATGTTTCGTGGTCTTCGTCAGGACGACACGCGGGTCATCATGTGGCCGCTCGCTGATGCCGGCATCGACCTCTATTCCGGCGATGGGGGAGTGAAGAACGCGGCGCTCCACATCGGCACCTGGAACAGCCTGAACACCGGCATCACCGGTTTACAAGGGCCCAGCGGCAAGCTCTGGTATGAAAGTGACTTCTACTCGACGCTGAACCTCGGGCTCGCGGGCGGGTTCACCGTGGGGACCACATACACCGCGTACACCAGTCCGAATAATTCATTCAGCACAGTAAAGGAACTCTCATTCAGGGTGGGCATGGACGACGGCTACGCGCCCGCGGGCGTGGTACTCAATCCGTACGGTCTCGTCGCATTCGAATTGGACACCAGCCCGGCGTTTGGCCAGGCGGATGGGGGGTTGAAGGGCGGCACCTATCTCGAAATAGGTGTCTTGCCCGGGTTGACCGACGGGCGGCTAGGCCTTACGTTCCCAATCAAGGTGGGGCTCAGTCTGGCCAATTACTACGAACTGGCCGGTGTGGATCACACCTTCGGCTACCTCAGCCTCGGGGCAATTGCGACTATTCCACTGGGCGGCACCACCAGCTACGGCGCGTGGAACGTGCATGGTGGGGTCGAGTTTCAGTCGCTGGGCGACACGCCGGAGGCGTTCAACGGAGGCGAACAGCAGAAGATCATCGGCTCCATAGGCATCGGCTTCTCCTACTGATGCCTGCCGGATGACGTCCTCATTCGCGCGGGCGGCGGGCCCGCGTTGAGTCACTGAGTGTCGGATTGCGTCCCGTCTAGCTCGGCGCGCAGCGCCCCCAGGAGCTCCTCATAGTTCAGCGGCTTCTGGAATACTCGGACGTCGCCGAGTCCTTCGCGCTTCTGTTCCGCGTCGCTGAGGCCGGTGATCACAAACGTCGGTATCGTCCGCCAGATACGATCAGATCTCCGTCGCCGTAAGAACTCCCAGCCATCCATGACGGGCATGTCCAAGTCGACAATGATGATGTGAACGGGCTGACCAGAACCGAGGTAGACGAGCGCGTCACGGCCGTTAGTCGCGTCGGCGACGGCGTACCCTTCCGATTCGAGGAATGCCGCCAACGCGTCGCGGAGCGTTCGTTGGTCATCGACCACGAGTAACGTTGGCATGAAAGTCCGGAGATGTTCATGATTCATGAGGATCCCGCGAACGATCTACAAAGCAGGAATCAATCCATCGATGAAGGTCGCTCTTGTTCGTGTTCCGCAGTCACTCCT
>DAIRVG010000051.1:20207-36061 GCA_036802945.1 Vicinamibacterales bacterium
CAGGAATCAATCCATCGATGAAGGTCGCTCTTGTTCGTGTTCCGCAGTCACTCCTATCGATCCGTACGACGGTGCGTAGTGGCCGCGCCTAGTCCCCCACGGCGCTCCACACCGCTTTCGTCTGATACCAGTCCTGCCTCAGGATCGACCACATAATCTGGTCGAGGTGTTTCCCATCCGTCAGCAGGGATCCGCGGAGAATGCCCTCCTGCGCGGCGCCGAGCTTCCGCAGCGCACCGTTCCCACGACTGTTCTGTACGACCGCGCGCGCCTCAAGTCGGTTGACCGCGGTGTTATGAAAGGCGAAGTCCAGCGTCATGCGTGCGCTTGCCAGAAAGAGGCCTGTCCCCCCAATTCGGCCGTCGAGAAGTCCGGCGCAATCGATCGCATTTGTACGAGGCCGACGCCGGTCGCCAGACCACGTTCTGATGGTCCCCGAAGGCAGAGCAACCCACGGACCAACCACCTCGACTATTCGCGGGAAGCTGGATCACATTGAGCGATATCGTTTTAGCTGTTCTCGTTGAGAGGCGTGTCTGCGGGCACGTGTGCCAGCACGTAACAGCCACTGCCTAGATTCATAACGGAAGCCCTTCACAGATAACGAGTTAATGGCGATTGCTCTGTTTCGGTACGCCGGCGTCGTTGAAAACACCCAGACTGCCACAGACTGACTGTGCACGACGATCTGGGAATGCTGGCGTGGCGGTTGGCTGTCAGCCCGCTCACGAGGCGGCGCGTTCAGGCTGACTCGCAGGGCTGGCCCGAGAGCAGGGAGAGTCCGGCGGATGATCGAGGAGGGAAGTTGTGGGTCGGATCGACCGATATGTATGAGTGCCGAGGTCAGTAAGAAATCGTGACTCACCAAGCGTCCCTGATTCCAGTCGCCGACAGACGTCGAGGCATCGACGGCGACTCCTTGTCGCTCACATATGAGCCGGACTACGGCCTGAACGAGAAGCCGTTCAGCCTGTCATCAGATCCGAAGTTTCTCTACCGGAGTCCCGCGCACGCATCCGCGTTCGAACGCTTGCACGCCGGCATCAGGCGCCGCGAGGGTCTGATCGTGCTGACGGGAGACATCGGAACAGGGAAGACGACGCTGTGTCGCGCGGTGCTCGACAAGCTCGATCGGCGGACCTTCAGCACGTTCATCCCGGATCCGTTCGCGTCGCGAGAGGACTTTCTCAAGACGCTGCTCGTGGACTTTGGCGTCATGTCGACGGCGGATCTGAGAGGGGGGCGGCTGGCTGGTGCATCCCGGGCCGAGTTGACCTACCCGCTGTACGAGTTTCTGGATGCGTTGGTCCCGATCCAGGCGTTCGCCGTTCTCGTGATTGACGAAGCGCAGCACCTGTCGCTGCCGCTGCTCGAGGAGATCCGGATTCTTTCCGACCTCGAGCGTCGCGAGAAGCTGCTGCAGGTTGTTCTGGTCGGCCAGCCCGAGCTGCGATCGAACCTGAAGCTCCCGCAGATGCGGCAGGTCGATCAGCGGGTGTCTGTTCGATGCGAGCTGACACCTCTTGGCCTCCATGAGATCCGCCACTACATAAACCATCGTCTTGACGTCGCCTCGTCGCGCGAACGGTGCGTGGAATTCAACGAATCGTGCATTCAGCTCATTGCCGAGGTGTCCGGTGGCGTGCCGCGCGTCATCAACCGGATCTGCGACCGCGCCCTGCATCACGGCTGGGTGAAAGGCGCAGATCAAATCGACGCCAACCTCGTGCGTCTAGCCGTCGATGACCTTGAGTTGGTGTCCGATGACGAGGTGGCCCCGGTTGATCCGTCGACAAGCGACGGTGTACCGCGGACATCGTCAACCTCCGTGATACCGGTGCCGGCATCAACGGCAACATCTACCAGCGAGACCGGCGCCGAAGAGCGCGACAATTTCCTGGCCGAGTTTCTCAGCGAAGACGAGCCAACACACTCCACGGCCTGGCAACCCCACCGGAGACTGGCCGCTATGTGGCTGGGCGCGGCGATGTGTGCCGCCCTGTGTGGGTGGCTTGCGTTCAACGTCGACGCATCCATCGATGTCACCGGCTTGATTCCGGCGCCGCCGCCGTATCACGCTCCCGTATTCGCGCGGGTGGAACAGGCGGCCGCACCCGTTATCGAGGACGTCACTCGACCTGGGCGCTCTGGTCCGTACATCATTCAAGTCGCGGCATTTGAAGGCCCGGGACGGGCGGAGCGGCTCGTCGAGCAATTGATCGGTGCGGGATTTGCGGCGCGAGCCACGGAGATTGCTACCTCCGCTTCAGAACACCCGTGGTTCCAAGTGGTTGTGGGTCCGTACACCTCGCTCGAACCGGCGGAAACGGATCTCGCGGGCATATGGAACGTTCCAGGATACGAGGATGCGAAGGTGGTGCGGACGCCGGCGTCTGGCTCGTCATGGTGAATGTGACGATAACCGTCTTCCCGCGACAATTTCGAACGCCGACCCGTCGGCAAGTGGTAGGCTGCGCACATCGCGTGCGCGCATGAGTCTTATCCGAAAACCTTCAGCTTCAACCGAGTCCCAGCCGACGGTGCCTCCTTGCCCCGGATGCCACGACTCGGCGTTCGTGAAGCAGGAACAGGTGCTCACAGGCGGAACGGCCATTTCTTTTTGGACGTGCAGTTCGTGCCTGCGTTCGTGGCCCGCGCCCAAGCCACGGATGGCCAAAGCTGATTTGAACCGGTCCAAGTAGCCACCGCCTCGGGCAACACGTTCGGTTCGCGAAGAGCCCTCGTATTCTTCCGCGTACGTTTTTTGCCGGCTCATCCGCCGGTACGTGCGTTGCAAAGACGGACACTACTTGGCATGAAACCTTTCAATTTTTGGCGCAGAATTCGATGCGTCGTACATACCGCAGGCTTGCACGAGTTGGAAATCCATACGGGATGCTGCATGCATTGCCGACGGAAATGGGCGGACCTGTATCCCCAACGCACACCTCTCACTACCCCCGGCGCCGGTACCCCCGCCGATTCGCCCTTCGAGCGAAGGACGCCGCTCGCCCAACCGGCGACACTAAGGCGTTCATCCTAGACGCGAGCCTCAAAACTCGACGAACAGGCGTCCCCTAAGACTCACTCGCTGATACGAGTTCACGAACCGCTGGTATTCGACGGAAGCATGAAGGCCCGTCGAACGACTGAGCCATCGGCGCGCGAAGCCTGTGAACGTTACTGATGTGAAGTCCGCATTCGCCGCGCCCGCTGGGTCGATTCGGTAGAGCTCGCGGCCGGCACCGAACGATCCCCCGTACCACGCCGTACCTTCGGCCCCGCGTTGCAACGAAGCGACCGCTGCAACCGACATCAGTGCACCTGGTTGCGTTCGGTTGACGTACATCGTGACCTGCGTGATCGTGACGCCCGTGGTCGCCATGACGCCGCCGCTGTAAAGCTGGGCGCTTCGGCTATTTCCAAAGGTCATATAGCCGTATCCGGTGGTTGCCGAGACCGGAGCTGTTGCAGACGCCTTGAAGACCGCGACGACATCCCCGCGCAGCAACGGGTACGACTGCGCGGCGGGCGCTACGTGCGTCGCCAACCCGAAGGATTCGATGGTGTAGAACCGGGATGACCAGTCTGAATACGCGCCGACTTCGCCGCGTGTCTGCCAGATGCTCGCGCGCCTTTGCGATGCCACTCCGAGGACCGGACGCACCCGCGATGTCCCTGCCCACCACAGGCGTGACTCGACGCGATCCCAATCCTGCTGCAGTGTGGCGATGTCGTGGGCGGCCCCCACTTCCAACGTCCGCACGGACATCGAGGGTGATGCTGCCGGCGGCGGAGTGGATTGTGCCGGCAGCAATAAGAACAGAATCGAGAGGGTTATCGGCATCCCGCGAACGTCAGACGGTTACAACGCGGTCGCCGGCGGAAACCTTCCCGCTGATTGATACGGCATCAGCCAGGGTCACGGTTGTGTCTCCATGAACGGCCACTTGCGCCCCCTCGGATCGGCAACCCACGTCGAGGCGCACCGAGCGTTCCGCGTAGATCACACCTGAGAACGTCGTGCCGATGCCCAACGTCACATGTTGCCCGGCGGTGAGATGTCCGACGCAGACCGAATGAGGCCCGATCCACATCGACTCGACGGCTTTCACGTCGCCCTCCAGGTGGCTTCCTGCTCTGATCTTCAACGACCCTTTGACGACGAGGGAGATGCGGAGACGTACGGCTGGCAGTACGAGATCTCCGTTATGTTCCATGCACTCCTCGCTGAGCAGGCGGAGCCGCGCGCCGTTCACGCCGGCACGGCGCCACGTGTCGATCCGCGCGTCGAGAACAACCGGTTCAGACACGGCGGCGGACGGAAGTGCTGACGAGTCGCGCCTGGGTTGGGTGAAGAGAAGCGCCGCAAACGCGGACTTGAGTTCCACGCCAGGGGCGAGAGAGATGTGGCTCGCGGACGTGATCCGTCCGGAAATGCCGCACCCTGGCTCGACGCGGATATCTCCCTTGGCGTCCAGCCATCGGACGATTCGAGTGCCACGGCCGATCGCAACCTTGCCATCGACCGCCATCGCCTGGATGGTGCTTCCAGGACCGATGTCGCAATCGCCACCCACATACACCTCGCGCGTGACGCTGCAGCCGGCGCCGCACGCGAAGCTGTGGGTCACGATGATCTCATCCGTCGCCGTACCCGCCGGAAGCGTGACATCGGTGTTGACCGAAATCCTGTCGGCGTTCCTCGACGGCCCTCTTCGTTCGAGCGATGGCCACATGCCCGCGTACAGCCACTCGATCAACTTTGAGCGAAACGAGAGTCCGAAGTACCGTTCGAGTCTCAGATGCAGCTGGTCGATGAACGTCGGCGGGCGATTGGAGAGCTCTCGATACTCGCGAGCCACGAGTGACAGTTGGGCGTAGAGCACCAGCACGCAACCTCCGAAGTACGCCGCGAACAACAATTCATTCATCGTCGTGTGTGGTCCGCCGAGCCATTGCCCGTTCCGTTGTGCCCACCATTGACCCCGTTGTGCGACCCGTTTCCGTTGACGCGGAAGCGCTCGGTCTTGTCCCACGTGCGTCCGGCGCCACGGCGTAACCCTTGCCCGCTGCCGTAGTACCGCAGCAGCGCACCGCAGATGGCGACCGTTGTCGCGAAAAAGCTGAGGACTGTCGCGGGGAGGAGGAGCACACGATACCGGTTGCGATCCAGGAGGGCAGCCGCCCCGAGTTCGACAAACGTCGCCTGGCTGCCAAACAGCTGGAAACCGACAAAGGTCAGCGCCAGCCACAGCGGCAGCACAATCGGGGTGTTGGAGAACAGGAGCAGCCACACCGCCGCGCACCAGCCGGCCACGATGACCGGAGCAGTCAAGTAGGAGCCGAGCACGATGACCGCGTCGAATTTTTCACGCACCGTCAGCCGGGAGCTGCGGATGATCGGGTACCAGAAGCGATGGAAACATTCGGTGTGCCCGGTCGCCCACCTGGCGATCTGGCGTCGCCGCGCCGGCCATGATTCCGGCGCCTCTTCGTAGCATTCGGCGCGGTTCACATACGTGATCTTCCATCCACCAATCAGCAGACGGTACGTGAGATCGGTGTCCTCGGTCAGCGAGGCGGGATTCCACCCGCCGACCGCCTTCAGTGCCGCTGCGCGAACGCCTCCGACGGTTCCGCCGAACTGCGGCGTCAACCGCAATTCGTGTCGCGCCTGTTGTCCAACCTGATAGCCGGCTGCCCGCTCGAGCTCGAGCAACGCTGCGAGCATGGAAGCCGTGGCATTCCCTGGGATCACGCGTCCCATGACGGCGCCGACTTGCGGATCGCAGAACGGCACGACCAAATCCTTCAGGGTCGTTCGGGCCGGCACGTAGTCCGCGTCGAACAGAAGGAGCACCTCTCCCTTGGCTCGTCTCGTGCCCTCGATGAGCGCCCGCGGCTTCCCGCCTTTGCCGTCTTTGCGATGAATGACCGAGATGAATGGATACCGGGACGCGAAATCGTCCAGGATCGCGCCGGTCGCATCGCTCGACCGATCGTTGACGACGATCACCTCGAGTAGATTCCGGTCGTAATCGGCTTCGATCACCGCGTTCAGGACATCTGCTGCGACGCGCTCCTCGTTGTGCATCGGGATGATCACTGACACCCGCGGCATGACGAATCCTCTCAGCTCGAACGGATCGCGCGGGTTGCCCGCAACCAGGCGTCTGATGGCGAGCGCATAGTGGCGAATCGCGTATGCGGTGAGGATGAGAACGGCACAAGCGAGGACGACAATCGCCATGCCGGTCACGAGTCCGATGATCATCGGATCAGCGACCTTTCGAGAGCACCAGCGTCAGGTGGATCGACCACGAGTAGAACGCAATGATGGAGACCACGTCCGTCAGGAGACCCCACGAGAACCAGACGAAGGGCAGCAGCATCACGCCCGCGTAGTGTCCGACCCCGAGCACCACGACGAAACGGACTGCCGACCAGACGACAGCAAATGCCTCGATCCCGATCATCCATACCGCGCCTCGTGCCAGAGACGGTTGCAGTACCACGAACAGACACATCGTCGCCGCCGGAAGGAGCAGCCAGACGAGGAACTGGGTCTGCACCCAGACAGCCGCGAACGTCGTGACACTCGTCAAGGCGGGAGCGCCGGCCAGTGCACCCATCACGGAGAAGACGACGATCGCCACGAGAAATGTCATCAATCCGCGGGCGAGAGGAACGGCACGCGCGACAAGACCGATCACCGCGAGCAGCACGGCGGCGGAGATCGTCGAGCGCAGTGTCAGCGGATTCGGATCGGACGCAACCGTGACGATTTCGATCAGGCGTCCGAACTCGGAACGGACCTCCGGATATGCGGCCAGATGAATCTGTCGGCATAGACGAAGTACGAGCTCGTTGTGCGCTTTGATCAGCTGCGTCCCGAATGTCCAGACGAACGCCGTCAGCGCTGACGCCAGAGCCGTGGCTCCGGCGAGCTTGAGCCGATTCAGCGGCACGATCCGCTGGCTTCGATGCGGGTATATGAACGGGCGCGTCAGGCTCGGCATTCGCTTCTGAATTCGAGCTCCGGAGGAAGCAAAGGATCCTTTCCCTCGCGCCATCGTCCCAGTGCGGCGACGATGCGTTGTGCCGCCTGTCCATCGCCGTAGACGCGACAGGGTCGCTCTTCCCAGTGGCGATTCAGTTCCTCGTACAGTGCGGCACGAACACCCGCCGGAGAGACGCCATCAAGCCGCGCCATACCTGCCCAGATGCCTTCCGGCCTGTCACTCACGCTGCGGAGAATCAGCACACGCTTCCCGAGCGTCACCGCCTCCTCCTGAACGCCGCCCGAATCGGTGATGATCAACTGGGCGAGACGCAGCTGTCGCACGAACGCGCGGTACGGCAACGGCGGCAGGAGTTCTATGCGCGGCCAGCCACCAAGACGCTCCTTCACGGTTCTGGCGACGACGGGATTCGGATGGACAGGTACGACCAGGCGCGCATGGCGGTGCTCGAGAACGACATCACGCACCACGTCACAGAGCGACGCCAGCAACGATCCCCAGGACTCTCGGCGGTGAAGCGTCATGAGCACGGTGCGACGTGTGGCGTTCGCGTTCGAATCGCTGGTATCCACGGGCGCGTGAAACAAATCGAGCGCATCCACGATTGTGTTGCCCGTCACGGCGATCCGCTCGGCGGAGATTCCTTCGCGTCGCAGATTCCTTCCGGCGTGCTCCGTTGGGGCAAAGTGCAAAGATGCGAGGGTTGCAATTGTCCGCCGATGCTCTTCCTCGGGATACGGGCTTTGCAAATCACCACTCCGAAGCCCTGCCTCGACGTGGGCCACGGGAATGCCACGTTGGCTAGCGACCATGGCCGCCGCAACTCCGGTGGTGGTGTCGCCCTGCACGACGACGAGGTCGGCCCGTTGCAGCAGGCGCGAGTCGCGCAGTTTCCGGCCCAGCCACGCCGCCATCTCGGATAGAGATGCCGATGTCACGGTTCCCAAGTCCTCATCGGTCTGTACCCCTAATTCTTCAAGCAGCTTCGGTGGGGCGTCCCCGTGCTGACCCGAATTGATTACGTCGGTATGAATGTGTGGATGGTTGCGGAGTTCGCGGACAAGCGGCGCAAGCTTTACGGCCTCGGGACGAGTGCCGACAACACAAACGAGCCGCATTGGATTAGCGTGGGAAGCCAACTCAGTACCGCCGAGAAAGCGCCGTAAGCGTAGTGCAACATGTTGACGAAGGACGAAGGCGGAATTCTTGCCGCTCTTCAAGGGCGGTCGACCAACATGCGTGAAGTCGGCAATTTGATCTTGCGGCCGCGCGGTACGGAGCGTATCTTGTGATCCCGTGCTGATGTTTTTCGTCGTCGGTGGGCTGGCGGTTGGTTTTGCCGCGATCGTGTTTGCAACCAAACGCCGGCGACGAACCGGGGATCCCATCTTCGGTCTCGGGGCCGTCAGTCCCCAGTGGCTCATCAATCACCGGTCGGAGGGTCATTGATTCGCGAGAGCCACACCTTCGGTTCTCGTCTCCGCGCTGAGCGCGAACGCCGCGGTATTTCGCTCGATTCCATCGCCGAAAAAACCAAGATCAAGAAATCCTTTCTGGAGAGCCTCGAGCGCGGCGACTTTTCCAAGTGGCCCGCCGGCACCGTCTTTCGACGCGCGTACGTTCGCGACTATGCCACCGCAATCGGGCTCTCGCCGGAATCGGTCATTGTGGATTTCATTCGGCTCTCTCCTGTCGACGACGAGCCCATCGTTGCTCCCTCGCCTCTGACGCTCACGTTCGACACCGTTCCCACCAGGCGCTCCAGGCTGGACGCACGGCGTGCTTGGGCGGCGGCCATCGATGCGGGTGGTCTCCTCGCTTTGGGAGGCATTCTCGCGCTTCTGACCGGGGCCAGCGTCTGGATCGCCGCAGGCACACTGGCGTTCGTCTACTATCCGGCTGCTTACACGTTGTGGGGGCGCAGCGTTGCGGCGCGCTATCTCGAGGCGCGAGCCACGCGACGCCGGGTCATCGCAATCAGCGGAACGGCCCGCATCGTTGCCGAGAGAGTGGCGCCCAGCCCCGAGAAACCCGTTGCCATAGCCGTTCAAGCAGTTGTCAGCCACCCCGAGGCCCTTGTGGATCCGTTGCTCTTGGCGGCTGCAAGCAGGTCGCCGTCGCCGCACGTCCCGCAAGAAGCCACGACACATTAGGCGACGCTGCGGCGCAGCCCTTCAGGTCCGCGTTACGCCGTGCCGCGCTGTCGAAGAGGGCGCCGGCGACGGAATGCCCGCTGGTCAAGCAGGAGTCGAGCGTACCTCCGTGTCAGGACCTGCTACGGCGTCCGTCGGCGAAGTGGGGCCAGCCTCCTCGGTGACGTCTGTCTTTCGCCGCCCGAATCCCGGATGCTGGCGGCGGTCCGTCCGCTGTCCATCACGCCGTTCCAGAAACAACGACGCTGGCGGTTGCGGCGGGAACGACGCGGGAGTGGGCGCCGGGTCCCTGAGAAGGATCCGGACGCAGTTCCGTCCGTCGGTCTTGGCGCGATAGAGCGCCTTGTCGGCCCGCGCGAGAAGGACGTCCGGATCCTCGTCGTCACGCGACGAGATGGTGATCCCGACGCTTGTCGTCACGCTGATACGCGCGGAGTCGCAATGCGTGAGGGTTTCCGCGATGCGGCGGGCAAGTGTCACGGCCACCCGTTTGGCTTGCTCGATACCGGTTTCCGGCAGCACGACCAGGAACTCCTCGCCGCCCCAGCGACAGCGGATATCGCTGACCCGTAGCGTTTGCAGGAGCGTCCGTCCGATCGCCGTCAAGACGGCATCGCCACAGTGATGGCCGAACCGATCGTTGATGCTCTTGAAATAGTCAAGATCGAGCATCAGGATCGCCACGTCTCGCGACGCTCGGTGAGCCCGCGTCAATTCTGCCTGCAGTCGTTGCAAGCCACTCTGACGCGTGGCACAACCGGTGAGTTGATCGACGCTGCTCAGTTCACGGAGCTGCGAGATCATGTCCAGCGTGTGCAGACTCTCGGCGATCAACGGCCCGATCGTCGCCATCGCGCGTCGCGTGCGGGGTGGGAGGGTTCTCTTGGCAATGTCGACGCCGAGAATGCCGATCACCCGATCTGAGACCTTCAGCGGAAAGGTCGCCCAGTCGCCGTCACCCGAGATCAGAGGGTTGACGTCAGGCGCATCGCCGTGGTGTGGCACGATCACCTGTCGCCGGCTGCCGAAGCGAGCGACGACCCAGACCCGTTCGACTCCCAGCAGCTCGGGCAGTTTTTGCGCAATGACCTGATGAACGCGCTGTCTCGAGGCTGAACGCCTCAATTCCAGAGCGAATGCGAGGATTCGCTGCTCCCAGGAAACAGCGTCGATGTCCCCTTCGGACCCTTCGGCGGGCGCCGGCTCGGAAGGGATGGGCACGTTTTCGGTGTTCACGACTGCCCGCTTGCGGGCGCGGTATCTGACGGCCGCCGCAATCAATACGACCAGCAGGATCGTCACAAGCACCGCTGCATAGCCGGCAACGCTTGTGAGACCAGCCGCGAGAGATGCCGGGAGAACGGATGGCGTCAAACTCCGACTCAACTGCGATTCGGCTGCCAACCTCTAGACCCCGCAACCCCTGATAGTTTCAGGTGCAGGTAGCTGTGAGCGAGCCTTTGGTTCGCTGCGAGGCAGAACACGAGCCCTTCTGGCAAAGACCGGGCCTTCGAGGAGGGCGGTGTCACGCTCCACTGCGCACGACACTGCCACGCGGCGGAACTGCGTGCGCCGGCGTGCGGCAACGCACACCAGCGCACAACGCCCCCCCCTATACTGCGGTAACCGGCCCATTTCTGCACACAATTGCGGGCAGGCAAATTGCTCAGCGCTGGGCGTGCCCAAGTTTCGCCTTCTAGATCTGAGACATGACGGAACGCTCGCGATTGGATTGATCGCCGGGGCGGCGGTGGTTTTCCAGCAGCCGTTGCGGTTCCTCCTGAACGTCGCGGGAGATGTGGAGCAGCAGTATCACCTGGACCTCCTGCCCGCGTTGGTCGTTTTGACCGTCATCCTCATGTTTCAGCAGTACAGAAAGCGGCAGGAGAGCCGGGCGGCGGCGCTCGCGGCAGAAACGGTCGCGCGAATCGAACGCGCACGGGCCGCCGAATTGGATGAATTGGTCGGGGTGGGGCGAAGCCTGACGAACGCTCTGACGTTCAAGGAGATCGAGCAGGCCCTGTGGCGCAACCTGCCTGGCTTGCTGCGCAATTGCCGGCTTTCGGTCGTGATGCGGCAACGTTCAGGGTGGAAGATGCTTGTCGACGATGCGGAGAGCAGTCTGGACAACGCTCCGTTGATCGAGGAAGTGGCGGCCAGCGCCTCCGGGCTATTCGAGCCGTACACGAGCGGGAACGTGGTTCCGATCGCGGTCAAGGGTTTCGTGTGCTTTCCCGTCTTCGCGAACAGGGAACTGGTCGGCGCAGCGGTACTCAGCGACGGACCGGAAGTGCGGGAATCGCGTCTGCAGCTCTCGTTGGCGCCGGTTCTGGCATTCGTCGGTATCGCCATCCGCAATGTGCAGCTGCTGGCGGAGTCACGCGACGACAGCGTGCGCGACAGTCTGACGCGCTGGTTCAATCGGCGTCACGCGCTTGACGTGCTTCACAACGAAGTTCGCCGCGCGGCTCGCTCCGCTCGTTACCCCGCCCTCCTGATGTTCGACCTGGACGACTTCAAGGGCGTGAACGACCGTCACGGGCATTTGCACGGGGACGCCATCTTACAGGCGGTCGCCCGCACGATAGACGGGCTGCTCAGGGGATCGGACGTGAAGTGTCGCTATGGCGGCGACGAGTTCCTCGTGATCCTGCCTGAGACGGGGATCGCTGGCGCCTCGCAAGTCGCGGAACACATACGGCAAGGAATCAGATCGGCTGAACTGGCAGTGTTGATGGAAGGCGAGCGCGTGACGTGCAGTATCGGCGTGACAGTCGCATGCGCGGGAGAGTTGGAACCCGAGCGCCTCCTCGCGAGAGCGGATGCCGCGTTGTATAAGGCGAAAGCGGCCGGACGCGATAAAGTCGTCGTGCACGATGGCATGGATGCGCGCGAACTCCCGGCATTGAAGCTCGTCGCGTCCAGAGCGTAATTTACCGCCGGCCGCCGGGCCTTTTCGCCTACACTGTGTCTACCTTTTCCTGAGTCATCCGCATTCGGCGGGTTCCTCACCGAGGCGTCAGCCGGAGGATCCCATACCATCACCATGCGCAGCCCGACTCAGAGAGACGACCAGCCTTCGCCGCGTCCAGCGGCATGCCCCTCATGCGGATCCAAAGCCGTGGGCACGCTCGCCAAGATCATCACCCCGGCGACGTCCTGGCGTTGTCAGGCCTGTGGCGAGACGTGGAATCTCGCGCGACAAACAACCCTCCCGATTCCCCGGCGATTGACGTAATCGCACTTTTATTCGGGCATCGCCCGTGGCGCAAACAGCAGCGTCAGCTCCCGAGCAGAAATCTCTGCACGCGATTGTTCGGATCTACTTCTCCCGTATAGAGGTTGCCACTTGAGTCTGTGGCGACCATGTGCAGCGCGTTGAAGCCGCCGCCGTTGCGACCAAGGTAGCCGACGCGACCCATGATCTTGTCGTCCTGCCGGTTCACGAGCCAGACGACGTTGTTCATGTGATCGCCCACGAAGAGGAGACGTCCATCCTTGGAGAGCGCAAGACCGACGGCGGAGCCGTCTCCGAGGGTCTCGGGCGCAATGGCGAATTCCCGCACGAATTTCCCCTGCTTTGCGAACACCTGGATGCGATTGGCCTGTCGATCTGCGATGTAGACATCGTTTCCCACGAGCAGGACCGTGACGTGTCCCAGGAAATCCTTGTACGTCGTCACGGGAACCTTGGGGTCGTACTTCGGACGGGGCATCGGCGCGATGTCTTTCAGTGGTTTGCCGTACGCGCCCCAGCCTCGCTTGAACTTGTACGTGTCCATATCGAACACCATGACGCGTCCTGCCAGATAGTTGTCGATGACGTAGACCTCCCGCGCCGGCTCGTCGAATGACGCGCCCTCGACGCCGCCTGCGAGCATCTCGATATCCGCTGGAATCGCCGGTGCGGCGGCTCCGCCCTGACGCCCGGGCGCCTGCGGCGATCGCGGCATCTCCGCGACCAGCTTCCCCGGCTTCGTGTAGACACGGAAGGTGTTCGATCCCACCCAGACCTGATCCTTCGAGTCGACGAGGATCATGTGTCCCTGCTGCGTATCCCACGAGTGAACCAAGTTTCCTTCGCGGTCGAACGCCAGCACCGCGGGTGCTTTAACGCAGCACTCCGCCTGTGGCGGATTCAGCGCCGCGAAGTTCTCGGTTTCATTCAGATCGTTCGGACGATGCAGGACCCAGATGAGGTCATCGTTGTCGACGGCGAGACCCGTGACGCCGCCAAACGTCCATTTGTTCGGCAACGGCAGCTTTGGCCACGTGCCGTCGAACGTGAGTCGCGGTACCGCGCTGCCTGCCTGCTGCGCGCGTGGAGCAGGCTCGGCGAGTACGAGCAGGGCGCAGCAGAGAGCGGCGGATAGAAGCCTCATGATGTGACCTTTCTCGTGGCGGGATCGGCGTCTTCTCGACGCGGCGAGTCTAGTCGTGGAAGCCGGAGAGGTCAATGCGCATGAGGGATAGGAGCTAGCGCAGGCGAAATGGCACCCCAGCGCGCGAGCGGCTGGAAGTAGGGCGAATCGCGAGTGAGCGGATTCATGACGTCCGAGTCCGATCAGAGAATCATGAATTTTCTCGCCTTCTCCAATAAGTCGTCATATGTGACGACTTCGAGGTCACGCGTCCCGTCACGGATCTGCTTATACGCGACAGGATCAATTTCTGCTCGCCTTCCAATCACCACTGATAGTTTTGGTCGGAAGGCCGTGAAACCATACTTCTCTCTCACGGATTCGCGTCTCGCCTTGTCGTCGAAGTAGTCGCGGTACGTACGCAGCTGCGCGGCCGCGTCGGCAATCGCCGCTGAAAACCGTCGCCGATTGTGGCTGCCTACAATGAGAGACGCCGTGGGAAGTTTGATGTCGACGATGTCACAGAGCGTTCCATCGTGAGGTCGTAGCAAAAAATCTGGCACCAATGGCCCGTCCGCTTCACGCTCCAGCACCACCTGGGAGTGCAAGTCGTCATAGTCGCGGCCAAGGAGAAACTGAGGGTGTCTTTCAAGAAATAGTTGAATGTCGCGCTCTGTTGCCCGTGACGATGCGAGAATGTCTTCGAACTCGTCGATCTCCGCGCGAAGGTACGAACGCGTATGTTTCGCTATGACATACGGCGAGGCGATTAGTATTCCGCCGTCGCCCAAACCAGGTATCGATACTTGGTAGATGGGACCCTGAGCACCTGGAAGCACTTGGATTCGGTCGTCTGCGAGCGTGAGCAGGATATTGGCGATTTCCCTGGTCGAGAGGCCCGTCGGATTCAGTAACCGGCTAATGTCGTCGGCCGAAATCTCTATGCGCTCATGGCGAGAGTAGTCAACATCGAGGACGGTAAACACGGTCAAAAGGTGGGTTATCTCAAGTAGGCTACGTAAGCGCTCCGAAATTCTGTTGAGTGTGAGCGAGCCGGATGACCGCGCGCACATCGTGTAGGTTCGAACGATTTCCCCCAGACCAGCACTATCGACGTAAGGCATCATCGAACCGTCAACGATGATGTCCTTGTAGCCAGCCGAGACCAATCGGACCACTAGATTCTTCAAATCGTCCGCGTTCTCGTGGATCAGTCGTGGCGGGAACAGGACGACTCGTCCCGAGTCAAGGACAGCCTGAAACGTTGCGCTCATAAAGATGTCGAGGAGCTAATCCGACGACCGCCGCACGATCGGGCTACTTCAGACCGCATCATTCGTCGTGTCCTGCTTTTTCAACATGAGACCGAATACGAGCGCCCATATCCTTTAAATACTGCGCGACTGCATCGAGGTCTCCGTCGTTGAGAAGTGTTTCAATCTGGCGGAAGCGCTCGCCAGCCTCCGTGTCCTTCACCGCGGCACGGATTTCGTTGGCAATCTCCTTCACCGTACGCGGTGGGGTTGGCCGGTTGACTTCCAATATCCTGATCATGATTTTGGTGGCGAGTAGCCGACAAGCAATCACAAATATGGCCTGAACAGCTCCGGCTTGCCGACCGGGACGGTCTAGATTCATGGCTTCCGCAAGATTTCCAACTTGATCGACTGTCTGATCGGCGTCGAACAGCACATCGAACCCATGGCCCTTCTTGTCAAAATGGGCGGCGCGATTTCGAATCCTGCGGACCGCATTCAGTCCTGCCGCTTCTGATTCGTGAATCAGCCCAAACGCAATGCACAGTGAGATCTTGGAATCAAAGTCACCCGCGGGCCGACGAAACTCCAATATGCTTTCGGCCTTTTCGGAGGAAATGCACGACGCTCGTACCAACTCTCCGAGAAGCTCCTCCAAGTAAGCGCTTAGTATCAAGATTCCGCCACGTTCGGATTCACCTTCAACGAGCTTGGTGATTTTCGCAGGCATGCCATCCAATGGCCACTGTTCGAGGCGCATTCGCCGATCACGCTGCATTGATTCGTCTGTGGGTTGACTCATACGAGACTCTTTCTGACAACGGCTTAATGTGCTGGGATGGACGCCATTTCACGGCCAGTGCCGCAGAATGTCGACATTCGACCACCAATTCCATGGGTCGACAACCACGAAAGCTAAGCTGTCTAAATGGGATGCACCGCTCGGAAAACTCGTTCGCGAACTTGCACGTGCGTCGTGACGCATCCTGCCCAGAGCTTGCACCGTGAGGGGCTCCGGGTTTTTCGGGCCACATTGAGGGCGAGTGCTGCGGCATAATC
>DAIRVG010000052.1:0-35958 GCA_036802945.1 Vicinamibacterales bacterium
CGCTGCGGCCCACGCTGCGTCCCACGCTGCGTCCCTCGCTGCGGCCCTCGCTGCGTCCCACGCTGCGGCCCTCGCTGCGTCCCACGCTGCGGCCCTCGCTGTGGCCCTCGCTGCGTCCCACGCTGCGGCCCCCGCTGTGTCCCACGTATCGCCGGTGAACAGTTTCCACTCTGGGTCCGGCTTCCCGTCCGGCTTGAACCACTGCACGCTCGCGATGCCGTCCACGAACTTCTCGATGCGCGCCCACAGGGCTGGGGCCTCGACCTCTCGAATCAACCGCGCTGCCTGGGCGACGCACTTGTCGCCTTGCCACTCCGCGATGCCATCCGCCTCGGCCTCGAAGATCCGAGCCCGGTGCTTGTACCAGGCCATCGGGTTCCGGGTAAGGTGAATGCCGCGCTCGCAAATTTTGAGCGCGCCGTCGTATCGGTGCCACTCGCCGGGCGCGTCGCCCTGCGGCAGGCTCCACTCCATCGTGCCGCCGTGACAGGACTTTCCATCCACAAGCACCTTGTACAGCGTCTCTCCGTTCACGTCAGTACCCCTTCCATCCCGTCTTGTCGTCCGTGTCGCGCTTTGACTCGGAGCGCCGTTCCCTGCGTTCGACCATCCAGATGACTAGTTCGAGTACGAGCGGTGCCATCGCGTAGCCGATGATGAAGCCAATGAGAAGTCCGGCCGCGTGTGTCTGTAGCTCGTGTCGAGTACGTACCCCATCGCCCCGCACAGCGCCGTCTTGAACATCGGGTGCATCACATCTGTCGCAATCGCCCCAGGCCAGGTGATTACGTTTTGCCCATCCGTCCCCTTGAGCGGGTACACCATGAGCGCTTGCCGCACTGGCTCCTGCACCGTGTTCCACATCGGCGTCTCTTGCACGCTCAGCATGTTGAGCCAAAATCCAACCGTCACACCCGCATCGTGCAACTGGCGCACGATGGCCTGCGAAGGCCAGTGCTGCAACACGACGTAGTTAAACCCCTTGAGCACGGCCATGGCATCGCGCCCCTCGAACACCGCCATCCCCGCCACCGTCGCATGCGGAATCTGCGTGTTCACCCATCCGCGCCCGAGATTGAACGGCCCGAGCTTGAGAGATGCCTCCGGCCACGCCGGCTGATCCCCTGTCATCGCCACAATCGCCAGTGTCTTCATTTGTACTCCTGCTTCGTTTTAAAACGCGGGGGTGGTGGCTTGCCGTTTCCGCACCTCGACGGCTGACCACTAACACAGGGCTTCGATGGTCATTTAACGGATCACCCCGGTATCGGGTACCCATCGCCGGGCCTTCCACCAACCCCCGCGCACATCTACCGATACAGCTTCTTGACCTGCTCCCAGGTCCGCGACTGCACGGCAACAGGGCCGGTGCGCACCTTGGCCGGCACGATAGTGATCGAGCCGTCGAGCGCCGTCAGTTCGTCGTACTCGTTACACATGTTGACCGCGGCACCGATGAGCCCGTACGGCGACTCCGTGTCGTACGCCAGCAATTCGACGTGGGACACGCCAGCGCCGCAGTAATCATCGAACCGCAGCGCCGCGGTGTAGGCGCTCCACTCGTCGAGCGCCGTGAAGTTGGCGTAGCCCATGAGCCCGCCAGTGCCCCAGTTGCCGCCCGACCACATGACGATGGCGTTCTCCGTCATGTCCTCGTGCGACACGCCGAACGGGAGATCGTCGTTCGTGTCGAAGTATCCGCCTGACGCGGCGTTCGAGAAGCCCTCGAACGTGTACGCCTGGTGGTCGTACTCGACCGTCACCTTGACGAATCGCAGGTCGCCCGTCGTGGCGAATGCATAGATCGGCACCTGGACGTACCCGTCCGGGGCGCATTCCTCGTCACCCAGGATGATCGAGAAGTCCACGGCACCCCAGGCCAGGTTCGGCAGGTGCTCCGCATCGTTCTGCACTTGTGCCGCCGTGGGCATGGCGGCGGCGTTGGCGCCCGTCACCAACAGCACGGACACAAGAGCGAGCATCAGAACAGCGGCGATACGCTTGAAGATGGTCACAACTTCTCCTTGGCATGAACGATCTGATAGATGCGCTGGACCGAAACGCGGAACCGTTTCGCCAACGCCGGCATCGAGAGGCCCTGTCGGTACAGATCCCGGACCCTCACGTTACGTTGTGTTTTCTCCGGACGACCTGCTGGCACTAATGACGTGGCCTCCTTCCAACCTGTCGGCAGCATATCCTTGACTCAAGGAAAAGGCAAGGCCCCCAGGCGGGGGCCGAGACTGGGGATTCTGGCGGGACTGCGGAAGGCCCTCAGTCTGCACGACTGCCGGCCCGGCGTCAACCGAATAACCTTGACCTATGGCGGCGATGCTGTATTATCGCACCAGAAGCACAAACCGGGAGGTTTTGCGATGCGACTGGCGACGATCAACCTGGACCCAGAGCGGCGCTGCTACCAGTGCGCCGAGAAGATCAAAGTCCAGGACGTGTACATCGAGACGGAGCGTGAGCAGTTCTGCTCGCACTCGTGCGCGGATGAATGGTTGCGCGACAACCAGGATGCGTACGATGCAGCGCAAGAGCACCCGCGCCACGGTGGCGCGTTCGACAACACCCAAGACCGCGCCGCGTGGTTGCGGCTCAAGTAGGAGGACCGATGGCAACGCGCAAGAAGGCCGACCCGATCATCGTGGACGGCGAAGAAGTGGACCCGGAGACGGGCGAAGTGCAGTCCGAGCGGTCGTTGGCGGCAGTGCCGGCGGAAGCCGTCGCGGTGCCGGCGCTGGTACAGGCGCCGCACATGCTGGCGGTGCGCGGGACGCCGATCACAAAGGAGCAGGACGCGATCCTGCGGGCACCGACACCCGTGGACTGGGTTCTGACCCGCGAGGACGGCATGCACTACGTCGAGCAGGTGGAGTTCCGCCAGCGGTTGAACGATGCGTTTGGCGTGGGCGGGTGGCTGTGGCACATGATCGGCCAGCCACAAATCTACAGCAAGGAGCGCAACGGCAAGCGGACCACGGACGTTTGCCTGTACGGCGCCCTGTATGCGTTCCAGGATGGTGCGGCGCGGCTCTTGGCTGAGTCGTGGGGCGAGTCGCGCTACTTCGAGCACGAGAACCCGGCCACGGCGATGGAGAAGGCCAAGTCGGACAGCATCACGCGGGCCTGTAAGGACCTAGGCATGTTCGCGGACCTGTGGCGCAAGGGCTGGTACGAACACGCCATGCGCCAGCAGCAGAGTGGGTCGCAGCCGGAGGCGAAGCGCGAAGCGCCGAGTGCGCCCGCCCCGGCTCGGCCCGCACCTGCGATGACGCGCGGCGACAGGGACCGGGCGGCCAGAGACGAGGCCGCCAAGGCGACCCCGGTGCCGCCCGCGCCCGTGCCGGCCACGAAGAAGATCCTAGACCGCGAGTTCACGCCGACCGAAGTGGCGCGGGCGGAGCTTGACTACGCGCTCCAGTGCGAATGCACGACAGCCGAAGAAAAGGCGTCGGCAATCGAGTATGTAGCGCGCAACGCGGCGAAGGGCGCCGAGCTGGACGCGCTGCACAAGATCACGCAGCACATCAAGGCGCTGCTCACAAAGAAGGGCTGTCTCCATGACCTTCCGTTCTGATAACCGCATTCTGGAGATCATGCGCGAGGCCGAGGCCGGCCGCGTCATGTCGCCAGAGCAAGAGGCCGAGATTCAGGAACTCACCGTTGCCGAGGTGCAGGACGCGGTGCTGGCTATCGTGCTCCAGGAGCAGCGCATCAAAGAACTCGATGCGCTCTTGAAGGAGGCCAAGATCGTGCTCGCGTTCAAGCAAGACCGCGTGGACGCCTTGCGCCCGCAGGTGACGAAGATGCTGGAGAAGGTGACGCCGACGAAGAAGGGCGTGCGCAAGGTCGAGGCCGATGATGGTCTGTTCACGGCGTACTGGCAGGCGGCGCGTGGTGGCGTGGAGTTGCTGGTGCCGGTGAGCGACCTGCCGGCGCAGTACACGCGCGAGGTGAGGGAGATTCACCAGGACACGGACATGATCCGGATGGCGCTGGAGGCTGGGCTGGAACCCAAGACGGAGGACGGCCGGCCGATTGCGCGTCTCAAGGATGAGCCGTTCACGAAAATCATGGTGAATCCGGACAAGCTGGTGGAGTACCAGATCAAGGGGCTGCTGGCATGATCGTGCCCAAGACGTACACCAAGCAGTTCGAGTACGCCTGTGTGCCGGCGCCCAGGCCGCGGATCATGCAGGGCCACGCTGTACGCGACGAGGCGTACCAGGGCTGGAAACAGCGAGTGGCGGATGACTGGTATCGGACGCACGGCTTCGAGTGCTTAGAGGCGTTCGACACCTACACCGTGACGATTCGGCTCTGGGCGCCGATGCGTGGCGACTTGGACAACTACGCGAAGTCGGTTCTAGACGGGCTCACTGGTGCGGCGTTCAAGGGAGATTCGGTGGTCGTGCTCCGGCACTTGGACATCACCTGGGTCGGGCGCGGCAAGCGGTTCATCGTTGGGGTTTCGGGGGTGAAGGATGGTTCGAGCAATAAAGACGGATGAGGAGGTGCGCGCGATGAATGCGCGGATGCAGTCGGCGTACCGCGAGCGCAAGCGCAAGGCGAAGTTCTGTACATGGGGCGGCTGTTGGCGTAAGGCTGCCAGCGGCCACCGGGAGTGTGCGATTCATTCAACCCGCAAGGGGCGGGGATCGGAGGGGAAGCCGTGACCTTCGGACCAATCCCGGCGTGCTTCTGCGGCTCACCGCCGACGCATGAGTGCTACGGCCAGGGGTTCGGCGGGTCTATCGACTGCGGGCGCGGCTGCTGTGCCGGCCACATGACGTGCGATTGGCACGGGGCGACGGTGTTCCCCGCGAAGTGTCCAGAGTGCGAGGCCATTGAACCAGAGCACGCCGGCCATGCCGGCTACTGCTCGCAAGCAGAGGAGGACGGGGCGTGACGGTCGAGGAGATGTTTGAGCGGGCCGAGGCGAGCATGCTCGTGGAGTGCATGGGCAAGCCGTGTCGGATCTGGACGGGGGCAACCAGCAAGGGCGGATACCCAAAGGCGCACATAGGCGAGCGGTACGTCGGGGTGCATCGGCTGGCGCTCGAATCGCGGATAGGGCGCGCGCTGCGGCGCACGGAACTCGCGTGTCATCGGTGCGACGTGCCGGCGTGTATTGAGCCTGCGCACCTGTACGTCGGCACGCCGGCCGACAACCAGCGGGACCGGCGGCGGCGCGGGACTGCGAATCCGGGGCTGTGTCGCGTGACGCTGACGAAGGCGGATGTGCGGCGGCTGTACTTGTAGGGGGTGGGGCTGTGCGGTGGTGGTGGTTTCTGCGAGCATTCTTCTGGGCGGGGACGGAAGGGGTGGCCGTGAGACGCGCAACACTGGTCAGGATCTTCTCACCGAAAACGCATCGCAAAACCGGCTGGAAGGTCTGGGGGACGTGCCGCGGCTGCGGTGATACCGTGAACTCGTTGCACCTGTGGAAGGTGGCCGGCGTGGAGGCGGCGCCGTGGTGCGTGGCATGCTGGATGCTGTGTCTATTGGCGGCTGAGGCGGCGCGGATGCTGCCGGCCGCGGACACGAGCCGGGAGGCGCAGGACGATGGGGAAGCGTGGCGGGGCTGAGTTGGCGCCTGTGTGCGAGAAGTGCAAGAGCCGGGAACACGTCGCCCGATGGGAGCACGGGGCGTGGTGGTGCTTGGCGTGTTGGGTTGGTCAAGTGAACTGGGCGCTAGGATGGATGCGCGAGATGCTTGACAAGAGCGAATAGTGTGTGGTAAGGTGGCTGCGTGATCGAATCAACCGGGAGGTTGGAATTGAAACATCTGGCGGTATGTGTGCGGCGTGGCGACGAGCTTGACGCCTTTGTTCTGTCCGGTCCTACTTGGACCAAGCTGGAGACGTGGGCGGAAACCTTCAAGAACCGCGAGGGCTATTGTGGTTGGGACTCGTTCCAGGACGCGGTTGACTGCTGCACTCGCATGCAGAAGCGCGGGGCCTGGATTCTGCGGAAGCCGGTGCAGCCATGAACCGCCGGCCGATGTTCTACCAAGAGCTGCGCCCGTTGCGCCCTCGGCGCCCGTTCCCGGTGCTCGGGGTGTTGGCGTTCCTTGGGTGCGTGGCGTTCGGGTACTTGGTGCTCTCGCTGGCGTTCGCGCTCACGGCGCCGGCCGGCGGGGTTCCTTGGTAGGCGTCTCCCGGCGCTCTACCTGAGCAGCGGCCCCTGGACCACCGGGGGCCGTTTGCTTTTGGTGGTTGACGCTGGCACCGTCCGTGCTGTAAGATGGCAACAGGCGGGGCGAATGGACGCCACGCGATACCGGGAGATCGGCACATGACGTACACACCGAAAACAGGCGCGGCGTGCTCGTGCAAGCGCGGCGTGCAACGGGACAACTGCCCGACGTGCGAGGGCACGGGGCAAGTGATCGACTTCGCCGCTATCCACGCGCGGCGGTATGCGGAACGCGAAACGCTGGCGCTGTGCGATGGTTGGCCGTTCGACCGGATGGCCGAACATCTCAAGGCCGGCCGGTTCGTGTGGCTGCACGTCACCGAGGAGCAATCGGACTATGCGCTAAACGTGCTGCCGCCGCTGTATGTGCCGCATGGCTTTGCCATCGGTGAGCCGAACAGCGACGATGCCCAGGGGCGCACGGTCTACGCCTTCTACACCAAGGCCGGCGGGGAGTGGTGGGCGACGTACACGACGCGCGAGCAATTCGACGAGCGGCGCCGCGGGTTGGTGCGCAAGCTCCAGGACGCGGGCGGATTCTCGAAGTGGGCGGCCGGCGCGGGGGTGCAGCCATGAAATCGCAGCACACGCCGGGGCCGTGGACACTCGAAGCGGGGCGCTGTGTCATGACTTCAGACGGGCGTTTCATGATCGTCAAGGCACACGACTGGAACCCGGAGCACATTTGCGAGCTGGACGCAAACGCCCGCCTCATCGCAGCGGCGCCGGAGATGCTGGCGGCTCTCAAGTTGGCACTTGCGGCACTGGAAACTCCCGGCGATTTAACGATTGAGGAAGTATTAGAAGTTGTGGAGGATTGTTGCGCCGCAATCGAGAAGGCGGAAGGGGGCAAGCCATGATGGCGGCAACCGTGCTCGGGCCGGTGCGGGTTGAGCCGCAATACCACAAGTCCGCGGAATGGAACGGGGCGCCGATTGCGGCGTCATGCGGGACGTACCTGGAAGCGTTCACGGTCAACGGCGTGCGGTACGAATCGGCAAGCGCCGGTTGGAAGCCGGGGAACATGGCGCGCGGCGGGTGCTATTCGACGGGGCTCTACTGCCGGCGCGAGGGCGGCGGGGCTGCAACGTCCAAGGCGCTGGCCGCGGTGCGGGCGGCGTTCGACGTGGCGTTAGCGGCGCTCACGGAAGCGGATTGGCGCGCGGCGTGGGTGTCGTATCACGCGAGCGAGCTGCAAGAGGCGGAACGCAAGTTGCGCGAGGCGCAAGAGGCGCGCGACGCGGCCGAGATCGCCGCGGGGCAGGCGGCGTGCTCGTTCCAGGGTGTGCCGTTCCGCGAGCCGGCATTCGACAAAACATTCGACACGGATTGACAGCGGCACCCAACGTGCTGTAAGGTAAGGGCGTCGGGGTCAGGTGGCTCCGGCGCCTTTTTCGCAACCGGGAGGACTGGAACATGGGACGCAAGCAGGCGACACCGGAGCAGCAGGCCGCCGCGGCCGAGCGCCGGCAACGGTTCTACGAGATCGCCAAGAAAATCGGCGCGATGCCTGACGAGGAACGCGCGGCGCTGGCTGGCAAGATGGCCGGCGCGGTGATGGTGACGGGGCGCGGGTTGTCGGTCCACAATTCGTGTCTCGTGTACATGCAGCGCCCGGACGCTACCATCCTGGGCGGGTTTCACCAGTGGCGCAAGGCCGGGCGCGCGGTGCGCAAGGGGGAGCGCGGGTTGATGGTGTGGGCGCCGGCCGGCAAGCGGGATGCTGACGGCGAGCTGCAAAGCATCACGGACGGACCGGACGGCCGGCCGCGCTTCGTTCCGGTGACGGTTTTTGACGTGGCGCAGACGGACGCGGCGGGGGTGACGGCATGACAACGTACACCTTCCACACGGACCCCGGACACGGGTGGCTCGAAGTGCCGGCGGCGGACGTGCGCGCGGTGGGCGTCGCGGTGACGCGGTACTCGTTCCGGAGCCGGGACGGCCGGACGGTCTACCTTGAGGAAGATTGCGACGCGCCGGCATTCGTCGCGGCCTGGACGGCGGCGCACGGCAAGCCGGAGTACCGCGAGCAGAACCACAACGACAGCGCCCCATGCCGGGCGTTGCCGCACGTCGCGGCGTTCGACTTCCCCGGCGGTGCAGCATGATCCCGCGCGGCGTGTTTCGAGACGGCCCCGACGTGTCCGCCGACGTGGCCGTTGACGCCTACCGCAAGGTGCTCGACGTTCACCGCGTCGAGCACCCGGCAAACGGCCAGCCGCACGAAGGCCGCCCCTGGCCCGCCTTCGGGCAGGACTGGCGGTAGACGCCTCCCCCATAACTGCCCGCCCCTCCACGGCCTCCGGATCGCCTCCGGGGGCCGTTCGCTTGACCCGGTCCAACGACCGCCAGGGAGCCGCCTATCCCCCATAGACCTCCCGACCCGCCCGGCCTTCCTGCCACTACGCAACCACCAATCCCGCGGCAGAAGGGCCTGAGCGCCTCGTCCTGCCATTCCAGCATGAATCGAGAGGCCGCTGTCAGGGCTCCCCTTCGGTCGCTGCACACACCAGCACCAGGGCGACCGTGAGCGGCTTACCTCCGCGCTGACCCTGAGTTGGGTGCGCTGACTGGTGGGACAGCCCGTCTCCGCAGATTTTGGTGCGGTGTACAAGTAGCGGGCCAGAGCGACCGGAGGGAGACTCGGTTCCCCTTCGGCTGTCTTGGGAGAAGATTTGAACCGGATATTGAGTAGGAGTCGCTGTCTACGGTGAGAGCTTTTGAGGGCATACGGATGGGGAGGTGCATGTGGCTCTGGAGGAGGTGGCTTGGAACTCTACAGGGTCGCCTTACAGCATGTCAACCCAGTATATTCGATGGGGAGTTACGGCTGCATAATTTGCGTTGGTAGACGTGCGTCTACTTTTGTGACGGATTATGTAAACCTGTGAGTGACATCGGGTGGTGGTGGAGTACTGAACACTTGCGGTGCTGTGTTATGTAAACCTGGCGGTGTGGCGGTGTTCGAGGTGTTCGGCTGTTCCTGGTCATTCCCAGTCCTTTCGGTGCTGGCGGTCGAACTTGCCGGTCATGTACTGGCGCTGCTTGGAGCCTCTGGGGGGTGGCGGCGGTGGGATGGGTTGTCCGCGGCGCTTCTTGACCGGCTTTGGTTTCTCGGGTGGCAGGAGCGGTGCCGGCATGGCGAAGTCGTAGGGCTGGGTGCAGGGGCATTCGGTGGCGTCTTTGGGACCGACGACGGTGAAGGTACAGCCTCTGCGGTCGTGGGCGGCTTTGTGGTGCTGGCAGACGTGGCATGTGGAGTCGGTCATTGACACTCCCGGCCGGTGGTTGATAGGGTGCAGGCAGTCGCAGGGCGCCCCCGAAGTTGCCCTCCGATCTCCCGGTAGCGGCCCGTCCTGTTCCAACCCAGGGCGGGCCGCGCTGGTTCTAGGAGTCCTCCGCGAGCATCCGCGCCAGGCCGTCGGCCTGTTCATTGTGCCGGCGCGCCGCTTCTTCCGGGATGCTGTGGTTGTTCCACTCGTCGCAGGCCGCCATGACGGCGAAAAGCGCCTTGGCCCGGATGAGTTCGTCGAGCACGTCCTCGTTCCGCTGGATCTCCTGGTATGTGAACGCCACCACAGACGCCGACCGACACGCGCAGTCCGGGTGCTTGGAGTCCATGAACGCCAAGACGATCTCCACGGCCGCGCGGTCTGGCGGGCAGTGACAGCGGACGCTCACCTCGCCCCACTCGCCCCAGGGCGCCTTGCCCAAGGTCGCCATCTCCAGGGCCACGGCATCCAGGATCACCCGGTCGATCATGCCGATGGTGTCGGTCCAGGTCATTTCGCACCGCCCTCGGCCGGCGGAAACCCACCCATGCCATCGACCCCAGAGCCCGAGACGTTCGGCGGCTGGTAGGTGACGGACCAGGAAATGTACGGAGGCCAGTAGGGAGGCGGCGGTGCGGGCTGGTACGGATAGGGATAGATCACCACGGGCTGGGACGGAACGGGAGCCGCCGGCCTCGAAGCAATCAGATCGAGAAGCCGGACAGCGTCCCCCAGAAGCGACCGGATGTCGGTCAAAGTCTCGATCATCGTCTCGGTGTCACTGCTCATCGCTTCCTCCGCTGCATGCGCTTGTAGCCATCGAGCAGGTCCTTGAACACGCGCCGCGTGAGCCCGTGCGCCGCGGCCTGCTCTTTCGTCACCGGCTTCTTCGACTTCGCAGCCGTCGCCAGGGCCGCCGCCAGAAGCGGGTGCTGCGAGAGCGTCCGCGCGAACTCGCGGTCCACAACCGACTGGGCGTCGGCCTTCGTGTCTCGCGCCACGCGCGCCTGGGCAGAGGTCGGCCCCTTGCGCACACCCTTGCCGCCGCGGCCAAACCGGCCGGCGTCAACCGATTCCGTGGTCTGCGGCATCAGTGCCCTCCCACGATGCGGTAAATCTGCCGAATCGAAAGACCGTACTCGTGCCCCAGGCTCCGGGCCGTCTGCCGGCGGTACTCCCGCCGGATCTTCGCGTTGCGCATCTGGCGCCACCGCGGGTTGTTCGTCCGTTTCGTCACTTCGTAGACTCCTCCTCCAGCACCGCCACCGCAACCTCGGTCGGCGTATAGAGTATCTGCACACGCACCACGTCCATCGCCGCACGCCGCAACGTGTCGAGCATGCCGGCCGCAATCTTCTGGAACGTAGTCTCCTTGCACGCCCGGTACGCTTCTACCAACGACACGTCTGCGTTCACCGGCACGCCCTCACCGCGGAACTCGCCCTCGATCACCGACGTGCCGCACACCACCATGACCAGGGTGCTCACCACAATCTTCGCTGCCATTTCTGACCTCCAGCAAGTGTGACATCGGCACCCTACCACGTCATGAAGGAAATGTCACAATACTCTTGACGTGACGATTCGTATCATGCGATACCTGTCGCGCCACGGCCGCGGCGGGTGGGTGTCACTGTGACTGCGGAAACCACACGGCCGGCCGTGGCAACCATTTACCGGGAGGGATGGGTTGCAAAGACGCGAAACGGTTTCGGGGAACCTGGGACGCGATCCAGAAGAAATCTATGACCGCAACGGTAAGATATTCACCAAGTTCTCGCTCTGCGTCCGCGACTACGAAGGCGGCAACGTCTGGTACGACATCCTCGCCCGCGCCAACGTCGCAGAATTCGCGCTGCGACACCTCGAAAAAGGCCGCATCGCCATGTGCTCCGGACCAGTCGAAGAACGCCCCTGGTCGGGCCGCGACGGCCAAGCACGCATCCAACGCACCATGCGCGCCGACCGCATCTCGTTCGGACAAGAAACCGTCCAACTGGACGCCGAGGAAACCCCCGTCGAAGCCAAACCGGAACACATGCTGGCGCTCGAACGTTACGAGCACGTCCGAGCGTATCCTCCGCGCTGGCTCCGGGGGCTCCCCATCCCAGACCCAACTCCGGACGACCTCGCCGTGACGCCCCGAGACGAAGCCAAGAGACACCTGGCCGGCATCATGGCGATGCTCTTGCAGGGCGGCACCGCATGAAGTCCTTCGATGAGCTATACCCATTCATCTGGTCTGGAACCGCCAAGGCCAAGCTGCACACGCACATCTTCGGCGGCGTTGAAATCGCGCTCGACCCGGCGCTCGGGCTCGGATGCAGCAGTCTCCACACGGTCGTCTGCTGGAACGAAGAAGAAGCCAAGACGGTCGTGAAGTCCATCAACGAACGGAAATGTGGACTGTTCGTTGTTCCGTTCGGAGGTGATAGCATGGCAGCCAAGAAGAAGCCGGTCCGCAAGGCCAAGAAGGCATCGAAGGCCGCGGCCAAGAAGCCCACGAAGAAGGGCGGCCGCAAACGCCCGTCCTACTCGGGCCTGTAAGACAGAGCGGTGCGGGGTGTAGTGGCGCCCCGCACCACACTCACCAGAGGGGCAGCATGTTCGGGGACACGCACCGGCTCTGCCGGGTGAGAAAGTGCAGGGCGAGAGCCGAGCGCATCGTGCTCGACCAAGACACCAAGCGCACGCTCTACTACTGCGAAGAACACTGGATTCGCTACGACGCGACGCGGCACAAGAGGGACGGTGAGCCATGCAAGACATCGACCCCGACGAATACTCGGGCCTGATCTACCGTGGAAACCTCACCATCCTGCAACGGCGGTCCGCGGAGTACCTGCACGCGAGACGCGAGGCGGGGATCGAGGCGCTGCGAGTTGAAGTCGAACGCCAACTCACCACCACGCCGCCGCGACAACCGCTCTGGAAACGACTCCTGTACGGAAGGTTGTGGAAGTGACCGACATCGAAATGCACAAGGAACTCACCCTCGTGATTCCAAAGATCGCCTACGAAGCGGTCTGTAACATCGCCAAAAACGTCGGTATGCCGCACGTCGTGTTCGCGCGCAACCTGTTCCTGTCCGCACTCCAAGGCGTCATCGAAAGCCTCGAAGCCTCGGGTGACGCCCAGCCGCCGCCCGCCGAACCACAAGGGGAGATCCAGTAGGTGCTGCTCTCCGGAAACTTCATCCAGCTCACGGGCTACGTCTACCAGATCCGCTACTGGCCCAGAAAAACGCCGGAAGAACTGGCCGCCATGAAGATCCAGATGGACGCCGAGTACGAAGCCCGCCAACTGGCCGACCCGGACATCAAGCGCCGCCGACGCAAACCGCCACAGCGGGCCGATATGTTCCTGGCGTCGCTCAAGACCAAAGGCCCCATGAAGAACAAGTGGTCCGAATGGTGGAAATTCTTCTGCTACGGACACACCGCTCGCACCTGCTACCAGATCGCCAAAGAAGGCGACCGCATCACCATCCAGGGCATCCCCACCATCCGCACACACCCGGCGTTCCTGAACGGCGTCGGGCGAAACCCACAGGTCTGGGCGAGCCGCATCTTCCCGGAGTACACTGGATTGAATGCGAGCCTGATGCAGAAGCTGCACCTGGATGGCTCATGCACCATCGACATGGTGACTGACGAAGAAGCGGAGATGGGTCTATGAACCGACACGGGATCGCAAGCCTGTCCGGCAAGATGGCAGCCCAAATGCGCCGCGGCCGGCGCGTCGCAACCATGCGCCCGTCGAATCCGCCCGCCGAAGCCGGTAGCACACTGCCCCTCTGGGGATTCCTGTTCTACGAATGGAACTCGGCCGACCCGAACGACTTCTCGACCACAACGCTACAGGGGAACCCCTTCCAGAAGGGCCTCAACTGGGGCAAGTGGGATGACTTCCTGCGCGCGCGCATCGCAGCCCGCGGAGGCATCTACGCCAACGAAGTCGTGAACGGCGACGCCAACAGCGGCACCTTCGTCCCCGGCGCCGGCAACTGGATCATGCTCAAGGGACTCGCCAACATCGACATGGGCTCGGCGCTCAACATCTGCGTGCTCGGCAACAGCCCACCGCGCCAGCACATCCGCGCCATCAAGGCCGCGTCCAAGGTCAACACTGAAGTCCACACCGGGCTCCACAACTTCCAGTCCGTCAACCAGCAGGCGTACTCGACCTACACGGCCCTCGAACCGGCGCGCCTCGTCTCGCGCGGATTCCCGCTCGCTGGCGCCGCAACGTCCGGTTGCAGCAGCAACACGCTCAACCGCTACGGCTGTACCGCCATCGACGAGTACGAAGGCAACGCCACGGGCGTCCTCTCATGGCCGACGTGCGGCCCGGATGCCGCGAGCTGGACCAACATCGTCGGCTGCCCGCACGACGCCGGCCGCCACGCAGGGCTCCCGGCCAACGCGCCGAACTTCACCAAGCACGTCTGGGAATGCGATGTCACGAGCAGCGCCCATCGCACCGCGCTCGCCGCCGAGTGGGTCAACTACTGCAACTCCCAGTACAACGGCACCTACAACTGGGAAATAGACGGCATGCTCATCGACAACATGCGGCAGGACGTGTACACGGGCGACGCCACCAACGCCTCGCCGCTCCCGACGCAACTCGCACAGGTCGCCTACCGCCAAGGCTGGCGCGACATGCAAGCCGCCTGGGCCGCGGCGCTTGCATCCAGCGGCCGCGCCAAAGACGGCGGAAGGTTCCGCTGGGCGAACTGCACCGACCTGACAGGCGCCTACGACCAGAACGCACTGCGCAACCGCTGGGTCGAACTGTTCTTCGTCAACACGTCCGGCAGTGGCCCGCGCCCCTGGGCCGGCGCCAACGGCATCCTCGAAGGACTCCAGCGCGCCAAGGCCGAGGGCCTGCGTATCGTGCTCGGGCTCACAGACAAGCAAAGCGGCACCTTCGCCCAGCAATACTACTGGGCGTCCACGGACGGCGGCCAAACTCCAGGCACGAACGGCACCTGGGCACAGATTTACTCGACCCTCGACGGCCTCGACTACTTCGAGAACGTCTACGCCCAAGCCGTGCGCCAAACGACGGCCGGCGGCTGGGCCTTCTGGCAACAGGGATGGCGTCCTATCGGCACATAGGCTTGACAGTCGCGCCGGGGGGCGCGCACGATATTTTGGGTTGGGTTGGGTGGGGACAGGGTAGTTGCCGGTAGCAATCCGAAACTCGCGCCTTACGGATCAACAGGCGCCGTTTCACATGGACATGGACGCCGCGCTATGGAAAGCGCACGGATTCTCCTCCCGAGGTCCGAACGATACCCAACTCGCCAAGACGCTCGAACAGATAAGCGCCGACCCAGAGTTCTACATCTTCGGCGGCTTCGTCCGCACCTTCGATGAAACAGCCGCCCCAAAAGACCGCGTTCGAGCCTTCCCCGACAAGAAGTACCTGCGCAAAGCCCTCCAGTGGATGCACGACGGATACCCCGCCGACTACGTTGGCGCTGCGGTTAAGTCGCGCCAGTTGACGTGGTCCTGGCTCGCAGGCGCCTACGGATCGTGGGAGTGCCGGCACCCGCACAGCCGCGTCATCTTCCAGTCCAAGAAGGCCGAGGACGCCTGGAAGTTCGTCTACGACGGCGACTGGACGCATGCGCGCGTGGGGTTCATCGAATACGCCTGCCCCATCGCCGTCCGCGTGCATGGACTCATCGGCAAGCGCGGCGAGCTTCTGTACCCCGGCGGCAGCGAGTTCTGGGGCGTGCCGCAAGGCCCGCATATGTTCCGGTCGTATACGGCGACGCTCGTCATCTGCGACGAAGCGGCCTTTCAGCCGGAGTTCCGCGAAGCATTCAAGGCTGCGCTGCCGATGGCGCGTCGCATCCTGGTCATTTCGACGGCTCTCGGAGGCTCTTTCTTCGGGGACCTTGTAGAGCAGAACGAAACCGAGGAGCAAGTCGCATGAGTCAGACGTACCAAAGCCAACTTCTCTGGAAGATTGGCGACCCGGCAACGGAAACAGGCGCGGCAGTCACGAACCTGACGTTCGCAAACGGCGCCAACACCCAGCACACGTTTGACTTCAACACGAATCCAACGACGGCTGGCCGCATGGTGGTTGGCGGTACGCTCTCGCCGCTCTCCTGGGCGACTATCGACACCAAGGGCTGCGACATGCTCGCCATCTGCTCGGCGTTCAAGTGCACTGCGGCAGGTGGCGGCCCATCGGCGTTCGGAGCAACCGGAAGCAGTGGGTTCGGATTTGCAGTCGGCACCCCGATGCGCAACGACAACAACTACGAAATCTGGGCCAAGCACCCAATCTCGCGCTTGGGCGGAAACCCCGGCGCAACCCCGACGTTTTGGGGTAGCGACCAGCTCATCATTTACGGCGCGTCGTCGTATCTGGTCGGAATCAGCGACGGAAACGCCTTGGCGCTTAGCGACGACACGATCATGAGCGCAATCCTCGGGTATCCGGCAACCGCTCTCGCCTCTGGACAATATTTCCGGTCGTACATCTGGATCGGCAAGCGATTCTGGAACCCGCCTGGTGTTGCCGCCGCCACGACGTACAACAACATCCCGGAGCCGTCAATCAAGGGCATCCGCCAGGTGCAGTTCGCGCTCGGCATCACGACGGATTGCGGCGCCACGGCGCCAACCGGCGTGCAGTACTGCGGCGAAATCTACGCCGTCCGCATCTTCAACACGAACGGCTACCCGCATCTCGAAGGCATCCAAACCGCGTAAGGAGACAACGTGCAGACGTTCGACTGGACCTCGATCTACCCGTACCTGGTCGCCGCCGGAAACCTCCTCGGCTTCTGGGTCAAGTCGCGGCCCGACACCGGCTGGTTCAAGAACGTACTGATCCCGCGATGGACGTTCGGGCTCGGCTTCGCAGCCGCGCTCATCCTCGGGCTACAGAAGTTCGGGGAAGCGGCCGGCCTCTCGCTCAACTTCTACGACTACAACTACGCGGGCGAGAACACCATCGCCCTCGCCGGCTGGTCGTGGGCGAAGCTCTGGCCCGTGCTCAAGATGATCGTCGATTCGCTCATGGCGGGCGGCGCGACCTTCGTCGGCGCGCATCTGACGTACGAAAAGGGCGGGCTCCGCACGCTCGTGCCCATCACCACCCCGAAGGCGAAGCGCAAGTAATGGAACTCGTCCGCAGCAAGAAGGCCGAAGAACTCGCAGAAACCGAAGGCATGTCGTTCTATACGACACGCGACGGTGTCCGCGTGTGCATGTGCCACTATTCTGCGGACCCCGACAAGAACCTCGATACGCTCCAAGGCCGTACATGGCTGCGCAAGGTGCTCGCTAAAGGCTACCCAGGTGGCATGGAAGGTCCCGACTGGCAGCAGGAAATGGAAATGTCGTTCTCGGGCTCGGGGTCCACCAAGGTGTGGCCCAACTTCCCGGACGTAATCCAACCAAAAATCACCTGCGCCCCTTTCGAGATCAACGACCACTGGCCCATCTACTGCGGCTATGACTACGGCACCAACAACCCGTTCGCCTGGATGGCCGTCGCCTGGGAGGACGAGAAAACCATGTACGTCTTTGACGAGGTGTACAAGGCAGACACGCCGCTCCACGAACAGGTCGAGATGATCAAGGCGCGGCCGTACTTCCATCGCATCCAGGGCATCATCGGTGATCCGTCCATCTGGCGGCAGAACCAAGAGTCTACCGTGGACGGCCGGCCGAAACTTCGCAGCGTGGGCGAAATGCTGCGCGACGACTACGGCATCATGGTCGAGCGTGGCAACAACCTGGAAGGCGTGGACATCGCCTTCCGCGAGATGCTGAACTCGACGCTTTGGCGCAACCTGGATGAGCCGCAACTGTACATCTTCGAGACGTGCAAGAACCTCTTCCGGGAACTCCGGAAGCTCCGGTACAAGTCCTGGGCCACCGACAAGACGGCCGCCGACAACAACCGGAAAGAAACACTCGTACAGAAGGATAACCACGCATGGGACGCTCTCAAGTACCTCCTACTGTGGAAGCAGGGGGAGAGCCCGGAAGCACTGCCGGCACCAGTGGGGAGCTTCGATTGGCTGCGGAACCGGCTGCACATGATGAAGCTGGCCCAAAACGCGCGCCTCGCGTAGAGGTCGATCCGAACATCAACGCGCCGGTCGAGTTCTGGGACAAGGGCGTGCCGCCAATCGCCATCTTCACCTGCCAGCGGTGCGAAATCACCAAGCAGGTCAAAGCCTATCTGGTCCCGGCACAACTCATCTGTACGAAGTGCCGGTCGCTGGTACAGGCCCGGATCTACGACGATGAAGGTAGTCGTCTGTGACGGGTGCGAGCGCGAGCTGTCGAACCGCAAGACCTTACACTTTGAGCGGTACGACACCGTGTCTCTCACCCCGCAAGAGCGCCTGGACCTGTGCGACAAGTGCTACCCGCACTTCGGCGCCCTCCAGGAGAAGCGCAAGGTACTCGGAGCCAAGGGCCTGCAAGCCCTGGACGAACGCGAGAAACAGTACATGGCCGAGTTCTGGGAGGCGGTAAAGCGTGGCGCAACGACCCCGTGAAAAGGGCATCCCGCGTGGCGGCTCGGGCGTCATGCGGGAAGCGCGCGACGAGAAGCTGGCGCAGATCATTGGCGACAAGTCCAAAGCCAAGCGCCGCGCCCGCGACGTGCAGGTCTACGACGCCTGGATTCGCCACGCCCAGAACGAACAAGACCCGTACATCCAAGAGTTCCAGCGCAACATGGACGGCTACGTCGGCAGCCTCGAACAGGAAACGACCAAGGACATGCTCGGCATGCCATACATCGCTTCCGAGGAAGTCCTGTCCGTCAACCGCATCATGCCGGCACTGCGCACCACGAACGCTTCCATCATGTTCAAGCTCCCGTGGTTCTCGCTCACCAGCCGCCGCCAACTGGACGAAACCGACAGCGCGAACCTGCGGATAGGCGAGCGCGCTCTGAACTATGTACTTCAGACGCCGCGCGACGCCTTTCTGCGGGTATCGCGCCTCGCTGTGCTCGCGGCAGAACTGGGGATAGGTGGCGCCAAAGTCACCTATACCCCCGTAGACGAAGGCTTCGAGGACGAGTCTAACAAGGAGCCGTCCTACGGCGAGATCCAGCACGACGTGGAGGAGGATGGCTCGGAGCGCCTGGAAGTCAAAGGCGGCATCCCGCTCCTGGACAAGAATGGCAACCTCCAGGTCCGCGCCGGCAATCGCGTGCTCTTGGACAACCGCCGGCCGGCCGACCTGTACCGCGTGGACTTCGTGGACTTCCGCGACTGCGTGTTCGACCCCGAGGGCACGAACGACTTCATGGACCACCGCCGGTTCGCCAGGCGCCGCTGCTGGACCTTCGAGCAGTTCAAGGCCAATCGCATGTTCTCGAACAAGGAGGACGTGCTGGAGTCGGTTCGATACCTGGACGAGAACAACAGCGGCAACGAGTTCTTCGGCGGCTCGCAGAACAAGCGCCTGGGCCGCGGCACCAAGCGCGTGTCCATGTTTCGCTACGACCGCACGGAAGCCAGCAAATCCGACATGGCGCGCATCTGGGGCTGGGAAGTCTGGGACTTCGAGCGCCGCTGCGTCGTCTACATGGTGGACGACTATCACAAGCTGGTGGGCGCCGAGCCCATTCCCGGCTACGTCGGGCACAGCCCGTTCGAGTGGGTCAAGTTCAACGAGGTTCTGTCCGAGTGGATGCCGTACCCGGACATCACCGCTGCCCGCCCCTTGGTGCGTGCGTACAACCGCAGCCGCAGTCAGCGGTTGACGCACCAGGCGCGGGCCGTCCGCAAGATCGAGTCCCGCAGGGGCGACATCGACCAGGCGAACAAGGAACTGCTCAAAAACGGCGAGGACATGACCGTCGTCGAGACGAAGTCTGGAAACGCCTTGAAGCCCATCGACATGGCGCCGCTTGAGCCTGCCGTCTACGACGACGACCGCAACATCGCGGACATGAGCGAAATCATGGGATCGAGCCCGGAAGCCCGCGGCACGGCGCAGTCCGGCACCGCGACCCAGGCCGCCATCGTCGAGAACCGCGGCACGCTCACCGAAGAGGACAAGCGCCGCATGGTGGCGCGCTTCCTGGGCGGCATCGGCACCAAGACGTACAACGTGCTCCAGGCGACTCTCGACGTGAACCTGGCCGTCGCCATCGTCGGCCCCGAGGGCAAGCTGTGGCAGGGCACCGTCACGCCAGAGCAGATCGTCATGGACGCCGAGGCCGCCTGCGACGTGATGGACATGCGCCCGCACGACGAGGCGAAGGAGCTGGCCGACTCCCAGGGCGTGCTCAAGATCCTGGGACCAGCGGCCTTCCTGTCCGACAAGTTCAACGAATGGTTCTGGAAGGTGCGCCGGGTGGATGACCCGGAGATGCAGAAGCAGTTGCAGATGGTGGCGTTCAACCTGGTGGCAGGGGGGCTTGGTGGCGGTGAGGCTGAGGGCGGGGCAGGTGGAGCGGATGCCGGCGGCGACGCTGGCGGCCCCAAGCCCCCCGATCCAGGTGCGGACGAACAGGGCCGGACGTTCGAGGGCCGCTCGCAAGGTCGCGCGCTGCGCCCGCACGGCGGCGATACCGGAGGCGCGTAGTGGCGACGTTCCCGTTCTTCTGTGAAGAGCATCAAGAGCGCGAGACGGTCGATTGCCTGTACTCGCAGCTCGCCGGCCGCATTCCGAAGTGCCCGGAGTGCGGCCGACTGATGATCCGCGACTGGATGGCCCAAGGGCCGGGCTCGTTCTCGAACCCGAGCAAGGGCCGCTACGGCTTCGTCTCGGAGAACATCCTGCCGGGCGGCGTGCCGGTGCAGGTAGACTCGGCCCAGACGGAGGCCAAGCTGCTCAAAGCCAACGGCAAGGAGCGGCACTCGGTTTCCCAGGAGTCGCAGTACCGACACAAGCACCGCATGGACCGGGTGCGGGAGGCAAAATGAAGGGCATGGACATGGCGATGATGGCGCGCGCCAGTACGAACGCGCTGTCTGGGGTTGCCAAGAAGAAGAAGAAGGGCGCAAGATCAAAGGCGAAGAAGCGTGCGAAGCACGCGAAGAAGGCCGGATCGGTGGATTCCGCCGCGCCGGCAGGGTCTTACACCTAAGAGGAGGGCGTCATGCCCAAGGGATGCGGTACGTCGGGACCGAACCAGCCGACGAAGAAGCCGATCAAGATGCCGCCGGGCATCACCGCCTAGCATCGGGCTGGGCAAGGCAGGGGCCGCCTCACGGCCCCGTGTGGTGGATGGGTAAGGGACGACGATGCCTGAGACGACTGCAACTCCGGACGGTTCCGAAGCTGGCGCTGTTGCGCAAGCTCGCGCTTCCCGCGATGCGTTGAACGACGCGATCAAAGAAGCACAGGGACAGTGGCCGGAGGACGAGGACAACGACGACCTCGGGACGGACGATGTTTCGCCCGGCCCAGACGAGGGCGACGAACCCGCAGACACTCACGGCGAAAGCAACGACACCCAGGAACTCCGCGAAATCATCGCGGAACTCAAGGGCGAAATTGCCGACCTGAGAAAAAGTCGCACCAGCCAAGAGGAGCCCGACGTGTCCGACGAGGACGCGGACGAGCTGCCCGAAGGCTGGGAGGGTTTGAATCCGTACGCCAAAGCGCAACACGCCAAGATGCAGCGGATGGAAGCCAAACTTGCTGTCAAGCAGGAACGGCTCGATGCCACTGTGTCGCTCATCGCATTCAAGCAAGACTTTCCGGACTACAAGAAGTATGAGGGGCAGATCACGCAACTTCTCAAATCGGAGAAGTTCAACACCGGGAACTACTACGAGGACCTGGCGACGATCTACGAGCATGTGACCGGCCAAGAGGCGAAGAAGGAGCTTGCACGCTCCCGCTCGACTCAAGTGGCGCGGTCGCAGGCTGGTGCCCTCGGGCGCGAAAAGCCCGTTCGTCCAGGCGCGGAGCCGGCCAAGGTGTCGAAGCTCCCGTCGTTTGGCGAAGCGTACAACGCGGCAGTCCGTAGCACGATTGCGAAGCAAGGCAAGCGCGGGCGTTAACAAACGTCTGGGAGAGTGAAACGACATGGCCGCAACGACCTTCAATCGGGCGTGGGATTCCGTTCTCACGACCACGATTGACAATTACCGCCCGACGCTGGTGGACAACATCATCAAGGGCACGGCGCTGACCTACTGGCTCACGCGCCGAGGCCGCGGGCAGGGCGTTCGTTACGACGTGGGTGGACAGTTCATCCAGATTCCCGTCGTGTACAACAAGAACGCCAACACGCAGACCATCAGCGGCTACGACCGCTACAACCTGGCGCCGACCGACGAAGCGACGAGCGCCTTCGAGCGTTGGTCGAACGTCAACACGTCCTGCGGTATTTCGCTGGACGAGATCCAGGCCAACAAGGGCGCCAGCCGCCGGGCGAACCTGCTCCGCATGAAGGTGGACGTGATGGAAACGTCCGCCCGCGAAGATTGGGAGCGGTTCCTGGTCGTCGGCACGCAGACGGGTGCGAACACCTTCCTGTCGGCGGGCAACGCCGGCAAGGACCCGGTGCCGCTCGCCTTCCTGGTGCAGAAGGACCCGACCGTCTCGGCGTCCGTCCACAACATCGCGCAGAGCACCGAGGCGTGGTGGAGAAACAAGATTTTCGACGCCTCGGCCATCACGACCACCGCCAACCTGCGGAGCGGCATCAACCGCCTGTACAACCTGTGCAGCCGCGGCTCGACGAACGATGCGCCGGACTTCGGGCTGTGTACCCAGGAACTCTACGAGTTGCTGGAAAACAGCATGATGAAGTTCCAGCGTGCGGACTTCTACCGCGACCAGGACTCGAACTCGATGGGGTTCGGCGGGTTGTCGTGGAAGGGCGCGACGCTCATGTGGTCGGAGATCATGGCGAACCTGGGCGCTTCGGCCGCGGCCGCCGCGTCCGCGACCGCCTCGACCGCCAACGGCCACCTGTACTTCCTGAACAGCAAGTGGCTGGAACTCGTCGTGGACGAGGACTGGGACTGGCAGATGACGCCGTTCGAGAAGCCCATCGACCAGTGGGCCGTCTGGGCAGCGATGCTCTGGCGCGGCAACCTGACCGTCACCCAGCGCCGTAAGCACGGCGTTCTCTTCGCGGCGATCATCGCCAACATCGTCACCATCGACTGAGAAAGGAGGCGACCCAAAATGCAGTGGACTTTTGCGAACGACGGCAACACCAAGGACCAGGTTTTCGTCCACGTCGAACTGTCGGACACGACTCTGCCCGCGCGCGGCGATGTCCTACTCTACGACACGACCGACAACTCTGGAACGTCTGCCATCGGCAATAGCCGTGGCAAGCGCGTCATCAAGGCGGTGGCCGCAGCAACCGGCGCCAACGCCGCAGGCTGCGTTGAAGGACTCCCCTCCCAGATCGGCAGCACCACGGTCAAGACGCCCGTGTTCTTGCTGCAAGCGTGGGGATTCCACGACGCGATCCTGTTCACGACCGGGGCCGGCGACTCTGTGGTTGCTGCCGGTGGTCCGTTCCTGGCCTCGACCGGCACCGCCGGCCGCGCGATGGGACACACCACGGGTGGTATCACCGCAGCCGAAGCGGCCAAGGTCATCGGATTCACCTACACCACGGTGGCGATCAACCAGTCGAGTCTGGCGGTCCAGGGCCACTTGAAGTGTCTGTGAAATGAACGTCGCGGAGCGCGCAGAACGAGTGCTTCGAGACTACATGGGGCTGGTCCCTCCGTGGGACCGGCCCTATGCCAAGCGCGCTATGGTCTGGGCGCTCGACAACGTCTGGGAGATCGAAGCCTTCAAGGCGCAGGGCATGGACCTGATCGCAGATCCAGCGCGACGCGAACTCATCCTCAAGCACGTCGGACCCAGGCCAGATGACGTGCCCATCGAGGAATACAACTTCAACCTGTGGCTTGCGAACGAGTGTATGGGCTCTGCGACTCCGGCGCGCCACATTCTCTTGCGGTGCCGAGACTGTCACAGGCTTCGCACCCATCGGTCTTTCGAGAATCGCATCTGCAAGTGCGGCGGCATGAGCCTATCGTCGGCCATCCCAACTGACCTGAACACGCGCATGGCGATGAAAGCTCTCGTCATGGAGCGATAGGAGGAAGCCATGCAGCTTACCAGCGCACAGCGAGGCAGCTTTGAACAGGTCGTCGGCACGTTCTACATGTCGTCTAACGAATGGGTCGTGGACGAAAATGCAAGCCCCGCCAACTGGGGCTTGAACCTCAAGGGGTTCCTCATTTACCTGGACCTAAAGCTGGCGAACTACTCGTCGGTGCCCGGTGTTAGTCCGGGGATGGCGTGTTGCGTTCCCTCTACCAGCGGTAACACCGCGTCGTATTGCGCACCGCTCGGAGTCCTCCTGGACGACATGATAATCGGGAGTCGAAAGTTGACCGGCGAATGGGTTCGCGTTCTTCAGTACGGGCACTGCGACAGAATTATCGCCTACAACGCGGCGGCTGTCGATACAAACGACCACCTTCTCTACAACTACGGAGCCGTTTCTGGCAAGGTCGGCGGGATGACCTACAGCGAATTGGCAAATGGATACCGGACGCTATCCGGCGCCGTCCAGCTTACCCTCGACGGAGCCGCAAGCACGGCCGTCATCAACATGGACGGAACAACGACTGTTGTTGGCGGGAATACGTCAACGTGGCTGACCCCCCCGAGGGTGGCGTCGGTGCCAGTTAACGCTCCAGCGCCAGAGCAGAGGTTTGTCGGCTTCCACTACGAAGGCGATGTCCCGGTGCAACTCCCGGAATACCTGAACGGCAACACGACGAATGTGAATTACGGGAACATGCGGGTGGTCAAGGGATTCGTCAACTGCCTTGGCGGAGTCGGTAGCTGGTAGGTGGTGCGAATGAATCGCGGCCAGATTCGTCAAGCCACGGCCGACGCTCTGCGGAACGTGTCGTTCACGCGCTGGACAAGCGCCGAACTCGACACCTACATTGACGACGGATACCGCGAGATCGCCAACCGCACCGGATGTGTCGTCTCGACGGTGAATATCACCTGCGAGGCCGAAGAGCGATTCGTGTCGCTGCCGGCTGAAACGCTCTTCCCGATTGCGTTCCGCGACATCACGACCGGGCTCCCGGTCGGCATGTGCCACTGGACGCTCATGGACCAGGACGACAACTACTTCTTGCGCAAGACCAGGAATCGCCCGGAGCGCGTTGCAGCCTGGGGATTGAAGAAACTCCTCCTGTCCCAAGCCTACAGCGCACAGTCGCTTCTCGAAATGATGGCGGCCATCTGCCCCATCGACGGACTGCAAACAGACGGCACTTCTCCGGACTTCCCGCAGCAGCACCACGAGGCGCTGGTTCACTACGCCCACTATCGCTCGCTCGTGAAGGACGCGGATGGGCCGCGGCTCGGCCGGGCGTTGCGCCAATATGGCTACTACGAGGAGAAGGTGGCGCAGCTCACTGAATGGGCCGACGAGCGCCACGAGGGCATCGCGCAGGCCATGTACGGCAACTGGCTGCGGACGGAGCGCGTCGGGCGGGGGTGGTTGTGACGCAACGGCCGCTCTACGAAGGCTCCCCGCACTCTGCCCTGGGTGGAAACTCCAAGGGTGACGATCACCCGCAGTACACGAGCAAGGCGCTCTCGGCTCTTCTCATGGGTCCGTTCGTATCGGCCGCAGACCCGCGGTGGGGTGTGGTCCCCGGCCTTGGTGACATGACGGCGAGATTCATGCGCCTTGCGACGGACCCATCCATTCCGGCCGGCTCGACGGTCATCTTCCAGCCGGGAACGTACATCTTCTCCGGCAGCCTATTGTGGGCGCGCCAACTGAACATCTACGCCTACGGCGCGATCTTTTCTTTCGGCACCACGAACCTGAGCGCAGCAGGCTACGCGCTTCGCATCGGCGCCAACACGTCGGTTGAGGCCGACCGGACATCGCAACTGTCGTTCTCCGGATTCACCGTGACCAGGACGTACGGCACCACGATTGCGAGCCTACTGTACGCCGGGATCGACTGGTGCGCACTGCTGGAGTGCAACGTCGATAGCGTAGAAGCCGTTGGGTTCGAGCAGGGGCACTTTATTCATGGTGCGGTCGGCATTACGGGCGGCAACGTCCACAACAACTACAACAACCTCAAGGTATTCGACTGCCGCTATGGCATCGACATCGTGGACGGCGGCGCCGTAGACCCGGTCGGGCACTCGAACGAAAACAACTACCTCGGTGGCCGGATGCACCTCTCGACCACCATCACGGACGCTTTGAGTGGCTACAACTTCACGGGCGTAACGAGCATCGCGGCCGGCGGTGGCGGGTATGTCGTAGGCGACACCATCGACCTTGCCGGCGGGACATTCAGCACTCGGGCGCAGATCCAAGTCACGGGGGTTTTGGCTGGTGCCGTGACTTCGGCCATCGTCACCATTCCAGGCGTCTATACTGTCCTTCCGTCCAATCCTGTTGCGCAGTTCTCCACAAGCGGCATCGGCAGTCTCGCAACCTTCAACATGGCCCAGGCCGCCCCCGGCAACTGCCACGCAATCCGGATTCGCTATCTGGGTGCCCACGCTCCAAACAACAACCGCTTCTACGGCGTGAGTCTGGAGCGTGCGTGGGGCCGCAAGATTTACTGCGAAGGACTGGACAACCTGTTCATCGGGTGCCGGTATGAGAACCAGAACGGCATCTGCGACATCGAGTTCTACGACCCGGCGAGCGCCGGCCAGTTCGGCAGCCGCAACACGATTCTAGCTGGTTACCAACTTGAGAACGCCATCGTGAAGCCGGACTTTGGGAACGGCACAAACTTCGACGGCTCCGGGCGCTCCGTGAATCTGAACAAGATCCTGCGGTCCGACGCCTGGCTAATTCGCGGCGGGGCTGCTGGGACAACGGACGGCGCCGTACAGGTTTCCAACAGCACCGACACGGACGACGCCATCCAGGCCATCGGGGACTCGATCCGCAAGAGCATCGGGCTCATGGCGGAGAATGGCACGACGCACAACGGCGCGCTGGTGTTCCGCGACCCGACAACTGGTGCCGTGATTTACAAGCTCCGCGCGCTCCTCGGCTCTCCGAACATCATCGTAGTCACAGACTCCACGGACATGGACGTTGGGGCGATGTTCCTGAGTGGCTTTGACTTTGTTCTCCAGAATCGGCGCGCTACCACATCGACCGCTGGAGTCACCGACAAGGGTGTCGTAGAAATCATTGGCGGTAAGGCGTTCGTGGGTGCTGGCGACGAGCTGATTCCGGCCCTTCGCGTCCGCAATTCGCAAACAAGCTCGCACCTGGCAGCCCTAATTACGACCGCTGGCAAAGCCATGCGCATCAGTTTCATCGCAGAAGTCGGCGGTGGAGTTGTTGGGGCTATCCCGTTTTACACTGGTGCGTTGGGTGCGGAACTCGAACGCTCCAGACTCGACATGACCAGCGGCAGCCCCTACTGGTTCCGCATGACAAACGGGTTGATCCTGAATCTTGGGGCTACCAACAGCGTGGCGCTTAGGCTGACTCCAGGCGCAGGAGATCCGGGCGGCCTGACTGACGGGGACCTCTGGTACAACAGCGGAACCGGCAAATTCAGGAAGCGCGAGGGTGGAGTCACAAGCAACCTCGACACCACTGGCGCCGGCCTAGCCGACGCCGACTATGGTGACATCACCGTCAGTGGCGGCGCCACAGTTATGACCATCGACAACGACGTTGTGACCTACGCCAAGATGCAGAACGTAAGCGCGACCGACATGGTGCTCGGCCGCTCGACAGCCGGCGCCGGGGACGTGGAAGAAATCGCCTGTACGGCCGCAGGGCGCGCACTCTTGGACGACGCGACGGCGGCTGACCAGCGCACGACTCTCGGGATAGGGTCCGCGAACGTCCAGACATGCTACAAGTCCAGCGACCAGGCCGCCATCGGCACCGCGTTCGCGGATGTGACCAGCCTGACGTTCACGATCAATGCGAGCACCGCCTATGCTTTCGAGTTCCACATGCTCATGGAATCGGACGCCGTCGGCACCGGCATTGACGTGTCGGTAAACGGCCCGGCCACGCCTGACGACATCCAGTTCGAGATCGTCTACTGGACGACGGCGAATGCGCGGACGGAGCGCCACGGCAACACCTACGACTTCGACACCGCGAACACTGCTAGCAACGGCACCGCCGCCCGCTGGTACTTGGTGCGAGGCGTGATCCGCAACGGCACGACCGGCGGGAGTCTCACGGCCCGCGCCAAGCGCGAAGCGGTCGGCTCTGGCCCTACTTGCAAGGCCGGCAGTTACGGTATCCTGTACAAGCTGAACTGAGGGGCGGTGTGGTGCGGTGAATCTCCAGGGACTTTTGACCAGGGCCTATCTCGTCCTGGGCGACGACATCACGACGCCGCGTTGGTTCACGCGCGCGCATCTGGTCGAACTGCTCAACCGCGCTTGCCTGGACTTCCGGGCCGAAGTCGAGGACGAGTGGATCGCCTACGATCTGCCCCTGACCGCAGGCACGGACGTGTACACCCATCGGACGGACCACCTACGAACCCAGCGCATCGCCTACTCTGACCTGACGCTCGAAGTGCTTGGCGCTGTCGGAACGATCACGAGCCGCGACGAGCGCTGGCAGTCGCACGACGGCGCGACGCCCTTGGCCTGGTCGTCGGACGCCTTGCCGCACAACCAGTTCCGGGTGCTCCCGACGCCTTCCGTCACGAGCGCCGACAACTACGTCTGGGAGAGCGAATACGGCGACATGGTGGACCTGACGGACTCGACCGGCGCCTACACCTTCACGTCCGAGTACGGCATCGTGCTCACGGTGCCGGGGTTCACCAACACCTCTGAGTACGGCGTGATCCTAGACCTGGACTCCCAAGGGTCCGACCTCGTGAACGTGTGGGCCACAGGCGCCCCAGGCTCCATGTCGGGCGACGGTGACGAAGTGCCGATCAAGGCCGCCTTCGCCAATGCGCCCGTTTGGTACGCACTCTGGCGCGTCTACGAAGAAGAGGGCGACCACCACAACCGCGAGCTGGCCGGCCTGTATCGCAAGCTCTGGCGCATGGACGTGGATCGCGCGAAGGAACTGGCGGACATTCCGCTGCCGCGCATTCCGAACGTCATCAGTGGGTCCTACGGCGGGGATAACAGGCGCGGAGCGTTCCGCCCGTCCGACACCGTGGGCGGATCGTACACCGTAACCTGGTAGGTGCATCGTGGCCGGAACAGTAGGACAAGATTCCCTCGGCGTAGAGGACATCACCCGGCACGATCCGGCTGCTGGCCCTACGACCCAGTTTCTCAACCGCGACTCACGGCTTGCCGGCGGCACCGTACCGATTACCAAGGTATCGGCAGCGAGCATTCCCGTGCTGGACGCCGCTGTCGTTTCTGGCGCCAACACGCCATTCGACGAGATCGCAGACACGCAAGCCGCGAAGCACGTCGAGGCATGCCTGGCCGACATCCGCAAGAACTACGCGGAGCTGAAGAACTTCGACCACTACGGCGGCATCGCTGGTTCCGGCATCTCGGCCGCAGACGCACAGAAGAACACCGAAGTGTTCAATAAGATCCTGACCGACATGGTTGCGGATGGGCAAGTGAACGGGATCTTTTTCCCGGCATCCACCTACGAGTTCATGGAATTCGGCGGTTTCATGCCCAAGGTGGATCAGTACCCCAACCTGCGCCTAGTAGGGACTGGCTTCGCCTCCTGCCTCAAGCGCAACACGTCTGCCGTTACGAACCAGAATCTACTGTCGATCATCGACAGTCCGGACGTGACGGTGGCCGATCTGTTCATCGACCGCAACGGAACCGCGGGAACGAATGGGGCGCTCGCATTCACAGGCTTTGGCGTACAGCCAATCGGCGGCGTCAAGGTGCTCAACTGCTACATAAGCGGTGGGCAGCTTGGACTTGTGCTTGGGTCCGCCGGTTTTCAGATGGACAACTTCTGGGTGTCTGGCTGCACGTTTGGCGCCACAAGCTCGCTGAACATGGAGGCGTTTGCCGCATCAAATGGGCACATTCTGTCAAATCAACTCCAGGGCGGCGGCACCGGCATCTTGATCGCATCCGCAGGCGGGGCGGACCTGCTGCGCGACATCGACGTTGTGGGCAACGTGTTGACCGGCACCGGCATGGACCTCTCGGTAATTCGCGGCGGAGTCTTTGCAGCCGCCTCGCACCGCGGCGTGAACGTGCTCGGGAATCGCCTGACCGCGGGCAACATCGCCATCACCGGCATCGACAGCCCGGACGTGTCCGGCAACAAACTGGCGGCCGGCAAGATCGCCGTGACGATGGACGCCGCGATGGTTACGGCGAAGAACGTACGCCTGGCTGGCAACGAAGTCGTCGGCGCAACCGGACCCGGCATTCTACTGGCCGGAAGCGGGACTGCGATTGAAGGCTTCGAGATTTCCGGCGGCAAGGTTGAGAGTGCCACCCAACAGGGCATCGCCATCCAGTGTGCTGGTGCGCTCGCCAAGTGGGGCCGCATCGCGGAAGTGTTGGTGCTCAACTGCTCCCGCGAGGACGCGGCTGCGACCGATTACTCCGGCATCCTGCTCGACTGCCCCGGTGGCGGTGGCGCTGGAGTGTTTGAGTCCATCATCGTCAACAACATCATCCGCTGCACGACCGTGACCTCGGTCAACGGCAACAAGCACCTGTACGGAGTGGAAGAGAAGGCCGGCGGGTCGAGCAACAAGAACATGATCGGGCCGAACTTCGCCCAGGGTTACGTCACCGCCGACGTGCTGTTGAGCGGCGCGGCGTCGCTCGACTATGTGGCGCGCATGACGCTTCTCGATGCCCTGTTCGCGCGCTTCGACGGGGGGGCGGCTGTCTGATGGCACCTATCGACCAGGAACGGCGCATCGGCATTCGGGGCTTGAACCTCTCGGCCGACCCGGCCCAGTTGGGCGAGGGCGCGCTGACGCTGGCCGATGGCATCCGCTACTTCGAGGACGGCGCCGCTTTTTCGCGCGGTGGGCGCGTACAGGCCGGGCTGGAGTTCCCATACGAGGGCTACTCCGGTGGCTCGACCGGGCTCTTTGTGTACACCAGCACCGTGAACCACTTCCGATCATCGTCTCGCGTGCGGGGCTTTGCTCCGTTCTACGATCAGCGCATTTGGCCTACGGACACCAGCAACAACACGATCCCGATTCCACAGCGACTCAATTTCCTGGAGAAAACCGGCAGCCGCCTGGAGTTCAACGGCGACTACGCCGGCAGTGGCAGCGGCGTCATCGACGGCAACGGTGGCTTCGAGTCTATCAACAGCCGCGCCAAGTTCGTGGTATACGGGGATCGCGCCTACGCCGTGGACGACAAAACGCCGATGAAGGTGTTCCGGCGGAAGAACAAGGCCGACCAGACGTACCTGGCGCGCATCAAATACGCTGTGCGCAACGCGGGCATCAAGTGGCCGACCGCTGGCACAAGCGACGCCGCCGACCTGACACAAAAACCGACAGCGACCGCCTCTGGGGCTGGGAATCCGACGCTCGGATTCGCGACGTTCCGGTTCCGTATCGTCATTGAGGACGAGTTCGGCATCCAGTCGAGCCCGTCCATGTTCGTAGCGTACACGCACGCCTCCGGTGACACCAAGACCACTGTCACCGTCAAGTGGGACACTATCTACTCGACGTTCCCGGCAGAGGTGCAGGCGTCGCCAACCAAGTACAAGGTTCGGCTCTACTGCCAGATCACGCTCACCAGCAGTACCGACCTGGAGCCGTCTGCCTACCGATACATTCGCAGCAGCGTTGATACCGACGCAGCCGCGCGCGCCGCAGGCATTGTGTTCGACGTGAACGACCAAGTGGACATGCAGAACCGCGACCTGATGCTGATGGATGCGTCTGCACCGCCCATCCTGACAGACATGTGCGTCGTGGACGACATCGCTTACGGAGCGTCCAGCCTGGACGTGGTGTACCGCGAAGTGCCGGAGGGGCAGCAGGTCGGGACGTTCATCGAGCGGTACTCGAATCGTGCGCCCGGCGCCTTCTTGATAAAAACGAAGCTCCTGTCTAAGACGAAAATCTCGGCCATCAACGTCAATCGCTCCTACTTATTCTTCTCGAATCCCGGCGAGCCGGAGTATATGTATCACTGGCGACAGGTCGGGAATGGCACCGAGATCATCGTCGGAGTCGTGCCGCTTGGCAAGGTGTGCGTGATCCTGACTAACCAGGGGGTCTACACCTACAGCGCCATCGAGGATGAGATGCACACGGGGTTCGCCCGCGTCGGCTGCATCGCGCGCGACACCATCGTGGCAACCGAGAACGGCATCCGCTTCGTTGGCACGGACGGTATCCCGCGGCTCTTCAACGGCGCCACCGTGGACGAGGTGGCGGATGAGATGCTGCCAATCTTCGACCGCGACGATTACCAGGGCGACTACAGCAAATTCGACAGCGGCAACGCGCAGGAAGTCGTCGGCACCTATGGCGACCGGAAATTCTTCATGCTCTTTCCGGCGTCCAACAACCCGTCCGGATACAAGCCCGGCCACGAAGCAGATCCGAGCGTGCCGCGGTACATGGCAATCGGGGACAGTTCGCGCGGGCCGACGCGCTGGAGCCTGGACCGCGCGCCGTCTTGGGAGTCAATTTACTGGCTCGGGCGCGAATCTCGTATGCTTGCCATCGACGCGCAGGGGTATCACTACTTCATCGAAGAAGGATTGACCGATGAGCAGCCGGCGGGGGACGACTTCACCAACCCGACCTTCGCAGTCAAGGCGCGGCGCTTCTCGGCTGGCGGGGTGCAGGGGCAATTCTACAAGGTAAAGCTCGACGTGAATACGCAGGGCGAAACGGTGTCCCTCTTCGCACAGATGGACGACATGCCGGCCGTCACTTACCAGGTGAACTTTTCGACGACTAGGCGGGAAGAAGTCATCATCGACCTCCCCGCGAACTTCAAGGGGCGGTACATGGACCTCCGGTTGAGCGGCAGCGTCGCAGCGCGCTTCCAGCTATTCGGCATCCTGCCGGAAGTCGTGACACGGGGGGTGTTCTGATGCCACTGCCTGCACTGGCTCTCATCGGGATCGGTGAAGGGCTCAAGCTCGGCAGCAATCTGCTCACGGCGCGCTCGGCGCGGCGTCGGCGCGACGCGATCATCCAGCGGCAGATTGAGGCGCTGCGCCCGGCCGAGGACCGCCTTGCGCAAGGCATGCTCGGCTCCTCCGAGTCGCAGGGCTCGTTGCTCCAAGCCATCACCACCCGCACGCTCATGTCGCTGGCTGGCCGCGGGGTGCTCCAGGGCAGCGGCGCGGCGGGAGAGGTGGCAGGTGCCATCGCGCCCGTCGAGCAACAGCGCACCGAGCACCTGGACGAAATGGCGTTCCGGCTCGCAGCCGTCAAGCAGTCCATCTACGGCGGCAGCGATGCACCTGGGATGGCAGACGCCTGGGCGTCGTCGCTGGGATCTGCCGGCAACACGCTCGCCTACCTGGGCGGGCGCAAGCTCGGCGCCGGCACGAAGGGGAACGGATTCAGCGCCGCCCCAATGGAAGGCATCGACGCCAACCTCCGGGACTTGGACCCAGACGCCTACAACCCCGAGGACGAGCTGGCGTCGGCGCAGATCGGTCGCGCGAATCGCCGCCGGAGCGGGGTGATTCCTCGTGGCTGACGAACTCACCGAAGCACTCATCCGCGGCGTCCAGCACGGCCAGCAGCAGGCGTACAACGAAGAGCGCACCAAGATCGGACACGAAACCCAGAACCGCCTGGTCGAAGCGATGGCGCTGCGCGCGCAACAGGCTGACGCCAAACGACCTCGACAGATTCCGCAGCAGCTACTTGCTTCGCTCTTGAATCCGGACGCCACGTCGGACGAGATCGCGGGCGCCTACGGCATGGCGGCCAGTTACGACATCGACCTTGCGAACAAGGCGGCGGCTATGGGCGCCACCGCCCGCCAGAAGCTCGCAGCCGAGAAGGCGTCCCAACTGAGCGAGGAAGAACTGCGGGTGATGAGCGAGTCGAATCCGGAAGCCGCGAGGGGTCTGTCCGCAGGCATGCCGCGGCAGACGGCCTTGTCGGTGTACGGGGAAGCGAACCGGAACCAGCGTGACAAGACCTTCAAGCCGGACGCGCCAAAGGGCACCGCCGCCAAGCCGCCGCCGCCGTACTTCGACAAGTACGTCACCAAGGAATCCGAGGTCCCAGGCGCCATCGAGAACGAGCTGTCCCAACGCCTCTACCAGATGCCGTCCGACGCGCTTGCCGACTTGGAGAAGGTGGAGGACGGTCCCGCCAAGGGCATGTCCGGCAAGGAAGTGCGGCGCCATCTGCTCGGGCTTGCGATGGAAGCCCAGGCGCTCGCGCGCAAGGGTACGCCGCTGGTAGACGCCATCGAGCAGGTCGCCGCCCGCGGGCTGCCGACGCCGGGCAGGAACCGCTGGGGGCCGCTGCCAGACGTGAAGCCGACGTTCAACGGAGGCACCAAGCCGCCGCCTGTCGCCGCCGCGGCGGCGCCGAACCCGCTGGACGCCATCATCGAGAAGGCCGGCGGCGACCGCGCCAAGATCCGCGACCTGATCCGCGCGAGCGGGATCACCTACACGCCCGAGGACATCGCGTACATCAAGTCCAAGCTCGGAGGTTGACCGTGGCGCGCGACCCGCTGGACGACCTCCTAGACGACATCACGCCGGCCGAAGGCGACTCCGTTGCCACCACCGAGGACGAAGAGGGCGACGTAGCACCAGTCGCCGCTGACCCACTCGACGATCTGCTTGCGGACCTGGAGAAGAAGCCCGCCGCGGCCGGCGCTCCGTCAGCCCGGCCGGTACGCCCGGACTTCCAGTGGGGCACCCTGTACGACGTGCCGCCAGAGAAGGGCGGTTGGGTCAAGCCGCCGCCCGCCTACCAACCCAAGAACGACCTCGAAGCCGGGCTCCAGCAGGTCAATAGCGCGATGGACATGGGGCCGAAGCCGCCGCCATTCCGGGATGCGATGGACGCGCCGCCGCCGCTCCCCGGCCCGCCGCTCGGCCCGTCTCTCGGGCGCATGTCGCCGCAGAAGTGGGGCAAAATCTCCGGCCATCCGCTGCCCGAGCAGTCGCGCGCCATGAAGATTCTTGAGCCTGTCATGCGCCCCGTCGTGGGGTTCGGCGCGGGCGGCTTGCAGACCGCCCAGAACGTCGTGCAACTGATGGGCGCCGGCTGGGGCAAGAAGCCCATCTTCAACTCCAAGACGTTCATCCGCGACCTGGAGACGGCGGGCGTCTACGGCGAGGCCGGATTCTGGGCGCGCAACTCTGAAAAGGCCGGCGACCTGGGCTCGCAACTGGCGTTCATGGGTGGACTGTCCGGCGCGCTCATCAAGGGCGGGGTGCCGGAGTTCATCGCCCAGCAGGCCGGCATGGGCGCAGTCGCAGCCACCGCCGCGGCGGCGGAGGCCCAGAACAGCGGCGAGAAGCTGACCGGCGACCAGTGGGCAAGCCTAACCATCGAGAATCTGGTCACTTACCCGCTGTTCGCGCACGGCGTTGGGTCGCTCGCCAAGACCGCGCTCGCGGGCTCGAAGTACGCCAAGGCCATCACGCCCGCCGTGTCGGCCGCTGCGACCGGCGCCGCCTTCGAGGGCCTGCCCGAGCCCGCACCCGGCGAGAGCCGCCTGGAGAACATGCTGGTCGGCGCCTTCACGTTCGGGCTCGACGCATCCATCCGCCACAACTTCCCCGGCATGACGCGGTCCTTCCGCGAGCGCGGCGCCAAGAAGCAGACGGGGTTCGCGGCCGAGGCCCTAGAGGCCACCACGAACGGCAAGCGGACGCCAGCCGAAGATGCGGCGCTCGAACTCAAGACCGCGCACAGCCGGGCCGAGGAATTCGTCCTGAACTTCATCGCCCAGTCGCGGCTCGCCGGGCTCGACCCGTACCAGAAGGGCGCTTCCCACGCGCTCTCGCCCGAGATGGTGGCAACAGCCGCCCGCATCGACCCCATTACTGCGCAGCAGATCATAGCGCGCCATCGCGCTGTGAAGAATGACGTTACGAAGGAAATCACCACGAACATGGTGAAGGAGCGCGTGGTCGAGCTGGCGCGCACGGCCGGCGGCGAGAAGCAGGCGCAGGAGGCGCGGTATCGGCTGGGCATGATGGACCCATTCGAGGCGCGCCGGTACCAGACGAGCGACCGCGGCGAGGGCAGCGAAATCGGGTACCAGAAGGCGAACCAGAAGCAGACCGGCGCCTTGATGAAGGAAGCGCGAGAAAGCCTCAAGGCGGAGTTTTTGGACCAGTTCCGGGCTCAAGCTACGGGTGCGCTGGAGGAGTCGCAGCTACGGGCTGGGAACGAAGCGGAGCAGGCCCGCGTGGCGCGCTTCGCGGACGAGAGCAGGCAGGACGCCATCATCCGCACCGCCCGCGAGGACCAGGCCCGCGCCGAGCAGTTGCGCAAAGAGGTGGCGGTCGAGGACGCGCGCGCCCGCGGCATCCAGCCGCCGCCCGT
>DAIRVG010000053.1:0-34371 GCA_036802945.1 Vicinamibacterales bacterium
CGGTTCCGACTTACCTTGACTGTTTACTGGTAAGTGTCGTAAAGTCTAGTGCTTATCGGCGACGGAAGCAGCTTCGAAAGCAAGCTCAATCCACCAACCAGATATCGTTCTCGCCGTTATAGCCGCGGGGGGCCGGTCCCCGCAACAGAAACCGGTAAATCAACGTCAGGAGGAATCGCAAGGAATGGCGAACGCAGATAACGGGTTGGTCTCGCCCGAAAAGCCGGGCGAACAGCCCGGAGCACCGGCACGCACGAGGGCTGGCAAGCCTGCCGGTCCGGCTTTCAAGCCGATGCACCATGAGGACATGGATCCGCAGGAGTTCGCGGCCATGCTCGACGTTTATGACGACAGTTTCCGCAACATGGCGGAAGGCGAGGTGGTCAAGGGCACCGTACTCAAGGTGACCGAAACCGCAGTGGTCGTCGACGTCGGCTACAAGTCAGAAGGGCTTGTTCCCATCCACGAGTTCCTCGACGAAAACGGCCAGGTCACGGTTCAGGCGGGCGACATGGTCGACGTGCTCCTCGAGCGTACGGAAGATCGTGAAGGCCATATCGTGCTGTCGCGCGAGAAGGCCGAGAAGATGAAGATCTGGGACGAGGTCGAGAAGGCCTACGCAGAGCGGAAGGTCGTCATCGGCCGCGTCATCGAACGCATCAAGGGCGGGCTCGCCGTCGACATCGGCGTCCGCGCGTTCCTTCCCGGATCGCAGATCGACGTGCGACCGGTCCGCAACCTCGATGCGCTGAAGGGGCAGGAGCTCCGGATGCGCGTCATCAAGGTGAACAAGAAGCGCGGCAACATCGTCCTGTCGCGCAAGGCACTCCTTGAAGAGGAGAACGCCGAGAAGAAGAAGACGACGCTCGAGACGCTGGCCGAAGGCAAGGTCCTCCGCGGCACCGTCAAGAACATCACCGACTACGGCGCCTTCATCGACCTCGGCGGCATCGACGGCCTGCTGCACATCACCGACATGTCGTGGGGACGCGTCGGTCACCCGTCGGAGCTGTTCAAGGTCAACGACGAAGTCGACGTCACCGTGCTCAAGTACGACCCGTCGACCGAGCGCGTGTCGCTCGGCCACAAGCAGCTCGTGCAGGATCCGTGGGCGACCGTCCAGGAGCGGTATCCCGTTGGCGCGCGCATGAGCGGCAAGGTCGTCAGCCTGACCGACTACGGCGCGTTCGTCGAGCTCGAGGCGGGCGTCGAGGGGCTGATCCACGTCTCCGAGATGTCGTGGAGCAAGCGCGTCAAGCACCCATCGAAGATTCTCAATGTCGGCGACTCGGTGGACGCGATGGTGCTCGGCGTAGACCCCGCGGCGCGGCGCATCTCCCTCGGCCTCAAGCAGGTGGAGACCAATCCGTGGCACGAGCTGACCGAGAAATACCCCGTCGGCACGCGCATCAAGGGCAAGGTCCGCAACCTGACCGAGTTCGGAGCGTTCGTGGAGGTCGAGGAGGACATCGACGGCCTGATCCACATCTCCGACATGTCGTGGAGCAAGCGGATCAAGCACCCGTCGGAGGTGCTCAAGAAGGGCGACGTGGTCGAGGCGATGGTGCTCAGCATCGATGCCGAGAATCAGCGCCTGTCGCTGGGGCTGAAGCAGCTCGCCACCGACATCTGGGACGACTTCTTCTCGCGCCACCACCTGGGAGACACCATCGAGGGCAAGGTCACGCGCATGACGAACTTCGGCGCGTTCGTCGAGCTCGATGAGGGAATCGAAGGGCTGATTCACGTCTCGGAGTTCGACGACACGCACGGCGGCGAGAAGATCGATCTGCAGGTTGGCAACAACTATCAGATGAAGATCATCAAGCTGAGTCCGCAGGAGCGGAAGATCGGCCTGAGCATCCGCGCACTGAAGTCGGACGACTACCGCACGGACTGGGAGTCGTACTCGGAGAACGAAGGGACGGGTACGGCGACCCTCGGCGACCACTTTCGGAACCGGTAGGAACAGGGGTAGGGATTAGGGGTTGGTGGAAGGGCTGTCTCAGATCCCCTACCCCTAACCCCTAACCCCTGTCCCCTACCCCCTGACAAGGAGCAGTGCATTGAATACTCCTGGCGGCAGCATGACCAAGGCGGAGCTCGTCGAGGAAGTGTCGCGCGTGTCCGATCTCACGAAGAAGCACTCCGAAGTCATCGTCGACACGGTGTTCAGGAGCATCATTGAAGCGCTGCATCGGGGCGAGAAGATCGAGCTGCGCGGGTTCGGCAGCTTCCGCCTGCGCAAGCGCGAGCCGCGCAAGGGACGGAATCCGAAGACAGGCGACAAGGTGGACGTGCCGCCCAAGAAGGTGCCGTACTTCAAGCCGGGCAAGGAGCTGAAGGAGCTGATCAACCGCGAGGCGGAAGCAGCCGAATCGGCGTCGATTACCGGCAGCATCGCCGGCGTGGTCCAATCCGTTTAACGAAATGCACAGTGCTCAATGCCCAAAGCTCAATGCTCAACGTTGGGCCTTGAGCATTCGGCTTTGAGCATTGGTGCCTTGTTGTGGATCGCCTGTGGTCGCCCTGGCGGCTCGAGTACGTGACGAGTAACAAGCCAGATAAGGGATGCGTCTTCTGCGACGTCCCTCGACCTCCCAATCCCGACTCCCTCATCGTTTACGAGCGCAAGACCTGCTACGTCATCCTCAACCTCTATCCGTATAACAACGGCCACCTGCTGATCGTGCCGTATCGCCACACGCCATCGCTCGCCTCGCTGACGACGGAGGAGGCGCATGAGACGGCCGATCTGATGCAACTCTGCGAGCGTGCGCTACTCGAGGCCTATCAGCCGCATGGCATCAATGTCGGTGTGAACCTGGGAAAGCCGGCGGGTGCCGGCGTGCTCGAGCACGTGCACGTGCACGTTGTGCCGCGGTGGAATGGCGACACGAACTTCATGACCGTCGTCGGCGAGGCGCGCGTGCTGCCGGAAGACCTCCCGCAGTCGGCGGCGCGCCTGAAGCCAGTTTTTCAAAAACTCAGCAGCTCTCGCTGAGACAAGCCGGAGGCACGGAGACACGGAGAATCAAACCTCCGTGCCTTCGTGTCTCCGTGGCTCGTGGTAGCGTTACGTCGCGGAATGGATTTCGATCTCAGCGACGTGCAGCGTTCGTGGCGCGAGAAAGCGCAATCGCTCGGTCGCGAGCTGACGGCTGACGCCACCGCAGCGGACGTCGTGATGGGCGCCGGGCGTGCCGGTCTGCTCGATCCGCAGGCCGACCTCGTTGCGGCGGCCCTAGCCGTCGAAGCGCTGGCGTGCGAATCGGCAGCCGCCGGGATGACGCTCGCGCTGCACACTGCCGCTCTGCTCGCACTGGCCGGAGGCGATCGCTTCACGTCGCTGGTGCGGGGTGAGACCGTCTGTGCCCTGTCACTGTCGACCGAGGACGTGCCATCGCTCGAGGCCGGCAAGTTGACTGGCCGTGCGTCGTGGGTTGGGCCGATTAGCGGCCACGGCGTCGCGATCGTGGGCGCGCGCAACGGGGACGAGATCACCGCGTGTGCGGTGTCGCTCGACGCCAACGGCGTGGAGGTCGAGCCCGTCACGACCTCCGCGCTGCGCGGGTTCGTCTCGGCTTACGTGACATTCGCGGGCGCTCCGTGCATGGCGGCCGGCGCCCCGACGCGCATCATGGCAAGGGCGCGGACGCTGATCGCGGCAACGGCCCTCGGCATCGGGAATCGCGCACTGCGTGAATCGTTGGCGGTCGCGCATCGCGAACGAGGTGCGGGCGGGGAGCAGACCGTTGAGGGGTTGCTTGCGGATACCGCAACCGAACTTGACGCGGCGCGCCTGCTCACGTGGAAGTCGGCAGGCGCGACCAAGGACGTCTCGCTGGCGGCCGCGTCGATGGCCAAACTGGCCGCGGCAGCCGCGGCGCAGGCGGCCGTGGTGCGGGCCACGCAAGTCGTGGGAGTCGATAGCTTTCGCCGGGGCCACGTGATCGAGCGGCTTACCCAGGACGTGCGCGCGATCGAGCTGTTCGCGGGTCGGACCGAAGCGCTCAGGGAGGCGGTCGCAGATGAAGAACTACCTCGCGTGTAATGCAAGATTCAAAATGCAAAATGCAAACACCGCATTGGCGGGACATCGGGGAATCAGACGTTGCGTTTCACCCCGTTGTGTGGCTACCAGTTTGTTTGCATGTTGAATTTTGCATTTTGAATTACGCAATTCCGATCAGCTCAGAATCTGCTTCGCTATCGTCTGCAACTGCAGATTCGACGTCCCCTCGTAGATTTGCCCGATCTTCGCGTCGCGGAAGAATTTCTCGACCGGGTAGTCCTTCACGAAGCCGTATCCGCCGTACAGATTCACCGCGAGTGAGCTGACGCGCTCGGCGACCTCGGACGAGAAGAGCTTGCACATCGCCGCTTCCTTCAGGAACGGCTCGCCCGCGTCGCGCAGCCGCGCAGCGTTGTACACCATGAGGCGCGACGCCTCGATCTCGGTGGCCGCCCGCGCGATCTGGAACTGCACGCCCTGGAATTCCGCGATTGCCTTGCCGAACTGCTTGCGCTCCTTGACATACTCGATCGTCGCGTCGAGCGCGCCCTGCGCGAGCCCCACCATCTGCGCGCCAATCCCGATGCGCCCCTCGTTCAGCGTTTCGATCGCCACCTTGTAACCCTTGCCGGCCTCGCCGAGCACGTTGGCGCGCGGCACGCGGCAGTCCTCGAACAGGAGTTCACACGTGCTGCTCGCGCGGATGCCGAGCTTGTCTTCCTTTTTGCCGACGGTGAATCCGCTGAAGCCGCGTTCGACGATGAACGCCGTGATGCCGCGATAGCCCGCCTCAGGATTGATGTTGGCGAAGACGATGAAGATCCCCGCCTCGTTGGCGTTGGTGATCCAGAGCTTGCGGCCGTTCAGAATCCATTCGCCGTCCGTGGCTTGCCGGGCCGAAGCGACATCGTCGCGAAGGCGGGCGCGCGTGGTCATTGCGAACGCGTCGCTGCCTGAGCCGGATTCGGACAGTGCGTAGGCGCCCACGGTGTCCGAGGCGAGCCTGGGGAGATAGGCTGCTTTCTGCGCGTCGCCCGCCCAGCGGTTGAAAGCATTGATGACCAGGGTGTTCTGTACGTCGACGAGCACGCCGATCGACGGGTCGACCTGCGAAAGCGCCTCGACGGCGAGGACGGAGTGAAAAAACGTCGCGCCGGGACCCCCGTAGGATTCCGGAACCTCGATTCCCATCACGCCCACGTTGAACAGGCCGTCGATGAGCTGTGGCGGAATTTTTGCGTACTCGTCCATCTCACGGACGTGCGGGCGGATTTCCCGATCGGCGAATTCGTAGATGCTATCGCGAAAAAGGACTTCGTCCTGGCTGAGCCGGGTGAGGGCGGGAATTGTGTCTATTTGTTGCACTCATGAAGGTTAAATCCCAACACCCAAATCCCAAAATCCAAATCCCAACGCAATCCCAAATCCCAACGTCTGAAACGGTGATGGGGTTATCATCGCGACAAGGGCGAAACACCATGTCTAATGCCACTCAGCGAGCAGCCGGCGGCAGGCCGGCAGTAACGACGCGGATGCTGCGGGCCGCCTGCTGCCTGCTGGCTGTTGCGACCGCCACCAGCGCGCCGCGCGCACAGCAAGCCAGCGCGCCCCCCGCCCAGCCGCCAAGCGCGCAGGGTGGCCAGCAGGGGACCCCGCCGCCAGCCAGTGGGCAGCAGGCCAGCGGACAGGCGCCCGCCGGGCAGGGGGACACAACCTTTCGGTCAGGCATCAATTTCGTGACGGTTGACACCTACGTCGCCGACAACAAGGGGCAACCCGTCACTGATCTCAAGCAGTCGGATTTCCAGATCACCGAAGACAACAAACCGCAGACGATCGAGCAGTTCCGACTGATTCACGTCGACGGCAATCCGAAGCCCGGGGATCCGCCCCTGCAGGAGATCCGCAATCGTGATGATGAGGAGCGCGAAGCCGCGCGCGATGACACGCGCGTGTTCGTGATCTTCCTCGACGACTACCACACGCGGCTTGGCAGCTCGCTGGCCGTCCGCAACCCGTTGTCAGAGTTCATTCAGAACCAGATGAAGCCGCTGGATCTCGTGGCGGTGATGTATCCGCTGACGCCTGTTTTTGACATCGACTTCACGCGCAACCACGCGAAGATCATCAACGCGATCCAGCGTTTCGAGGGGCGGAAGTACCGCTACGAGCCGCGCAACCTGTTCGAGCAGCAGTACGAGCGTGCCCCCACCGAGATCGTCGAGCAGATCCGCAACCAGGTCGTGATGACGGCGTTGCGCGGGCTCGCTGTGCGACTCGGCTCGATACGCGAGGGGCGCAAGTCGGTGATCTACGTCAGCGAGGGCTTTCAGGCGATGCTGCCGCCGCAGCTGCGCAACGCCGATGCGTCGTTGGGCAAGTTCGGCAACCCGGCCGCGAACAGCCCGATGGCGGGCGAAAACGATCCGCGTGAGCAGACCGCCCAGGTATTCGCGCAGAGCGACCTCTACTCGCAACTCAAGGAAGTCTTCATCGCCGCGACGCGCAACAACACCGCCATTTACACCGTGGATCCCCGCGGCCTCGCCACGAACGAGTTCGACATAGACGAGGCGGTGGGACCGCAGCAGGACCAGTCGATGCTGCAGGCCTCCACCGACACGCTTCGGGTGATCGCGGATGAAACCGACGGCCGCGCGATCGTCGGGCGCAACGACCTGGCAAAAGGTCTCCAGCAGGCGATGCAGGATTCCACCTCCTACTACCTGCTCGGCTACACTTCGGCAGCGGCGCCTACCGACGGCAAGTTCCACCAGATCAAAGTGCAGCTCAGCGCCCAGGCACGGCGTCGTGGCCTTCAGATCCGCGCCAGGCGCGGCTACTGGGCCGCGACCGTCGCCGACATTGAGAAGGCAGCCAAGGCCACGGGCCCCGGGGTGCCGGACTCGGCCAAGCCGGTGTTGAACGCGTTGGCGACCATCGCGCCGCAGGTGCAGGCAGGCAAGTACGTCCGCACGTGGCTCGGAACAGAGCGCGGTGAGAACGGCAAGACAAAGGTCACGCTCGTGTGGGAGCCGCTGGCGCAGCCGCCAGGTGCGGCGCGTCGGGATCCGGCCGCAGGGCGCGTATCGGTGATCGCGGCCACCGAAAAAGGCGATCTCGTCTACCGCGGTCGCACGCCGGACGCTCCACAACTCGCAAGTGCCAACCCTCAGGCGACGGGAGCGAGCGCCTCGTTGCCACCTGCGACAACGGCGTCTACCACGCCGACGCCTCAAAAGCTGACCTTCGAGGCGCCGCCCGGGAAGCTGGAGCTCCGCATGACGGTCGAGGGCTCGGGTGGTGGTGTGCTCGATCAGGAGATCCGCAACATCACCATTCCCGACCTGACGGCGCCGCAATCCGCGCTCAGTACGCCGCGCGTGTACTCGGCGCGCACGCCGCGCGAGCTTCAGGCGATCGCGAGCAATCCGAACGCGGTGCCGCCCGCCGCGCGCGAATTCTCACGAACGACGCGGCTGCTGATCCGCTTCGACAGCTACGGTCCCGGCAACGAGGTGCCGACGCCAACCGCAGCACTGCTTAACAACAACGGCCAGAAATTCACCGATGTACCCGTCACGGCCGCGGCCGCCGGCGGCACGCATCAGATCGATCTGGGCCTGGCCGCGATCCCGCCAGGCGAATACGTCATTGAGATTACGGTGAAAGGAACGACGGGGGAGGCGAAGGAGCTGGTCGCGTTCCGTGTCGTAAGTTAAATCCCAAATCCCAAATCCCAAATCCCAAGTTCCAAGTCGTTTCGATTTGGGATTTGGGATTTGGGATTTACCTACGCGTACATGCCGCGCATCTTGGTGACGATGCTGACGCGCTGGATGGCGACGATGTAGGCGCCCGTGCGGAGATCGACTTTGTACTTGAGCGACGTCTGCAGCACCGCATCGAACGCAACGCACATCTTTTTCTCGAGGCGCGTGTTCACTTCCTCTTCTTCCCAGAAGTAGCCGTACCGATCCTGCACCCATTCGAAGTACGACGTCGTCACACCTCCTGAGTTGGCGAGGATGTCGGGGATGACGAACACGCCGCGCTCGTGCAGATATCGATGCGCGTCCGGCGTGGTTGGACCGTTGGCGCCTTCCGTGATGATCTTCGCCTTGATCGTCGGCGCGTTCTCCATCGTGATCTGGTTTTCGAGCGCCGCCGGAATCAGGATGTCGACATCGAGCGACCACAGCTGGTCGTTGGTCAGGTGATCCGCGCCGGGAAAGCCCTCGACCGTTTTGTGGTTGCGGGCGTAGTCGATCAGCTTTTGAACGTCGAGACCCTTGGGGTTGTAGACGCCGCCCTTCCAGTCGGTGACCGCGACGACCTTTGCGCCGATCTGCGCCAGCAGATCAGCCGAGACTGAACCGACGTTGCCGAAGCCCTGTACGGCGACCGTCGCTCGCTGGATGTCCACGCCGAGATGTTTGGCCGCTTCGCGCGTGACGATCATGACGCCGCGTCCGGTCGCTTCGCGCCGTCCAAGCGAGCCCCCCATCTCGATCGGCTTGCCGGTCACGACTGCCGTGGCCGTGTGCCCGACGTGCATGCTGTAGGTGTCCATCACCCACGCCATCACCTGGTCGTTGGTGTTCACATCGGGCGCCGGTACGTCCTTCTCGGGTCCGATCAGGTCGATGATCTCCGCCACGTAGCGACGCGTGAGCGCTTCCAGCTCACGGCGCGACATCTTGGTGGGATCGCAGATGATGCCCCCCTTTGCGCCGCCGAACGGAATGTGGGCGACCGCGCATTTCCACGTCATCCAGGCGGCAAGCGCGGTCACCTCGTCCAGGGAGACGTCAGGGTGATAGCGGATGCCGCCCTTCGCCGGACCAAGCGTGATGTTGTACTGCACGCGGTAGCCGGTGAAGACCTCGATCTCGCCGTTGTCCATCTGCACCGGACACGACACCATGACCTGGCGTTTGGGATGGGTGAGGATGTTCCAGACACCCGGCTCGAGATTGATGATGCGGGCGGCGACGTTGAATTCCTGAAGCATGGCCCCGAAGACCGCTCCGTGCTCTGCCATAACCCGTTATTGTGTCATCCGCCTTCGCCAAAGGCTACGGCGAGACAAGCCCGCCTTCGCCAAAGGCACCTTTGTATTCGTAAAGGCCGACCTAAGGTCGGCCTACAATGAGCTGAGCATGAAGACCGCTACGCCGGCCACAGGCACGTCGCCGGAGCGCAAGAGACCGTTCACGACGATCTCAGGGCGGACGGTCGACGAGCTCTACACGCCCAAGGACATCGCGTCGCTCGATTACCAGCGCGACCTGGCCGATCCCGGCGAGTTTCCCTACACGCGCGGCATTCATCCCACCGGTTACCGCGGCAAGCTCTGGACGATGCGGCAGTTTGCCGGCTTCGGCACGCCCGAGGAAACGAACGAGCGCTACAGGCAGCTGCTCAAGGCCGGCGGTACAGGACTGAGTGTCGCCTTCGATCTACCGACGCTCATGGGACGCGATCCTGATCACGAGCTCTCGCTCGGTGAGGTTGGCAAGTGCGGCGTGAACGTGACGTCGCTGGCCGACATGGAAACGCTGTTCGACGGGATCGATCTCGCGGGCATTACCACGTCGATGACGATCAATTCGCCGGCATCGATGATCTTCGCGATGTACCTCGTCGTCGCGGAGAAGCAGGGCGGAGGCTGGCGGTCGCTGTCGGGGACCATTCAGAACGACATCCTGAAGGAGTTCATCGCGCAGAAGGAATACATCTATCCGCCGCGACCGTCCATGCGGCTGATTACCGACGTGTTCACTTTTTGTGCCGAGCACGTCCCGCGCTGGAACACGATCTCTGTCAGCGGCTATCACATCCGCGAGGCCGGAGCGACCGCGGCGCAGGAGCTGGCGTTCACGCTGCGCGACGGCGTGGAGTACGTCCAGTACGGCGTCGATGCCGGTCTGGACGTCGACGAATTCGCGCCGCGTCTTTCATTCTTCTTCAACTCGCACAGCGACTTCTTCGAGGAGATCGCGAAATATCGCGCGGCGCGCCGCATCTGGGCCCACGTGATGCGCGATCGCTTCAAGGCGAAGAGCCCGCGGTCGTGGCAGCTGCGGTTCCATTCGCAGACCGCCGGCGTCTCGTTGACCGCGCAACAGCCGTACAACAACGTTGTCCGCACCGCCCTGCAGGCGATGGCCGCGGTGCTCGGCGGAACACAATCCCTTCACACGAATTCGCTCGACGAGGCGCTCGCCCTGCCCACGGCGGACGCCGCGACGCTCGCGCTTCGCACGCAGCAGATCATCGCGCACGAAACCGGTGTTACCAACATCGTCGATCCTCTTGGCGGGTCCTACTTCGTGGAGAAGCTCACCCGCGACCTCGAGGAGGAGACGCTGGCCTATTTCGATACGATCGACCGCATGGGCGGCATGGTCGAGGCGATCGAGCAGGGGTACCCGCAGCGCGAGATTGCCGAGAGCTCCTACAGGTTCCAGCAGGCCGTGGAGCAGCGCGACAAGGTCATCGTCGGTGTCAACGACTTCGTTTCGGCAGACCACCAGCCAATCCAGCTCCTGTACATTGACGATTCGGCGTCCGTACGGCAGTTGGAGAAGCTCGAGCGGCTCAGGGCGACCCGCGACAACGGCCGGGTGCGGCAGGCGCTGGACGCCCTGAAAGAGGGGGCGAAGGGCACCGCCAACACGATGCCGCTGCTCATCGAGGCGGTCCGAGCGTATGCCACCGTGGGCGAAATGTGCGACGCCCTGCGCGAGGTCTGGGGCGAATACGAGGAAACGCCGATAATCTAGCAACAGCGGGCAGTTGGCAGCCGGCAGCGGGCAGGAAAGCTGGTTTCAGTGCCGTTCGCTGCGTCGACTGCAAGCTGCCTGCGGCCAGCTGCTAGCTGAATATGTCCCAGAAAATACGCGTAGTTATCGCCAAACCGGGCCTTGACGGGCACGACCGGGGCGCCAAGGTGATTGCCCGGGCGCTTCGTGACGCCGGCATGGAGGTCATTTACACGGGTTTACGGCAAACGCCCGAGCAGATTGTCGCTGCCGCGCTCCAGGAAGACGCGGATGCGATCGGCCTGTCCATCCTTTCGGGCGCCCATATGCACATCTGCCCGCGCCTGATGGAGCTGCTCCGAGAAAAGGGTCTGCAGGATGTGCTCGTCGTCGTTGGCGGCATCATTCCCGACGTGGACATCCCGAAGCTGAACGAGATGGGAATTCGAGGCGTATTCCTTCCGGGCACTCCCATGCAGGACATCGTCGACTTCATCAACCGCAACGCCCGCTCGCGGGTAGGTATTTAAATCGCGATGTCGAAAAAACTCCTGCTCGCCGACGACAGCGTCACGATCCAGCGCGTCATCGAGCTGACGTTTTCAGGCGAGGACATTCAGGTGCTCGCTGTCGGCGATGGCGAAGCGGCCATCGCCAGCATCTCCGCTGAAAAGCCGGACATCGTCCTGGCCGACATCGGGATGCCGAAGCGCAGCGGCTACGAGGTCTCGGCGTTCGTCAAAAACAACCCTGAGCTCGCCCACATTCCCGTGCTGCTGCTGGCCGGGGCGTTCGAGCCGGTCGACGATGCGAAAGCCAAGGATGCGCGCTGCGACGGCGTGCTCATCAAGCCGTTCGAACCGCAGCACGTCATCGCGCGCGTCCGCGAGCTGATTAGCGGCGCGAAGGGTAGCCCCACGCAATCGGCGGTTCAGGATATTCCGCGGCCCGCGGCACGGCTCGCGCCGCCGCGGCCGGTGGAACTGCCGAGGCGTGAGGATCGCCAGCGGGTTCCAGACGATCTCATGGACGTGGGCGAAGCGGATCTCGAGCCGCGCGTGGTGGAGGCGGAGAGCACTGCGGCGGCGGCCGTCGTCGACGAGTCCCTCGACGACTACTTCGACAAGCTGGACGAAGCGTTCTCGACCATCAATGGACCTGTGGCGGCTGGGGCGGCCGGTTCGAGGCCCGACACGCGTTCTTCGAGTCCAGACCGGCCAGTGCTCGAGCGCGATCTCGGATCGTTTGACGCGTCGTCGTTCATCACCGACCTGGCCGCCGAGTACGTCGAGGCACCTCGCGACCCCGCGGTGGACCCGTTCGACTTTGATGGTATGGCGCAGGTCGAGGCCGGAGAGGCGCCCGGGGTGCCCACGCTCGACGATCTGCTCTCGAGCATGCCTTTGTCTCCCGCATCGACGCCAATGACGTTCGAGGCTCCACCGGCGCCGATGATCTTTGATTCGGCGCCCGTACCGGTGATCGATTTGCCGGTGCAGCGGCCCCTGGCTACTGTGGCGCCCCCAGTCATCGTCGCCCCTCCGTCGATTGAACCGCCGGACGTGACGGCGACGCTCGCGCCCGGGCCAGCAATGGTGCCTGCCTCGACGTCCGACAGCGGCTCGGGCCGCAGCATCATTGCGGAGGCGTTCAGCGCGCTTTTTGCTGCAGAGCAGGGGGAGCCTGGGGCTACGCCAATTCGCCTTGGCGCCAACGGATCCGCGCCGGTCATCACCGATGCGATGGTGGACGACGTCGCGAGGCGCGTCATCCAGCGGCTCGCGCTCGGTTCTTCCGACCAGATGAACGGTATCGTCAAACAGATCGTCTCCGACGTGGCCGAGCGTCTGGTTCGCGAAGAAATCGATCGAATCCGCAATACGAGCAAGCAATAGGCAGCCGGGCAGCCGGCAGCTGGCGGTGAGGAGCTGGCAGCCGGCACAACGGACCCGCGTCTCTTAGGCCGCCTGCCGCCCGCTGACTGCTGCCCTCTACCTGCCGCCCGCTGCCAGTTGCCTGCTGCCAGCTACACTATCTGGAATGTCCGACCGATCAGACCCCAGCCATCCGATCACCCTGCCCGAGAAGCCCGCACTCGAGGGACTCGAGGCGAAGTGGAACGCGAGGTGGCAGGAGTCGGGCACTTATCGGTTCGATCGCACCCGCCCGCGCTCCGATGTCTACTCGATCGACACGCCGCCGCCGACCGTGAGCGGATCGCTCCACGTCGGGCACGTCTTCTCGTTTACCCACACGGATGTCATCGCGCGGTTTCACCGGATGCGGGGCAAAGCCGTGTTCTATCCGATGGGATGGGACGACAACGGCCTCGCCACCGAGCGGCGCGTGCAGAACTTCTACGGCGTGCGCTGCGACCCGTCGCTCCCGTACGCCCCGTCGTTCCAGCCGCCGGAGAAACCACCAAAGCAGGCGATCCCGATCTCGCGTCCCAACTTCATCGAGCTTTGTAATCGACTGACGGCCGAAGACGAACGGGCGTTCGAGCATCTGTGGCGTCACATTGGCCTTTCCGTCGACTGGTCGATGACGTACGCGACGATCGATCGACGTGCGCAGCGCGCGTCGCAGGCGGCGTTCCTGCGCCTGCAGAAGCGCGGCATCGCATACCAGCTCGAAGCGCCAACGCTCTGGGATATCGATCTCCGCACGGCAGTGGCGCAGGCGGAGCTCGAAGATCGCGAGCAGCCCGGCGCGTATCACCGAATCCAGTTCGCGAGGCCCGGTGGTGGGACCGTCGAGATCGAAACGACGCGTCCGGAACTGATCCCGGCCTGCGTCGCGCTCGTCGCGCATCCCGACGACGAGCGGTACAAGGCGTTGTTCGGGACCAACGTCATCACGCCCCTCTTCGGCGTCGAGGTGCCGGTGAAACCGCATGCGCTGGCCGATCCTGAAAAGGGCAGCGGCATCGCGATGATCTGCACGTTCGGCGACCTCACCGACGTGATCTGGTGGCGCGAGTTGTCGCTGCCTGTGCGCGCGGTGATTTCGCCGAGCGGCGTGTTACGCCCGCTGACATGGGGCGAGGCCGGATGGGAGTCACGCGACTCCGCGCGTGCGCAGCAGGCGTACGATCGGCTTGCGAATCTCTCGCCTTCGAAGGCGCGGACGGCGATCGTCGAACAGCTTCGGGAGTCCGGCGATCTCATCGGTGAGCCGCGGCCGATCACGCATCCGGTCAAGTTCTACGAGAAAGGCGATCGACCGCTCGAGATCATCACGAGCCGCCAGTGGTTCATCAAGACGATGGAGTTCCGCGAGGCGCTGCTGGCCCGCGGCCGCGAGCTACAGTGGCACCCGGAGTACATGCAGCATCGTTACGAGAACTGGGTAAATGGGCTGTCCGGCGACTGGTGCATCAGCCGGCAGCGGTTCTTCGGCGTGCCGTTCCCGGTCTGGTATCCCGTGCGCGCTGACGGCAGCGTCGATTACGGCCGGCCGCTCGTGTCCGACGAATCGCGTCTGCCGATCGATCCGTCCACGGATGTGCCGGATGGCTACACGGCCGATCAGCGTGACACACCGAATGGGTTCTCGGGCGACACCGACATCATGGACACGTGGGCGACCTCGTCGCTGACGCCCCAGATTGTGGGCGGTTGGCTCGACGATCCCGATCTGTTCGGCCGCGTCTTTCCGATGGATCTCCGCCCACAGGCGCACGACATCATTCGGACGTGGCTCTTCACGACAGTCTTGCGTGCTCACCTCCAGCACGATTCGTTACCGTGGGCCCACGCGGCTCTCTCCGGCTGGATCCTGGATCCGGAACGGAAGAAGATGTCGAAGTCGAAGGGCAACGTCGTGACGCCGATGGCGCTGCTCGAGGAATACGGCTCCGATGGCGTCCGGTACTGGTCCGCAAGCGCGAGGCCCGGGACCGACACGGCATTCGATCCCGCCCAGATGAAGGTGGGACGGCGTCTCGCCATCAAGATGCTGAACGCGGCCCGTTTCGCGCTGCTGCAGGCAGAACCGCGCGGCCCAATCACCGAGCCGCTCGATCGGGGGATGCTGACGGCGCTTGCGCGGCTGGTCGAGGAATCGACCGAGCAACTCGAGGCGTACGACTACGCCCGCGTGCTCGAACGCACCGAAAGTTTTTTCTGGACGTTCTGCGACGACTACCTCGAGCTTGTGAAGTCGCGGCGATATGGTGACTTCGGCACTGAGGCTGCGGCGTCGGCCAACAGCGCGATGCTGGTCGCGCTTTCCACGCTTATCAGGCTGTTCGCGCCGTACCTGCCGTTCGTGACAGAGGAAGTCTGGTCCTGGTGGCATCAGGGATCGGTGCATACCGCAGCCTGGCCGACCGCGGCGGAAGTCGTGGCGCCGATCGGCGGAGCAGACGAATCCGCATTGGCGGTTCGTGAGGCAACGCAGCACGCGCTCGCCGAGGTCCGCCGGCTCAAGTCGCTCTTGAAGAAGCCGACGAAGGCGGTCATCGCGAGGGCGGTGCTCCCGCCCGCGTTCTCCGGGCTTCAGCCCGCCGCCAGGGATTTTCAGGCGGCCACGCACATCCGTGAGCTGACATTCGCGGAGGTGGCGGAGGCGCAACTCGAGTTCGCCGAGGAGCCCGCGGCGTGAAGGCTGTCCCATTCGAGCCTCTTGATCCAGGCCTCTATCGCGAGCTGGTGCGACGCGCGCTGGCGGAGGACTTCGGCTGGGGTGACGTCACGACGGAGACGATCATCGACCGCCAGCAGAAGGCGCGCGGCGTCATCATCGCAAAGTCGGCCTGCGTCATCGCGGGCATCGACATCGCCGCAGACGCGTTCCGGCAGCTTGATCCCGCGGTGAACATCACGATCCATTACCAGGATGGACTGCGCTGCGAGCGCGGGTCCGAGGTGGCCGAGGTTCGCGGTCACGCGGCGGCGCTGCTCACGGCGGAGCGGACAGCGCTGAACTTCCTCCAGCGAATGAGCGGCATCGCCACGCTGACGCGTCAGTTCGTTGACCTCGCGGATGGCCGCATCCTTATCCTCGACACTCGCAAGACCACCCCGATGCTGCGCGCGCTGGAAAAGTACGCGGTTCGCGCCGGCGGTGGCGTGAACCACCGCGCAGGGTTGGACGAGGGGATTCTGATTAAGGACAACCACATCCGGCTCGTGGGCAGCGTACGCAACGCCGTCAGCAAGATGCGGCAGTTGAACCGGGAGATGCCGACGGAGGTCGAGGCGGAGACCCTCGCCCAGGTAGACGAAGCCCTGGAGGCTGGTGCGGAGATCATCATGCTCGACAATCTGACGACCGAGGACATCATCGAGGCCGTCAAGCGCTGCAGCGGCCGCGCGAAGACCGAGATTTCAGGCGGCGTCACGCTCCAGCGCATGCCCGAGCTGGCGGCCACGGGCGCCGACTTCGTGTCGATCGGCGCGCTCACGCATTCGGCACCCGCTGTTGACCTGAGTTTCGAGGTCGAGCCGTTGAAGTAAATCCCAAATCCCAAATCCCAAGTCCCAAATCCCAAGTCCCAAATCCCAAGGCGTTCACGTGCAAGCTTCAGATGCAATTCCCAGCGACATCGACGAGGCGCTTACGCGAGCAGGTTCGCGCCTCGGTCCGTTCCAGGGCGGGCTCGCCTGGTACGAAAGCGTGGCCTCCACAAACGATCTCGCCGGCGGAATGGCGGAGCACGGCGCCGCTGAAGGTTGCGTGGTGGCCGCCAACGCACAAACATCGGGCCGCGGCCGACTGGGCCGGAGCTGGGCATCGCCTCCGGGCGCCGGCTTGTACGTGTCGGCAATTCTGCGTCCCGTCCGCGACGTCATTCCGCTGATCACGATTGCGGCCGGCGTGGCGGTTGCCGACGGCGTGCAGGCGGCAAGCGGTCTCAGTCCGCGCGTGAAATGGCCGAACGATGTGTACGTCGGCCGGCGCAAACTCGCGGGCATTCTGGCCGAGGCAGGCGGGTCGGGCAGCGGCGTGCAGCATGTGATCCTGGGGTTCGGTATCAACCTGTTGACGGCTGCCTATCCGCCAGACGTTGCGGCGCGTGCGACGTCAATCGAGAGTGAGTTGGGCCGCCGGTGCGATCGTGGACTGGTGCTTGCTGAATGCCTTGCCGCACTCGTCGATCGCTACCAGGCGCTTCAACGAGGCGAGGCTGACGCCGTGACGTTGGCGTGGCGCGAGCGGGCCGCCGACAGCCTCGGCCGGATCGTGGAGTGGGACGCCGATGGCACCACGCGCCGCGGTGTCGCGCAGGATATCGACTCGCGCGGCGCGCTGCTCGTCCGTGTGGACGGAGCCATCGTTCGTGTAATCTCCGGAGAGATGCGGTGGCTGTGGTGACAAATCCCGAATCCCGAATCCCAAATCTCAAATCTCAAGAGGACGAACGAGGAGAATATTGCCGCGAGCTCGAAGCCTATTTGTGCCGCAAGAACGACGGACACTTGATTCGGATCGTGGGCCCTGCCTTCGAGCAGGTGTGCGGATGGTCGATACGCGGGATTCCGCTGAAACTGGCAATGCGGGGAATCGATCGGTACTTCGAACGCTACTACGCCAAAGGTCCACGGCGACGGCCCGTCCGCGTTGAGTTCTGCGAGCCTGACGTCCTCGACGTCTTCGACGAATGGCGCCGGTCGGTGGGCGTTTCGAGCGGGGCGGAAGTCTCGAGCGGCTCGGATCCTTCAGGCCCGCGAGGAGCTGTGACTGCCGGGAGCCTTCCCGCACACCTCGAACGCGTCATTGCCCGTCTGACGACGCTGCGCGCGAGCGAGGATCGGTCCCTCGATTCGGCCGTCGACGCGATCGTTCGGGAGCTCGACGCGTCCCGCGCAAGAGCAAAAACGGTACGCGGCGATGCCCGTGAGATCCTGCTGGACCGCCTGCGGGAGCTCGATACGTCGCTCGTCGAGGCCGTCCGCGCACAATGCGGCGCAGAAACGCTGGAGAAGTTCGCCGCCGAAGCCGACGAGGAACTGCGGCCGTTCCGCGGCAGGATGCCCTCCGAGGCCTATCAGCAGTCTCACCGCGCCTGCGTGGATCGGCTGCTGCGCGATCGCGCCCGCCTGCCCACGATCGCGTACGAATAGCCACGAGGGCCACGAAGACGGATTAAATGTTCTTTGTGTACTTTGTGGCTGATTCGTCTTTGTGATCTTTGTGGCGGACTCGATCCTCACCTTAGACGTAGAGAAGCCCACCGCCGGAGGCCGCATGCTGGCGCGGCACAATGGCCAGGTCGTGCTCGTCTGGGGCGCCATCCCGGGGGAGCGCGTTCGCGCGCGAATCGAGCGCGCGGCCAAGGGCCTCCTCTACGCGGACACACTGGAAGTGCTGACCGCGTCTTCCGATCGCCGCGACGTCGTCCCCGACTGGCGCTGCGGCGGCAACGTGCTCGCTCATGTCAACTATCCACGCCAGTTGCACCTCAAGGCGGACATCATCCGAGACGCGTTTGCGCGCATCGCTCGGATGCCGCTGGCGGATGCACCCGACGTCATCGGATCGCCCGAGCAGGGATATCGCATGCGTGCGCGCCTGCACGTGCGCAACACGCGAATCGGGTTCATGCGCGAAGGTAGTCACGAGCTGTGCGAGGTCGGGCCGACGGCGCAGATGCTTCCGGAAACTGTCGCCTGGATCGGCTCCGCTGAAGAATGTCTCCGGCGCGATCGCCTGACCGGCCTTGCGTCGATTGAGATTGCCGAAAACATTGCCGGGTCCGAGCGTGCGTGTCATCTCGAGCTCGAGCCGGGCACCACCGCGACGCCATTTGCGGTGCTCGCCCGTGATGGGGTCACGGGCGTCTCTGCACAGGTCCTCGACCGCCGAAGTGTCGAGCGGTTATCGGGGGTTCCGTCGGTGTCCGATGTGCTTCTCGTCAAGCCGGACGATGAATCGAGCGCGTTGCGGCTTCAGCGCGACGCGCGCGCGTTTTTTCAGGGGAATCGATTTCTTCTCGAGAGGCTCGTACGGCACGTGGCCGCCCTCGTGCCGGACGGCCCCATCGTTGATCTCTACGCCGGCGTAGGCCTGTTCGGACTTTCGCTTGCCGCGCGCGGCGCGGTGGACGTCACAGTCGTGGAGGGGGATCTGACCAGCGGACGCGACCTCGAGGAGAACGCGCGCCCGTTCGCCGAGCGTGTGCGCGTCGAGCACTCCAGCGTCGAGAATTTCGTCCGCCGCCGCTTGTCTGGCCACGACGCCACGTTCATCGTTGATCCGCCAAGGACGGGGATATCGAAGGACGCCCTCAACGGAATTGTCCGATTGATGCCGACGCGGATTGTCTACGTGTCCTGCGACGTCGCAACGCTCGCGCGGGACTCGCGCGCGCTCGTCAATGCGGGGTATTCGCTCGAAGGACTCGCCGGCATCGATCTGTTTCCGAATACGGCGCACGTGGAAACTATCTGCACCTTTCACCATCTCTGAATCGATGATCGGATCATTGATGTGCCCGTTGGACCATTGATGCGTTGACGGCGTAACATGGCCTGCCCCGCCAGCCATGAGCGTCCCGCGACGTGTCCGGTTCCGTGTGCACCGAGGGCGAGGAGTAGTGTGCCTCCTCGTTGGCGCGTGTCTCTGGCTGTCGGCAACCGTGGCCGCGCAACGCGCGATTGCTCCTCTTCGAGGCGTGGCCGTGCCGCAGCCCTCAGGATTCGCTCGTTACGTCGCGGATCCCCAAGCCCTCGTTGCGCTCGGCAAGGCGCTCTTCTGGGACGTGCAGGTCGGAAGCGACGGCCGGACCGCCTGCGCGACGTGTCACTTCCACGCCGGCGCCGATCATCGGGCCCGCAACCAGATGGCGAATCCGCAGCATGCGGCCGTAGGGTTGCGCCCAAACCTCATGCTGACCGCCGACGACTTCCCATTCCACGCGTTTGCAAATCCCACCGACAACAGGTCGGCCGTCGTCCGCGACCAGCGGCGGGTCGTCGGGTCGGCAGGCGTCGTGCAGCGCACGTTCGTAGATGTCGCCGATGGGAGCGCGGTTGACGACAGCGCGGACACCGGCGGCCCTGGAGTGTTCTCGCTCGGTGGCGTGAAGGTGCGGCAGGTGACCTCGCGCAATTCGCCGAGTGTGATCAATGCCGTCTTCTACGTCCGCAACTTCTGGGACGGCCGCGCAAGCGCCTTCTTCACGGGCGCCACGCCGTTTGGCGACTCGGATCGCCGCGCCAACGTGCTGGTCGCGCGAGGTACCGTGCTCGAGCCTGAGGCCGTGCGCCTGGACAATGCGAGCCTCGCTTCGCAGGCCGTCGGCCCACCTCTCAATGCCGTCGAGATGTCCTTTGACGGCCGGTCGTGGCCGCGATTGGGCCGCAAGCTGCTGGCGCTGACGCCGCTGGCGCGGCAACAGGTGTCGACCGGCGACAGCGTGCTTGGGGGAATGGCGAGCACCGAACGCCTTGGCCTGCGGGCGGAACATGATTACGCCTCGCTCGTGCGCGCGGCATTCCAGCCTGCCTACTGGAGGAGCGCAGTGGTCGTCGACAGCGACGGACGGACTGTCGTGGGCGCCACCGTACCAAACGGTGCGAACGAGTTCACCCAGATGGCGTACAACTTCGGGCTCTTCCTCGGCCTCGCGATTTACGGATACGAGGCGACGCTTGTCGCCGACGACACGCCGGTGGATCGCTTTCTCGCGGGCGACGGCGCGGCGCTCTCAGCGCTCGAGCAACAGGGCCTGTCTGAGTTCCGCGCCGGCGGGTCGCAGTGCACTCAATGCCACCAAGGACCGGAGCTCTCGGCGGCCGGTTTCACGACCGCTCTGTCGGCCAATGCCCTGGATCCGCGCAGTCTCGGCTTCTTCCGCACCGGCGTCAGCGAGATTGGTGACGACCTTGGTGCGGCCGGGAACGACGGGTTCGGGCTGCCGCTCTTCCCCGGCACGCCCGCCGGCCGTGCCGACGGTGCCTTCAAATCCCCTGGGCTGCGCAACGTCGAGTTGACCGGTCCTTACTTTCACACCGGCGGAGCTGCGACCTTGGAGCAGGTCGTGGAGTTTTATGCGAGGAACGGCGATGTGCCGGCTGGCGGCAACCTGGGACCGGGCATAGGCAACATCCGACTGAACGCCCAGGAGCGCAGCGCACTGGTCGCTTTCATGATGGCGCTGACCGACGAACGCGTACGATTCGAGCGAGCGCCCTTCGATCATCCGGGGCTTTGCGTCCCTGTCGGCCACGTGGAATCGGCATCAGGCGTGCTGCAGCCGGATACATCGGTCGACGCAAACGGTCGCGCCGCCACCGATCTGTGGGCACTCGTGCCGGCAGTTGGCCGCGGCGGAAACACCGCACCCCTTCAGACCTTCGGGGAGCTGCTGGCGGGCGTCGGTCGAGACGGCTCGCGCGCCCATGCACTGGAGCGAGCCTGCGCGCCGTAGGTCAGATCTTGCAGGCTTGAACGAACCCTTCGAACAAATTACGGAACTCGCCCGTCCTGTAGAAGTTTTCAGGATGCCACTGCACGCCAAGGCAGAAGCGGCGTGTCGGATCTTCGATCGCCTCGATGACGCCGTCGGGCGCGGTTGCTGATGAGATGAGTCCCTCGCCGAGCGCCTTCGGCGCCTGGTGGTGGCGGCTGTTGACCGGGCACGCTTCGCCGGCTTCGAAGCGCTCGCCCATCAGGCGCTCGAGCAGCGACCCTGATTCGATCCAGACATCGTGCGCGATCGAATGCTGCGGCATGACGACACGGTGGTTCACGGTCGTGCCGACTTCGTCGACGATGTCCTGGATGAGCGTGCCGCCGCGGGCGACGTTCAGCACCTGGATGCCGCGGCAGATGGCGAACACCGGCAGGTCGGCGGCGAGGGCAAGGCGCACGAGCTCGATCTCATATTCATCCCGGCCCGGCTCTGCCGGGTCGAACGTCGGATGCGCGATCGCCCCATAAATCGCCGGAAGGACGTCGCCGCCGCCAGTGAGCAGCACCCCCTGCACCGACGCGACGATGTCGGCCGGCGAGTCTGCAGTCCGAACGAGAGCGCGCACATCGCCTCCGGCCCGGCGCACCGATTCTTCGTAGTCGGGCAGCTTGCCGCACGGCGCAATCGCGATCACCGGCATGGACGTCCTCGCACCTTTCGCACCTTTCGCACCCTTCGCACCCCTCGCACCCTTCGCACCCCTCGCACCCTTCGCACCCCTCGCACCCCTCGCACCCGACGTCACATCCTGGGCGGCACCTCGACTCCCATGAGGTCGAGGGCTCTGGTCAACTGGGATCGCAGGTAGATTACTGCCGCCGCGCGCCATCGTTTCACATCATCGCGCTCTTCGTTCAGGATTTGCGCACGGTGATAAAACGCGTTGAACGACTGGGCGAGTGTGAACGCGTACTTCGCAAGCACCGAGAATTCGAGCGATCGAATGACCTGATCGACGATTTCGTCGAGCCGGGAGGCGTCAAGGACAAGCGCCCACAGCTCGTGGCTGCCGTTCGTGCCATCGAGCTCACCGGTCGGAACGTCTTTCAGGGCCTTCAACAGCGTCGCTTCGTCGAGCCCATCGCGCTGAGCCAGCTTCTGAAAGATGTTGTTGGCCCGCACGACCGCGTACTGAATGTACGGCCCGCTCTCCCCCTCGAAACTGAGCGCCTCCTCGAGGTCGAACGCGATGACCTTGCCGCGCGAAAACTTGATCATGAAATAGCGCACGGCGGCGATGGCGATCATCCGCGAAATACGTCGCTCCTCCTCTTGGTCGAGCTCCGGGTTGCGCTTGCCGACTTCGTTGCCTGCGGAGCGAATCAGCGTGTCGAGCAGGTCGTCCGCCTTGACGCCCAGCCCCTTTCGGCCCGACACCTCGACGAATGGACGTTTCGCGTCCTCCGAGTCGGGCGGCGGCGCGTAGCCCAGCTCGCGCGCCGTCGCGTGAGAGAGCGCCACCATCTCGTACGAGAAATGATGCGACCGCTCCGCGCCTTCCGGATGCCCCACCGCAGCGAGCGCCTGCTTCAGCAGCTTCTGCAGATACGACTGCCGCACGTCGATAACGTTGTAGACATACGCGGCGCCGCCGAACTCCGGATGGTTTCCTTCGCCGCCGGTCGTGCACGTCGCCCAGAGCGGTCCGTGTGGCCGCGTCATGAAGACGCGATAGTGGAAATCCTTCCCGAGCAATCCAAGCTTCCAGAACTGATATGCGATGTCTTTGCCGACGTACGTCACGACGCCATTCGATCGGACGATGACCTTCTCGCGCTCTTCTCCCTCGTCTTCATCCTCCTTGGGCATCGCCTCCACATCGTCCTGGATGGGCATCACCCAGCATCCCGCGAGGCGTCCTTCGGTCTGGAGGTAGACGGCGCCCTTGGCTTTGAGGACCTCGAACGCCTGCGCCCAGAATCTGAGCCGCAGAATGTCGCCCTCCCACGTAAGGAGGTCGTAATCGACGTTCATGCGTGCCATCGTTTTCAGATGGCATCGGACGACCCGGTCCGCGATGAAGGCGGCGATCTCGGCGTTTTCGTTGCCGCCGTGCTCGATGTCGTGGAGTGTTTCGCCGCGGACCGCGAGGCGCTCCTTGTCCTGCCCGTACCACTCCGTCACCCTGGCGTACAGGTCCCAGCAGTAGTAGTCGAACTGCGTCGTGTCGGCGATCTTGTGGATCTCCTCGAGCGTCTTTCCCTCGATCGCGCGGAAGCCGACGACCACGTCAGCCACCTGAACGCCTGTGTCGTCGATGTAGTTCTGCACTTCGACGGGAATGCCGCGGAACCGCAGCACGCGCACCAGCGTGTCGCCCAGCGCGGAGTTGCGGAGGTGGCCGATGTGCGCCGCCTTGTTCGGATTGATGGCCGTGTGCTCGACGATAGCTTTGCCCGCCGACGGCCGCGGTGCCGCGGTCTCGGGCGAAAGGCGCGTCAGCAGGAAGTCCCGGCGCTCGAGAAAGAAGTTGAGATAGCCGTTTGGTGCCGCGGTGACCTGCCTGATGCCATCGAGCGATCCGAACGCACCCGCGATCTCCTGCGCGATGGCGCGAGGGGCTTTGCGGAGACGGCGAGCGAGTTCGAAGGCGACCGGAGTGCCAAGGTCACCGAGCTCGCGGTTGGGTGGATACTCAAGGGCGATCGGGGGCGTCGCAGACGACTCGTCGAGCGAGTAGAGCGTTGTCAACAGTCGCGCGACGTGCGCACGAAGACGGTCCTGAACGGGAAGAATCATTCGTAATTAGCGATTGATGATTCGTGATTTGCGATTCGTGATTTGCGATTGCGATTCCGGTGCGGTACGCTTTCCTACGCTGAGCGCGGCTCGCCGTCCGCAGCACGCGGGGCCCGTTCGTAATCGCCGGGCGTCTTCACGTTGGTCAGCAATCGTCCGTCCGGGTCGAAAGGAGCCAGCGCTGGCGATGGGCGATTCCTCGATGGTACGATGCGCACAAGGGATGCGCCCCGCTCTTGTCGCGTCCGCCGAGCCGCCGTGCCTGCCCTCCGGCAAGGATTGCTGCAGTCCACATTCGTTCGCAGTAGGCGGCAGGCAGTGGGCAATGGGCGCTTCGCATCCGCGGGCCAGACCCGCCGGCTGCCCGCTGCCGACTGCGGTAACGTTATCAGAAAACGCTACGCATGAATGATGCTGGCATCGGGCGCCTGCTTGTCGCGAGCCTGCACCAGGGTATCGCCGACTTGCTGCCAACGCGGCTCGAGTTCTACGAGGCATGGCTCAATCCGGCCGGCCTCCGCGACGGACGGATCGGCCTTGCGCCGCTCGCCGCTGTGCTCAGTTTTCTGCGCTTGGAAGGCGAGCCGTACCGGCTCATCGCGGGGCGTGCTGGCGAATACACCGCAGAATGGACGGTGGCCGACCTGCCGGGATTTCAGCGCGCGCTGATCCGCGCCGCGCCGACCGGCGTGCGGGTGCACCTTGTGATGCGCCTCGCGCGCAAGATGATCCGCACCACCTATAAGGGCAGCCGCGCGATCGTGCGCTGGCGGAAGGGAATGGGAGCCATCGATATTCGTGGCTCGATCTTCTGCGAGGTGCGCGATCGGACCGAGCAGCCGCTCTGCGAGTTCTACGCCTCGGCCATCCGCCGCCTGATGTACCTCTTCGACCTGGACGTTGAAGTAGGGACGGAGCAGTGCCGGGCAACGGGCGCCGGCCAGTGCCTGATGTCGGTGCTCGTAAGACCGGCGCGGATAGCAGGGTGACGAAATTCAAAATGCAACACTCACAATGCAAACATCCCACACGCTCACTGGACGTGGCGTGCGCGTGCGTTGTTTGCATTGTGAGTGTTGCATTTTGCATTACGACGACCGTGGCGCAATCGCTCACGCCCGCCGGCGCGGGGCAACTGGTCGTTCCCTTCGAAAACGCGTCGCGCGAGCCGCGGCTATATTGGCTGGCGGAAGCCTCAGCGGTTGTCCTAACGGACGATCTCGTCGCACTCGGCGCCCGCGCCCTTTCCCGGGACGATCGCCTCCACGCGTTCGAGCAGTTGCGAGTGCCGCCCGTTGCCACTTTGAGCGACGCCACGATCATCCGCGTGGGTCAGGTCGTCGGTGCCTCGCAGGTGATTGTCGGCGCCTTCGACGTCAAGGCCGACACGCTGACCGTTCGCGCCCGCGCCATCCGCCTCGACACCGGCCGCATGTTCCCGGAGATTGTCGAGAGCGGTCCGCTCAACGACTTCTTTGCCGTTTACGCGCGTGTCGCGCGCCGGCTTGCGCCCGATTCCATCGTCTCCACGGAGCAGATGGAGCGGGGTCACCCGTCGCTGCCCACACTCGAGCAGTACGTGAAGGGCGTACTCGCCGGGAACCCGGCGACCCAGGCGGCGTTCCTCAAGGAAGCGCTGCGGCTCTCTCCCGACTTTCAACGCGCACGCCTCGCCCTCTGGAATGTCTACACGGATCAGAGCGAGCATCAGCAGGCCCTGGACATCGTCCGTCCGGTGCCGGGGGATCACCCGTTGTCGCGGAACGCCAGGTTTCTCGGCGCTGTGTCCCTCATCCACCTCGCTCGCAACGCGGATGCCTTTGCGGCCCTGGCCGAGTTGAATCGCGAGAAGCCGGACGCGACGCTGCTCAACGACATGGGGGTGGCGCAGCTCCGGCGGCCAGCGGCATCGACGGCCGGCGCCTCTGCTACGTCGGTGTTCAACCAGGCTGTGCTCGCAAGTCCGAACGATGCGGACCTCTCCTTCAACCTCGGATACGCCTACTGGCTGGCGCGGGACACGCCCAACGCGGTCATCTGGCTGCGCGAGGCGGTTCGCCGCAATCCCGCCGACGATGCCGCGCATTACGTGCTCGGGGTTGCGTTGCAGTCGTCTGGGAATGCAGCCGAGGGGCAGCGGGAGAAGGATCTCGCGAAGCGGCTGTCCTCGACGTATGCGGAGTGGGAGGTGAAGCAGGCCGGGACAAACGCCGTACCTGGAGGTCTCGAGCGGATCAAGATGGCGCTCGACGCCGCGAACTCGCCTCGGGTCGAGGACGCGCTCGTGGCGGCGGAGCAACGCGATCAACGCGAGCTGGCCGCGTTCCATCTCGACGCGGGCCGCCGGCTGTTTCAGGCGGAGCGCGACGCGGAGGCGATCGCGGAGCTACGACGGGCGATCTACCTGTCACCGTACGACCGCGCCGCGCACCTGCTTCTGGGCCGCTTGTATCTGCGCGACGGGCGTATGCGGGATGCGATCGATGAGCTGAAGATCTCGATTTGGAGCGACGACCAGATCGATGCGCACCTGGCGCTTGCCGACGCGTACACCCAGGCGAGGGACGTTGCGGCGGCGCGCGCCGAACTGCAGATTGTGTTGACCCGCGATCCCGCGAACGCCGACGCGCGGCGCGCGCTCGATCGGCTTTCGGCTCCGTAGCCGCGCGCGAAAAAATCGAATCCAGTTTCGTCATCGCGTGCTACACTTCGTCCACTCAAAGAATGGCTGATGAGGGACAACGCGAGATTCAGCTGAACGGAAAACAGCTGGTCTTCCTCTTCATGGCCTCCACCGTCGTCGCGGTGGTGATCTTCCTGTGCGGCGTCATGGTGGGCCGCGGCGTCCGCACACAGCGTGCGAGCGAAGTAACTGAGGCGTCGGTCGATGCCTTGACCGACCCGACCGCGCCTACACCGACCCAGCCGCAGGCCACGACGTCGGCCGCTTCTTCCTCGAGCAACACGCCGGTCGCCTCGCAGGAAACACTGACATACCCTGATCGTCTCGAGGGGCAGGAGCCTCCCGACGAAACACTCAAACGATCGGTCGCGCCTGCGGCTTCCGTCGCGGCCCCGCGGTCTCCCGTGCGCACGCTGGTGGTCCCGCTTTCGGCGCCCGCGAAACCAGCGCCAGCACCTTCACCAAAGCGACTGAGTGCGGCGCCCACGAACACGGCGTTGTCGCAGGTCCCAGGCGAGCCTGCAGGGAAAGGGTTCGTCGTGCAGGTCGCGGCGGTTAACGATCGCGGTGAAGCGGAGACCATTGCGCGCCGTCTCGCCGGCAAGGGCTATCCGTCGTTTGTCACCGTGCCGGGCTCCGGGACGCCGCGGATGTTTCGCGTCCGCATCGGCAAATACAACGACCGGCGCCAGGCTGAATCGATCGCGACGCGCCTCCAAAGGGAAGAGCAGTTCAAGCCCTGGATCACGCGCTAACGCGCGGCAACGGACGGTGAGACCGGCAAAAGCGCGGGACTCAAAATCCGGCCGAGGCAATCGCACCAATCCGCCGTTCGCATAGAGAGTCAGGTCGAATCTCCGTACAACCCTTCCGTGAACCTCGCCCCGCTTGGAACTGCCTCTGCCCCCGGAATCAGACACTCGGGCCTTTGGGATTCAGTACCCGCGACCTAGAATTCCAGCCCAGAGCCCGCAGGTTCAGAAGCTGAGGCAAGGAGACTGGCCTATGGATGAACAGCCGCGAGTTATCACGCGTCGCGACATCTTGCGAGGCGCGGGGCTGATCGGCGCAGCCGCGGTCACGACGCCGGTGATTCTGCTCTCGACGCCCGCACCCGCTGAGCCTCTCGTGCCCGCCCAGGTTCCGGCTGCACGAACAGCGATACCCGCACTCGAGGCGTTTGAGAATCTCACGGCCACCGAAGCGGACCTGCTCGAAGCGGTCGTGGACCGGCTCATTCCGTCCGATGCTCTCGGACCGGGCGCGAAAGAGGCTCGCGTCGCGCACTACATCGACCGCGCGCTCGGCGGCGCCCTGGCGTCGTCCCGCCAGGCCTATGCGGCCGGCCTTTCAGCCCTCGACGCCTATTCCCGCACGTCGCGCGGCTCGTCGTTTCTCGAGCTGTCGCCGACGGATCGCGATGCCGTGCTGGTCGACTGTGAGGCAGGCGGTGCCACTGGCTTCGCGGGGAGCTCCGCGCCGTTCTTCAACATGGTCCTCGGCCACACCCGTCAGGGCATGTTCGGCGACCCCTACTATGGTGGGAATGCCAACTTCGTGGGATGGGATCTGCTCGGCTACCCGGGCGTCCGGACGCTTGTGTCCGCCGCCGATCAGAAGAGCCTCGAGGCGAACCAGCTGAAACCCAATCGCAAGTCCGCGTACGACTACGTTGGATTCACGAAAGCGACCGCGCGTCACGACACGCACGATGACTCTGGTGATGACACGGCCGCACACGAGTCGGAGCCGAAGGAGAGAGCCCGTGGCGACTAGGCTGAAAGACACGGACGTCGTTGTAATTGGGCTCGGCGCGGCGGGTGGCATCGCCGTGCTGCCGCTGGCGCAGGCAGGCCTCGAGGTCATTGGCCTTGAAGCGGGCGGTGCGATGACGCGCCGCGATTTCGCGCCAGACGAAATCCGGAACAACGTGCGCGGCTGGCCAATGCTGACTTCTCACAAGACGAAACAGGAAGCGCCAACCGTTCGCGCAACGGCCGCCACAGACGCCGTGCAGGGCGGCCATCCGATGATGAACGCCGTCGGGGGCACGAGCCTCCACTACTGGGCGCAGCACTGGCGTCTGAATCCCTGGGACTTCAAGGTGGTGAGCGAGACCACGCGCCGCTACGGCGCGTCGCGCGTGCCCAAGGGGTCCACCGTCGAGGACTGGCCGTTCGGCTACGACGAGATCGAGTCCTACTACGACAAGATCGAGTACGAAGTCGGTGTGTCTGGCCAGGCGGGTAACGTCAACGGAAAACTCGATCCGCGGGGCAATCCGTTCGAAGGCCCGCGCAGACGCGGGTACCCCATGCCGCCGCTCCGGTGGACCGCCTTTCACGAGAAGATGGCGGGAGCCGCCAGATCCCTCGGATGGCAACCGTTCCCCGGGCCGGCGGCCATCAATTCCCGGTCCTACCAGAATCGCTCCGGCTGCATGTATCACGGGTTCTGCAATACAGGCGGCTGCCACGTCGACGCCAAGAACTCAACGGCCGTTACCACGATTCCTCGAGCACAGGCGACGGGCCGCTTCGCAGCGGTTACCGGTGTGATCGTCACGTCAATCAACGTCGATGGCGAAGGGCGAGCGAGCGGCGTCACCTACATGAACAACGGCGAAGAATTCATCCAGCCGGCGAAGGTCGTCCTCCTCGCGTGCTACACATATGAGAACGTTCGACTGTTGCTGCTGTCGAGGTCCGCGGCCTATCCGAAGGGGCTATCAAACAATCACGCTCAGGTGGGGCGCCACTATTTCAGCCATCACACGGGTGCTCCGGTAACGGCCCTGTTTCCGTTCGACATCAAGGCCTGGTACGGGCTGCCTGCGCAAGGCGTCGCCGTCGACAACTGGGCCGACGACAACTTTGACCATTCGAGCCTGGACTTCATTGGGGGTTGCAATCTCTGGGCGATGTCCGACCGACGACCGATCGCGGCGTCCGGTATGAGCACCTTTGGGATTGCGCCAAACTGGGGCTCACCCTGGAAAGCATTCATCAGACAGAACGCCGATCGCGCGCATGGCTCGTACATCCAGAAGACCACCCTGCCGTACGAGGACAACTTCCTCGATCTCGATCCCGTCGTGAAGGACCCGCTCGGCCTGCCGGTGATTCGTATCACGGGAGAGTTCAAGGACAACGAGCAGAAGATCGCGATGTTCGCCCAGGACAAGATGGAGCAGTGGTACCGCGCGGCCGGCGCGATCGCCGTGCAGCGCGGACCAGTGGGCGGCCCCATGGCCGCCTCAACGCACGCATACGGCGGTACGCGCATGGGGGACAACCGCGAGACAAACGTCGTCGATCGATGGGGTATGTCTCATGAAGTGCCGAACCTCGGTATTCTGGGCGGTTCGGTGATGGGAACGAGCGGGGCGCACAACCCGACACACACCATACAGGCGCTGGCGTGGCGCACGGCTGACCACATAATCAAAAACTGGAAGTCGATCGGCACGACGGCCTGAGGCCGAATTTCGTCCCGCTGGTCGCGGCTGAGCACAAATTTCCGGCCCCCGATCCCGGGTCCCGGATCCCGGGTGCCGTCTCCATTCGTAGTAGATGTCGATTTCGCGGCTCCCCGTTCGACGTATCAGTGGGGGAGATCCATCCAGGATCGTGTCCCGAAAGGAAAATACGAGTCCATGAAACTACTCACGTATCTCAACTATGGCGGTAACTGCGCGCAGGCATTCCGTTTCTACGAACAGCATCTCGGCGCAAAAATCACGATGATGATGACCCACGGCGAGTCGCCGAATGCAACCAACGTGGCGCCCGATTGGAGAAACGCCATCCTGCATGCCCGGATGAGCATCGGAGAGACGGAGCTCCTCGGGGCCGACGTCCCGCCCGACCATTTCCAGCCGATGCGCAGCGCCTACCTGACCCTCATCGTCAACAGCACAGACGAGGCCGAGCGGATTTATGCCCTGCTCACCGACGGCGGCGAGATCTTCATGAAGATGGAGGAAACCTTTTTCGCCTTCCGCTTTGCGATGCTCCGGGACAAGTTCGGCACGTCCTGGATGCTCCTCCACGAACGTCCGATGCCCCGGAGCGCGTGACCGCGCATTTCGGTCCAATTGGGCACGATCATGTGACCGCGACGGAGGCGGTCCGCACGTCCCAGCAGCTGATCGACGCGCGCTGATCGACGCGACGCCCACCGCCAGCGGTCGTGTGCGTGGTTCATCACAACGCCGCGTCGAATAGTGATGCTTAGATTCCCGCGTACCAGGAATATCCGAGATCCGGCGATATCGATCCCAGTCCCCCGCCAATGTCTTTCAAGGAATCGACCACGGTAATCTGGCGCAGGTACTTGAGGCTCTTGTATCCAAGCTGGCGAGGGACGCGCAGGCGAACCGGCGCGCCGTGAGGCGTCGGCAGCTCGCCCCCATTCATCCCGTACGCCAGCAGCGTCTGTGGATGCCACGCGTCAGGCATGTCGAGGCTTTCCCAGAAATCGTCGAACGAAAAGAACGCGACGTACTTCGCGCGCGGGCTGACACCAACCGTGTTCAAGACGTCCGAGAGCCGGACGCCGATCCATTCGGCAATGAACGACCATCCTTCTTCGCATGCCTGGTGGGTGATCTGACGGCTGACGGGGAAGTGATGCAGGTCTGCCAGCGAGAACGATGCGGGCCGCGCGACGAGACCGTCAAGTTCCAGGCGCCAATCGCGGAACGTCCCGGCGAGCAGCTGCTGGTAGTCAAAAGTCAATGGTGTCGGGCCGTTGATCGGAGCGACGGTCGAGATCTGGCTCGCGCTGAATTCACGCGCGAGTGAGCCGCGAGAGGTCAGTAGGCGCTGCGACGCATACGTCAGCGTCTCGCCGACGCCGTAAATGCCGCCGTGATCCGGGGGAATCAGTCCGTATTCACCGGCAACGCGCGCAGCGACGGCGAGCCCGGACGCGCCCGCGATCGCAGTCAGTCCGGTCGTAATCAGCCTTCGGCGCGTCAGAAGCCGGCTCATGTCCGGCTCTCTCGAGCGAGACTCTCGCCGCCCAGGATCATTGAGGTGACCTGTCGGCTGAACCCCGCGACCGCCACCATGACGACATGGCCGATGACAAAGAGCACCAGCAGGCTCGCCACGATAAAGTGAATCGTGCGCGCCGATTGCTGCCCGCCGAGCGCAGTCACGAAACCCGGGAAGACAGATGTGATCGCCGGCGACATCGCGAATCCCGTCCAGATCATCAACGGAAACAGCACGAACACAACGATCGTGTACATGACTCGCTGCAGAAGCGTGTACTTTGGCGGCTCCGCAGAGCGAAACCAATCATTTCTGAAATGACAGGCCGCCATGCCACCCGACACGTACGCCATACCGGTGAGGACACAGATCCACGCAGACAGAAAGTGCAGGTGGCGTCCCCAGCCTGATTGGCCGGTCAGGAGCATCGGCAGCGGAAGATCGACGAGCGAAGGCGTGCCAAGGGCGCCGGTCTCGCCCCAGTACAAACGCGGATGCGCGAGCAGGATGGCGATACCGCTGACAGCAAGCGCTGCGAAGCTCGCTGCGGTGAGCCAGTGCGTGACGCGGACGAGCGCCGAATGCCGCACGCGAACATTCTACGCCCTCACCCTCAGCGGTGTTTGTGCGCTGTACTTTGTATCGTGTATCCGCTTCTGCCGGCGACGCCGGACTTACTGTCCGTGGCTCGAGGCCGCAAACAATCGCTGCCCGACGAGTCAAGCGTCCCTCCGCGAGGCCATTCATCGGCGCTGTGTGACCTGCCACGGCGTCTCGCCAACCACAATGGTTCCGGTCCGCTCCATTCCAGTCGCGTTGCTACTGACGACGAAAAAGACGCCGACTGATAGATCCCCGCTCCACTGACTGATACCGTTGGTGCGAATCCAGTCCGTCTGACTTGTGAACTGCCATCGACAGGATGGCGTTCCGACGTGCAGAAGGAGATGCCCGATTCCACCATCTGCGCCGAACACTGCTGGCGAATCAGGCGCCGATTCCAAGCGCACCTGACACGCGGGATTCTGGTTGACCCAAACGTTCTGCCCCTCAGAGCCACTACACCGAATCATCAGCGCGCCTCTTCGCGGAAGCATTGGACCTGCAGGGTTCGACAACACACGGAACATCACCTGCCCTGATCCCGTCTGGGTCGCAGGCGATAGGAGTTCCATCCAAGGGCTGTCGGGCGTGACAGTCCACCGTCGCCCCGCAGTCGCGCTCACCGTTACCGTCTCAATTCCTCCAGCAGACGGATACGGAGCGAAGGATACGGGCGTGACCGACTGCAGGCATGTGCCGTAAGCCCACTTCAGCGAAAAATCGATGTTGCCGATGTTCGTCATTGCGCGCACGGTCTGCTCCAGGGTTTCGTACCCGGCTTTGCTCGCACGCAGCGTTAAATCCCCAGGCAACAGGTGGTCCAGAAGGTACTGACCCGCAATCGGATGTCCCGTCAATGTGCTCCGGCCGGTACCGGGACCGGAGATCACTTCGACCGTGACGTCATCGAGAGGTCCGACCCCCACTTCCAGGACCTTGCCGACGATATATATGCCGGCGCGAATCGTGAGATCGAAAACCGTGTCTCCCGAGACCGAGACGCTACGAAAGACATCTTCAAAGCCAGGCTTGGTGACAAGAACTTGGTACGACCCCGACGGCAGATCGCCGCGAAACGTGCCGGTCGCGTCCGTGGTCGTCGAAAAGCGCGGCGTGGGCCACTTGGAAATCACGCCTACGAAGACACTCGCACCTCCGACGGGCGCCCCCTCACCGTCACGGACAGTCCCCGAAACCTGGTAGTTAATCGTCGGCGCGACCGCGCCGGGCGAGAGTGAAGGCGAGGGTGAAGGTGAGGTGGGCGTGTTTACTTCGCCGCTCCCGCATGACGACAGCAGCACTGCGAACATGAACGGATACCAGGCTCTCATGCGGGCGAGCGAGACATGCACGACGTTGGCCATTAGTTCCGAATCGGCCATTAGGCCGGTGCTCAATTCCTGGAGCGAATCGCAGCTGACGCTCGTCAGTTATGGATGTGATGTGGCTGCAACGCCACACTGACATGTGCGTTTGACACGGCTGGCCCGTGCTCCCAATTTAGCGACGAAAGGCGCGGCGGTATCGTTGTGGACTTGTCCCCACGATCCGGTTGAAGCGGTCGCGGAATGCGGGCGCGGCTCCGAATCCCACTTCAGTGGCGATGCGTTCAACCGAATGCCTCGTCGTCTCCAGCAACTGCTGTGCGCGCCGTACTCGTGCCAGAAGGATCCACTGTAATGGCGTCGTGCCGGTCCGCTCGGTGAACCGTCGGCTGAGCATACGGGTACTCGTCGCCGCATGACTCGCAAGGCGCTCCAGCGTGAGCGGCTGGCGAAGATGCGCGCGATCACGATGTCGCAGATCGCGCGGCTGAGCGGGGCTGCCGGATCGCTTCCATCTGCAGCGGTGCATTCGCACTAGCGGCGACCGGACTGCTTGACGGTCGGCGCGCCACGACACACTGGCTCGCCGCGGACCAACTGGCCAGTATCCAACTATCGCTGTGATGCCACTGGAACGCGCCGGTGGCCAGGCGCAATTCATCACGTACCAGCCACCCAGCGCCGACGGCACGTCGTTGGAACCAGTGATGCGATGGATTTGCCGGTGCCCCTTCGCCTTCTGAATGGCAGACCAGACTGATGGGCCGTGCCGTGCGACCGCGTGGCGTGCCGTGATGGAGCAGTACGACCAAACCC
>DAIRVG010000054.1:0-2668 GCA_036802945.1 Vicinamibacterales bacterium
CTCTTCTACAAGATCACGTCGTACTGGGGCGGGCTCGACGGCTCGATCATGTTCTGGGTCTTCATGCTGTCGATGTTTGGCAGCACAGCCGTCTATGTGAATCGGGAGCGGCACAGGGAATTGATTCCCTACGTCGTCGCCATCATCTCGATGGTCGAGATGTTCTTCCTGTTCCTGATGGTGATCCACAACAACCCGTTCGATACCTTCATCACGTCGGCGCCGGCCGACGGCCGCGGCCTCAACCCGTTGCTGCAGAACTTCTACATGGCGATCCATCCGCCGACGATGTATCTCGGCTTCGTCGGGCTGACGATCCCATATGCCTTCGGCATGGCGGCGTTGATTACCGGTCACCTCGATGATTCGTGGCTCCGCGCGGTCCGCCGCTGGACGATGATCTCGTGGTTCTGCCTGTCATTCGGCCTCTGCCTCGGGATGATCTGGGCGTACGAAGAGCTTGGATGGGGCGGGTACTGGGGCTGGGATCCGGTCGAGAACGCGGGTCTGCTGCCGTGGTTCACGGCGACCGCTTTTCTTCACTCGGTGATGGTCCAGGAAAAGCGCGGCATGCTGCGCGTCTGGAATGTCTCGCTGGTGATCATCACGTTCTTCCTGACCATTTTCGGCACGTTCATGACGCGGTCTGGCATCGTGCAGTCAGTGCACGCATTCGGTGAAGACATCGCGCTGGCCCGGATGTTCACCGCCTTCATGGTCACGATCGTCGTGGTGAGCTTCGGATTCGTGTTGTATCGGCTGCCTCTGCTGCGCTCCCGGAACGAGCTCGATTCGTGGGTCTCGCGCGAAGCCGCCTTCCTCATCAACAACTGGATCCTCCTCTTCGCGGCCGTGTTCGTCCTCTTCGCGACGATGTTCCCGACGCTGAGCGAAGCGATTACGGGTCAGCGGCTGACGGTAGGACCGCCGTTCTTCAATAAGTGGATGCTGCCGATTGGCCTCATGCTCCTGTTCCTGACTGGCTACGGCCCGCTGACAGCGTGGCGGAAGTCGACGCTGATCAATCTCAGGGATTCCTTCCTGATTCCCGGTGGGTGTGCGCTCGTCGTCGGCGTCACGGTTGTTGCGCTCGGCGTGCGCGTGTGGGCCTCAGGGCTGTGCTTTGCATTCAGCGCGTTCGTCGTCGGCACGATCGCGCAGGAGTTCTGGCGCGGCGCCCGTGTGCGGCAGGGCGCCACGGGGACGGACATCCTGACGGCTGCCATCGGACTCGTCGCACGGAACAAGCGGCGATACGGTGGCTACATCATCCATGTCGGCGTTGTGCTGATCTTCCTGGGCTTTGCAGGCAGTGGCTTCCAGAAGGAAGAGCAGGTGTCGCTCAAGCCGGGACAGCAGGTCCAGGTGGGCGACTTTACGGTGCTCCTCAACGGCGTGAAGGTCACCGACGACGGCCAGAAGCAGATGATCACGGCGGACACCACCGTGTTTCGCGACGGCAAGGAACTGACCCGGATGTACCCCGCGCGGTGGTTCTACCGGAAGCATGAAGAGGAGCCGACGACCGAGGTGGCCATTCGTCGCGGCTTTGCCGAAGATCTGTATCTCGTGATGCCTGCGTTCAGCGTCGAAGATCAGAGCGCGAGCATGGGCATCATCGTCAACCCGCTGGTCAACTGGGTCTGGGCGGGCTTCGGCGTGCTGGCTATCGGCACGGGCATCGCGCTATTGCCCGAAACCGTCTTCTCATTCGCGCTCGCTTCGATGCCCGCCGGCGCGGCGACCACAACGATGCTGCTGCTCTCGCTGCTCCTGTGGCCCTCGACGCTTCTCGCCCAGGGGAAGAATGTCCAGGTGACGGAGCGAAGCGCCCTGCATCGCCAGCTCGAAAACGAGATCATCTGCACCTGCGGTTGCCGGCATCCGGTCGGCTCCTGCGGCATGCTGAACTGCCCGGGGCACGCCAGCCAGACAGCCAAGCTTCAACAGTTCCTCGCCGAGGGAAAGGATCACGACGCCGTGTTAGCCGCCTTTGTGCAGGACTTTGGTGGCCAGGACGTGCTCACCGCGCCAATCGACAAGGGATTCAACCGCCTCGCGTGGCTGTTTCCATACCTCGTGGCGTTGGCGGGGCTGATTGGCGTCGTCGTGACGGCTCGCCGCTGGTCATCGCGGCCTTCGCTTGCCGCAGCGGGCGATGCGGCGCTCGATCCCACTCTCAATGCACGCCTGGACGATGAGCTCCGCAACCTCGACTGAACCCCAGCCGCTTCAGCCCTGGCAGTTCTTCACGCTCGCCGGTCTCATGGGCGCCACGATTGTCGTCTTCCTCTCGGAAGGCCAGAGCCCCGCGGCCATCATTGTTCTCAGCTGCGTGATTTTCGGTGCGGCAGCTGTCGGCGTCGCCGCGTGGCGGACGTGCTCGCCGCTGGCGGGGGAGGACGCCCCTGCGGGCCCCCAAATCTTCGGTGGGCGCACCCGTGCCGCGCTCGAACGCGAGAAGTCGCTGGTGCTGCGTTCGATCAAAGATCTCGAGTTCGACCACGCGATGGGGAAGGTGTCGGACAAGGATTTCGTGGAGATGGACGCGAGGCTGCGCGGGCGCGCCGCGGGCCTGCTGCGGCAGCTCGATGCGGGCAGCGGATACCGCGAGGCGATCCAGATGGAGCTCGACAAGCGGCTCCGGAAACGATCGCCTGCGGCACGG
>DAIRVG010000054.1:2768-19656 GCA_036802945.1 Vicinamibacterales bacterium
GACGCGCGGTTCTGCAAGGGTTGCGGATATCAGATGGGGGATTGGTGAGAGGAGCTTTGACGAGGTTTGGCGGACTGGCTTTGGTGCTCGGGGTCGCGAGCACCGTAGGCGCACAAGTTCAGATGCCTGACCCCTCGCTGATCAACGGCAAGGCGATACCTGCCGGGGACCTGCAGACCGGGACGATCACAGTTCGCGTGGTCCGTGAATCCATCGGCAACAACATCATCGGCCAGAAGGTCTCGATGACGGTTGGCGATACGACGAGGACTGCGGTCACTGACGAGCAGGGACGTGCCGAGTTCAAAGGTCTGCCCGCAGGCGCAAACGGGCGCGCTGAGGCTGTCGTCAACGGGGAGAAGCTGGCTTCCGATCCGTTTGTCGTCCCGACCTCCGGAGGCCTTCGCCTGATCCTGGTGGCGGACCTTGCGAAAGCAGCCGAGCGGCGCACAAAGGAAGAGACGCAAGCCGCCGCCGCCCCGCCGGTGCGTGGAGCGGTGATCCTCGGCGGCAATAGCCGCATCGTCATCGAATATCCCGACGACCTGATGCGGGTCTACTACATGCTGGAGATCGTCAACAACGCCCGGGCGCGAGTTGATATCGGTGGGCCGCTCATCATCGATCTTCCGGCGGAGGCGGCCGGCGCGTTCACACTCGAGGGATCGTCACCTCAGGCCATCGTCGGCGGGGCACGGATCACGGTGACCGGTCCTTTTGCATCCGGCATAACGCCCGTCCAGGTCGGATTTCAAATGCCTTTCAGCAGCGCCACGCTGACCATGACGCAGAAGTGGCCCGTGCCGATCGAGCAGGTGACCGTCGCTTCACAAAAGCTCGGGACCCTGGCGATGTCGTCGCCGCAGTTCACGACCGTTGGCGACGTCAAGTCCGAGGACGGCACCAGTTTCATCCTGGCAAACGGCGCTGCCATGCCAGCGGGCGGCACGCTGACGATGCAGATCTCCGGGCTGCCGGTCCACAGCTCGACGCCCAGGAACGTCGCGCTCGGCCTCGCGGCGACCATCGGCCTGCTTGGGCTCTGGCTTGCGCGGCCCGGCGGGTCGGGATCGCGCGAGTCGCGGTCGAAGCTGATGTCGCGCCGTGACACGCTGCTCGGCGAGTTGGCGCGCATCGAGGAGCGCATTCGCAGCGGTGACGAATCGGCGAAGGACGTGGCGCGCAGGCAACGGCTCGTCGCGGAGCTGGAACAGATCTACGGAGAGCTTGACGAGGCGAGTCCGCGGGGAGGCGGTGAGGGCCTTGCCGCCTAGGTGATCATCGACTTCGACCAGGTAACGGCCGCCGACGTCTCGCGTCATTTCGGCCGGCGACGCGCCCTTTCACGCATCTCCTTCCGCGCGGGCAGCGGCACGATCCTCGGGCTGCTCGGCCCAAACGGGGCAGGCAAGTCGACAATGATCGCGCTTCTCGCGACGCTGATGCGTCCGAGCGAGGGTGACATCAGGTATGGCCCCCACACATCGAAGCCCACCGGGGCGTCGCTTCGCCGGACGATCGGCATCCTTGGCCACGATCTGTTCCTCTATCCCGAACTGACGGCACACGAAAATCTCACCTTTTTTGCTGGCCTGTATGGTGCGGCGAACGCGCGGGCGGCTGCTTCGGCTGCACTCGAGCAGGCAGGTCTCTCGGACCGTGCGGACGACCCGATCGCGAGTTTCTCGAGGGGGATGCGGCAACGCGTAGCGCTGGAGCGTGCGCTGATTCATCGACCCCGGCTCGTGCTGCTCGATGAACCGTTCACCGGGCTCGACGACGCGTCGGCTGCGGCGCTGGTTGGCAGGCTCCGCGGATTGCGCGCCGAGGGCGCCATTGTCGTCCTCGCAACCCACGACCTCGACCTGGCAGACGGCCTTCTCGACAGCGCCTTATTCCTGCGCGACGGACGGATGGTCGACACGGTCGCTCGTCCGGATGCGCTTCGATCGACCTATCGCACCGTCATGGGCCGCACCGGAGTCTCGTGACATTTGGCCGGACTGCGTGGCTCGTGCTGCGGAAGGACCTCACCGTCGAAGTCCGGAGCCTCGAGATCGCGTACACGACGCTGTTTTTCGCCATCTCGTGCGTGCTGTTCTTTGCGTTCGCGCTGGTAAAGGAAGGGAAGGCGCCCGAGGATGGCGCCGCAGGGATCCTCTGGATCGCGATCGCCTTCGCGGGGACCCTCGCGCTTGGCAGGACGTTCGAGCGCGAGCGGCAGTCGGAGACGTTGCGCGCGCTCCTGATGGCGCCCGCCGCTCGGCCGGCAATCTACGTCGGCAAGCTCCTGGGCATCATCGCCCTGCTCAGCGCTGCGGAGCTCGTGCTGGTGCCGCTCGTGGCCTTTCTCTTCCAGGCACCGCTGCTGTCGCATCCATTCTGGCTGAGCGCGGTCCTGATCAGCGGCACTATTGGCTTCTCGGCTGTCGGAACGCTGTTTTCGGCGATGCTGGTGCGGGCACGCAGCCGCGACGTCCTTCTGCCCGTGCTGTTGTATCCGATCACGGTTCCAGTCATCATTGCCGGCGTCCGCGCGACGGCGGCTCTCCTGGAGCCCGACGTGGAGCTGTCTCTCGTGCGGTTCTGGGTGGCGTTGCTCGTCGCGCTTGACGTGGTGTTCGTCACGCTCGCGCTCTGGACATTCGAGCCGTTGATGACAGATTGAACCTGAACGAAGTTGTTTACGCTTGAACCTGAACGGACGTGTTCACGCTTCTGAGTTCTCGCTTCTCAGTTCGTGTTCAGGTTCGGTGCTGTGTTCGTGGTTCTATGTTCTGCGTTCCGCGCGGCACCGGCGGCGAACGTCGAACCGCTAACTTCGAACCGGGAACTCTGAACCGAACATGAACCTGAACACGAACCGAGAACTTCGAACACAGAAGGGTGAACGGTAGGATCCATCGATGCCCAAATGGTTTATGCCCCTTGCCGGTCTGTGCGCCGTGATGTTTGCGGCGTCACCGTTCCTCATTGCCAACGCCGACTACGAGTCGACGATGGGGCTCGTGCAGAAAATCTTCTACTACCACCTGCCGTCGGCGTGGATCTTTCTGCTGTCGGCCATCGTGTGCGGGATCGCGAGCGCGCGATTCCTCTTCCGCGGTTCGCCCCGTCAGGATCGCCTTGCGTACGCGGCGGCGGAGCTGACGGTATTGTTCGGCGCCATCGTGCTGGTGACGGGACCGCTGTGGGCGCGCAAAGCATGGGGCGTCTGGTGGCAGTGGGACGTTCGCCTGACCTCGAGCCTCATGGGATGGATGGTGGCGTGGGCATACCTCCTGGTGCGGAAGTATGGCGGCCCGGGCTCGGACAAGCTCGCCGCCGGCCTGGCGCTGTTCGGCATGGCGAATGTGCCATTCGTCTACGTGTCGGTGAACTACTGGCGGACGATCCACCCGGCCACGACGGTCGTGCCGACGTTGCCCGTGGACATGGGGCTGGCGCTCTGGTTCAGCGTCGCCTGCTTCCTGCTCCTGTTCGTGCTGTTACTGAGGCTCCGCGTGCACCTGGAAGAGCAGCGCGCGCGGCTTGACGCACTCTACCTTTCGCTCGATGAGTAACCCTATGCGCTTTTTGCTGAGACGGGCCACCCGCCTTCGCCACGGCTTCGGCGGGCAAGCGGAGACACGGAGACACGGAGTGTGTCTTGTACGAGCAATAGGGATTTCGGTTCTGTTGCTCTGCGCACCGCTGGCGGCGCAGCAGCCGCAGCCGCAACCGCAGCCGCAACAACAGGAAGAGTTCGTGCCGGTGTCACAACTGCCCGCGCAGGATCAGTTGCCAGCCGCACCTCTACTGGTCATCGCGTATGCGTTCGTCTGGCTGGCGCTGTTTGCGTACCTGGTCTCGGTCGCGCGTCGGCTGTCCTACGTGCAGCGCGAGGTCGAGCGACTGGAATCGGACATGAAACGAGGCTCTCGCAGCTGATGCCGACCGCTGCGCACTTCCTCTATATCCCCGGCGTCCTCCTGCTCGGGGTAGTCGTCGGTTGGATTCTCGGTTCACGCGCCGCGGCAGACGCTTACGCTTCTGAACTCAGAAAGCGCGAGCCAAGTCCCAAACCCCAAACCCCAAACCCCAAATCCAAAGATCTCAATTCGTAACGACAGTCGCCGTCACGGGCCACGGAGTCACGGAGACACGGAGAACAACCCAAGGAAGCGCAAGGGTGGCTACCGTTTCAGAAGGGCATACAGGGCGGCCATCGCCTTGCTGACGTCTTCACCGTCGCGGATGGTCGGCGTGTCGGTACGATTCCACACGACTTTGTCGTCGCGCACCGGGATCATGAATATCGGCCCGGCAATCGGTCGATAGCGTCCAATCGCAGCCTCCCACCGCAAGAACGCGACGTATTCTTCGCCCCGACCGAGTGGCGTGCGTCCGTCCTTGACGATGTGTATGGTGGCAGGGATCGAGCCGCTCTCCTGACCCATGTTGAGGATGCTGATGACCGTCGCGGTGTGGTCGATACCGACGACGCAGAGGTCGTTGACGATCCAGCGATCCGCCGCAGAGGCAGCGCCGATGCGGACGTGCAGAATGGCCTGGGCCGCCTGGAGGCCCCACGACAGCCCGCCATCGACGTACGAGCCCTCTTCAAGACATGCGGGGTGGAGGACGAAGTCGGCGCTCGCGGTTGCGCCGCGGGCAACGGCTACGCCGGGACGAGTCTCCATCACGTATCCGGGCATCTCGGCCTTGAGGTTGTACGCGCCGGCCGTAAGCGCAGGGAACTCGAATCGACCCGCGGCGTCGGTGACGAGCTGACGGTGGGTCTTCAGACCATCAATGGTCACAGTCGCGCCAACGAGCGGTCCATTTTCCAGCTTCGTCACGCGACCGGTGACATGGCTCGACCCGCCACAGCCCGCTAAGATGACTCCGACGGCGATAATTTCCAACGCCCAACTTCCAACTCCCAAGGAGTTCATCTTGGGAGTCAACGTCCTACGGCCAATCGCTGCGCGAGGACGTCCGGCAATCCGGCGGCGATGATCTTGGCCTGTGCCGCGGCCACGTCGTACTCAACCCGTATCAGCGTAAGCGAGCGCGTATCGGTGTCGAGAATCCCGAACGCCGCACGCGGATCGCCGTCGCGCGGCTGTCCGACGGCGCCGCAGTTCACGAGGTATCGCGCCTGGTCGTTGACGGAGATGTCCACGCGCGCGCCGCGGAGCGAGCCGATGGTCCGCAGCTGGCTGTCGAACACGAACGCGGCCGGCACGTGCGTGTGGCCGAAAAGACAGAGCGGGCGCTCCGAGGCACGAAGCGCGCGCATCGCGTCGAGGTCGTCGAAAATGTAGACGTCCTCGTCGAACGGCGCCCCGTGGCAGATCTCGACCATCGGGTCGACGACCAGGGGACCCTTCGGGAGCGCCGCCAGCCACGTCCGATGTTCCTGGGTGAGCGCGTTTGCGGTCCACGTGATGGCGTGTCGGGCCAGATAGTTGAAGCCGTCGGTGTCCTCGAGGCCGGCGCCCACCTTGTCATGATTGCCACGAATGAAGGTCGCGGAAGGAAGTGCCAGCACGCGATCGATGACCGCATTCGGATCTGCGCCGTAGCCGACGAAATCTCCGAGGACGAGCGCGTGATCCCAGTCGCCGGCGGCAGCCAGGACCGCGTCGAGCGCCTCGAGATTGGCGTGGATGTCACTGATAACGAGATATTTCATCTATTCCGCGGACCTCACCCGCCTTCGCAGCTTTGCTGCTTCGGCGAGGCAAGAAGGTCCGCGCCGCACAGACAGGCCCGTGGCATCAATAGCCGATCCATTCTAGTAAACGCTCGACGATCTCAGGTACCGGCCGCGACGCGTCGATGCGCACGTGCGCCTGGCAGTAGGAAGCCTGCCGAAGCGTGTAGAGCTGCTCCATCTGCACGCGGTCAGCAGCGAGCGGACGGCGGCCATCGGCAGGCACGCGCTCGATCACGCGCTCGAGCGGCGCGTCGAGCCACGCGACGGCGCCATCGGCCAGCATCGTGGTGCGATTTTCAGGGTCGACGAATGTTCCGCCCCCCGTGGACACGATCATGTGGCGCTCGGGCAGCAGCTCCTGCAGTATCGTGCGCTCGACGTTGCGGAAGTATGGCTCGCCTTCGCGGGCAAAGATGTCGGCGACGCGCCTACGTTCGCGCGCCTCAATGCGGTGATCGATATCCTCGACGCGCCAGCCGATGCGCCGGCCGAGCGCGCGGGCCACGCTGGTCTTGCCGGCACCCATGAATCCCACCAAGTACAGCTTATCGGTCTTCACGCGCGCAGGGATTCGAGCACCGAAAAGAACTCAGGATACGAGACCGCCGCCGCGCCGGCATCGTGTATGACCGTCGGCCCCGATGCGCCGAGCGCCGCGATCGCGAACGCCATCGCAAGCCGGTGGTCGTTCTTTGCGTCGACCTCGCCCCCGCGGAGCCGGTTACGCCCGCGCACATGGAACCCGTCGGGCTGCTCATCGATCTCGCCTCCCATGCGGCGGAGCCCGTCAGCGAGGGCGGAGATACGATCGCTTTCCTTGACGCGCAACTCCTGTGCGCCGCTGACCGCCAGCTCGCCGCCGTGGGTCGCGAGCGCGGCAAGGACCGGCAGCTCATCTATGACGCCGGGCACTTCGTCCGGGGTGATCTCCGCAGCGACGAGGTTGCCATGGCGGACCGTGATCGTCCCGATCGGCTCGCCCGCCGCTGCGTGCGCGATCGCCGGCCTGATATCCGCGCCCATACGCCGGAGCACGTTGATGATCCCGGTGCGCGACGGGTTGAGCCCGACGTGCTCGATGATCACCTCGGAGCCAGGGAGCGCCGCCGCCGCCACCATCCAGAACGCGGCCGACGAGATGTCGCCAGGCACATGGAGCGTGCCGCCAATCAGCCGCTGGCCGCCGCGAATGGCGACCGCGGTTCCAGCCCGCTCGACCTGTACACCGAATGCTTCGAGCGCCCGCTCCGTGTGGTCGCGCGTGGACAGCGGTTCGACGACCCGCGTCATACCCTCGGCGTGGAGTCCCGCAAGGAGCACGGCGCTCTTGACCTGCGCGCTGGGGACATCGGGCTGGAAATCAATCGCCTTGAGCCGGTCCGTCCCCAGGATCGACAGCGGCGGACGTCCATCCTCGGACGAAATCCGCGCGCCCATACGTTCCAGAGGCACGATGATGCGGCGCATCGGACGGCCGCGCAGCGAGTCGTCGCCCGTGATCGTCGAGCGGAACGGGTGCGCCGCCAGGATACCGGACAGCATGCGCATCGTGCTCCCGGAATTGCCGGCATCGAGCGTCGAAGACGGCGGCTGCAAACCGCCGACCTGCAGACCGAGGATATCGAGCTGAAGACCGCTGGCGAGGTCACGTTTGACCTGCTCGATCGGGACGCCGAGCGCCCGCAGGCAGGCAAGCGTGGATGCGCAGTCTGCCCCGGTCGAATACCCGTGGATCGTGGACGGACCATCGGCAATCGCGGCCAGCATCGCGTACCGGTGCGAGATCGACTTGTCGCCGGGCGGGCGGACGCGGCCGCGCATGCGGGCAGCGGGCTGCACGGTTACGGCAAAAGTCGCGGACATGAGACAGTTATAATCGCGATCTGAGCCGATGACCAGCGGCAACACCGTCCGTGTCGACTTTCACAGCTCCCTGGAGATGCTCGACCTTATCCAGTTGGTGAGCGATCACATCGGACGGAGGGCCGGACTCGATGAGGAGGCGTTGCACTGGGTGGGCGTCGCCCTTCGCGAGTCGGTGATCAACGCGATCAAGCACGGGAACTGCAGCGACGTGCGCAAGCGCGTGCACGTCGAGTTCACGGTGCTCCAGGGCGACGCGGTGCCGGGCCTCGCGATCCGCGTCCGCGACGAAGGCTGCGGGTTCGATCCGTCGACAATCGCCGACCCTCTGAAGCAGGAAAACCTCCTCAAATCGACTGGGCGCGGCATCCTCATGATGCGCAGCTTCATGGACGAAATGACGTTCCAGCGCACCGCGGAGGGCGGGATGGAGGTACGAATGCTCAAAAGGCGCGACAACGCTGAATGTCGAATTGTGAATGACTAACCAGGCATTCAGCAATCGCCATTCGGAATGCGGCATTGCCTGATCCTGCCTACCTGGCAACGGCCGTCGAAATAGTTCTGAAGGCCGGCGACATCCAGCGCGCGGGGCAGGAATCGGGTTTCCGGATCGACAAGAAGGGAAGCATCGACCTCGTTACCGAAATCGATCTGGCGTGCGAGCGCATGTGCCGGGAGGTTCTCGCCGAGCGCTTTCCGGACCACGACATCCTGGCGGAAGAACTCGGCGGCTCGGCCGGCGATCGTCCGCCTTCGCGTTTCCGCTGGGTGTTCGACCCGCTTGACGGCACGACCAACTACGCCCACGGCCTTCCCATTTACTGCTCCTCCCTCGCGTTCGAAATCGACGGGCGGTCCGAAGTCGCAGCCATCTACGATCCGACTCGAAAGGAGCTGTTTACCGCGGAGCGCGGTGAAGGCGCGTACCTCAACGGCCGGAGCCTGCATGTCTCGGACACTCGCGTGCTGCTCGACTCCCTGCTCGTCACCGGTTTCCCGTACAACGTGCACGAAGAGAGCGGCGACCTGGTGGAGCTGTTCGGCTTCTTCCTCGGCCGCGCGCGCGCGGTCCGCCGGCTTGGATCCGCGGCGCTCGATCTGTGTTACGTGGCAGCCGGGCGTTTCGAGGCCTTCTGGGAGCAGCATCTCAAGCCGTGGGACGTGGCCGCCGGCGCGCTGATTGTCGAAGAGGCGGGGGGGCGCGTGACGGGGATGGACGGGGGTCCATTCGACCCGACGGCCGCCCATCTGATCGCCTCGAACGATCACGTGCACGGCCAGGTCCTGGCGGTGATCGAGGAGTTCCGCAAGGAACGCACTCCAAAGCGGACGAAGTGACATCACCAAGCGACACGAAGATCTTTCAAACCACGAAGGGCACGAAGGTCACGAAGAGGGGCTATTTGCTTCGTGTTCTTCGCGTTCTTCGTGGTTTTCTGAGTGTGGCATCGCGTGTGCTTTGTGCCTCGGCGGTAAACGCCAACGCCCAAACGTCCAACTCCCAAGAAGACCGCATTGGGAATTGGCCTTGGGAGTTGGGAGTTTCGCCGTGGAGGTCAGCACTATGTTGCGGAAATCCCTGTTGGGCCTGGCGCTGCTGTGCGGCGGGGTGTTCGGTGATGCGCGGCCGGCGCTTGCGCAGCAGACGTTCAACGTCTCGCTGGGGTACTTCTCCGTGCGCGGGGAAGACGCTCGCGTCGACGGTGACGTGCTCAATGCAAACCGCAGCTTTCTCACGTTCGATGTGAGCGAGATGAGCGGCGCATCGCTGGGCGCCGAATGGCTCGTCCCGATCGGTCAATACCTCGAGGCCGGCGCGGGCGTCGCGTTTACGCGTCGAACCATCCCGACGGTCTACTCGAATTTTGTCGATAACGACGGGTCTGAGATCGAGCAGGATTTGCGGCTGCGGACGGTGCCGGCAACGTTCACGTTCCGCGTGCTGCCGCTTGGCCAGCAGTCAGGCTTCCAACCGTATATCGGTGCCGGCCTGGGGGTCATCAACTGGCGGTACAGCGAATCGGGCGAGTTCGTCGACTTTCGTGACCGGAGCATCTTCCGGAACTCCTATGTCGCGTCGGGGACGCAAACGGGCCCGGTTGCGCTCGGCGGGGTCCGCTTCGCGGGTGATACGGCCAGCGCGGGCTTTGAGGTGCGCTACCAGAGCGCACATGCCGACCTGCCAGCGCCGTTCGCAGGCACAGCGATCGATCTCGGTGGGTGGACCTATCAGGTCACGTTAGGCGTGAGATTCGGAAGGTAACCCGAAATGCAAAATGCAAAATGCAAACGCTACTTGGGATCGCTGCGAGGCACTCTCTGCATTTCCGCGGGCACTGTTTGAATTCCCGCCGGTACTGTTTGCATTTTGACTTTTGCATTTTGCATTTCATCCCGTCTATATAGAGCCACGCCACCCCCCTCGCACACACGTGTCATGCCCCGCATGAAAGCCGGGTCGCGGCGGACATGCTCGGCCAGCACGTCCCCGCCTTCGGCAATTTCCTCCACGAGCATCCAGCCCGTATGTGGCGCGGGGCCCGTCTGGAGCGCCATGTTCCAGATGACGCCGTTGCCCTCGTTGACGAAATCGGCGATGGCAAACCCGCTGCCGGACAGCTCCTGCATGTAGTGGGCGAGCGAGCCCATGCTCGCAAGGATCTTCTCACCCCCGTATTCGCGCGCCAGGCATGTGGTGACGTCGCGCCGTCCCAGGCTGCCGCCGCGATCCCATTGCGCTTCGAGCAGCATCGGTGCCTCCATGTTCCAGACGGGCGATTCAATCAGCAGCGACACGAGTAGCACCGCGGCCATCAGAGCGGCGCGGACCTTCTCGCCTCGCCGAAGCGGCGAAGCCGCGAAGGCGGGTGAGGTCCGCATTTCAGAGATCAAGCCAACAGCAAGCCCGCAGAACACTGCGCACGCGGCCACGACGGGGATCATGTAACGGATGCGGTAGGGGTGTCCGTCGTAGAAGGCGACGAGCGGCACCGCGGCCGCGGCGAAGAGCGCCAGCGTGATGAGCAGCGGTGCCTGATCACGCTGCGCCAACGAGCGCCACGCGACGACGACGGCTGCCCCGAGCGCGACCACCTCGATCGCGTAGCCGCTCAGTTGGTGCGTGCCCCACCAGATTCCCAGCAGCGTTCTCAGCGGTTGATGCGCATAAGTCGGATCGGGCACGTAGAACCCGTCGCTGACGAACCAGGAGCCTACCGTGATGCGGCTGTTGACGAGAAAGATGGCAACGGCCAGCGCTGGCCAGACCCCAACGCGAGACAACCGCCGCAGCAAGGTCGCAGTGCCGGAACCTCGGCGCCATGTGGCGTAACCGGCCGCTGCCAGCGCCGCACCAATGACCGCCCACGCCTCGTATCGCGTCCATGCGGCGGCAAAGAGCGCCAGCGCCAGCTTTGATGGTACGGTGTCGTGGTCGTCTTCAACCCATTCAAATAGCCAGAGAACGACGAGCATCGATGAGGCCAGTAGCAGCGGCTCGGTCATCGGTGTCGTGTGAAGATAGAGCAGGTTCGGATTGAGCGCGAGGAGCGCAGTGCACACAGCCGCGCCAGGACGCGATCCGGTGACGCGCAGAATAAGGCGCGCCGCCGCATACGTCGTGATCGCCAGGCAGCCGATCGACACCAGCGACGCGAACGCGCCCGTGCGATAAAACAGATCGACTTGAGTAGGAAGGATCTCGATCAGATGAGGAAGAGGCAGCCACACCGCGCCGATCTGCTGCCAGCCCGGCGTGAGGTTGTCGATGACGCGCCGAGCGACAACCAGATGCGCCTTCGCGTCGTAATGGCTAAGAACGAGGCCGGCGCGGAAGAATACCGCCCATCCCGCGGCGCCGGCGAGCGCCGCCGCGGCCGCCAGAAACCGGGGGAGACGCCGCTCGACGGTCGCTCGGGACGATATAATCACGTGTCCGCTGCTCAGAATATCGCGAATAGGTGAGGTCCTTCATCAACTGGGTCTACGGTGTCGCCCTCTCGCTGGGCGGCCCGGGACTTTTCGTCGTCGCCTTCCTCGATTCCTCGTTTGTCTCGCTGCCGCAGATCAACGACCTGCTCGTCGTGTTAATGGTCGTACGCAACAAGGCACTGATGCCGTACTACGTGGCAATGACGACGGCAGGCTCGGTGACGGGCTCCTACCTGCTGTATCGCATCGCGCATCGGGGCGGCGAAGCGTTCCTGAACAAACGATTGAAGGCAGGGCACACCGCGCGGGCCCTCGCGATGTACAGGCGCCACGGGCTTCTGGCCTTGATTGTGCCCGCAATCCTGCCTCCGCCGGCGCCGTTCAAGTTGTTCGTCCTGATGGCCGGCGTCGCCGGAGTGCGGCCGCTCAGGTTCGTCACCGCGATTGCCGCGGCGCGCGGCCTCCGATACCTGGTGCTTGGCGCGCTCGCCATCCGCTACGGCGACTTTGCGCTGGAGCTGATGCGGACCCGGGGCCGGATCATCGCAGTCTGGGTTGCGGGGTTGATTGTTGCCGCGGCCGGTACCTGGTGGCTCGTGAGCCGCCGGCGCAGGTAGCATTCCACACCCGTCATTCGAGATTCAGCATTGGTCGATCCCGAAGTCTCCATCGTCATTCCTCTTCGCGACGAAGAGGAGAACGTCGTGCCGCTGCACGACGAGCTGACGGGGGTGTTCGCCCAGATCGGCGTGTCTTACGAAATGATCCTCGTCGACGACGGAAGCACTGACGCGACGTTTCAGCGACTCGCGGAGGTGCAGGCCCGCGACCCGCTGGTGAGGGTGATTCGCTTTACGCGCAACTTCGGCCAGACTGCTGCCTTCGCCGCAGGGTTCGCCCATTCGCGCGGCCAGTACATCGTCACGCTGGACGGCGATCTGCAGAACGATCCGAACGATATCCCGGCGATGTTGGCGCTGGCTCGGCGCAAGGACGTCGTGAGCGGATGGCGGAGGAAACGGCAGGACAATTTCCTGACGCGGTATCTCCCTTCGGCTGTTGCGAACTGGCTGCTCGGGGTCGTCAGCGGTGTGCGCCTGCACGACAACGGCTGCTCATTGAAGGTCTATCGCGCGAATGTCGTGAAGCCGCTCAGACTGCGGCCCGGGATGCACCGGTATCTCCCGGCCTTGGCCAGTCAGTTGGGCGGGAGGATTGCCGAGGTGGAGGTGAGTTACCGGCCGCGGCGGTACGGGCGATCGAAGTACGGGTTGTCCAGGACGTTCGGGGTGCTTGCTGATTTGGCGCGGCTGAGGGCTCTCATGCAGCAGGCCATCGATCCGCGGACCGATACGTCGGGTTTGTACGAAATCGCGGAGATCAGGGAGACTTAGCCCTTGTGCTGTTTGCGTTCCTGCCGCCGCGCCAGCAGGTCGAGGATGCCGATGATGCTCGCAAACAGGACCATCCCGCCAAGCATGATGTAAACCCCGGTCATGACGGTGTTCCTTTCGACGCAAGCACGATTGCCCACGCCATGAGCGCGACCCATGCTCCCAGACCTGAGAACGCCAACGTCAGCGAAAACTGCCTATCGCCGAGGAATTGACCGAAGAACAACGCGCCCGCCGCAAGGTTCGCCGCGTCGGGAAGTTTATCAACCAGCATACTTCGCTGAGCGGCGTTCAATCGTAGCATCGTCCCTTCGGGCTTCAGGGAACGAAGAGCGATCCGCGTGCCGCGGCGATTTGCTGAGGAAGCCATCGAACGCCCTCACGGCGTCGCAGATTCCGCCGCGGCTGCGGCGGGAAGGGATAGCCGTTTCTGACGTAGCACGCACGTACGGGTTAGACTCGTAGTCAATGTCCTACCGCAGCCCGATAGAGGCTCGTATCGCAAAGAAGACCACCAAGGCGATCTTCGATTTCAATCTGGTCGAAGACGGTGATCGCATCATGGTGGGGCTCTCCGGCGGGAAGGACAGCTGGGCGCTCCTCCAGATTCTCAATGAGCTGCGCCAGCGAGCGCCGATTGACTTCTCGCTCATTGCGGTGAACGTCGACTCGGGCTACAAGGAGTTCAAACACGAGCTGATCGCCAAGACGTGCCGCGACCGGGGGTGGGAATATCGGATCGAGCACACCTCGATTGGCGACGTGATGGACGATCTCCTCGAGGCGAATGCCACACCGTGTTCCCTGTGTGCGAGGCTGCGGCGCGGCGTGCTGTATCGCATTGCCACCGAGGTCGGCGCGACGAAGATCGCGCTCGGCCATCACCTCGACGACTTCATCGAAACCCTCCTCCTCAACCTGTTCTTTGCCGGCGCGTTGAAGGCGATGCCGGCGCGTCTTGTGTCCGACAGCGGCGAGCACGTGGTGATTCGCCCGCTGGTGTATGTCGAGGAAGCCGAAGCGCGCGTGTATGCGAAGGAGCGTGAGCTTCCGATCATCGGCTGCTGTTGCCCGGCCTGCGGCGACCTCAGCCTCCAGCGCCAGCGGGTGAAGCGGCTGATCCTCGATCTCGAGCAGGAACACGCCGGCGTGAAGCAATCGATGCTGAAGGCGCTCAGTAACGTCATGCCGCGGCATCTCCTCGACACGCGCCTGAATCCAAGTGGCGAGCTGCGCGACAGTGTGGCGCTCAGGCTCGAGGAGGAAGGCACTCCGACTCTCATCCAAATCCGGCAGCAGTAACGTGCGCGCGGTCGTTCAGCGGGTCACTGAAGCGCGCGTGCGCATCGGCGACCGCCAGGCGGGCGAGATCGGCCCCGGCCTCGTGGTACTCCTCGGCATCGGCCGCGATGACGGCCCGGACGACGTGACGTACGTTGTGACGAAGATCCGCGAGATGCGGGTATTCGAGGGCGAAGCCGGGCGCCATATGGATCGATCCGTCACCGACACCGGCGGTGGCGTACTCGTCATCTCGCAGTTCACGTTGTATGGCGACATCAGAAAGGGGAGGCGGCCGGCGTTCGACGCGGCTGCGCCGCCAGAGCAGGCGCGCGCGCTGTACGAAAGCGTCGTGAGAGAATTGCGGGCGGCTCAGGTGCCCGTGGCCACGGGCGAATTCCAGGCAATGATGCGGGTCGAGCTGGTCAACGACGGCCCGGTCACTATTCTCATCGACAGCAAGCGACAATTTTAGCCATGCGGACCACTCTCATCGCAGTGCTCATCACGCTCACGCTCGGCGCGACCGCGGCATTCGCGCAGCAGCGACCCCTTGTCACAGAGGATCCGGAAACGGTGGGGGCCGGCCGTGTTCTTGTTGAAGGCGGTCTTGACTACGCTACCGATGTTGTCTATCCCGCGTCGGGCCTTGAAGGCAGACTGCTGCGCTTTCCGCTGATCGGCTTCAGCGTCGGCGTCAGCTCGATCGCCGAGATCCAGATCGACGGCGGATTGTATAACCGCCTGTCGATCACGGGTCGCCGCCCGGCGCCGCTCGCTTCCGTCGTGACGGCTCGGGGTACCACAACCTCTGATGTCGAAGACATTGTCATCGGCACCAAGGTCCGCATTGTGCCGGAGGGCGTGCGCCGCCCGGCGTTTGGTTTCCGCTTCGCGACGAGGCTGCCGAACGCGGGCAACGAAAGCGGGCTCGGCCTTGATACGACCGACTTCCTTGCGTCGGTTCTCGTCGGTAAGACCACACGCTCGGTTCGCATCGTGGGCAATATTGGCCTGGCGATCCTCGGCGATCCGACGGTGGGCGACCGGCAGAACGACGAGCTGGCCTACGGCCTGTCGTTCGCGCGCGCGTTGACGAACGCCGTGGAAGTAGTCGGGGAGCTCAACGGACGCATCAATTCACGCGACGGTCAGCCGCCCCCCGGCACCGAGTCGCGCGGGATGCTCCGCGTTGGCGGCAGGTACACCGTCGGTAGCTGGCGTGGGGACGCCGCGGTGATGCTGGGACTGACGAACATCGACGGCGGCGTTGGCGTTACCGCTGGTTTTACGTACGTCTTCGACGCATTCCGGGTCCCTTGATGGCTGACCTGCGCGTCACGAAGGCCCACGCGTACGGCAACGATTTCCTGTTCGTCGCGGCGAGCGAGGCGCATGGCGACCCATCCGACCTTGCTCGCGCACTCTGCGATCGCCATCGTGGTGTTGGCGGGGATGGCCTGATCCTGTTCGAGATCCGCGATCGAGGCGCAACGATGCGGCTGCTGAATGCGGATGGCAGCCCGTCGGAGTTGTCCGGGAACGGGCTGCGCTGTCTTGCCGCGCTGGTCGTGAAGAGACAGCAACTGGCCGCCGGAGCAACGGTGACGGTTGCGACCGGCGCCGGACAGAAGACGCTGGATCTGCTGGCCGTGGAAGGGCAGCGGTACACGTTCCGCGCTGCGCTTGGTCAGCCGGCTGATATCCGGCAGGCTCAGATTGCGGTCCTGGGAGAGACGCTGACGGCCTCGGTCCTCGCTGTCGGAAACCCACAGTGCGTGATCCTGGGACCGCTGCCGGACGCCGATCGATTCAACCGATTCGGCCCGGCACTCTCGAGACACTCGATGTTTCCCGCCGGCACGAACGTCGAATTCGCGCACGTCGAGGCACCCGATCGGGTGCGCATCCTGATCTGGGAGCGCGGCGTTGGCCCGACAACCTCGTCCGGCACGGGCGCGTCGGCATCTGCCGTCGCGGCAGCCGCCCACGGCGGCGCAAGCCGGGAGGTGGATGTCATTGCCCCCGGGGGCACCCAGCGCGTCGAATGGCGCGAGGATGGGGTCTATCTGACCGGATGGGCCGAGATCGTGCTCGAAGGAACTGCCTACCTTTAATGGGAGCGGCGCGGACCTTTCAGGTCCGCGATAGGTGAGCTGAACGGATAGTCTTCTGGCTTCTCAACCAGCCGCGCCCGGACCGGATTCTCCAACACATAGCGGATTACATCCTCCGTGCTTTCCTCTGCTCGCAGCACCCAATCGTGATATCCCTCCTGCCAGACACCTCGGACGGCGTGTTCTTCGCGGAGTGAGTACACGACCCGCTGCTTGGCGATCTTTACGAACCGCCGCATGTCCGCAGCGTCTGTCAGTCCCTCCACGACAAGGTGCACGTGATCGGGCATCAAGCAGTACGCAAGAATCGCGAAGCCTTCCTCTTCCGAAGTTTGCCGGATTTGCCGCACCGTTGTCTCGACGAAGGTTGCATTAGTGAAGATAGGTCGGCGAGCCTCTGTGCAAAACGTCAGTAGATATCGATATGGGCCACGATAAGTGAAGCCTTCGATGCGACGAGGCCGCCTGAGAGTCACTCCGAGGAAGGAGCAACACGGGATCCCGTAGGACCGCGAGATGAGGCTGAACGAACCGCGGACCTAAAGGTCCGCGCCGCACTGATTGGGGTATCTCTCAACTGAGAATCGACTGGCACT
>DAIRVG010000054.1:19756-32628 GCA_036802945.1 Vicinamibacterales bacterium
GCGGTGACGGGAACGAACTTCTGAACGCGCTTTCCGTCTTCGACCTCACCGGTATACACGTTGCCCTTTGAGTCGACGACGATCGCGTCGATCCAGTGGAGCATGCCGGCGTAGCGTCCGTTGCCGCCGAACGATCCCTCCAACGCACCGGTCTGCCGGTTGAGGATCCAGACCATGTTGTCGGTGCCGTCGGCAACGAAGACGTACCGCTGCTGTGGATCGGTTGAGAGCGCGAGGTGATAGACGGTGCCGCATGGCGGGGCGGTGGTGCTCCAGATGCCGCCGCAGTTCGCGCCTCGCGCCTGCGTGGAGGGATGAACCCAGAACTGCTTCACGAACTTCCCCTGCTTGGTGAACACCTGAATCCGGTCGCTGCCGCGCTCGCAGACGTAAACGAGCCCATCGCGCGAGAAGTGGATGCAGTGCAACGCGGGCGCGAACTGCGTCTGATCCGGCGGCGGCCCAGAGACGTCATACGGAGGTGTGGGGTTATTGTCGATCTCGCTCAGCGGGATGCCTTTGCCTCCCCATCCGCGCTTGAATGCGCCGGTATCCATGTCGTACACGAGGACTCGCTTGTTCAGGAACCCGTCCGAAATGAAGATCTCGCGCGCGTCCTCGTCGAGCTCGAACGATCCGATACCAGGCGGAAACACGGCCGTCTGCTGGTTGTCCTGCTTGACCTGATCGGCGGGAATCTTTGGTCCGCGGTGGCCGAAGTCCCAGATAAACTTCCCGTCGCGCGAAAACTTGATGATGCTGTCGCCGGGCGTTGTTCCAGACAGGTAGACGTTCTTGTCACGGTCCACGGCGATCGTCTGCAGTCGCCCCGGCCAGCCGGGGTGGTAGTTCGGGCCTCCCCATGCGTTGACGACTTTCCCGTCCTGGTCGAACTCCAGAATCTCCGGTCCGAGGACACAGCAGTCGCCCCGGGGCGGGGTCGTCATGGCGTTCAGTTCGTCGGGGCGCGCGTCCGTACGACGATTGATGACCCAGATGTGATCGTCGCGGTCGACGTACATGTCGACGATCTGCTGCATGCTCCATTTGTTCGGCAGCGGCTTCGGCCAGAAGGGATCGACTTTGTAGGCCGGGCCGCCTCGAGGTGCCGATTGCTGGGCGCGCGCTCCCGCGTCGGTCGTCAAGGCAGCCAGGCAGCACACCCCGATAGCCGCGGCTGCGATCCCGGAAAGAGTCCGTATCGTGGGCATGATGGATGGGCACGGTTATACACCGCGCCCATCCCGGATCGCTACAGGCTTTGGCGATCTCCGCCCGCGATGACCTGTCGATCAACATGGGCAACCATGACTGGAAGTTCGGCGGGCTAAATGGCTCGAAATAGTAAGGAAACCACCGCTTGGCCGAGCAAGAACGGTTCCTTGACAAAGCGTAACGCGTGTGCGAAGGTCAGCGCCGTCGTACTCAGCACATCTCTATCGGCCCGAACGGTACCTGCCTACTCCGTTTTCCCGGTTCTCGCGAGGAGGTCCTCACATGAGATCTGCGGTTGGGTCCACACATCGCACCTGTCGGACGGCGGTTCTCCTAGTGATCCTGGCGCTGGCAACAGCAGTCCACGTAGCGGCTCAAGGTGAAGCGAGTGCCGTGGTCACCGGAATCATCACTGATGCGCAGGGCGGCGTACTGCCCGGCGTGACGGTGACGCTACGCAATGTCGAGTCCGGAACCACTCGGACCGCGGTGACCGAAGCCGAAGGTGAGTACCGCATGGCGGGATTGCTCCCGGGCCGGTACGACCTGAAGGCGGAGTTGCAGGGATTTGGCGTCAAGGAGGTGCCCGGCCTGACGCTGACCATCGGCCGCGCCGTTCAGATGAATCTGACAATGGCGCTGCAGGGCGTGCAGGAATCGGTCACCGTCACGGGCGAGGCGCCGGTCGTGGACACCTCGACGACGACGGTGGCGACCGTCGTCACGCAGGAACAGATCGAGATGCTGCCGATTGCGAGCCGGCAGGCGGGATCGCTGGCGCTGCTGCTGCCTGGGACGCAGCTTCCGACGGGCACGCGCCGGGCGCGGCCCACGGTAGGGGCGGGCGGCGCCAACGCCAACCTCACGACATCTTACGTAGACGGCGGGAACAACCAGCTCTACAACTCAGGGCAGGAATTCCTCGAAGTGCCGCAGTCGGGCATCCGGGAGTTCCGCGTCAACATCAGCGGCGCCTCGGCGCAATACAGCGCCGTCGGCGGCGTGGTGCTGACGGCGACGAAGAGCGGCACGAACCAGTTCCACGGCGAGGCCTTCGAATTCTTCCGCGACACGAGCCTCAACAGCATGGATCGGTTCGAGAAGGAGCAGCACGACACCCGCGGGACGCCGAAGCCCGAGTATCGGCGCAATCAGTATGGCGGCGCCGTCGGGGGGCCGATTGTGCGGGACCGCGTCCACTTCTTCGGTGCGTTCGAGCGGAGCAACGAACCGAAGACGGTGACCGTGCGCACCGGACAGCCGCAGTTCTACTCGGGCGTCGAGGGAAACAAGCCAGCCGGGTACGAGCGGCGGCAGCTGCTGCTGCGCGGCGACATGCAGATCAACAACGCGCAGAGCGTGTTCGTCCGCTACTTGTGGGACAGGGAAAAGACCTTCTGCGAGGAGTGCGGCGGCAGCATGGCCGGCAACACCGGGCAGGACACGACCTCGCCCCGCGATTCGATGCTGGTGGCGCACACGTGGGTCATCAGTTCGCGGGTGTTGAACGAGGTCCGGGCGCAGGTTCCACCGTCGCACCTCGAGAACCTGAGCAGCCCTCCGGGGATCGACCGCTGGCCGGCGAGCCAACGTGGCGAGTTCACGGCGGAGCGGTTCGCGCCGTACAAGGGCGTCTTTACGTTCCCGAGCCTGACGTGGGGCTCGATCCAGTACAGCAACAACAGCACCAAACGCTGGGACGTCTCCGACGATTTCTCGGTCACCGTGGGCTCGCACACACTCAAAGCGGGCGGCGCCTTCCTGCGCTTCCGTTCGAACGAAGAGTCGAACCACAACATGGGATCCTGGACCTTCGACAGGGACCAGTTCTTTGACGGCAGCGACGCGGCGATTGCGAACCTGCGGACTCCGATTCTCTACACCGCCTCGTTCCCGCCCCTGCCGCGGCACCTCCGGGCCGACTGGATACAGGGATACGTGCAGGACGAATGGCGCATCCGGCCGAACCTCACGGTCGATCTCGGCCTGCGTTACGAGAACCTGTACAAGTCGTTCAACAATCACATCACCCTCGCCGGCCGCGAGCGGCTGGGTCAGCTGATCGATCCGGCCTCGCGCGCGGACAACAACAACTTCGGGCCGCGGTTCGGGCTGGCGTGGGACATCCGCGGTACGGGACAGACGGTGGCCCGCATCGCCGCGGGCAAGTACTACAGCAACGTCTTCGCGAACACCTTGCGCAACGAGGTGAACACGCTGCTGCAGAGTAGCGTCAGCATCCGGAACCCCACGTATCCGGATCCGTATGGCGGGTTGTCGCCGCAGGCGTTCGTAACCGTGTCGGCGACGCCGAACGTCAACATCACCAGCGATGACATCGAGCAGCCGGAGGCGGTCTCGTTCAACGCCGGGCTGTCGCACGAGCTGCGGCCCAACCTCGCCGTGCATGTGGACGGTGTGTTCAGCAACGGCAAGAAGGGCAACCAGATCACCAACATCAATACGCCGGACCTGGTAACGCGGGTGCGCCCGATCGCAGGATGGGGCAACATCGTCGAATACAACTCAACGGGTGAGACCGAATATCGTGCGCTGTACCTTCGTCTCGATAAGCGCTTCTCCAACCGGTATCAGTATCTGGTGTCGTACACGCTCGCGTCGGACAAGGATCAGGGAGCCGGAGGAGTCACCCAGGTGGACTTCTATCACCCGGAGTACGATTTCGGCTACGGGCTCCAGGACCGGCGTCACACAGTAGTGGCGAGCGGGGCCGTCCAGCTGCCGTGGGAGATCACCCTGGGCGCGGTGTGGAATTACCGCTCGACGCGGCCGTTCAGCGCGCGCGCGGGCGTCGACCTGAACCAGGATGGCGCGGTGACCGACTACGTGCCCGGAACGACGAAGAGCGTCTTCAACCGCGGCAACGACACCGCCATGCTGGCGCAGGTGAATGCATTGCGCGCCTCGCAAGGACGGGCTCCGATTCCGGAGAGCCAGCTCATGACGGACGAGTTCCAGCGCCTCGACCTGCGGGTGAGCAAGACGCTGACTCTCGGCGGCGCGCGTCGCCTGGAGCTCATTGGCCTGGTGTTCAACGTGTTCGGTACTGATAGCTTTGGCGTCGGCGCGACGCCGTGGCAGCTGAACGCCACGTCGAATTCGTTTGGTACCATCAACACGGTGTATCCACGCCAGCAGGCAGAGCTGGCCGTGCGATTCGGCTGGTAAGGCGCTAGACGTCAACCCCGCGGGAATACGAGGTCCCGCGTGTGGTTGTTCAGCGTAGGAACTCGAGCGTCCTCGCCCAGGCAAGCTTTGCCGCTGCGGCCGCCGAGATACTCGGCGAGCCGCTCGGCAAGGAGATCACCGACCCGCGCCGGTGCCGCCACCCAAAGGCCGATAATCCACATGACCTTCCGCGCCGCGGTGATCGTGCTGGCCACGCTGCTTTTTTTTCCATGGGCGTGGCCGTCTGCCCAGCCGGCTGAAAAGACGCTGGACGTCTATTTCATCGACGTGGAGGGGGGGCATGCGACCCTTTACGTGGCGCCGTCCGGCCAGTCGATGCTCGTGGATACAGGTTGGGCCGGCTTCGAGGGTCGCGACGCCGCGCGCATCGTCGCGGCGGCGACTCGCGCCGGCGTCAAGCAAATCGACTATCTCGTCACCACTCATTACCACAACGATCATGTGGGTGGCGTGACGCAGCTCGCGGCGCGGCTACCGATCGGCAACTTCGTCGACCACGGGCCCACCTCGGAGCCGGGCGAGCGCGCGGCGCCATATCAGACCTATGTGCAGGTGCGCCAGAAGGGCAGCCATCTCGAGGTGAAGCCTGGCGACCAAATTCCTGTCGCGGGACTGAACGTGCGAGTGGTCAGCGCCGGCGGCAGCCTGCTTAGTGTTCCGCTCGAGGGCGGCGGCGGCCCGAATCCGCTCTGCGGCGCGTTCAAGCCCATGAAGGATGAAACGAGCGAGGACGCGCACTCCGTGGGAACGCTCGTCACCTTCGGCGCCTTCCGACTGATCAACCTGGGCGACCTCTCCTGGAACCAGGAATACGGTCTGGTCTGCCCGACCAATCGTGTTGGGGAGGTCGACGTGCTGCTGACGTCGCAGCACGGCGATGACGAGGCGGGCTCGGCGACGTTCGTTCACGCAATTCGGCCCCAGGTCGCCATCATGAACAACGGTCCCAGAAAGGCCGTGATCGGCCCCATCATCCAGACCCTGCGTGCCTCCCCCGGGATTGAGGACCTGTGGCAGCTCCATTATTCGCTCCTGGGGAACCGAGAGAATGTAGCCGATGAATTCATCGCGAATATTGGAGAGGTCGATAGCGGACAGTGGCTGAAGCTATCGGCCCGCGCCGACGGTAGCTTCACAATCACCAACGCTCGCACCGGGTCCACCAAGCCCTACGTCGCACGCTAGCCGTTATCGGTCCATCACAATCACTTCGAGCTCTTGTCCCACGACGACGGGCTGGATGAGGAAGGAACGTGCGCGATGGAAGGGGACTTCAGCGAGACCTGGCGGAATTGCAGTACTGCCGCTAGCGGGTGCGTCGCGAAGACTGCGTTGCGGGCGGTCCGAGGGCGCTCATTGCCCGCGTGATCCGCTCCTGCACCCCTTGTAGCGCCGTCTTCGCCGATAGGTAGTCGCCTGCCTTCACCGCTTCGCCCGCCTTTTGCACGCTTTCGTCGACAGCCGCCAGCTCCTGGCGTGGACCGTCCAGCACCCGTCGCGGGACTCGTGTACGGGTCGCGGTGGCCAGGCGGGTGTTGGCTTCGGCGATGAGCGCAGCGATCTGCGCCATGTCGCGCTCGACCTCGGCGCGGAGCTGCGCTTTGGTGTCGGCGCCCTCGCGCGCGGCGTTTTGCGCATGTTCGCGGCTGTCGAGCGCCTCGTTGAGCGCCAGGCGGTAGTCGCGTTGCGCGACGGCGTCCTGCGAGCGCTTGAGCGCGTCGGTCGCGGCTGTGTACTCAGTGGCCGCGTAGCGGTCCGCGCCGGCTGCGCGCGCGGCGTCGATCGCGCCCTGTGCCTGATCCATCTCCTTGTTCGGGGGGTTGCCGCAGGCACTGATCAGGAGCGAGGCGAGCACACAGGCTGCAGGCAGCCACCGGGTCATGGGAAGGTGAGTATATCGAAATGAAGGACGTCGCACCCCACGACCGGCCACGCGAAAAACTGCAACGTCTCGGCTCAGCGGCGCTCGGTGACAACGAACTCGTCGCGATCGTTCTCGGAAGCGGTTCACGCGAATGCGGCGCCCTCGAGCTGGCGAACCGGCTGCTGCAACGCGCGGGTGGATTGCATGGATTGACTCGCGCCGCTTTTGGCGAGTTGCATCTCGTGCCGGGCGTCGGCAATGCGCGCGCCGCGCAGGTGCTTGCCGCTGTTGAGCTTGGACGTCGCACGCTGGTGCGTGGAGGGACGGAGCGTCCGCGCCTGAGCACGCCGCGGCAGCTCGCGTCGTACCTTCTGCCGCAATACGGCGCCGGCGCGGTGGAGCAGTTCGGGATAGTGATGCTCGACACCAAGCACCGCATGATTCGAATCAAGATCCTGTCGATCGGCTCGCTCGACACAACCGTCGTCCATCCGCGCGAAGTGTTCAGGGAAGCGACGTCCGCGTCCGCTGCGGCGATCGTGCTCTTCCACAACCATCCCTCGGGCGATCCGACGCCAAGCGCAGACGACCTCGTGCTCACCACGCGAATGGTGAATGCCGGCGACATCATGGGCATCGATGTCGTCGACCACCTCATTCTCGCGGACCAGCGCTATTTCTCGCTGGTGGAGGCAGGGAGGCTGTCCCCGCGCGTCGAATAGGCCGAAGGAATGCCCGCATTGAGCGTTGCGCATTGATAAGATGGCTGGGTTGTGAAGGTTCTGTACTTCGACTGCTTCTCGGGCGCCTCGGGCGATATGGTCGTCGGCGCGTTGATCGATGCAGGCGTCCCGATCGAGGAGATCCGACGCTCGCTCGGGAGCCTGTCGATCGACCAGGACGCGGTCTCGGTGGAGCGGGTCACCCGTGCCGGTATCAGCGCCACGAAGTTCTGCGTCCGCGGCGAAGAGATCCCCGGCGACACCCATGCACACGTCCGCGACCACGCACACGATCATGACGGCCACAGCCACGACCACGATCGCGACCATGGGGACGCGCCTGGGCATCCGGACGGTCACAGGACGTTGGGCGACATCTACGAGCTGATTGAAGGTTCGCTGCTCAGCGCATCCGGTAAGGAACGCGCGAAGTCGCTTTTTGCCCGGCTGGGCGACGTCGAAGGGGCGATTCACGGCACCTCGTCGGACAACGTGCACCTCCACGAAGTTGGCGCGCTCGATTCCATCGTCGACATCGTCAGCGCGGTGTGTGCGCTGGAAGCGCTCGGCGCCGATCGAATCGTGTCGTCGCCGTTGAACGTCGGCAGCGGCAGTATCCGCTCCGCCCACGGGCTGTACCCCGTTCCTGCGCCTGCCACCTTGCAGCTGCTCCAGGGCGTGCCGATCTATTCCGGTCCGCAGCGCGCAGAGATGGTGACGCCGACCGGCGCGTTGCTCATCACGGGTTACGCCACCGAATACGGACCGATGCCCCCAATGCGCGTGAGCAAGATTGGATACGGCGCAGGCGCACGGGATTTTCACGACACGCCAAACGTGCTTCGGGTCCTGATCGGGGAAAGTGACGCCACCGCGCCGTCGCACAGCGTGGTCGTCATCGAAGCGGAGATCGACGACATGAACCCGCAGATCTTCGGCGTGGTCATGGACCAGCTGCTGGCCGAGGGTGCGCTCGACGTCTTTTACACGCCGATCCAGATGAAGAAGAACCGGCCCGGAACGCTCTTGTCGATCATTGCCCTACCGGCCGCACGTGACCGGCTGACAGCGACCATCTTCCGTGAGACCACGACCATCGGTGTCCGTTATCGCGAAATGACCCGGGAATGCCTGGATCGCGAGACGAAGACCGTGACCACCGCCTTCGGGCCCGTACGGTTCAAGGTCGCGCGTCGGAACGGCCAGATTCTGAACGCGTCACCCGAGTTTGACGACTGCGTCCGATTGGCGGGTCAGCACGGTCGCCCGGTGAAGGATGTGCATGCGGCCGCGATGAAGGCCTGGCTCGACACACAGCGTTCATGAACCCCTTCTACATCACAACCCCGATCTACTACATCAACGCCAAGCCGCACATCGGACATGCCTATACGACGATGGTGGCGGACGCGATCGCGCGTTCGCGGCGGCTCCTGGGTGATGACGTGTTCTTTTTGACGGGAACCGACGAGCACGGTCAGAAAGTGGAACGCGCCGCACAGAAAGCCGGGCTCAAGACGGAAGTGTTTGCCGAAGAGATTGCGGCGAGCTTTCGTCAGATGTGCGGTGACCTGAATATTTCGAACGACGATTTCATCCGGACGACTGAGCTTCGACATCGCCGTGCGTCCCAGGAGTTGTGGCGCCGCGTCGCGGCAAACGGCGACATCTACAAAGGGGATTACGAAGGTTGGTATTGCACCGTCGATGAGATCTTCGTTCCCGAGAGCCAGCTGGTCGATGGGAGGTGCCCGACCTGCGGTAGCAAGGTCGAGCGGCTCAAGGAGGAGAGCTACTACTTCCGCCTGGCGAAGTATCAGCAGCCGCTGCTCGATTTCTACGACGCCAATCCCGAGTTTCTGCAGCCCGCCTTCCGACTCAACGAGATACGGAGCTTCGTCGAAGCCGGTCTTCAGGACCTCAGCATCAGCCGCACGTCGTTCCAGTGGGGCATTCCGGTGCCGGATGATCCGAAGCACGTCATGTACGTCTGGTTCGACGCGCTGACGAACTATTTGACGGCGCTCGGATTCGGATCGGACAACCCGAGTCGAGTGGATCGCTTCTGGCCGGTCGTGACGCATCTCGTCGGCAAGGAAATCATCCGGCAGCACGCGTTGTACTGGCCCGCTTTCTTGATGTCTGCGGGTATTGCTCCGCCGCGCCGGATCATCGCTCACGGCTGGTGGCTGATGGGCGGTGCGAAAATGTCGAAGTCGGTCGGCAACGTGGCGCGCTACGAAGACTACGTCGGCGTGTTCGGTGTCGACGCACTGCGCTATTTCGTCATGCGCGAGATGCCACTCGGGCAGGACGCGAACTTCTCCGACGAGGGCATGCTGGCCCGGTTCAATGCGGATCTGGCCAACGACCTGGGGAATGTCGTGAGCCGCACGACCACGATGATCGCGCGCTATTGCGGCGGCGTGATTCCGGATTCGCCCCAGGGCGCGCGCGACGATCTGGATCGCGGTCTCGAGAAACACATCGAGATCGCCATAGAAGCGGTGAAAGAGCATTTCAGCGTATTCCAGATAACGGTCGCACTGCAGGCAACCTGGGATCTCATCCACTCGATTAATCAGTACATCGTCCAGCGCGAGCCCTGGACGATTGCGAAGAAGCCGGCGGAGCGTCCGAAGCTGGACGCGACGCTGTTCCACGCGGCCGACGCTTTGCGGGTCACCGCGGCGTTGATCGATCCGGTGATGCCCGATGCGGCGGAGCGCATCAGGCGGATGGTTGGTGTATCACAGGAACGATGGACGGAGCTGAGAGCGAGCACGCTTCGCGCGGGAACGCGCCTCGGCGCCATAGAACCTTTATTTCCACGCATTGAGAAGACGGTCGAGGAGCTACGTTCGATGGCCACGGACAACGCAATGCCTTCACAAGAGCAGAAACCCATCGGCGGCGCGGGCGAGACCGCCGCGCCTGGCGCCACGCAGGCGGTTGGCGCAGGTACGACCCCGGCCGAAGACACACGCATCTCGATCGACGATTTCATGAAAGTCGAGCTGCGTGTGGCCAAGGTGCTCGAAGCCGAGGCGGTGCCAAAGTCGAAGAAGCTGATGAAGCTGAAGGTCGACGTCGGCACCGAGCAGCGCACCATCGTTGCCGGCATCGCCGAGGCGTATCAGCCGGAACAGCTCGTGGGCCGCATGATCGCGATCGTGTTCAATCTCAAACCCGCGAAATTGATGGGCGTCGAGTCGAACGGGATGGTGCTTGCCGCCAGCGTGGACGGTGGAAAGCCGATTCTCGTTGCCTTTGACGAACCGGTCCCGCCAGGAGCTAGGGTTAGGTAAACCCCAAATCCCAAACCCCAAATCCCAAGACCCAAATTCAATCGCTGACCCTTGGGATTTGGACCTTGGGATTTGGGATTTGGGATTTTCTCATGGTCGATTCCCACTGCCATCTAGCCGGTCCCGAGTTCACCGAAGACCTCAGCCAGGTCATTGAGCGCGCGCGACACGCCGGCGTGGCACACGCGCTCGTGATTCTTGCCGCAGACGATGTACGGGAGATTGAGCAGGGGAGGAAAGTGACGGCCGGATGGGATGCGGTCCGGTTCGCGGTCGGCATCCACCCCCACGCCGCGGGTAAGTTCGCCGCCGATCCCACTGCGGCGGCGAAGGCAGTGGACGCCGTCATGGATGGGCAGCCGCTGACGCGCGCCTTAGGCGAAATCGGCCTCGACTATCACTACGACTTTGCGCCGCGCGACGTCCAGCAGCAGGTCTTTCGCGAGCAGATACGTCTCGCCAGACGGAGACGCCTGCCTGTCGTCATTCACACGCGCGAGGCCGATGACGACACCTTCCGAATCCTCCGAGAGGAGTCGGCGCACAAGGTCGGCGGCGTCTTCCACTGCTTCACTGGCGATCGCGACATGGCGCGCCGTGCGCTCGATATCGGCTTCCACATTTCGCTTGCCGGCATCGTCACGTTCCCGCGCGCACTCGAACTGAAAGAAGTGGCGAAACTGGTGCCGCTCGATCGACTCTTGATCGAAACCGACAGCCCCTTTCTCGCGCCCGTGCCGCATCGCGGCAAACGAAACGAGCCGGCCAACGTGATACGCGTCGCGGAAACGGTCGCGACGCTGCGCGGCAGCGACGTGGCAGCGATCAGCGAAGCGGCGCTGCACAACTTCGAGCGCCTCTTCAACCCGTAACTGCAACGTCCGACACGAATTAGGTCTCTCTGCGCGTTGACACTCCGCGCGGGGTATGGTTTCATGATCCCGCTTGAATCCCATAGCGCAGAAACCTTCGTCGGCTGTTCTCGCGCAGATGTTCGAGCCGATTCGCGAAGATCTCGAGAAAGTCGAGCAGGAGTTCGTGCGTCACCTCGAATCCCAGGTGGCGCTGATTCCAACGATCGGGCACTACATCCAGCAGGGCGGAGGCAAACGGATCCGCCCGGCGGTACTGCTGATGGCGGCGCGCATGAGCGGGTACACCGGCGAACACGGGGCGCTGTTCGCGTCGGTGATTGAGTTCATTCACACCGCCACGCTGGTGCACGACGATATCATCGACAAATCCGATCTGCGCCGCGGACGCGAAGCGGTGCACTCCCGCTGGGGCAACGACGTCACGGTTCTCCTCGGCGACTTCCTTTACATCAAGTCGATGTCGATGGCGCTGACGCGCGACAGCCTGGATTTCATCCGGCTGCTCTGCGAGGTCACGCTCCGCATGATCGAAGGCGAGCTCTACCAGCTCACCAAGAACGGCGTCGTCGATCTGTCCGAGGACGAGCATTTTGAGATCATCCGGCGCAAGACGGCGTATCTCTTTGCCGGCTGCGCCCGCATCGGCGGGATGCTTGGTCCCGGTACCAACACGGAACAGGAAGACGCGCTGTGGGACTACGGCTTGAACATCGGGACGGCCTTTCAGCTGGTCGACGACCTTCTCGACTTCACGGGCGAGGAGGACGCCCTCGGTAAGCCGGTAGGAGGCGACCTGCGGGAAGGAAAGATGACCCTGCCCGTGATTCACCTGCTGGCCAGCGGCGATGCGAAAGCCGAAGTGCTGATCCGGAAGATCGTCAAGGAGCGCACGCCCTCGATTGATGAGTGGCGAGAGCTGCGCGCGCTGCTCGCCCAGCACCGCTCGATTGATTACGCGCGGCGCACGGCGGCCGACTTCGTCGAACGGGCAAAGAAGGCGCTCCATGCGTTCCCAGCCAGCGCCGAGCGCGACGCACTCATGTTCCTTCCAGACTACGTTCTATCGAGAGACCGTTAAAAAAGGAAACCACGAAGAACTCGAAGGTCACGAAGAAGAGTCTTATTCTTCGTGTATTTCGTGACCTTCGTGGTTGATATCAATGAGTCCCGCTGAACGCGTTGCTGAACTACGTCGCCTCATTCGCTACCACGAAGAGCGTTACTACATCCTCAACGACCCCGAAATAGCCGACGTCGAATTCGACGCGCTCATGAAAGAGCTGGAGCGCCTCGAAGGCGAGAATCCCGATCTCGTCACGACCGACTCTCCAACCCAGCGCGTCAGCGGACGCCCGGCTGCGGGCTTCGACACGGTCGAGCACGCCGAGCCGATGCTCAGCCTCGACAACGCGTACTCGGAGGAGGAGCTGCGGGCGTTCGACGACCGCGTCCGTCGGGGGCTGACAGCCGCGGGCCAGGCGGTGGAAACGATCGACTACGTTGCGGAACTGAAGATCGACGGGCTGAGCCTCGCGCTGACCTACGATAACGGCACGCTGGTGCGCGGCGCAACACGAGGCGACGGCGTGCGCGGTGAAGAAGTGACGTCGAATGTACGGACCATTCGGGCCATCCCGCTGAAGCTTCGACACGCGGACCCAAAGGGTCCGCGCCGCAC
>DAIRVG010000054.1:32728-34014 GCA_036802945.1 Vicinamibacterales bacterium
GAGGCGGACCTTCAGGTCCGCCTGGATACTCACGCAAAAACCTTGGAGGCGCTGAAGGCGTGGGGCTTGCCTGTCGAACCTCACTGGCGCCGCTGTCGCGGCGTCGACGAGCTCCTCGCATTCTGCCGCGAATGGGAAGAGAAGAGGCGCACGCTCGATTTCGACACCGATGGCGTCGTCATCAAGCTCGATCGCATCGACTTGCGCGCCGTTCTCGGCACGACCAGTAAATTTCCACGCTGGGCCATCGCGTTCAAATTCCCGGCGGAGCAGAAGACGACGCTCCTGAAGAGCATCGAGGTGAATGTCGGGCGAACCGGCGCGGTGACACCGTTCGCGATGCTCGATCCGATTTTCATCGCCGGATCCACCGTCTCGATGGCCACACTGCACAACGCGGACGACATCGGCCGGAAGGACATCCGGGAAGGTGATTGGGTCCTGGTCGAAAAGGCAGGCGACGTCATCCCACGTGTTGTTGGACCGGTACTGAGCAAGCGATCGCCCGACGCACGACCGTGGCAGATGCCCACGGTGTGTCCGCGCTGCGGCAGCGACCTCCATCGCGAGGAAGACGAAGCGGTCTGGCGCTGCGAAAACACGTCATGTCCGGCCAAGCTGCAGCGCGGCCTCGAGCATTTCGCGTCGCGCGGTGCCATGAACATCGAAGGGCTGGGTGAGTCGCTCGTCGCGCAGATCATCGGCGCGGGATTGGTGAAGGACTACGCCGACGTCTACGCGCTGACAGCGGAGAAGCTGGCGCAGCTCGAGCGGATGGGGCAGAAGTCTGCAGCCAAGGTGATGCTGCAGATCGACAAGAGCCGGACCAATGAGCTGTGGCGCCTCATTTACGGGCTCGGGATCCGCCACGTGGGTGAGCGAGCATCGCAGGTGCTCGCGCGCGCGTTCGGGTCGATGGAGGCGCTGTGTGGGGCCACCATCGAGCAGCTGCAGGACACCGCCGAAATCGGCCCGGTGCTCGCCGCCTCCGTCCGGAGCTGGCTCGACGAGCCCCGAAACAGGGAGTTGATCGAGCGCCTGCGCGCGGCCGGCCTCAACATGGAGGTTCCACCGGAGGAGCGCGCGTTGGCAGCCGTGCCAGGGCCGCTGAAAGGCAAGACGTATGTCATCACGGGCACGCTGTCGTCGATGACGCGCGAAGCGGCCACGGCTGCGCTCGAGCGCCTCGGGGCCAAGGTGGCCGCATCGGTCAGTAAAAAGACGACGGGCGTCGTCGTCGGGGCCGATGCAGGCACAAAGGCCGAGAAGGCGCGGACCCTCGGGGT
>DAIRVG010000055.1:0-33263 GCA_036802945.1 Vicinamibacterales bacterium
TGTTGGCGTTGGTCCTCGAGTGACCGAAACATTGATTGGGCGACCCGCCTCCCTCGCGTGGAGGGAGTTCGCACGAGTCATCATGGTCCCTCGTGACCGAAGAGATGTTTGGTGCAGGACACCGTCGTGATGCGGTGACACGGATTGAGCGCTGAGAGTGGACGTCGAAGGAATCCGGCGATCGGCGCCACGGCCGCCTCCGCCAGCTCTTTGGCTTATGAGAGCCTGCTCCGGCGGCCTGAACGGAGAACGTCTGTCTTGACACCGCCGCCGTCGTTAGAGATACGCCAACTATCCTCCCCAAAAAGATCGAGGACCATCCCGAATTCTGGGATACAGGCGTTGTGTGCCGAAATCCTTTGGCTTTCGCCCCGCTCGGATGCCAGCAATTATCGAGTCTCGCCACTCGTCTCGAGGTTTATGACAGCAACTCGTTCCGCAAGTCTCTGCGCAAGGACGGCATCAAACCGGTGATCCCAGGCCGATCAAATCGGAAGAAACGCATACGTCACGACAAGCAAGCCTATAAGGATCGCAACGTCATCGAGCGCTGCTACTGCAGGCTCAAGGACTTCAGGCGCATCGCAACGCGCTACGACAAACTCGCTCGGAACTACTTCTCAGCCCTGTGCCTCGTTGCCGCCGTGGCATTCTGGCTTTAGTCGTGCGCGGTTTCCGCTTTTGGATAACATGGCGAGCGTGTCGGCACCCGGATGACGACGGGAAACCATGAAGGGGAGCTTTGAATGAGCTCGCAGCGAGTGTCGGGAACCGCCGTGCAACGAACCATTGCCGTCCTGGGCTCGGCGGTTTTCTTCGTGGTCGCCCCATGTACGCTGGCGGGGCTCGTTCCATGGTCGATCACGGGTTGGCAACTCCAGCCGCCGTTCCTTGGTCTGGAGCTGACGCGCGGCATCGGCGCGATAATGATTCTCGCAGGCGTGCCTGGGCTCGTTGACGCATTTGCGCGTTTCGCGCTGCAGGGTCTCGGCACCCCCGCGCCCATCGCGCCGCCCCGGAATCTCGTGGTGACCGGTCTCTACCGTTATGTGCGTAATCCAATATACGTCGCGCTCGTTGCCATCATCCTGGGTCAAGCGGTGCTGATGGGCGATTGGCGCCTCATCGTCTACGGCGCGCTGTTGTGGCTCGCCTTCCACGTCGAAGTCGTGGCGTACGAAGAACCCACGCTCGAGCAGACGTTTGGGAGAGAGTACGAGGCGTTCCGCGCCGCCGTCCCGCGCTGGATACCGCGGATGACCCCATGGCGGTCGAAATGATCGGTGGCCCGCGGTTGTGCGAGCCGCTGCTCGCGACCGGTCTCGGACGCTTCACCGGCGCCGCGAGCAGGCACGCTAACGGCCCTCGGAAAAGAACATCTCCCCATTGGCGAAGCGGTTGGGTTGCCTTGCATTGCATGTACCCGCGTGTTCCGCACGGTCGCGCCGTTTCTAGCCGTTGGATAGAGCTAACCAACGTGGCGATGGCAGGCGACCGTGAGTCGATCACGACATGTGAGTGTTCTCATGCGGCTGGCAGGAGTCCGAAATTAGAAACATGGCCACGTCAATGGCCACGTGGCTCGGCACCTTCCTTGCGCAGCTTCCCGCACGATTCTGCGGAGGCCGATCATGAATGGATTGAAATTCTGGAAGACTTATCCATCCATCATTCTTGCGGTCTTAGGGCTGATGGTGTCCTGCCATCACGCGAGCACATACGGCCAAACGCCTGAGCCGGCGGCGACACCGCGGATCACGCCAGAAGATTTTGTCGATGCTCTTAACGGTGCTTTCGGAAAGCAGACGACAAATCGAGCGACTCACGCCAAAGGCATCGTCTTGTCGGGCACATTTACACCGATCTCGCACGCTGTCGGTCTTAGCAAAGCGCCGCATTTCAAGCAGGCGGTCCCGATCACTGTCCGATTTTCAGATAACACCGGAATTCCGACCCTGGCCGATGCAGCACCGCAAGCTCGTCCCCACGGGATGGCGATCAAGTTTCATCTACCCGACGGTACGGATACCGACCTTGTGGCCCATTCCTTAAACGGATTCCCGGCGAAGAGCCCTGAAGACATGCGGCAATTTATCCTGGCTGCAACAGCCAGCGGTCCCGGGGTCGCGGCCCCCACGCCGATCCAGAAATATCTCGAAGCCCATCCCGAGGCGAAGCCCTTTGCGACCGCCCCGGGCCCGGCTCCGGTGAGTTACGGGACCATTGCGTATTTCGGCGTTAATACCTTTAAATTCATCGCCGCCGACGGCAAAGCCACGTTCGGGCGTTATCAGATAATTCCTGAAACGGGCAAACAATTTCTGCCGAAAGATGACGCTCTGAACGCTTCGCACGACTATCTGCTTGACGAGATCCGCACACGTGTCGGAAAGGGGCCGGTTCGATTCAAGCTCGTCCTCCAGCTCCCTGCGCCGGGCGACAAGCTCGACGATCCCTCGATCCCTTGGTCCGACACGAACAAAACAAATGAACTCGGAACAATCGAGATCACCTCGGTCGTTCCCGACTCGGATGCCACTCAGCGGGCCTTGCTGTTTCTTCCATCCGTGCTGCCAGACGGCATCGAGCCGGCCGATCCGATGATCAGATTTCGCGGCCTTGCTTATCCAATCTCGTACGACCGTCGGCACCCGTGATCTTTCGACGATGGTGCTTGCAAAAACAACGCACGCCGCGGTCGACAGGGTGAATGCGCACTTGAAGCTGGATCCGACGGTGATGGAAACACTGCGCAAGAAGAAAGTGCCTGTCGTGCCGGCCTAGTCGGTCATCGTCAAGCCCGCGCACGAGAATTGCTGTTCGGACCGACGTTCGATAGGAGAACCACATGAGAACGATTGGAATCATCGGAGCCGGACACATCGGAAGCCAACTCGCACGACTCGCCGTCGAGCACGGCTACGACGTCGTGATCAGCAACTCACGCGGAGCGGACACCTTGTCCACACTCGTCGCAGAGCTTGGACCACGGGCGCGCGCGGCGACCGCCGCCGAGGCCGCTCGGGCGGGAGACGTTGTCGTCGTGGCAATCCCGTTGAAAAACTATCGTCAGATTCCGGTTGCCCCCCTGGCCGGGAAAGTCGTCATCGACACGAACAACTACTACCCGCAACGGGACGGACATATCCGCGAGCTCGACAACGAGTCAACCACGACCTCCGAGCTGCTGCAGGCACATTTGCAGACGTCGAAGGTTGTGAAGACCTTCAATCACATCTACGCGGCGGCGCTGACAACGGACGGGCAGCCGGCAGGTTCGAAGAATCGCCGAGCGTTGGTCGTCGCTGGAGATGACCCGATGGCTAAGGCAACGGTCACTCATCTACTCGACGAATTTGGCTTCGATGCGGTGGACGCTGGACCCTTGAGAGAAGGCTGGCGTATTCAGCGCGATACGCCGGGATACGGTCCGCGTCGAACGGCGGAAGAGATGCGCAAAGATCTCGCCACGGCGAAGCGGTACGCAGACCAAGGTCGGGAGGTATTGATCGGAGGCAACGGGAGCAGCACCTGAAGGTCGGCGTTATCGGCGCCGGAGCTATTCGGACCTGGCCGGTGCGGAGGTTGTCATCGCCACATGAAAAGGGCGGGGGAGCGATGCCGCGCTCCGCCGTGGCCCAAATGCCGAGTACCGGCGGTCTCGCCGAGCGGCAAACACGTCGCTCTACAAGGTCGGCCTTCGCGGTGGATCGGTCCGTTCGCGCCGCCTTTGATGTCGCAGGCAGTACGGAGTCCACGGCATGGCGACGAGCCGCTCTTCTTCGATGGGTCCGCCATCAACCACACAGGTGCCGAAAGTCCCGTTGTCGATTCGTTTCAGCGCGTCCCGCACTTCCTGCAGCACCGTCCGGTCGGCATCGGCTTCAGCGAGCCGCTCCTCCTTCAGCTCGTCAGTGGCACTCTCATCGCCGACATCATGAGCGCCCTCGTCAACCGGCTCGCGTGTGTCGACCATCGCCCGCTGGACCCTGGCGGACACCTCTCTTTCTTCTACTAACAGTCGTTGTTTGTACAGGTTTTGGTTCATGAGAAATTTGGCCTGCATCCCTTGGGCCAGAACAAGTCCCACAAGGTACGCGAGACTAGGGGCCAGGCCCTTGGCCGTTCGGAATCCGGCGTTGAGATCCTCGAAGCAATGCGAACGGTCACGAATTTTCGTGGGTTCTGTTCGCGTTGCGTCTGCGGAACGCGACTCAACACTTCTTCGCGCCGTTTGACGACGGCTCGAAGAGGAAATCAAGAGCTCATGGCGCGAGTTCTCCCGTACGGGAAGGCCGACCACCACGTAGCGACGGTAGGATTGCGAAATGGAGCACACACACTGTCTCTCGCCGGCACGGGCGCGCGAAGCTGACGCCGCGGTCAAATCAGGCTCGTACGCTCGACTCTTTCCCGATCTTCCGGCGTTCACAGCAGACGAAGCGTTCTTGTACGCCCTTGGCCGAGCCGGTGGGCTCTGCGACTGCGGCGATGCAGAGGACGATGAGGCGTCTCTGGGAACGGAAGCGGCCGGCTGGCCATTCTTCGGCCAATTCGTCGCGCATGACATCACGGCAGAACGCTCAGCTCTCCAGTCGCACGTCGACCCGGCGCGGCTAAGGAACGCGCGATCGCCGCAACTGAACCTTGAATGTCTGTACGGCGACGGACCGGTCGGACATCCCTACTTGTTTCAACGGAACGATCCGGCAAAGCTCCTCGCGGGAGCGGACGGAGGAGACGTTTTACGCAACGGCGAGGGTACCGCGATCATTGGTGATCCGCGAAACGATTCGCACGTGCTCATGTCGCAAATGCACCTCGCGTTTGTCCACGCGCACAACAGGTTCGTTGACTGTGTCCGATCTGAAGGCACCCCAGAATCCAACGTGTTTGAAACCGCCGCCCGGGAGCTTCGGTGGCACTATCAAATGGTGGTCCTGCGGGAGTTTCTCCCCAGGCTTGTAGGTGCCGATCTTGTGCGAAGCCTGCTGGACGAGGGCCCCAGCTTCTATCGTCCGGCGCACGAGCCCTTCATCCCCCTGGAGTTCGCCGACGCGGCGTACCGCTACGGGCACTCGCAGATTCGTCACTCTTACACGCTGAACAGCACAAGCGCGCCGGCAGCGATCTTTCCAGAGCTGATCGGATTTCGACCCGTGTCGCGCGATCATCGTGTCGACTGGACGCGCTTGTTCGATGCGGAGAACGGACCGTCAGCGGCGCGTGCCAAGAAGATCGATGGCCGTCTGGTCGGCGCGCTGATCGCTCTTCCCGTCGCATTGACGGGTGAGTCCCATGTCGAAGAGTTCCACTCCCTTGCCGTCCGCGATCTCGAGCGCGGGCAAGGCGTCGGGCTTCCGTCGGGCGAGGCCGTCGCGCGTCGTCTCGATGAAACACCGTTGTCGCGTGACGAAATCGGCGCTGCGAGGGTCGGTTGGCGCGGCGAGACGCCGCTCTGGTACTACATCCAAAGGGAGGCTGACGTTCGGTGCGGTGGCAATCGGCTCGGGCCGGTTGGCGCGCGCATTGTCGGCGAAGTCTTGGTGGGTCTCCTCAATCTCGACCCGGCCTCGGTGCGACATGCGCCTGATGATTGGCGACCTACCGCCTCGTTGATTCAACTGCTCGGGCACGCCTAGAGGCCGCCGGTCCCCTTGCCTTCCACCATGGCCGATGGCCTCTGTCCTACACCTTCCGGCCAGCCATTGAAGAACTACCAGAACCTAGCAGGGCCCTTGATCACGCCGGACAGGATGGCGTTCCGAACGTCGTCGATTGTCGCCAGGCCGCCTGGCGCGGTACCGCCCCACTCGAAGCGAGTCGCAGCCGGCGTCCAGTGAAAGAGCGCCACATTCCACGTGTGGGCAATGCCGCCGCGCTCATAGTAGACGAGGCAATATTCGATCGTGCACCCCGCCGCAACCAGCCGACGGATCGGGAGCTTCGGATTGACGATCACGTCGGTGACCTGAAACTCGGCTGCGGGCTCGGCGATGTCGAGCGTCTGGCTGCCGAACAACGTCTGCAGCCCGTCGCCGACGTCGAGCGGCAGTCCTCTGATGGACGTGACGATCCCGAACCGATCGTCCTTCACGTGGTCCCGCAGCGCCCCGGACAATGTTACGGGGGTCACTGCCTGACTGCCAGCAACCACAGCCGACCAGACCTGCCCCGGCGTTCAAAGCGTATGGTGTCAGGCTCTTTTCTTGATGTTTCTTCTGACGTACCAGTGAATAAAGGACGGTATATTCGGGGCACCTTTTAGGGCCGCGTCCCATTTCTTTCTCACTCTATTGAGGCGCTCATCCAAGTTTGGAGAACTCGACGGAATACAGATAGCTTGTTCAAGGTCTCTTCGCGCTTCGGCGAAGGCCGCCGCGCTGGCGTGATGATCTTTCGATCTACTTTCAGCGTTTAGAAATGTTTGAAGTCCCGCAAAGACTGTACTCACTATTCCTAAAATGACCGTTGCAATCTTCCCTCTGGGGTCGTCTTTGCCAAAGATCACTTCTCCAATCGAAGCTCCCAAAAGGGCGCTAACTAGAACTAGGGTGATTCCCAAGAAAAAATGACATACGTTGAAAAACCCCGATGATTCGTGATGTGAGATATGCATCACAGATAGTGCCTCACGCCACTCCTTCAACGTCTCGCGTTCGTCAGTGATCGCTTCCATCTTTTCTCCACTATTGTTTTCTAGCTAACGCCTGCGTTTCAGCCCGTGCGTCAGCCTTTTTCGAGCGTTCCGTCGCGCAGGACCGAAAGCTGGAAGTACTTGCAGTAGTAGCCCCAGCCGCACGCCACATCATCGGCCGTGACTTGGGAACGAACAACCTGACCAAGCGCGACTGATGTGTACCGATCGCTGAAGACTAGGTGCTGCTGCCCAGTGTCAACCGTCGCTGCAGGCTGGTTCGGCGTCGTCTGACTCGGCGCACTCGGGCTCGGGACGGAAGGGCCGTCACAGGCGATCGCACACAGTGCCAAGGAGGTCACCCATGGAACAACTCGTCGCATGGCGGTCTCCGATCAGCGGGGTGAGCAGGTCAGTCGTAGCCACAGGCCGTCCGGCTCGGTTGGAAGCCCCAAGGGATGTGTCCGGCGCCATCATACGCTTGCGATATATCGAGTGGCTGCGATTTAAATTCTTGGAGTGTGATCGGCAACCCTTCGCGCACTTAGACCCATAGCCATGACCGACCAGAAACGGCAGCAGAACGGACGCGAACGCGAGTACCCTCCGGTGACCGACAATCCGGCAGATCAACCAAAGGCGCCGGGTGGCGACTGCACCGCCCCCACGCCGCCTGAACCGCCGGTTCTCCTGCCGCCGGCGCCATGCCCTCCGACTGAATGCTGGTGCCCGCCTGGCCCAGGGTCAACCCCGAACTGTCTCGAGGATCTGATCGCCCAGCAGGAGGTTGAGATTGCCGGGGCCGACAAGGCGCTGGCCTTCAAGAAGGACCTCGAGGCTCTGCTCAAGGCCGCCAAGGATGCCAGTCAGAAATACAACCGGACGAAGTACGACGATCACACAAAGGAATGGGACCGGCAGGACGTCCTGATCGCCGATCTCATCAAGACTCTGGTGTGCAAGATCGACTGCTGGCGCTGCGTCATCGACTGCTACATCTGCCCGAAGATCAACGAAATCATCGACGCCAAACAGCGCCTCTACGGCGACGGGTCGCTCTATCCCGACGTACACAACCTGTACGACCTGCAGTACTGGCACACCCGGAACCGGGACGCGCGGCAATGGACCGTCGACCGCATCAAGAACGTCCTGGCGGCCTGGGGAGACCCTGCCACAACCATCGGAAAAGTCCTGGCCGCCAACGCGACTGCGATCGACGCAATCAACAAGATCATTGGCTCCGAGCCCGGTAAGGCGGTTTACGACATCTTCCTGAAGCTGATTCCGGCGCATCTGGCAATCGCGCCGCCCAAAGGACCGAAATGGACGACGCGGATCGACAAGACATACACGGAGTTCTGCGAGTGCGACAAGGCGACGCCTGATGATTGCTGTGGAGCAGACGTCGGCGAAGGCACCGTGCGTCAGCGCGTGCTCGGGCCGCAGCCGTACCTGATCGACCCGAACGACTACTTCGATCTCCTCTGCTGCCTCCTGCAGACACGCTACGTTCCCGCAAAGGAAGCCTTGCAGCAGGCCGCGGCCGATCTGCTCAAAGTCGAGAACCTGATCAAGCGCTACAAGGCCCAGCTCGACGGCGTCAAGGATTTCGAAAAGAACGTCAGGCCATCCGTGCCCGACAAGATCGACTGCTGCGACTTCGATCGGCCCGAAGCCGAGCCGACGTCGCCATGTCAAGCCCGCTGACCGTGACCGTGGAGAATTGCCATGCCTGAGTATCTGCATCCTGGTGTCTACATCGAGGAAATCGAACGCGGGCCGCGCCCGATCGAGGGCGTGCCCACGAGCACGGCCGCGATTCTGGGCGAGGCCGAGCGTGGATCGATCACGCCGCGTCTGGTCACGAGCTACAAGGACTACCAACGCTGGTTCGGGAACGTGTTCAGCGCGAACAAGTTCCTGCCGTACGCTGTCAATGGGTTCTTCGAGAACGGCGGCAAGCGCGCGTTCATCTGCCGGCTGGTCGGCAATGGCGCTACCGCGGCCGCCGCAGAGTTCAGTCCCTTCATCGTCCGCGCCGCGGGGCCAGGGGCGTGGGGCAACCTCGTCAAGGTCAAGATCTCCGACGGCACGACAAAGAACGACAAGGGTGCCAGCGTCGGCTTCCGAGTCCAGCTCGCGTACTGGAGCACTGCGCCCGCGGAGGACTTCGATCCCTTCGTGGAGCGGACCCGTTTGCCGCGGCCGCAACAAACAGAAGACTTCGACGATCTCGAGACCGATGAGAACTCGCCGGACTATTACGGCAAGCGCCTGCCGTTCATAGATCTGGAGAAGGGCAACGCCAATCAGGGCGCCGAAAGCTCGGCGCTTGGCGTGCTCGTGCGGAACGCCGGCGTGCCGGCATCGGCAAGGCCGGCCAACGGCACGCTGATGCTCAGCGGCGGCGCGGACGATGCGGCGGCCCTGGGCACCGACGACTTCGTGGGACTGCCGGACGGCGGCCGGACGACAGAGCAGGGCCTGACGGCGCTCGAGCTGGATCCCTATCGAGAAGTTGCCCTGGTCTATTCGCCGGCAGTCACGTCACCCGACATCACGAAGAAGATCATCGGCCACTGCGAAAAGATGCGGTTCCGTTTCGCGGTGATCGACTCCGATAAAGGCATGAACAGCGCGAGCCAGCTCAACCCGCGCGACACCCTCACCGACAGCAGCTACGGCGCCTTCTACTACCCGTGGCTGCTGACGTCGGACCCGAGAACCGGCGCCAGGAAGCTCACGCCTCCTGGCGGTCACGTACTCGGCGTCTACGCCCGGTCCGATACGGAGCGCGGAGTGTTCAAGGCGCCGGCGAACGAGATCGTTCGCGGCGCGCTGTCGCTCGAGTTCGACATCAACGACGAAATCCAGGACTCGCTGAACCCGAAGGGCGTCAACGCGATTCGCAGCCTGCCCGGCCGCGGCATTCGCGTCTGGGGCGCGCGCACGATTACGTCGAACGCGCTGTGGAAGTACGTCAGCGTGCGTCGCCTCTTCATCTTCCTCGAGCGCTCCATTTACGAGGGCACGCAGTGGGTGGTCTTCGAACCCAACGACGATCGCCTCTGGGCGCGCGTCATCGACACCGTCCGGCTCTTCCTGCGCGCGCAGTGGCGGCTGGGCGCGCTCTTCGGCCGCACGGAGCAGGAAGCGTTCTTCATCACGTGCGACCGCACGACGATGTCGCAGGACGACATCCTCAACGGCCGGCTCATTTGCGAGATCGGCATCGCGCCGGTCCGTCCCGCGGAATTCGTCATCTTCCGCATCTTCCAGCACACCGCTGAGGCACAGCGCTAGGAGTCATCGCCATGGCACGCATCGACCCGCTACCTAATTTCCGCTACCGGCTCGAGATCGACAGCGTTACGCAGGCGAACTTCAGTGAAGTCGCGATTGCCGAGACGACGATCGACGCCGTCGATTACCGCGAAGGCACCGATCCACCGCACGTGCGCAAACTGTCCGGTCTCACCAAATACGGCAACATCACGCTCAAGTGGGGCCTCACGGTCGGCGGCACGGCGCTCGATCTCTACAAGTGGCACAACGACATCTCGACCGGACAGATCAAGGAACGCCGCAAGAAGGTCGTGATTGTCGTTCAGGACGAGGCCGGGGGCGACGCCGCGCGGTTCGTCGTGACCGATGCCTGGCCAGTGAAGTACGACCCGAGCGACCTCAACGCGAAGGGTAACGAAGTGATTATCGAGCTGCTCGAGCACCGCGAACGCCGGAAATGGTGCCGGGAGATCTCGTCAATCAACCGCGCGCTCGATGGCGCGCCCGCAAATCCATTTCACGTGTGAGGCGCACCGCTGATGGCCCGCATCGACCCGCTGCGCGGATTCCGGTTCCTGCTCGAGATCGACGACATCACAAGCGGCGGGTTCGCGCGCGTCAAGGGAGACCCTGAGTGAGGCGGTCGCCCGACCAGTGTGAACCGACAGGGGATTTGGGATGTTCCTGCGGCGGGCGAAGAACACACGCGCGGTCCGTTGGCGGTGGCCATCAGCGGCGTGCGCCTCGGTGAGCGTGTCCGGCCGATTGGCGTCGATGACAAGTGCTGGCGGGAGGGCGGGGCCGCATAAGGCGCATTCCGTCAACCACGGGTGCGAAAGCCCGCTAATCTGATCCGGGTTCTCGCCTGGTGATCAGCCTAGTGGAGGGGTCGATTTGCCGCTCGTCGCCAATTACCCCTGCCTTGTCGCTCAGGGTTTACCGGGCCGAGGACCGCTCCATCCGGGCCACTGGTGGGCGCACCTGGTGGGCGCACCTCAAGTTCACCCCTATAAACATTAAGCTGACTATCCTCCCCAAAAGATCGAAGACCATCCGGAAGGGATACAGGCGTTGTGCCGAAATCCTTTGGCTTTCGCCCCGCTCGAATGCCAGCAATTATCGAGTTTCGCCACTCGTCTCGAGGTGTCCCTGAAAGAGTTCTTTGCGGCACGCGAAGGTCGACGGTCCCGTACCGCGTCATGACTCCGTTGCAGGCATGATCGAATTTCCTGGATCTGGGGTCTCATGTCGGTCCGGGGTGACGGAGCGGTGCATGTTAGGCGTCGCCATTGCTTTGGTCACTCTGGTAAAAGGGTTCATCGAATTCACTGCCCAGGGTGCTCAGAAGCGTGTCGAACAATTTGCTTCAATGAGAAAGCGATTCAAAGACGACACCGGCTTTAAGGAGATCTGTGACCTTCTCGAAACCGATCACCCTAAACTCAGGGAAGTGCCCTTTAAGGACAAGCGAGATTTCCTAGGCTTTTTTGAAGAAATCGCGCTTATGTTGAATTCCGGCTGATTCGACCTGGCGTCGCGCATTACATGTTCGGCTATTACGCTATCCGATGCCGGATCTTGCTCACGCTACGGGCGGCCTCGAATTTGCCCCCGCCAGCGGGAGCCAAGTAGACCCACGATCCCTATGCCCAACAACGTCAGCGTCGCAGGCTCGGGAACGACCGTTGGATCGACCGGTGGATCGGAACCGACGAAAGCCGTCGTAAACGGCAGGAAACGCTTGCACACATCGGGTGGAAGATTCTGTTGGTCGCAGAAAAAGGCGATCTCGGCGAACAGCAGGAAATTAATATCCCGGTGGCCGGCTTCGAGCACGTTCAGATTCCTCGTCCCGGCGCCTGCGGGCGCCATTGGATCGAGAGAACTATCCAATCCGGCGTTGGCGAGGAAAGCAGCAGACCCAATAATCGGATCCTCGGACCAGAGACCGATGCGAATGGTATATCGGTCGCCGCCGGCCGGATCCAGATCCATGACGAGAATGTCGGACAAGTCAGTGAATGCAGCATCCTCCCAGAGAAAAACGGCCTTGTCCCAGACCCTTAACCGGGTACAAGCCTCACACGTCACGTCCGTCGTGATCCCGGCGAAGGGAGTTCCGGGGCCTGCAACTTCGATGAACTCGTCGAGGGTAAACACCCCAGCCGCCATTCCATTTTTCTCAATCGAAACGAAATCGGATCTGTTGAAGATTTGTCCACCCCCGGTTCCGGGATTCGGGATCGGCGCGTCATCAACATCCGAGGCGACAAACAGCTCGAGGAACGGCGAGGAGCCTGGGACTGGGAAGAGGAGCGCATCGACATCTTGGAGACCGCCGGTTTCCACGATGTTTGCTGAAGTAGGATTGACCAGGTTGAGCGATGCGAGGAATTCGGCGGCGGTTGGGCCGGCTGGATCGTCCGACCAAAAGCTTAGGACAAGGCGGTTCCCGTCCACTTTCACGGCCAGGATATCGCTGACCGCTGTCGTACCCGGTTCGAGAAACTGGATGAACCGATCGGCGGCTCCAGGTAGCGCCGGCACCTGTGGGAAGCCGTACTCCGCTGTGATATCCATCTCGAATTCGCGGGTGTCCGGCTGTTCAGGGAAGATCAGACGCCGCGGAATGTCGCCCTGTAGATGCCAGCCGACGATGTCAGACGCTGGAATGAAGCGCAGGCTAGGCGGGAGAATCACGTCTGCACCGGCCTGACCACAAAGGGCGAGAGCAAACGCAATACAGCCCATGGCGGCGACAACCCGTATGAAGGGTCGCCGCGGAAGCGTGTGGCGCTGATTATCCATAACCCCTCCCAAACTAAGAAGCTGCTGTAGAGGCTTGGTTTCCTATGCGTCGTCTGCTTCAAGCGGAATTGCAACTTTTCGCGATATGGATTCCTTAATCGGAGACTTCTGTACGGACAACGAAGCGGTGGATGGCAGCACGGTTTTACAATCTTCGTACCGCGCGAGACGAAGCAAATGGCTTCGGACGATTGAGACTACGAGGGACGGCTGACGTAGCTGGGGGCGACTGAAGTCGTCGAACGTGATTCTTCCCGGATTTCGTCGGTACACAGAGAGAGGTCCATCACGATCACGCCACGGGTCCAGGGCTTCGCGCACTCTTCACCCCGAACGTCCCCAATCTCGGTCGATCAACGCGAAGGTAGGCTGTGCGCGCTACCACCAGAAACGACTCCTTATGAATTAGTCAATGAAGGGCGCATCTCACACCGTCCTCCGCATTCGAGAAGTTACTCGACGGGTCGGCCTCAGTCGGTCGTCGGTATGGCGAATGGTCAGCGATCGTGAGTTCCCTCAGCCTCGCCGGTTATCGCGCAGCGCAGTGGGGTGGCTGTCGGATGAGACTGATGATTGGCTTCACAACCGTTCGAGATGCTAGCGGATATCCGGAGCCCAATGTATGTTCCGCAAACACCGGTTTTCGGGACACGCGAAACGCGAATGGACCTGTCCCGAAATCCCAGATACTCCACGACCCTTCGGACAGGTTTTCGGAACACCAGCCTGCTTCGTCGATCGCGAAGGGCGGACGTTCCGTGTCGGCCACGCTTGTGACGTTCTCCACGAATACAACGGCTGCCAAAGCTCCAGTTCCGTGCGCGTCGTCGCCCCGGCACGACCTGACTTGGTTTGCAGTAAGAGCGGTGGGCGCACTTTGAGTTCACCCGCATAAACATTACGCCAGCTATCCTCTGCAAGAAGATCGAGGAATCTTGAGAATGAGCGCTCATCTCGAACGCGCTTCATACTCTCGGGTTGCGGAGTGGGGGAATCGTCTCCCTGGGTCGCGCGCACATTGAGCACGTCTCAGGACATGCCAGCAATGATGGGCGCTGCGCGTGTCTAAACACTTCGGCGTTAGGGAGGACCTATGTGGTGAGCCCCCCATTTTCGCGAGTTGGAACCAGATGGCGGCACGGCGGCGCCAGATCGCCAGTCTTCGACCGGCGTCTTGAACCTGCGTGACGACGGTCCCAACATCCCGTAAGCTAGAGCGGAGGAGGTTTTCCATGGCAGCACTTGACTGGTGCCGATGTCCGGCCGTCAAAAGTGAAATTGTTGCTGTGCTCCTTGTCTGTGGTGCGCTGCTCGCCACACCTGCATCCGTTCTCGCTCAGGACGGATCCTTCGTCAGCCGTGGCCTGGCTTTGCAGTTTCGGAGCGTCGGCGCGGGTGAGCCCGTAATCATCTTGAGTGGCGGTCCTGGCTTCGACGTGGACTACATGCTGCCGGTCGCGGACGCATTTCCCACCTTCCGTCGCATCCTGCTGGAGCAGCGCGGCACGGGACGATCGATGCCCGAAACACTCCGGGCGGAAGACATGACGCTGAGTGTGGCGGTCGAAGACCTGGAGGCACTTCGTCGCCATCTGCAACAGGAGCGCATGTTCCTCGTGGGGCATTCGTGGGGAGCCATGCTGGCGATGGCCTATGCCGCCGCACACCCCAATCGCGTCGGCCGCCTCATCCTCCTTGGGTCGGGCGGGCCGACGCTGGAGTTTGCGAACTGGTTTTACGACAACATCCGGGCAAGGCTCTGGCCGCAGGATGTCGAGGCGGAACGGTATTGGACGGAGGCAGGGAAGCGCGGCGTGTCCGCCGACAAGGTGGCTCTGGAAACCGCACGTGCTCGGGCGCCCGGGTACTTCTTCGATCGCGCGAAAGGGTTGGCGTTCGCGGGTACGATGCAAGAGGGGGCTCTGCACGCCGCACCGAGTGGGCTGCTGGGTGCGGACCTCACCAAGAGCTACGACGTTCGTGCCGGTCTGCGTCAGATAGATCGACCCACGCTTATCCTCCACGGGCATCAAGATCCAATAGGGGATAAGACTGCCGAGGATATCCATGCGCTGATCAAGTCCTCAACGCTGGTGTATCTGAACAAGTGCGGGCACTTTCCCTGGGTCGAGCAACCCGAGGCATTTCGCAAGGCCATTGAAGAGTTCCTGGCGAGCTCTGGTCGGCGCTGACGGCGCTGGCGACTGCGGCCTCGACCGGCTCGTCTCGACGTCCAGCAAACCGATAATTGCCCGACGGGATAGTTCTGACGACCGGTAGCGATCCAACGTCGTCATGGATCACGACCCACGGAGGCGTGAAGGTCCTCGACTTCGACCTCGCGAAGAAGCGCGGAGCCACCGGCGGGGACGCGGCGGCCGCGGACCTGACGACCGGGATGCACACCGAGGCGGGCGTGGCGATGGGGACGAGGCCCTACATGTCGGCCGGGCAGGTCCGCTAGGCTGTCCGCCGGAGCGGGCACGCAATCACTCGTTCGCGTCTCCGCGAGCAACAAGAGCGAAGGCTAGTGAGCCCCGCAAGAATCGAACCGATCCTGGCCTGAATAATTCAGGCGTATCCGTGGAGTCGAATTACTCCCGATAAGTCGCGCAGTGTTTATCTATCGGTCCCGAGGGGACCCGGATCGGACTGCTAAACCTAAACCCCCCCCCTTGCGAAGCGTCTACCAACAGCTGACCAATACTCCTAACCCCCAAATCGGCTCGGTGGTGGGCGCACCTGGTGGGCGCACTTCGAGTTCACCCGCATAAACATTGCGCCAACTATCCTCCGCAAAAAGATCGAGGATTTGCGAGAGGCGGGCGGGTTGTCGTCCCGCGATGCGACGTGCGCTCCATTGACAACGCCCGTCAGACCAGGTTGATCGTTGGGCTGACACTCGCTAAACAGTGCGGCGTCACCCGAGAGCGATTTGTTCCGGTGATTAGCTGAATCAGGTCCGTTCTCGGCTTACCGTTCATCGGCGTGCGCGCACCCTGGGAGTCGAGCGGGTTCTGACGTAGCGGCGTGGCCGTACAGATCAAGTCCCGCCGTCTTTCTGTAGGCGGACCGGGCCTTCTCAAGCGCCCGTACCAGTTCTCTCGCGGCCACGCCGAAGCGAGCCAGCGCCAATATTGTGGCGCGAACACTGACGTGGGGAGGCGCCACGTCCTACGCGCCCGCACGCGGGACACTTGAAGACCGGGTTGGAGATGTGTCGCGTCGAGCGAATGCGCCCAAGCATCTCGTCGAGCTCGTCGCGCAGCCCCAGTCTAAGGTGATGAGCCGTGGCGGCGGGCGACGCGCATCGAATCTGGTTCCCGGAAATGGTGGAGCACCTGCGCCTGCATTGGCGAGACGACCTGTCCATGGAGGCCCTGCTGGACGGGGACTACCCCCGAGGGCACCGCACAGACGCGCGCGGAATCGCTGGCGAACACAAAGGCCGGCAAGTTCACAAAGTCGGAAGTCAGCCCCCCGCAACCACAGAACCCCGCAACCGTCCACGCCTTGAGAGGCATACGCTAATCGGCGGTACTGACTCGTTGGCCCCCGCGACCATCTGTATTTGGAGGTTTGTCCTGACCGACTCTCCGAGCAGGTGCGCTAACACCATCGACACATTCTTCGTGTAAGAACCTGTGCAGGATGGACGACAAATTTCTTGCGTTTTGTCGGCCTGCCGGAGTATTGCTTTCCCCGAACACGCAGATTCACTCCCCCGAACCTCGGTTCCTCGCTCCATCTGCGTACCCGCTCTCGATTGACTGGGAGAACCAGGGTCACCACCGTGCGACGGAACGAAAGAGAATCAATTTTCCCTGGCGTGGCGCACCATCGCCGCCAAGCGAATGCATCGAGCGTTTGGACCCACATTCGAGTCCCGCGCTGTCGAAAGGGGTTAGATCATGGCGACGAAACAAGGCTATGCGGACATGTCCGATCTGGAGCGCGAGCTCGAGCTTGAAATGGACCGGGAGCTCGAGCAGGACGAAGAGCTCGAGCAGGACGAGGAGCTCGACGAGCTCGAGGGTGTTCAGGACGGCGACCGCGAGGGGCAGGATTTGGAGCTCGACGAGGAATCGGGCGACGACCAGGAAGCCACTACCCTCGAGATCCAGGCGGCGACTCGCGATCAGGAGTACGTCGAGCGGTTCATGGAGATCGCGTCACGCCAGTTCGAATCCGAAGCTGAAGTCGACCAGGTCATGAACGAAACGCTCGACGGCATGGCGAGCGAGCATCTGTTCGGCGGCCTGCTGAAAAGGGCCAGGAAGCTCGCCAAGAGTCGGATCCTGCGCTCGCTCGTCAAGAAAGGGCTCTCGGTTGCCTCCGGTCAGTTTCCGGCGCTCAAGGCCGCAATGCAGTTGGCGAAGGGCAATCTGCAGGGCGCGCTGGTCAATCTCGGCAAACAAGCAATTGGCGCCGCGATTCCGGGCGGAGGTGCGGCGCTCAGCGCACTCGGGTCGCTCGGGTTCAAGCCGACCGACACCCCCGAAGAGAATCGCGAGGGCTGGGAGAACTACGCGCAGCTCTCTCGCGAGGCCTACGAGTACCTTGCGGACAACGTCACCGAAGCCGCGGACCAACCGCTCGAGGCGAGCCGGCTCGCGAGTAACGCGTTCCAGCACGCCGTGAAACGCGCTCAAGTGCGCGTCGCGTCGGGCGGGCTCGGGCGCGTCCCGGGCCGAGCCGCGTTCCGTGCAGGCGGTCGCGTCGTTCGATATCGGGTCCGCCCTGGTCAGAAGATCATCATCACTGGAGGACACAAGCTCATCGTGCGCGGGATCTAGCCAACGGTCTCGTCAAGACATGCGCGAGCGCGGCGAAGCTCTCCGACGACGGGCGCGATCTCTCGAGTACCGCGTCAGAGGGCTCGCCAGCCTGAGACAGCTCGTCGGTCTGTCTCCGGAGCGCGACATCACGGCGCGTCAGTGGTCGGTCCTCGAGGTGCAGCTCAACGCCGCTTTGGCGCAGCTCACCTCGCGAATCAAGATGGCAACCGACCGCTTGTTGCCGGACGCCGCTGATCCGAGAGCACGGCGCCGCCTGAATGGCGCACTGGGACGGATCGAGTTGGACATGTCGAGAGCGTTCACATTCTTCGACACATACATGGATGTGCTCACACAGCGGAAGTCGCGGGCCCTCGGGGCCGTCCTCTCGGGGTGCGATGTCCTCGCCTATCACGCGATGCGCCGGCGTCATCCCGCGTTGCTCACGATCGAGCCGCCACTGGTCTTTTGCGATCGCGGGTTTGGCGCGGCGATCGTGCGGGAAAGCGTGACATTCCCGGACGGATCTCCGAACCCGATGCCGCTGATTCAGATTCCTTACTCGCGGTTGCGCGAGAAGTACAACTTGACCTCGGTCCTCCACGAAGCCGGCCATCAGGCCCTCACGCGGCTTCGCCTCGTTGCGAGGCTGCCAGACGCGATGCGCGCGGCGCTCGATAAGGCGGGTGCTCCGGCTCCAGTCAGAGATCTGTATGCGCTATGGGCGTTCGAAATCGGTCCTGACTTCTGGGGGTTCTGCCTTTCGGGCGTTGCAGAGGCCGCGTCGGTGCGCGACCTCTTTGCGCTGCAGCCGGCTCACGCTCTCAGGATCGGGGTGACCGATCCGCACCCGCCGCCGTATTTGAGGGCGCTCCTGACGTTCGACTGGTGCCGACGCGCGTGGGGCCGTGGCCCGTGGGACCTCTGGGAGCGCGAGTGGAACACGCTGTATCCCCTTCAGCTCGCGCCTCCTGAAACGCGCAAGCTGCTGATGCACGCGCGTCGCTTCGTGCCCGTTGTGGGCGATACCCTGTTCAACCATCGATTTCGAGAGCTCGACAACCGCGTGATCCTCGACCTTTTCGATCTGTCCGCGGTTTCGCCGGCCACTGTCGGCCGGGTTGTCGCGACCGCTCGGTCGGGCGTGCTCGATCTCAGAGGGCTGAACCCATGCGCGCAGCTAGCCGTGTTCTCGGAGCTCCGCGCGCGACAGACGATGAGCGAGGAACGTCTCGACCGGATCATGACCGAGTGGTTGAGCCGACTCGGAACGACGAGAACGAGCTTGAATTGAACGCCGACGTTGCAGGAGACGAGAGATGCCAAAGAACACACCGCAAGAGCCGGAAGGTCGATCGCCTCAACAGCAAGGGCAGAGTGGCCCGACAACGGGTGGGAGCGCCTTTGAGGCGACGACGAATTTGGAACAGCTCATCCGAACGTTGGCAGCGCTGGGCTCGAATGCGTTTTCTCAGCTGCCCGACAAGAAAATCGACACAGCCGCCGAGCTCAACAAGAAGCTCAGGGTGACGGTTGCGTTTCCGCCCTGCACCGACGAGTTGCTCGCGCTGAACAACGGCACCGACACCAGCGACGAAATCAATCGTTTCTACAATGAATACTTCACGCCGGTCCGTCACAGAATCTTCGGACAAGACCCGGGCGACCCTCCAGTGGAGCTCGATACGCAGCTACCCAATCACCTGGATCCGAGAGCGGTCTCGTGTCTGAACGATGAGATCATCGTCGAGGCCATTCCGCAGTCGCAACACTCGCAGCAGTACGGGCCCGTTGCGTGGCCGACCGAGTGCTGCCTGTGCCCTCCCTGCGTCACGCTGGACGGAAACCGCAACCCGCCGCCGAATCCGCCGTTCACCACGGTTCCACACCTCAAGCGGCTCTTCGTTGGCGACGTCCTATGGGCGTACTTCTTCGATCGGATGGGGATCCATCAGATTCTCGGCGTGATCCTGGATGCGTTCGCGAGTACCGGCAGGCTGCCGATCTCGAACGGCAGCATCGAGCTCGGCGTCAGGGACGATATCGTCGCCCTGGTCCTGGAAGTGATGGTCCGGCAAACCAAGACGGGCCTGTCCTCGACGGTTCGAGATCGTGGATCCATGTATCGAACGACGCTCGGATGGACCAGCGAGGGCGGCCGGAAGCTCAATCTCGACACTGAGGTCAACACCGGATTCAACACGCTGTTTCACAAGTTCATCTTCCACTCCCTCGAGTTCTACCGCGACAAGCGGCTCGCGGTTGCGATTCAAGGCGCGTCGGGCGGCATCGCGCGCCCGTCTGTCGCGACCCTCGTCACGATCAAAGAGACGATCGAAGTTCTCAAGAAGCGCTTCGAGGCCTTCCAGTACGGTCGTAACTACTACAACGCCTTGAGCGCCATCGTGTGGACGATCGCCGGAATGTCGATCGTTCGAGAGCTGCGGACAACGTTGGGGATTCCGCCGGCCTTCAACGCGCCGGATGAGTTCATCTCGGCGGCTTACGACATCCTGGTCTTGAAACGCCCCGTGACTCAGGGTGCCGCCAATCGGTTCATCGTGCATCGCGAGTGCGCGACCCAGGGTCGCAACCTCTTGCTCGACCTGGAAGTGGTCAACCATCTCGATGCGAACCCGGGCGGGCAGCTCGAGGAGTGGCTGACGCAGGTCGAGGCGACGGTCGAAGCGTACCGCACGAATTATCTCACGCTCACCGGCGCCGACTTGGGCGTCGCGACGGCGGCAATCGACCAGCAGGCATAGCCGGCGTCGAGCGGAGGGCACAGTCGCATGCGCGAGCGCACTCGTTTCGAGAACGAGGTCGGAGGGGAACGTCCTCCTGTCCCCGCGACCCCACCTGTCGTGAAGCCCCCTGCCGCCGTCACCGCCTGGTCGCTTCAGGTAGTCGAGGGGAGTGGCAAGCCGCTGGATGGAGACGGGTACGCGGCGTATCAAGGCACCAGCTTCGCCAGCGGGGTCTTGGTGAAGGGGCGCGCCGACATGGGGCGCGTCGATCCGCTCAAGCCGTTTCGATTCGAGGTACGCGGCCGCGCCTGCGCCATCAGGGAAGGCGCCGTGCTCGTGGCCGACGATGCGAGCGTCGAGTACGGTGGCACTGAGGTGGACTGGTCCGAGGCTGACTCGTCGACGGCCGACAAGGACTTCTGGCCTCGATACTCCACCTACCGGAGATCGACGACGAGCGGTCCCAACAGCTTCTGGCAGCACGAGCACATCACGCGTCGGCCGATACGGATTCGTCAGAGCTGGGCGCAGACCGGCAGCAAGAAGACAGCGGTGATCGTCGCGGTTCCGGTGAGGCTCCGGGTCGGGCCGCTCGTCCGGTTCACCAACGCCGATTCCGCGGTGATCTGGCTCGAGACGCATACGCCGGCTCTCGTGCGCGTTCGATTCGACAAGCAGTCGAACAAGCGCGCCGCGCTCGCCGATCGCTTTGCCTCGACGGTTCGAGTGGGCGGCCGTCACTATGCGGTGGTCGTGCTCGACGGCCTGACGGAAGCCACGCGCTACGACTACACCATCGAGCTCGCGCCGCAACAGGCCGCCGGCGGCGTGCTCGTCGAGCAGACAGCTCTCCGCAAAGCATTCCCGAGTCTGTCGGCGACGATTCGTGCCTCCATGCAGACCCAATTGAGCGTGTCGTCGTTCAATGGGAGTGAGTGGCTCACCTTCCGCACCTTGCAGAAGCGCTACGAACAGACTCTCCGCTTCGCGTACGGGTCGTGCCGCAGGTTCCCGTCCGACCAAGCCGGTAAAGACAGCTCGGGCCCTGACGCTCTCGAGGCGTTTCAGACGTTCATGGCGAAGCGCGTCCCGGACAAAGAGTGGCCGCAGTTCCTCTTGCTCGTCGGCGATCAGATCTACGCGGACGACATCGGCCACCAACAAGGCGTGGCTATCGGCCGTCAGCGATGGGCGCGCAGGATCCCGGGCCGGACCCCACGGGAAGGCGAAGGCGCGTGGGCGGGCCGATTCGCGGCGCGCTTCACCGGAGCTGGGAAAGCGCCTCGGAACCAAAAGTTCCGCATCGACAACCACCTCCTCTGGAATGTGCCGATCGACGCGAAGAACACGCACACGGGCCTCTTGTATCCGAAACAGCCCGCCAAGAACCGCGAGGACAGGCCGGCGGGCGACACGAAGGCGCCGCCGCATCCCGAGATCCCGCCGACTGGCGAGGCGATCGAGATCCACGCCGCTGATTTTGCGGAGTACGCCTTCCTCTACGAGGCTGCGTGGACGCGCCCCGAGCGCGTGCGAAAAGTATTTGCGAACCTCCCGAGCTTCATGGTCTTCGACGACCATGAGATCACCGACGATTGGAACGCCGATCGCAGGTGGCTCGACAACGTCTTCCGTCCGCCTGCGAACGCCCCCGAGTTCTGGCCCGAGACGATCGTCGACGGCCTCGCGTCCTATTGGCTCTATCAGGGATGGGGGAACCTCGCGCCCGCGGAGTGGCCCAGCGATCCTCGTACGTCGCTGCTGCTGACACACCAAAAGGCAGGCACTGACGCCTTGGCTTCTCTACGCGCGGTCATCGGGCGCGATCGCGAGCCACCGGCCAAGAATCTCGCGTGGGACTACGCGTTGCCGATCCAGTCGCCGATCTTTTTCGCGACCGACTGCCGGATGCGGAGAGTGTTGCGCCCCACCAAGCCGTCGTTCGACGACCAGGTCCTCGACAAGGCCGGTCTCGACAAAATGCTCGATCTCCTTCGGCGCTCGACGTCACCGGTTGCGTTTCTCATCTCCTCGCTGCCGATCCTGCTTCCGGGCTTGATCGCAGAGAGCTTCCGCTTCGAGCAGGTCAGCGCGACGTTCCTGGGAATTCCGGGTCTGGGCAAGACCAAGGTTCTCGACGAAAAGGTCCGCCGCGGGCTCGACATCGAGCACTGGGTAGCCAATCAGAGCTGGTTCGACGTGCTCAGGTTTCTGGCGAGTCTCAGCAAGGAGTCACCGAATCTGAAAACCCTCGTCGCGTTGTCGGGCGACGTGCACTTTTCCTTCAACATGCTCGGGCGTCTCGATCCCAAGCTCGACATCCCAAAGAAGATGAACCTGCGTCCACCCAGAGTGGACGCCGACGGTCGCGCGTTCCCGTACCTCCTGCAGATGGTGTCTTCTGGCATCAAGCAGCAGCTTCCCGCCGTGAAGCAGTATCGCGCCCGCCTGCTGGTAGAGGACGATGCGTTGTTGCCGCCGGCGTTCAACGACGAGACGTCGACCGACCTGCGCCGGCTGGCTCGCGGCATACCCGTGAGCAACAGGCTGTATTCCACGAAATACACGCGCAAGGAGTACGACTTCGGCGGGATGCAGCTTCGACTCGGCGGATATAACGGCATCGACAATCCGCGCCGAACCCTGCTGATGGACAACTCCGTAGCGGTCGTGGATCTGCTCAACGATCCGAAGCACGCCACGTTCAAGCTGGTCGAGAGTTACGTGACGAGCCGCCTAGCGCCCTCCTACACCTTCGAGTTGACGACGGGCGGCGTGAAGCAGACAGTGCCCCGGTTCACCTGAAACGACGCGGCATGAGAGAACGAGAGACGCTGGAGCGCGAATCGGACCGGCTCGACTCCGAGGGACCATTCTTCGATCGGGACGTCTCTCGCGAGTTCGAGGGAAAGTCGGATGCGACGAAAGGGGCCGCCGACAGCCTAAGCGTTCCGCTGCGCTGGGTCTGTTTGATTCGACTGAAGGGCAAGTACCCGGACGAACGCGGCAGCACGGTCAAGGTCGAGAAAATCGGCACGGGCATCCTCGTCGGACCGCGGCACGTGCTCACCGCGGCTCACACACTGGATCCGTTCTACAAGATGGCCGCAACTCAGTTTGGGTCGATCGAGGTCCTGCCCGCGCACAGCTTCAGCACAGGTCTCGGCAGCGATGCCTCGGCAAACGCGAAGAGCCTCCGGGTCAGCGCGGCCTGGCGAGCCGGGAAGAAGGAGGCCGAGGACGGAAACGACGGCTACGACTACGGAATGATCGTACTAGGGAGCGATCAGCTCACAACAAGCCGGCACAAGGCGCTGAGCAACAAGCCGCTCGGCTACTGGGGCCATCCGACATTCGGACGCTGCACCGTGTTTGCTCCCCTCGACGCCGATTTCCTGGAGAACAAGGTCAAGACGGTCTATTCGGCCGGCTATCCACCAAATGAGGATCGCGTCTGGATGGGAACCGGGCACCTCGGGAGCGTGTTCGACAAGAAAGGCACGCCGAAGCGCGCGCTGCCCCATTACGCCATGGCCGATCTGAAAGAGAAATCAAAAGGCGCGAGCGGCGGGCCGCTGTGGCTGCAACAGGGCGCCGTGCGTTTTCTCCTGGGCGTGAACACGAGCGTGGAACGCCGTGAGAACAAACGGATCGATAGTCAGCGCAAGACGATCACCGAGATCGTGTGGATGGGAAGGGCGGCGCGGGTCACGCTGGAGATGTTCGAGGAAGTGATCGGGTGGATGCACACCGACCCGTAGCCGTCCACATGACGTTGGGATTTCGGGGGGAACAGTTGTGAGGGAGCGCTCCTCGCTGGAGTGCGAAGTCGGCGACCTGGAGCTCGAGTACGAAAAGACGAAGCCTCCTGCACGCCCCGCGTCTTCGCTGCCGCCGGTGTGCGCCCAGCCGTCGCCGTGGCCCGATCGGGATTGCGACAAGAGCACGCCATCTGCGTACACGGAAGGGCGTCGTGTCGCGCGGCTGCGCGAGGTCATCGCCGAAGGGATCGTGACGACGAGCCCGCACCACGCCAGCTCGAAGGGCGGTTCGAGTTTGTTCGCCGGCAGCTGGGACTGGCACTCCGCTGTTCATGCGCACTGGGCGTTGCTGTGTATCGCGCGCGTTCGAAACGACAAGGTGCTGGAGGCGTGGTTGGACAAGCGACTCACGGACAAGGCGCTCCGCGCCGAGCGCGACTATCTGAAAAAGAACGCGGGCTTCGAGCTGCCGTACGGGCGCGCCTGGCTGCTGATGGTCCTGTTCGAGCTGAGGCGGCGATCGCGCAAGTCTGCACAGATCACCAAGCTGACTGAAGAGACACAGGAATCGGTGGTCGGCTGGCTCGAACGGTCCAGTTTTCCAGAGTTGACCGGAGCTCCGCGATTCGTCGCGACGCACGAGTCCTGGCTTTTTGCGTACCTGCTTGTGGCATTGAGCGAGCCGCAGTCGACGGCGATCCTGGATCGAGTACGCGCACAACGGAAGAAGAAGATCGAGCAGGTCCGCGCCCAGATTGCCGCGGTTCGGCATTCGAAGACGGACTTCCTGCATCTACCGGCGGTTCTCGCGGCGATCGACCGCGTCGATCCGACCACGCCCGCCAAGCCGGCGAGCTATCCACTCGACCCGTCGCCTGCGCTCGACGATCCGCCGCTCGACGACACCAACGCCCACAGCGCGGGCGGGGCGCTGGTTCGCATCTGGCCGTATGCCATCGACGGCCACCGTGGTGACAAGAAGGCGTGTTCGCGCCTGCATGCGCGCCTGACCGAGATGTTTTCGCGAACCGATTACTGGGCCGATTCGTTCGACCACGTCTCACACTGGGTACCTCAGTTCATGTGGATGGCCACATGGCTCGCGGCGGGACGCCCATGAGAGAGCGCGATCGATTCGGCGGCGAGCTGCACGAGCTCGGCGTGACCACTGAGCGGGAAGCGTTCGAGCGCGAAGGCGAAGAGCCCAAGAAAACGCCCGTCCGCAAGATCATTCTGGTGGCGGGCACCGACTTTCCCCGTTACGACACGCCGAAGCCGCCCGCCAAATTCTGGGTGCTTCGCGGAGGGCGCAGGAAGCCGCTTGCCGTGACGAATGGATTTGGCGGCTTGCTTGCCAGTGGCGCGTGCCTGCTGCCGTCCGAGAGAAAGCTGAAAGCGAGCCTGGGCGTCCTGACAGGTTCTCTCTGGCGCATCCGGTGCCTGCGGCTCGCCGCGCAAAAGCTTCTGGCTGATCCAAGCCTCCAGGTGTACCTGTACGACCTCGTCAAGGGAGTCGAAGAGCGCGTGACGATCGAGAAGGGCACGCTGTCTACGGCCGCCCTCAAGGGGCGCAGCTTCCTCCCGCTCGTCGACGAGGACTATCGCCTGGAAGTGAAGGTCAAGAAAAAGGATCCGAAGAGCGGAGCGGAGATCGAAACCGAAGTGCTGAAGCCGATCAAGGACCTCAAGATCCCGATGGTCGACCCGGGCCATCCCCCGAAGGTTCGGTATTACCCGTTCGTCAGCAAGATCGGCGCGGAGGATGTCGATAAGGCGACTTGGCTCAGCACCTATGCCCAGAACAAGACCTGGCTGACCAGTTATGCGAAATTACCCGAGAAGGATCGCCACTTGAGCATTCTCGACGTCTACAGGCACGTCGAGTTCATCGGCAAACACAACCCTTACACGCTCTACGAACTGCATCTCTTCGGTCACGCATCCTCGAGCGCCCACTCGCCAAACAGCGGCACGGCATTTCTGAATACGGACCATGTGGATATTCCAGGCCAGCCCGGCACCCGCAACCCGCTCGACCTCGACGCGCGCGCGACGCTCGACTTCAGCACCTCGACGATCAACCACAAGCTGCTTCGTATGGCGTTTGCTAGGGGCGCCATGAGCTACGTCTGGGGTTGCAACTGGAGCCGTCCGCTGTACGACATCCTGGGACAGACCATCGAGCAGCTCAAGGGCAAGCCGCTCGAGGACAAGACCGCTTTCAAGTTTCGTTGGCGCAAGGGAACCGGCGGCGACGAGGGCTGGTTCGTGTACTTCATGGGCCTCGCGAAGGGCGCGAAGACGAGTGACGTCGTCAAGGACGGGAAATTCCTAAGGGAGCTCCTGAACAGAATCTTCTACGACACGTACATGCAGCACCTCGCCGATGTTTCAGCACACTGCGTCACCGGCGGCGCGCCTGCCGTGTATTCGGAGTACGACGACAAGACGGAGAAGGGGGCTCCGTGCTTACTGAACATCCCAATGGGCGGTCTGTACGGAGCCTCGGTGAATCTGCGGCCGATTCTGCGCTTCTACGCCAAGCACTTCGGCACGCAGTTCAACAAGGACGGTGCGGATAAAGACTTCGGTCGCGGGTTCGTACTCTACTGCCCCCGAATATAGGTAAGCCGAGTAAACCGTAGAGGGATGCGACGTAGGCTTCGAAGTCTTTGACTGATTGCTTCACGGTGATTGCTCTTGTGCGGGACCGTAGTGTCTCATTGCTCGGCCGTGGAACTCCACCGAGGGGCGTCCAGGCCCTGAAATCGGGGCGGTAGTATAGACCCTTCCGCGGTGCTCGACGCGTGGTCCCTCCGAATGCTCAAGGCGTGCGAATACTAGGAGAAGGCGCCCGGCGACACGTCTGGCGCGCGCGTTCGAACAGTTCCGACAGTCGAACAGCCCCGTAGAAGGCGAGGCGGTGTATCGCTCGCGGCTCACTTGCGACAGCCGCGGGTCACTATTCTGCAATGATCTGTATGAATGTGCCGCAAGGACCTGTTGCAGGAACGCACCTTGGTCAGGTCGAAACCTTCGGCAACGGCACGACTTTTCGCACCCAGACAAGGATTACGGCACGTTCGACGCAGGCAGTGCGGCTCGGCACGCTCAACGGAGCCGATCACATCAGATCCTAGTGATCACGAGCGAGCCGTCGTAGGCGAGTCAGCGGCTTTGATGGGGATCAGTCGCCACAACGCGACTACTCGTTAGAGCTGATCGACGGGCCGCCGCAGAAGAGAACGTCGATTTGCGCGCGGCATCGTTCGGTGCGCTTCCAGTAACACCGTCGCGCACCGTAGCGGCCGTCGCCAGGTTCGAGAAGCGGCCCGCGCTCCGGTGCTTATAGCAGGCCGCCTTCAGCCCGGTCCGGACCGAACAGGCGCTTCGCCTGGCAGTAGCTCACGTCCATCACCGTTCTGAAGGAATTGGGGCGTGTTGGCCGATCTCCACCGCCAGGCGTCGTCGGGTGCTTGGCGTCGCCGCGACGAACACCGCCTCGTGGATGCTGTCGCTCTCAACGTTGAGCACCGTGGGGCCGGCGGCGTTGCCGGCCAAAGCCATTAGCGCGACCTGACAGCAGGCCGGCGCGACCCGGTATGGGAGCGTGTCGGGTCAGGTCACAGGCGCGAAGCTCTCGTTCTTGACCGCCGGTCCTGTGTCGGCGTCTCGCCGGAGCCGAGCAGAAATATCTGAAATACTCGAACCCGAGCGCGAACCCGGCGCATCCGACGGGCGCTCTACGACCATCCCGGCTCGCGTCTCTCGGAAGTGTTCGCCGTCGCTCACTTCGTCCACATCCCCAAACTTGCGAAGCGCGCACGAGCCTCTCAGCCGCAAATCGCTAGAACGCGAACTGCTCGACGCGCTCGATCCACTTCAAGACCATCGCCCGCGACGGAGTAGGCGTGACGCGTCCGACCGTGCTCTCGAACACCGTCTTGAACTGCTCCCATCCCTTCGCATCAGCCTCCACGTCGGCCGGCTGCACCTCGTGCGGAGCATTTTCCCGGAGCAGGCGAAACCATTCACGGGCCACCGCGGGATGGCCTGCCGCCGATGCAAGCAACAGCATCGCGATCCGGAACTCGCCGTGCGCCATGCCGTCGCCGCGGAACTCCGACCACTCGCTCTCGACGAGACCCGCGCGCAGCAAACGGTACGTGTTCAGGAACCGCGTTGCGCCGCGCGGCGTGCGGACGAGCGGGTGGTAGTCCTTGATCGCCGTTCGCTCCCAGTCCTGCAACGGCACGCTGCCGATCGTCTTTGGCGGTGGCGGACTGGCTTGTGGCGCGCCGCTCCGATCCCCAGGTGTCTCGGCCGGTGCGCCGCCGGCGGACGCCGTTGCTGCCGGCGTTCCGGTCCGCGGCGATCCCGCTGGCGTCATGGCCATCTGCGGTGCCGGCACGCCGGTGTTCGCTCGGATCGACGGCGACGATGTGCCGTCTCCGGCCGTCGCGGCAGGGCGCGAGCCGGCATCTCGCGGCCTGGTCAGCGCAGTCACCAGATCCGCGAACCCGTCTTTGTTCATGGGCGGCAAATGGAACGGCACGTGGAAGATCTTCTCGAGGTAGTCGAGCGGCGTGGCCGGCCGTTCGTCGTCCTCGCCGGCGATCGCCGGCGCGCCGCCGGCGCCGTTCGCCGGCCGATCGCCGGAGAGCAACCCGGTGAACTGCGTGCGGAGGCTCTGGCGCAGGCTCCGCTGGTCGACGCCGACGACGACCGCGAACAGCGGGTACGCGAGGAGTAGGTGGACCGCCTGCAGGACGTCGACGACCTTGTCGGCTTGGCAGCGATCGAGATCGTCGACGAAGAGCACGATTCGATCGATCGACGCACCCAGCTTTTCGAGCGCCTCGGCCCCCTCCGGCGACAGCGTCTTCTTCTTGGCGTCGAGCGCCTCGCGGTCCGTAAAGATGTCGCTCAGCTCCTGGAAGTCGCGGCGCGCCAGGCTAACGAGCCCGAGCTGGCCCCGGTAGTCCCCTGACCGCGCGCGCGCTTCGATGAAGCGCGTCAGACGCCGTTCGGGCAGGAGATCGTCGACGGCCTGCGTGAGGCGCTGCTCGAGCGCCTTCGCCTGCGCGAGCCCGGCTTCCGCAGCGGCTGCCGCCGCTTCGGCGTCACGGACCCGCCGCTCGGCCGCGACGACGCGCGGATCGTTGTTCCGTGCCCGCGCGGCGGCGTCCTCAGCCTCTTTCTGCAGGCGTTCCATCTCGCCAAGGTGCCGCTGGATGCGGGTAAGCCCCGGCGTCAACCACGTGATCGCACCGATCGCCCACCCGAGCGCCAGCTTGACATAGGGGCTGGCGGATCCCAGCACCCGTTTCAGCACGGGCGCCGAATCGCCGGCGATCCAGACGACGGCGGGCGTAATGACAAGGAGCCCGCCGAGCCAGCCGAGGCGCCACCACCGGCCCGGCTGTGCCGTTGTGCGGCGCCAGAGCTCGCGGACGCGCCCCGGCAAGGACGCGAGAGCGCGATGCTTCTGCGTAAGCTGCGCCAGGGTCGCGACGTCTGCCTGCACGCCGAGCCACTCTTCGAGCTGCGCCCGCGTTTGCTCGAGCCTTCCAGGCGACACAAGGGCGCTGAGGTTGTTCAGCAGGCCGCGCGCCGCTTCGCGGGCGGCGGTGCTCTCTTGGCGCGCGTCCCGTAACGTAGTATTCGCTGTCGCCACTGAGACGCGTGCGCGCGTCACTTCTTCCTCGGCGAGCGCGACGGCGCCGCCAGCGTCGCGCAACTGCGCGCGCGCCGTCTCGAGCACGTCCTTCTTCGGCTCGAGGTGGCGGAACAAGCCATCGAAGATCTCCGTGACGAGGCTCGCCCACAGGTTCGCGTCGAGGTAGTGCCACGCGTTGAAGTAGATCGAGACGATCTCCTTGCACCACGGGTCGTCGCCCGCCGCCGTTTCGGCGAGCGTCTTGAGGCGACGGTCGATGAGATTCATGAAGTGGCTCTTGCCGCTGCCCCAGTCGCCGAAGAGGCCGATCGCGAGCGGCATCTTCGTCTCGCGGAGCGCGATCAGCTCCGCGAGCCGATGTGCGCTTCCCTTGACGCCGAGCTCGTCGCTGACGGGATGCGTGCCGCCGACGCCGACGAACTCGGATGCATAGCCAGCGGGACCGGAGACGTATCGGTTGTCAGCGGGCGCAGAGGGGCCGGCCGACGACCGCGGCGGCTCCGGCGGAGACTCCGGCATCGGCTCGCCGGCGGGGCCGAGGATCGCGTCCCAGGCGGCGTCATTATCGTTGGGGGCCGTCGCTCGCAGAAACAGTCGGAAGTCGCGAATTAGCACCGCCATGTCGACGCCAAGCCTCTGGAGCCGCATCCGGGCGGCCGGATCGTGATTCTGGGCCGGCGCCGCCAGCAGAGCCGCCAACAAGTGCCTGCTGTGGATCGTTCGCGCGCGGCTCGTCCGCTCCGCCATGGAACGTGCGGCTTCCAACGTGGCGCGAACGTTGGCGCTCACAGCCCCAAGGGGTTCGAGCGTGGCGCTGCGCTGACGCCCCTTCGTCGTCGCGTCGGTCATGAACGCGTTAAGCGCCTCGGCGTACTTCCCGGTCCGTTCGATCGCCTGCCGGATGAACCACGGGGTGTCGTTGCCTTTACGCTCTCCGCCGGCGCTCTCTGTCAACGCGAACAGGAGGCAGCTGGAGGTCACACGGACGCGACCGCTTCGTTCGGCGAGTTCGCGCGCGCTCGCGATGATGTGTTCGGCTTTCGGCGAAAACTCGAACGCCGGCGTCCCGGAAGGGTCGGCGGCAGGCGCGCCGGTCTCTGAGATGCGGTCGGCTGCCGCCGGCGGCGGTGTCGACACCGCTTCTGAGGCGCGCTCGCGCTGTGGCCGCGACGGAGCCGCGGATGGCGGCGGCGAGGTTGGGATCGGTCGCGGACCAGCCGACGCGTGCTCGAGCAGGGTGCGCGCGACGCCGTCGGCGATCGCCTTCAGCTCGACCTGCAGCACCGTTTCGGGCAGGCTGTCGAGCGGTCGGCCCATCGCCCAGACCTGCACGTCCCGCAGTTCCTCGACGCTCTGCCAGGCGCAGTCATGGACGACGATGGGGAACAGCACGAGTGCGCCAGGCTCCGCAGCACGCTTCGCCAGCGTCACAAGCTCGGAGATCGCGTAGCTCGACGCAAGGTACTCGGGCGACAGCAGCACGACCGCGACGCTCGCGCGCCTGAGCACCTCCTGGAATTCATTGGCCCATTGGCGGCCGGGGTCGATGCGCGAGTCGTCCCACCACTCGGTGCGGTCGTCGAGCACGGCCTTCAGCCGATCGCGCCAGTCGGTGTCCTTGTGGCTCGCGCTGATGAAGCCGAGCGGCCGCGGAGGGCTCGCGGTGGCCATTACGGCTGCACGGGCCGGCGCCCGTCCGGGCTCTCGGCGCGTCCGGGCACGTCGGCGTGCGGGCAGATCTCAAGCAACTGGCGGTAGTAGCAGCGGGCCTTGTCACGATCGCCGGCGAGCGACATGGCGTTCGCTGCGCCGTAGACGGTGCGGAAGCGGTTCGGTTCTTTCTGCAGCGCCACCTCGAATGCCTGAAGCGCGTCCACGGGATGCTTCATCTCGAGCAGCATCCCGCCCCCGAGCTCGAGTGCCGGCGCGAGCGGCCCCGGCGCCGCCGCTGACGTTTGGTGCGATCCTGACGGTCCGCGGCAGCGAGGATCTCCGTCAGCGGATCGGCGACGAGCGCCGCCGCGGAAGAGAAAAATGGTCGTGTCATACGCGGCAGTGTAGGCCAACCGCTCCGCGCCGCGTCGGAAAAGTTATGCGGCCTGTACGACTGGGCCAGAACAAGCGTCGACGCAATGCGTCTTCCCGATGTCGATCCGTCGATGCGGCAATGTCGAACGCAGGAGCGGTGGTGGCGGTGAGGCAGGATTTCGGCCGGCCTGATCGTGCGTGCACATTACACATCGCTAGTCTAGGACGGCGTGTATTGTCGGGTCGAGCGTCGCGCTGGTCGTTCAAAGGAGGGGGAGCGTGCAGGCTTGTGAGTCTCATGAACCGGCGCCGACTCGGTGCCCACGAACAGGCCACGCATGTGTCGAGCCCAAGCTATAAGCTATCGATAAACGCCGAAGGGACTTCCGATCCACTCGGTCGATTTCGGAAAATACTTCGCGGCAAGGCCGGAGTATTAGCTCAGTCGAGGTCTCTTTGAAGGACGCCACGGCATGGTAACTTGAGCGCGATGATCCGCCAAATCGCGCCCCAGTTCTTCGCGACGAACCTGCCGAGGACGCTCACGTACTACAAGGACAAACTTGGCTTCGATTGTCTGGGTACCTGGCGGGACCCACCTGTCTACGCTATCGTCGCGCGGGATCAACACAGGATTCACTTTCGCTGCGCCGAATCGCCTGCGCCGAATCCGGACAAGTACGCCGACGAGCTCCTCGACGCGTACTTGTTCGTTGAGGATGCTGACGCGCTCTTCGCCGAATATGGCACCCGCGGTGTCGAGTTCACGCGAGGCCTTGGCAACACGCCCTGGGACTCGCGCGAGTTCGTCGTGAAGGACTGCGACGGCCGCCTACCCGCCTTCGGCGCCGATCCGAAGTAGGCACGTCTCACCTATGGATCTTCGAGCGCGGAAGTACAATCAGGCCGCCATCGGCTATCTCGTCTATGGCGTTATCTATCTCGCCGGCGCCATCTATCTCGGGCGAATTGGGAAGGGTCCTGATGGAACGGCATGGTGGTACGTCATCGGTGCGGCGATGGCGTTCGGATTTCCCTATCTGATCTGGAAGCGCTTCAAGTGGGTGACGCGCATCCTAGCCGTGCTAGTACTCGTTCGCGTCATTGGGCTCGTTCGCATCGCCTTGCGAGCCGGCGCGGAGCAGGTACCGCTACCCTGGGGAGGCGAGGTCGCCACTGCGCAGGGCGCCATCCTCTTCATGCTCATCGCACTCACGACCTGTTTTCTGCTTGCGCGGGCGGGATGGCAGCGCAGCCCAGCCCTCGCGTGAGGGCAATCGAAAGCCCGCATTCGAGCACTGTCGCCTGGCCTCACGAATCAAAGCACGGTTCTCACTACGAGCTCTACGCGAGGACACGGATATGCTCGACCAGATATTGGTGATCGTTTCCATCACCTTTCTTGTAATGGTTACCCCGGGGCCGGATATGGTCCTCGTTCTGCGCAACACATTTGTCAGTGGTCGGCGCGCCGGTCTACGAACGTCGATGGGTATTCTGTCCGGAAATCTGGTCCACATTACGTACTGCATGCTC
>DAIRVG010000056.1:0-3736 GCA_036802945.1 Vicinamibacterales bacterium
CGCGGCTGCGTGGCCACACGCTCGTCGGCGAGCGGCGCTACGTGTATGGCCCCGAGGCGCTGCGGCCGATTGCGTTTTCCCGCCAGGCGCTTCATGCGTATCGGCTGGCGTTTGAGCACCCCGCCGATCGCCGGGTGGTGCACTTCGAGGCGCCGCTCCCAGCCGACTTCCGCGAACTGCTCGTCCGGCTTCGCGCTCGCATCTCAGACAGGTAGCAATTCCCAACTCCGAAGGCGCCTTGGACGGTGGAGGTTGGGAGTTGGGCGTTATATTGAAATCCCATGCGCCGCCGTGATGAATGACGCCCGCGGCGTGCCGCGCCGCATCATCGATTTCCACCAGGACGATGAAGGGCACTGGGTCGCGGATCTGGAGTGCGGCCACGGTCAGCACGTGCGGCACGATCCGCCTTGGCAACTGCGTCCGTGGGTGATCACGCCTGAAGGGCGCGCGACATACATCGGCACGGAACTTCAGTGCGTCCGATGCACGGACCGGCAAGGGTCTTGACGTGGCGTTTCGCCGGCAGCTGATCGATCTACTCTCTCATGAATTTCGGTCCGCGTCGTGGCTTGCGCGTGAGCTGGGCATGACGCGCGGCGACATCGAAGACCACCTTCGGCATGCGCTGCGCTCGGCGCGCGCCGCGGGTCACGACATCGAAATCGTTCCCGCGCGCTGCAAATCGTGTGACTTCGTGTTCCGCGAGGACAAGCTGTCGAAGCCAGGCCGATGCCCGGCATGCAAGGGGTCGAGGTTGTTCGAGCCGATGATTCGAATCCGCGCGAGCCAGGACTGACTGACCGAGACAAGCCACGGAGACACGGAGTCACGAAGAAAACGGATTGAATACTCCGTGTCCCCGTGTCTCCGTGGCCCGTGGAAGCGTCAGTTCGTTCCGTTGTCGGAGACGGCGCGAGTGAACTCGGCGAACTCGACCACCCGGTTGTCCGCGGGGTAGTGAATCGGAATGATCCGCTGCACGTCGAGCTTCAGGCGCCTCAGGTTGTCGGCGAGATTGAGCATGTACGGACTGACCGGCCGGACGACCGGCGCGTTCTTGTCCGCTGGAGGATTGAACGCATCGGCCTCGACGAGGATTTTCTCCTTCGGCAGGTACGCGACGATCAGGCCCTGGTTGTGACCGCTGCCCTGGAGGTGATGCAACTCGATGACGTGATTGCCGTCGGTCAGGACCTTCTTCTCCGACACCGTCTCGAACGTCGGCTTCCTCGGCTCCCTGGCCAGCCGATCCGGGTTGAGCGTGTGCGGCGCGGCCCAGATCTTCTCGTAGTACGGCTTGTGAACCTCGTGCGTGATGATGGTTGCGCCTTCGGCCACGAACGCGCGCACACCGCCAGCATGATCGAAATGCTGGTGCGTATTCACGAAGTAGCGGACAGGCTTGTTCGGGATCAGCCGCTTCGCCTCGGCGATGACCGCGTTGGAACGCTCATCGCTGGCAGCGCCCTCGATAATGACGATGTGATCCTTGAAGTCAACCGCGACACCCGCGTAGCCGCCGAGAATCAGGTACACGCCATCGGCAAGCTTCTCTGACGGTGCTCCCGGTGTCGGCGCTGCCGCGGCGGCTGCCGCCGGCGCTCCGCCCGCGCGTCCCTGCGCCTGGATCGTGACCGGCGCGTTCGGCTTCACGTCGCTGACCACGAGATCGAGAATCGGGAAGCCACCCTGCCGCTGCACGATGTGCATCGGGAACTTCACGCCGCCGAAGTCCTTGTAGTCGGCGTAGACCGCCTCGAACTGCGTGTCGCCGAGGACCGGGTTGTCGATCAGCGTCTCCACCCGTTCGACCATGTTCTGATCGTTGATGTACCCGTTGACCGCCGCCTTGTTCTGGCCCATGAAGGACACGACGGTGTACTTCTTGCCGCCGACCGTCTGCGTCTTCACGGTGGCGTTGGTGGCCGCGGCGGCCCGCAGGAAGCCGTGCGGAGTCATCACGATCTCGAGCTGTTGCGCCCACGGCGTGTTCGCGTTGACGACGATCGTCTGGTTCTGCGGCACCTCGCCGCGGACCGGCTGCTGGCCTCCTCCGCGCGGCGGGTTCTCGCCTTGCATCCGGATGCGATCCATCTTCGAGGACGGTACGCGGAAGTCGATCTGGCGCGTGTAGGTCTTGTCGATGAACTTCGGCCACGGCGAGTTGCCGTTGTAGGCCTGCCCGATCGCGAAGTCGGCGCCGCTGCCCGAGAACTCGATGGTGTTCAGCGTGTCCGCGCCCATCGCCTTCGATGCGGAGGCGATGACCGTCTTCGCATCCTGTGCCGCCGCCAGCGACGCGAAGAGCGAGAAGAGCACCCCTGCGAGAATCAGTCTGCGTGACATAGTCACCTCCAAGCGCCGGATGCTAGCACATAGGAAATCCCAAATCCCAAATCCCAATAACATCTGCAGATATGTCTGAAACTCGCCATACGCCGCTGGCCCCACGCAAACTGTTTCTCCGCCGGCTGGCACAAAACGCCGGCATTGCGCTGCTCGCGGTCGGCGGATCGCTTGTCCTCGGGATGTGGGGTTACCGGTACTTCGAAGGGATGCGCTGGATCGATGCGTTTCTCAACGCCGCGATGCTCCTCGGCGGGATGGGCCCGGTCGATCCGCAGCTGCGCACGACGGGCGGGAAGCTGTTCGCGGGCTTCTACGCCTTATACGCCGGCATGGTCGTCCTGGTGGCTGCCAGCATCCTCGTTGCACCCTTGATGCACCGGTACATGCACAAGTTCCACCTCGAGTCCCGGGAACGGCAGGACTAACGCGCGGCGAACACCTGGCCGAAGGCGTTGGCGAGCATCACTCCCGTCAGCAGCCCGCCGATGGCGACCGTGAGCAACGCGGCGAGCCGGCGTGAGTCAAAGCGACCCGCGCGCGCGAGCGCGAAACCGACGACCAGGTTGAAGCTGCCCCAGAGGACGTTGACGACGGGCGACGACATTCCTTGGCCGGGCGGCGATGCGAACGGGCTCGGAAACGGGCGGCCGGACACGCCGTTGGTGAAATGCGGGACGGAGTTGACCAGGAAGGCGCCAGCGAAGAAGAGCGCCAAGTAGTGATACCAGCGCATGATTGGCTCCTGATGGTGAGGGAGCGCCGATAGTAGCATTGGAAACGTGAGCCAGGATCAATGGACGGCGGTTGACCAGTACATCAACAACCTGGTCATCCCTTCGGACCCCGAGCTCGATGCGGCGCTCGAGGCCAGCGCGGCGGCGGGGCTGCCACCCATCAGCGTCACGCCGGCGCAGGGGAAGTTGCTCCACCTGCTTGCCCGGATGTTGGGCGCGCGACGCATCCTCGAGATCGGCACGCTCGCCGGCTACAGCACGATCTGGCTCGCGCGAGCGTTGCCGGCGGATGGCCGCGTGATCACGCTGGAGTCCGATCCAAAGCACGCGGGCATCGCCCGCGCAAACTTCGCGCGTGCCGGACTCACGAATCGAATCGACGTCCGCCTCGGCGCGGCGCTCGACACGTTGCCTCGCCTCGCGGAGAACGGGGAAGGCCCGTTCGATTTCATCTTCATCGACGCCGATCGGGCGAACCTGTCGGACTACTTTGATTGGGCGCTGAAGCTGTCGCGCCGCGGAAGCGTCATCCTCGTTGACAACGTTGTGCGGAAAGGCGGGGTCATTGACTCCGGGAGCACGGATTCGAACATCGTAGGCGTCCGCCGATTCGGCGAGCGGCTCGCCGCGGAAACGCGTGTCAGCGCAAC
>DAIRVG010000056.1:3836-32961 GCA_036802945.1 Vicinamibacterales bacterium
CTCGCTGTTCCTCAAACACCGGCGTAGAATGAGGCGCTGAAATCATTCGGGCGCCCTTTCGCGCCCCGTCCACGGAGGAGATTCGGATGAAACGAACTCTCGTGAGGATCCTGTTTCTCGCGTGCTCCCTCTCAACCGCAAGCGTGGCCTCAGCCCAGGAAAGCGCGGCGGAACTCCGCGGTCGCGTCCTCGACGCGCAAGACGCGGTTCTCCCCGGTGTCAACGTCACGATCACCAACCAGGCGACTGGCGTCTATCGCGAAACTGTCACCAACGGGGATGGCACGTACTTCATCACGGCGATCGCGCCTGGAATCTATTCGATCGACGCGGAGCTCTCCGGCTTCAAGAAGTACAGCCGCCGCGACCTGCGTCTCGATCTCGGACGAACCACCACGCTCGACGTGCGGCTCGATGTCGGTGCGCTGACGGAGACGGTCTCGGTGACTGCGGAGACGCCGCTCGTCGACATCACATCGAAGGAAATCGGCGGCAACGTCACGAGTCGGGAAGCGGGGCTGTTGCCGTCGGTCAACGGTAACTTCGTCGGGCTGGTGGCGCTGCTCCCGGGTGTCATCGCCAACATCAGTACCGAGTCGTTCGGCTCCGACGCGATCAGCGTCAACGGCATGGACTCGCGCAACAACAACTACATGCTCGACGGGGCCAACAACAACGACGACGTCATAGGCCAGCGCGCAGGCTCGCAGGCGCGGGCGCCAGTGGAGGCGATCGCCGAATTTCAGGTGGTCACGAACCAGTACGACGCAGAGTTCGGAAGAACGACGGGCGCGATCATCAACGCCATCAGCAAACAGGGCACCAACGCGTTTCACGGCGTAGGAGCCGCGCTGTGGCAACGGCCGGGGCTGACTCAGAAGAATTTCTTCGTGAAGCAGAACGGCCTCAACAAACCCGATACGCAGTTTCAGACCTACCGCGCGAACCTGGGCGGTCCGGTTGTGCGCGACAAGGCCCACTTCTTCTTCAACCTCGAACGCGTGATGGTCGACCGGACGAGCACGATCACCATCCCCTCGCATCCGGAGTTCAACAGCTCGCCGGTCACGCGAGACCGCGTGTGGAATACGCTGGCGCGCTTCGATCACCAACTGAACGCCAACAACATCTGGACGGTCCGGTGGCTGCGAGAGGCGTCGCCGCAATTGAACCAGATCGTTCCAGTCAACATGGCGGCCGGTCTCACGCTCGTGCCCCCGCTCTCGGTCACCCAGAATGCCTCCCGCGAAGAGCACGACATCGACCAGACGGTCGTCGGCACGATGAACTCGGTGCTGGGCCATAACCGGCTCAATACGGTGCGTGTGAATTTCACGCGCGAAGATGTCGCCTTCGCCAATCCGAACTTCAACGGCAACGGCCAGGATCAGGCGGCGTTGAAGCCCCAGCTCAATTACCTGACCTTCGTCGATCAGCAGAACGCTATCGCTCAGGCGCGCGTCAACAACGCGTATCAGTTCGACGACACGATGTCCTGGTTTGTGCCCGGGCATGGCGGCGACCACGACCTGAAGTTTGGCGGGCAGTACGAATATGTCACTGCTCGATCGACCGCGCAGGACAACCTGAACGGAACGTTTATTTTCAGAACCGATCTGGCGTTTAATCCGAATGATTTCCGCACGTATCCCGAGCGGCTGTCCGTTCGCGTGCCTGGTGCCCTGAACCGCGATCAGAAGGCGCACTTCGCCGCCTTTTTCGTGCAGGACAAATGGCACGTGAACGCACGCACGACGGTCAGCCTGGGCCTCAGATACGACCTCGAAGTGCAGCCGCTCCTGGAAGCGAACAACCCCGCATTCTCTGACCCGAATGCCTATCCCGTGGACAGGAATAACGTCGGCCCCCGCGTGGGTCTGACCTACGACGTCAGCGGCGACGGCAAGGTCGCCGTCCGCGGCGGCTACGGTCGGTTCTACGACAAGACGCACTTCGAGCTGATCTCCGCGATTCTGACAGCCGGGGTTTTCTCGGATTCATTCGAGGTCAACTTTCCCACCAACAGCGCGGACCCCGGACCGTCGCTTGGTCAGGTGCCGACCGACCCGATGCTCACGGGTGGTCCCACGGTGAATCGGGCGCTTTTGGCTGCGCGGTTCCCGGCGGGGGCTGTCATCAAGAACACCGGGAACGTGACGTTGGACAAGCCCGGACGTACGGTCCCGTATACCGATCAGTTCACGGCGGGGTACGAGCGTCAGCTCTGGACGAACGTCTCGGTCAGTGCGGACTACGTTCATGCACGCGGTCGCGACCAACTCATGCTGAAAGATCTGAACCCGGGCCTTCGCGCATCGACATCGCGCACGGCGACACTCGTCCGCATCGATCCAGCGTTCTCGGCCGCTGTGAACCAGCCGGTGAACGTCGGGAAGATCGATTACGACGCACTGGAGGCGGCGCTGGTCAAGCGCTTTGCATCCGACTATTCGTTCCGCGTCTCGTACACGCTCGGCTATTCCCGCGGGAATACCTCGGGTGCTGCCATTCCTCTCAGCGGCTTTCAGGTTCTGGATGACATGCACCTCGAGCTCAATGAGGGACCGACCAACGTCGACCGCCGGCACAATCTGGTGATCAGCGGTCAATCACTCGTGCCGAAGGGTCACGGTCTCACATTCGCCTGGGTCGCGCGCGCGCTGAGTGGGTCGAAATTCACGGTGCTCGACTCCACGACCGATCCGGATCGCAACGGGACGTTCGCCGAGCCGTTGCCGGCGGGCGCCTACACCAGCACAGGTCGCAATCCGTTCAACGTCGATTCCGACGGCCACCGCAACGGCGCGACCGGGCCGGGCCTGTTCCAGCTCGACGTGCGGCTTGGCTATCGCCTGCGTCCTGCCGCCGGGCGCTCGATCGATCTCTTCGCGGATATCTTCAACGTGACCAATCGTGCAAATTTCGACAATCCGACCGGCGATCGGCGTTCGACGGACTTCCTCAATCTGACCGTGCTGCGCGCCGGAGCCATCCCGACAACGGCGCAGCTCGGGGTCCGCATCGAATTCTGATCTTGTGCGCCGTAGGGGCCGGCCTGAACTGGCCCCTACTTACCAAGCCGGCCCCTAACGTACGTGGATACTCGGATTCGGCAGGCGATACGTGAAGATGCGTCCGCCGTGACCGCGATTCTCACGGACGCCGCGAAGTGGGTGGAGCAGCTTGACGGCACCACGATGTGGGTCGAGGACGAGCTCGCCGATGATCGCATCGCGGCAGAAGTCGATGCCGGCCTCTTCTATGTCGCGGAGTGCGACGGCGACATGGTGGGGGCGCTGAAATTCCAGCTCGACGATCAATTGTTCTGGCCCGATCTCGCCACGGATGACTCCGCATTCATCCATCGCCTCGCGGTGCGGCGAACGTATGCGGGACAAGGTGTCTCGGCCGCGCTGCTTCGATGGGCCGTCGATCACGCCCGGTCGCTGGGCAGACAGTACCTGCGTCTCGATTGCGACGCGGAACGCGCTCGCCTCCGAGATCTCTACGAGCGATTCGGGTTCCGGTTCCACAGCTTCCGCCAGGTCGGGTCGTACTATGTAGCGCGGTATGAACTTGATTTGTGATTGGCGATTGGCGATTGGTGACTGTGGGGATCGCGAGTCGCGCTAATCACGAATCCGTAATCACTAATCACCAATCACTAATCACCGATTCCCCATGTCCCTTGTTGTTTTCCTGCGAGGCGTGAACGTCGGCCGTCATAAACGATTCATGCCCGCGACGCTGGCGAAGGATCTCGCGGTGTACGACGTCGTCAACATCGGCGCCGCCGGCACATTCGTCGTGCGCGCGCCGGGGCCGCAGGCGGCATTGCTTGCAGCGATACGAACGCGTCTGGCGTTCCAGGCCGACATCATGATCGTCAGAGAGCGTGAGCTGGTCGAATTTGCGGCCAGTGCGCCCTTCGGGCGCCGGCCTCCTGCCGCCAACGAACAACGGTTCCTGAGCGTGATGCTCACCCGGTCCCGGGCCGTGCCGCCGCTTCCGGTGATCTATCCCGCCAACAACCGGTGGCAGGTCAAGATCGTTGCTGCCTCAGGAAGGCTCGCCGCCAGCGTCTGGCGGCGGCAGCCGGGCACGCCGATCTATCCGAACGCGGTCCTCGAGAGAGGGTTCGGCGTCGCGACGACGCGCAACTGGAACACCGTCGAGACCATCTGTCACATCCTGCAGATGTAACGTTTTGATTTAGTTGGGATTTCGGATTTCGGATTTCGGATTTGGGATTTGGGATTTGGGATTTTCTAATGAGTCAGCGCGTAGAGGATCGCATTGATGCCGAAGGCGTAGCCTCTCGGGCCGACGGCGAGGAAATAGGCCGGGCTGTCGCCTTCGCGCTCCCACGAGTCACCTAAGTCGGTGTTGTGCGTCATCAGCACCATCAGGCGTCCGTGACTGTCCGCAATGCCGCGCGCGTGGGCCGTGGCACTGTCCGAGCCGCGCTCGGATGTTCCCCCGCCGGTTTGGGTGAAGAACCCGATATTGGGAATCTGCGGGACCTGTGCCACCTCGAACTGCGTTCGGAACAACGGGTGGTCCGATGGCAGATCAAAGATCGTAAATTCGTTCCCGGGTAACGCCTTCCGAAGCTGGGCCACCCAGTGATCCCAGGCGTAGCTACCCCAGAAGTCGTCGACCCACAGGAAACCGCCCTTATCGAGATACAGGCGCAGGGCCTTCGCATCCTGATCCGTGATGACCGCTCTTCCCACTTCGGTGGCCATCACGAAGGGACAGTCGAAGAGCGCGGGATCGGTGAAACGAATCAGCAGGTGGTTCGGCTCGCCGGTGGGATCCTTGCTGACGTCCGTCTTGGTCAGCTCAGACAGCCGAACTGACATGTTGATGTCGGCCCGTGGCCAGTCCGCGTTCCAGTTACCGCCGTCGCCGTCGAGCGCCGACTGGTAGACGATCCGGCAGAAATGGAAGCGGCCGTCGAAATCGTTTGCCGTGGCGAACCGCGCCCTGAAGCCCCCGAACCCGCGCCGGCCGAACTGCGCCGTCGCCACACCCGCGCTCAGGCAGATCGCGGCCGCGACAATGATTGTGAGCGGCCGGCGCCATCGGCGAGGCATGGCATTCAGTCTATCCGAGACGCGGTATATATTCGTGCTTCCCATATGACTTCCGACTACATCCACATTCTCGTCGACTACAACTACTGGGCACGCGATCGCGTGCTTGCCTCCGCCGAACAGTTGTCCGCGGAGCAGCTGTCGCAACCGCTGGGCAGCTCCTTCGGTTCGGTGCTCGACACGCTCGTCCACATCTACTTCGCCGAGTGGATCTGGTACCGCCGCTGGCAGGGGGAGTCTCCGGCCGCCCGCCCCGACACGAGCGAGCTCGTGAGCGTCGCCGCGCTTCGCGACACGTGGATGGCGCTCGAGGCGCAGATCAAGGCATTCGTCGATGGCCTCGGACCCGCCGGCCTGCATCGCATGATCGAATACAAGTCGCTGACCGGCCAGTCGTCGACCTCTCCCTACTGGCAGATGATCGTCCACGTCGTGAACCACGGCACGTATCACCGCGGACAAGTGGCGACGATGCTGCGGCAGCTGGGAGCGAAGCCGGCAGTCAGCACCGATATGATCGTGTTCTTCCGCGAGCACACGGTACGTGCGCAGTGAGCGCGGGCACGGGTACCGCGCCGATCGATCTTCGCTCAGACACCGTCACGCGTCCCACGCCAGGCATGCGCGCCGCGATGGCGGCCGCCGCAGTCGGCGACGATCAGTTCGGGGAAGACCCGACCGTCAACGAGCTGCAGGCTCGGATCGCGGCGCTGCTCGGCAAGGAAGCTGCGCTCTGGCTTCCGTCGGGCACGATGGCAAATCAGGTCGCGCTTCGCGCGCTGACTCGGCCCGGCGACGATGTGATCGTCAGCCGGGAGAGTCACGCGGTCTGGCATGAGACCGGAGGGGGCGGCGCGAACGCGGGCGTGCAGTTCACGGAGGTGGGGCAGGGAGGACGCTTCGCCGCGGAAGAGTTCGTGACGGCCGTAAAGCCGCGCGATCACATGCTCTATCCGCCGACGACGCTCGTGCAGGTGGAGAACACCCACAACCGCGCCGGCGGAATCGTGATCGACCAGGATGAGGCGATTCGCATCTGCGCGGCGGCGCGCGAGAGGCGGATCACCACGTTTCTCGATGGAGCGCGATTGTGGAATGCAGCGGCGGCCTCGGGCCGATCGCTCATGGATCTCGCTGCGCCGTTCGACGTGGCCACGGTGGCGCTGTCAAAAGGGCTCGGCGCGCCTGCGGGAACGATGCTCGCCGGATCACGCGAGGTGATTCGCGACTGCGTCCGCCACCGGCGCATGTTCGGCGGGGCGATGCGGCAGGTCGGAATTCTGGCGGCAGCCGGTCTCTACGCGCTCGATCATCACCTCGCGCGGCTGGCCGACGATCACGCGAATGCGAAGGTGATTTCCGCGCGCCTCGCCGCAAGCGCACGCGTCGTCCTCGACGAGCAGACCGTGCAGACGAACATCGTGATCTTCTCGCTGGCGCCAGGGGCCCCGGACGCAGCCGCCGTTGTGGCCGCGGCGCGTGCCCACGGCGTGCTGGTGGTCGCGTTCGGTCCCCGCATCGTCCGTGCCGTGACGCATCTCGATGTGACGCGCGCGCAATGCGAGCACGCGGCCGAGGTGATTCTGGACGTCATCAAGTAAGAAGGTCGAAGGTCGAAGTTGCGTGGGTAAAGTCCATCGCGGCCGCCTCGCGGTCGCCACGATCGGGGCGGTGGCGGTCGTGTTGTCTTCTCCATTCATCGGCGAGCTCCGCGCATCGATACGAGCCGCGTTTCCCACGCAGTTCCAGGCCATCGTCTCGGGTGCGGTCACCATAGCGGTCGTCGTGGCATTGATCGCGGCGGTCGTCCGCGTCCGCGATCGCCGGGCGTGGCGATTCGCGGTGCTTGCGGCGAGCATTGGCGGTGCGGCGCTCTACGCGAGAATCGTGGCTACCGGCAATCCCGAAGTCGACGTCGTCGAACACGTTCATTTCGTCGAATACGGCGTCATCGCCTGGCTCTTCTATCGCGCGTGGCGTCCCCTCGACAACGGTCTTGCGCTCGTGTGGCCACTGCTCGCCGGCGTCCTCGTAGGGATCGCGGACGAATTTCTCCAATGGTTCGTCCCGGCACGCGTCGGCGAAGCACACGACATCTTCCTCAACGGCGTGGCGGTGACGTGCGGGTTGTGCTTCGCGGCGAGCATCGACCCGCCGGCTCGACTCGATGCGCCGCTGGAGCGAGCGGCCATCCGCCCCATCTCCCATGCCCTCAGCGTCGTACTGTTGGCATTTGCGACCTTCTTCCAGGTCGTGCATCTCGGACATCAGGTGTACGAGCCCGACATCGGGGTGTTCTGGTCTCGATACACCGCCCGAGATCTGGTTGCTTCCGGCGCCGATCGGGTGACGCGCTGGCGCGTGCAGCCGCCGATGGTTCTCCATCGACTCTCGCGCGAGGATCAGTACCTGAGCGAAGCGCTGTGGCACGTGCAGTCGAGGAATTTGGCGTGGAGCGCCGACGACCCGTTCACGGCGTGGCGGGAGAACCGTATTCTCGAGGTCTTCTTTGCGCCGGTACTCGACACGCCTTCGTACGTCTCGCGCGTACCGCCACGCTGGTCACCCGAGCAGCGCGCACAGACCGCTTCGCGCGTGGCCGGCAATCCGGGCATCTATATCAGCCGTGCCGCGCCGTACCCGATTTACACATGGTCGCCGATCGCATTCTGGTCCGGGGTCGCGGCGATCATCGCCGCGGTGATAAGCGCGTGCTAGCATTCGATGGGTGTCCCGCGCGCGCGTCTCGACGCTGCTCCTTGTCGTAATCTGCGCCATCGCGGCGCCCGCATCTCCGGAACGGCAAGCGCCCGCATCCTCCACGCGGGGCGGAGCCTCCGGGTCCGGGACCAGACAGACGCTGCCGCGGACGTTCACCCTCTCCATCATCGCGACGACCGATCTTCACGGCGGCATCATTCAGCGGGGCGAGCGCGGCGGGCTGGCGCTGCTCGGCGGATACGTGCGCAACGTTCGTACTGCGCGACTCCGCGATCTCGGCGCCGTGTTGCTCGTCGATTCGGGAGACATGTTTCAGGGGACGCTCGAATCGAACCTCAATGAAGGCGCGGTGGTGGTCCGCGCATACAACCGGCTTGGATACGCGGCCGCCGCGATTGGCAATCACGAGTTCGACTTTGGTCCGGCCGGCCCCGAGGCCACGCCCCGCAAGACAGGGGATGACCCGCGAGGGGCGCTGAAGGCGCGCGCCGCCGAAGCGCGGTTTCCGTTTCTCGCGGCCAACGTCATCGACGATGCGACCGGTCGGCCGGTGGCGTGGCGCAATGTGAAGCCGTCGACGATGGTCACAGCCGGTGGCGTCAAGGTCGGCATCATAGGCGTCACGACACGGTCGACGCCTGTGACGACGATCGCTGAGAACATTCGCGGCCTCACGTTTGCACCGCTTGCGCCTGCGATCGAGAAAGAGGCTATGTCGCTGCGGTCGGGCGGAGCGTCCGTGGTGATCGTCCTTGCCCACGCCGGAGGGCGATGCGCGAGGCTCGACAATCCCGAGGACACGAGCTCGTGCGATCCGACGGCGGAGATCGTCGAGGTTGCGCGCCAGCTTCCTCGCGGTCTCGTCGATGTCATCGCGGCGGGCCACGCGCACCAGGCGATGGCCCACGACATCGCCGGCATCGCTATCGTCGAAGCCTATTCCACCGGTCGCGCGTTCTCGCGCGTCGACCTGACAATCGATCGAGCCTCCTCGAAAGTGACCGGCAAGCAGCTTTTCGCGCCGCGGGATCTCTGCGCGCGCGAGGATCCGGCAACCCACGCGTGCGATGCCGCGGCGGCGCAGACGGCGAAACTGACGCCCGCCCGTTATGAGAACCGCCCGGTGACGCCGGATGCGGCAGCGGCAGCCGCGATCGCGCCCGCCGTTCGCCGGGCGCTCGCGGTCAAGAACCAGCCGCTTGGTGTGTTCCTCGAGACGCCAATCCGCCGCGGCGACCAGGCCGAGTCGGCGCTCGCCGATCTGTTCGCCGATGGCACACTCGAGTCGACTGGAGGTGCTGACGTGTCGATTGGCAACGGTGGCGCGCTACGCACTGATCTGCCGGCGGGTCAGCTGACGTACGGACAAGTGTACGAGGTGTATCCGTTCGACAATCGTCTTGTCACGCTCATGCTGACTGGTGATCAGCTCGCGCGAATCGTGGCCTACAACCTCCAGCGGCGTGAGCCGCCCACCGAGATCCTGTCGATCGCCGGCTTCCGGGTCGACGCGACGTGTGAGTCGGGGATGTTGCGAGTCACGCTGAGTCGGAAATCGGGGGCTCCAATCAGATCCGACGAGCGGCTCACAATTGTCACGAGCGACTTCATCGCGAGCGGCGGCGACGGGGTCCTCGCACCCGCCGGGCCGCTTGGCGAAATCCGGAGTCCGGAGGGCGCGCCGATACTGCACGAGGCCGTGGCTGACTGGTTCCGACGCCGCGACGGACGCCTCAACGAGAACCAGATTCTCGCTCCGGAAAACCGCCGTTGGAATTATTCTGGTCAGCGGCCAGTGAGCTGCTCATGAGACGGGCCACGGAGGCACGGAGACACGGGGAACGACAAGGACTGCGGCTTGTCTCGTTGTTATGTGCGTTATGCAACGCTCAGCTGCGGGCGGACAACGACGCAGGCGGGCCCGCCGATGCCGTTCGATGAAGACGGCGTGTGTCCGTTCCTGGATTCCTGCGGTTAACGGCCGAGCTCCCCGAGCCAGTGCTCATCGACCTCTTGGGCACAAATCGTGAAGCCATATGCCAAGCTCCATGGAGGGCTGCATATGAAGGTCATCCGTTCGTTTGGCGTGATGGGCGTGGCGTGCGTTCTCGCCGTCAGCCCGGCTCACGCGCAGAATTCGCCGCCCAAGCCGCAGATTTCCGACGCAACGAAGGCGAAGGCCGCGGAAACAAACTCGAATCCGGATGCTTTGGTACTGCAGGACTTCACCAAGCGCGTCGAGGCCTATATGGCCATTCACAAGGCCGCCGCGAAGGACTCGCTACCTATCAAGGAAACGAAGAACCCCGGAGACATCAAAGCAGCACAGCTGGCGCTTGCGGCGAAGATCCGGGCAGCGCGAGCCAATGCCCGCGCCGGTGACATCCTGACGCCTGAGATTCGCAACAAGTTCCGGCGGCTGGTGTATCCCGAGCTGAAAGGGAAGGCGGGACAGGAGACCCGAGAGGGACTGACGGAAGACGTGAAGGAGAAGGATGAAGGCCAGCCCAAAAAGGTGACCTACAAGGTGAATGCGTCGTACCCGGAAGGCAACGCGTTGCCGACGACGCCGCCGAACATTCTGGCGGCCCTTCCGCCGCTTCCTGAAGAGCTCGAGTACCGCATCGTCGAGAAGAACCTCATTCTGCGCGACGTGCAGGCGAATATCATCGTCGACTTCATTCCGAACGCGATTCAATAGAAGGCAAGGGGAGACACTATGCGCCGCTTACTCATGTCAGTTCTGTTGCTCGTCGGGTTGACGGCCACGGTGCCCGCGCAGGACCTGAAGTTGCCGATGAAAATGGGATCCGTGAAGTTCGCCGTCATCGGCGACACGGGGACCGGCGACAGCCATCAGCTCGCTGTCGCCAGGCAGCTCGCCACGTACCGCGGCAAGTTCCCGTTCGAGTTCGTCATCATGATGGGCGACAACCTGTACGGGGGGAACAGTGCCAAGGATTACGACAAGAAGTTCGCGATTCCCTATAAACCGTTGACCGATGCCGGCGTCAAGTTCTACGCGTCGCTCGGCAATCACGATGACCCGAGCGAGCGCTTCTACAAGCCATTCAACATGAACGGCGAGCGCTATTACTCGTTCAAACCGGCCAATTCGAGCGTCCGGTTCTTCGCGCTCGACAGCAACTACATGGATGACAAGCAGCTCGCATGGCTGGACAAGGAGCTGATCGCGAGCGGATCCGACTGGAAGATCTGCTTTTTCCACCATCCGCCGTATTCGTCGGGCGAGGCGCACGGGTCGGACACCGCCCTTCGCTCCCAGGTCGAGCCGATCTTCGTAAAACACGGCGTCAACGCGGTCTTCACGGGCCACGAGCATTTCTACGAGCGCATCAAGCCGCAGAAAGGCATCGCGTACTTCATCGCGGGCAGCTCGGCGAAACTGCGCGCAGGTAACATCGCGCCGTCGGGGCTCTCGGACAAGGGCTTCGATACTGGCTTCACCTTCATGCTCGTAGAGATTGTCGGTGACGATCTCTTCTTCCAGACGGTTACGGAAAAGGGGGCGACGATCGACTCCGGCACCATTCACCGCGTCGGGAAGGTGGAGCCGACGCCAAACCGAACGGCGCAACCGGTCGTGTCGACGGGCGGGGCGACGAAGGGGCAGACCACCGGCAAGTAGTCAACGGCGCTTGCCAGCTCCCGTGTCTCTTGGTACGCTCCCGCGCATGAGGCCGACCTTTAAGGTCGGCCCTTGCGATCGTAGAGGCGGACCTTCAGGTCCGCCTTCGAAGGGACGACCTCCTGTTCATCGGTCATTTCGCTCTAGGCTTTGCGGCAAAGCGCGCCGCCCCGCGGCTTTCGCTGGCGGTACTTTTCGCTGGGGCGCAGCTGGCCGATTTGATGTGGCCGTTTCTCCTGGTGGCCGGCATCGAGCAGGTTCGCATCGAACCGGGTATCACGGCGTTCACGCCGCTTGATTTCGTCTCCTACCCCTATTCGCACTCGCTCTTGTTCCTAGCCATCTGGGGCGTGCTCTTTGGCCTGATCTGCGCTGGCGTCGCGCGGGAGCGACGCATGGTGGGATGGATCGCCGCGCTCGTCGTGAGCCACTGGGTGCTCGACTGGATCACGCATCGTCCCGACCTGCCTCTTTATCCGGGCAGCGAGAAGCTCGGACTGGGACTCTGGAACTCGGTGCCTGGTACGATCGCAGTCGAACTGACCATGCTTGCGGCGGGCGTATGGGTGTATATCCGGGCCACACGAGCACGCGATCGCGTTGGTCGCCGCGGCTTTGCTGCATTCGTGGGATTTCTGCTGGCGACGTACGCTGTCAGTCTCGGACCCCCGCCTCCGAGCGTCCCCGTGCTCATCGTCAGCGCCGTCGTCGGCGCCGCATTGCTGCTCATCTGGGCGCTGTGGTTCGATCGGCATCGCACACCCATCACATGAATCAGATGAAGGTCGCGGTCGTGACAGGCGCCGGCAGCGGCATCGGCAAGGCGGTGGCGCTGGCGCTCGTCGAGGATGGCTACGCCGTCGTGTTTGCGGGCCGCCGCACCGATTGCCTGGACTCGGCGTTGAAGAGCGCGGGCGCCGCCGCATCGCGCTGCCTGGTCGTTCCCACCGATGTCAGAGATCCGGTCTCCGTAGGTGCGCTGTTCGCGAAGACGAAGGAGAGATTCGGCCGGCTCGACGTGCTGTTCAACAACGCGGGCATCGGGACGCCGCCGATTCCGACGGAAGACTTACCGTTCGAGCAGTGGAAGGCCGTGGTCGATACGAATCTGAACGGTGCGTTTCTCTGCACGCAGGAGGCGATCCGGATCATGAAGGCGCAGACGCCGCGCGGCGGGCGGATCATCAACAACGGGTCGATCTCCGCCCATGCGCCGCGTCCGCATGCGGTGGCGTACACCGCCACGAAGCACGCGATTACGGGCCTTACCAAGTCGACGTCCCTCGATGGGCGCCAGCACGACATCGCGTGCGGTCAGATCGACATCGGTAACGCGGCGACGGAGCTCGCCGCGAGGATGCCGCTCGGGGTCCTCCAGCCGTACGGCGCACTGGCGCCGGAACCGACGATCGACACGGCGCACGTCGCGCGCGCCGTTGTGTACATGGCGGGACTTCCCCTCGACGTCAACGTGCAGTTCATGACCGTCATGGCGACGAAGATGCCTTTTGTCGGCCGTGGGTAGCCGCCTCGCGGATACGGTTCGCGAGCTGGCGCTGCGACTCGCGCAGCGCGATACGGCGGACCCTGAACACTACCCGGCGGACAACGTTGCCGACCTCGTGAGCGCAGGGGTGATCCGCGCGCCGTTTCCCGCGGCCGCGGGAGGCGCCGGCTGCAGCCTCCTCGACGCCGTCGATGCCGTCGAAGTGATCGCATCCGCTTCGCCATCCACGGCGCTTCTTGCCGCCATGCCGATCGGCCTGGCGGGCGTCTATTCAGCCGGTCCTGATGTCGCGCCGCCCCCGGAGCGCCGCGTGTGGGCGGAACAGATCGAACGCGTGGCCGCTGACTACCGCAACGGCGCGCTGTACGCCGCGTGCAATTCCGAAAAGGGCGCCGGTGGATCGCTGGCCGCGACGAAGACCATCGCGGAGCGGCAAGACGGGCGGTTCGCGCTGACGGGTGAAAAGATCCTCGCCTCGTTCGGCGGGCACGCCGACATGTTCTTCTCGACGGCGAAAGTCGATCCTTCCCAGCTTCCCGGTTGCGGCGTGGTCGAGTTGTTTCTCGTGCGTCCGACGTCGCCAGGCGTCCAAATCATGAACGATTGGGATGGTTTCGGCATGCGATCGACCGAGAGCCAGACCGTGAAGTACGTCGCGGCGCCCGCAGAAGACATCGTCGGGTTTCCAAACTTCATCGAGATAGTGCAGCCGCTGACGTATTGGTTCGCGCTGTTCTCGGCGATCCCGCTCGGATGCGCTGCAGCCATCCGCCGCGAGCTGTCCACGCCGGCGCCGGAATCGCCCGCGCTGCGCCTCAGGTTTGCGGATGCCCAGATGCGTGAAGAAGCGTTGCGCGCGTACTTGCACGAGACGGCGCGCGGGTGGAAGCCAGGCGCGGGTCCCGCATACGCTGCGCGTGCGCTCCGCACCAAGACGTACGTCACCCAGGAGGCGACGAAGCTGTGCGCCGAGCTCTTCGCGCTCAGCGGCGGCCGCCATTACAAACGCGATGGTCGGCTCGCGCGCGCGCTGGCGTCATCGTTTGCGGGAACCGCGCTGCGGCCTCCGCTGCCGCTCGCGCTCGACACCCTGATGCAGCAGTTCTCTGAGGAATGAGGGCGGCGATGGCGGTTGCGATTCGTCTCGCCTCTGACCGCGATGCTCGTGCGATCGCGGACATCTACGCGCCGTTCGTCGAGTCGAGCGCGACCTCCTTCGAGACAGAGGCGCCCTCGGCCGACGAGATCCGACGGCGCGTGCAGGAAACGACGGTCACGCATCCATGGCTGGTCTGCGTGTGCGGCGACAGCGTGGCCGGCTATGCGTATGCAACGAAGCATCGCGTCCGCGCGGCCTATCAGTGGTCGGTCGAGGTGTCGGTCTACGTCCACGGTTCGTTTCGACGCGCGGGTGTGGGCCGCGGGCTCTACACGTCGCTTTTCGCCATTCTCGCGGCGCAGGGTTTCGTCCATGCCTACGCCGGCATCACGCTGCCGAACGACAGCAGCGTGGCTCTGCACGAATCGCTGGGATTCCGGCCAGTCGGCGTCTACCGGAAGATTGGGTACAAGTCCGGCGCGTGGCATGACGTCGGCTGGTGGCATCTCACAGTCAAGGAACCTCCCGCCTCACCGCGGCCCCCGGTGTTGCTCGCCGACATTCAAGGGCAACCCGGCTGGGACGCGATGCTCTCGGCAGGCATGCCTTTGATCCGCGCGCAAGGCGCGCGCGGTCACGGTTCGACCTGAATCAAACCGCCGTGGCGAAGCTCGAAGACGAGGGCGTCGTCATCCCCTGAGGTGCGCGTCGATGTCGCCTGGACGACCACGCCGCTCCATTGAGGACCGACGAAAAGATGAACGGCGTCCGTGAAAAGGTTGCCGAACGCATCATTGAGCGTCACGGGTTCCTCCGCGTGATCGACGATCACAATAGCCCCGCGCTGGCCTCGGCTTCGTGCAGCATCCCGGATCGTGCGAAGCGATTGGGCCGCGAGATCCGACGGCTCCACGAGTCCGTGATTCCTGGAACGGTAGACGGGCAGCAGCAGTACAACGACAGCCACAAGTGCTGCAGCCACACGACCGAACCGCTGCGGGTCTTCGCGCCACGCCCGCGCCGCCAATGACGCCGCTGCGAGCGCGCTGCCTATGGAAGGCGCAAGCGCGTAGAGGCTCGACCGGATCGGGAGAAACACCGTGATCGCGTAGAAGGCCACAAACCAGAGGACGCCAAAGCGAATAACTCGCCGTTCATCGTCATTGAGTGCGCGGCGCACCCGGACGCCAAGCGCGATGATGGCGGCGGTGACGGCGGGCCAGGTTCCCCCACGATCGAGGTACTCCGCGACGTTTCTCAACACGGCCCGCGGTTCCAGTGTGAACCGATAGTAGTCGGGTGCATCCAGTGGTCCGAACGCTCCGCTGAGGGCGCGAAGGAGTCCATACAGTCCGAGCGCTGCCCAGAGCGGTAACGCACGAAGGACGCCGCGGCCGCTTTTGCTGTCCTTATGTTGCGCCGCATGTGACAAATCGAGGGTGACGAACAGCGCGGGAAGAACGACGGCTTCTTCCTTACAAAGCATCGCCGCGAACGCCAGCAGCGCGGCGGTTGAGTGCCTGTTGCTGAGAAACGCGAGTGTGCTGGCCAGGCCAAACAGGCACAGCAGCAACGCCGTTCGCCCGCTGATCCACAACACCGCCATGTTGACGCCGTGGAAGTTGAATGCCCATATCGCGACGCCAAACAGCGCCGCTGCAGGCGGCAACGACAACCGGCGGGCGAGCAGAAACAGCAGCACGGCATCCGCCAGGAACAGCGCCACGTTCGTGAGCGCGTAGCCAACGGGATTCACGCCCCAGATTGCCTCATCCACGGCGAATGTCGTGGACACGAGCGGTCGGTAGAAGCCGACATTCGTCGTGTAGAGGTGCGCCAGCTCCGGGAGCGATCGAACACGGCTCGCCGCAATCCAGCCGTAGTCGTCTTTCACGAAGCCATGCCCGAGATCGGGCAGATAGATGGCGCTGAACAACGCGAGAAGGACAACGACGGAGAGCCGGAAACGCGCGCTCATCACGAGCGGCGCGGTCAATGCGTCAACGCGTACAGAACAGCGTTGATCCCGAACGCGTAGCCGTCCGGTCCGAAGTTCAGGAAGTAGGTCGCATCGTCGCCCTCGCGCTCCCACGAATCACCGAAGTCGGTGTTATGGGTCATGAGGACGATCATGCGGCCGCTTTTGTCGGAGATTGCGCGCGCGTGCGGCACGGCGCTGTCGGCGCCGCGCTCCGACGTGCGGCCGCTAAACCCGAAGTTGATCGAAGGAATCTGCTTGACCTTCGTCACCTCGAACTGCGTGTGGAACATCGGATGGGTGAGCGGGAGATCGACGATTGGATACTCCGCCGCCGGCAGCGCCTTCCGCAGCTGGCTGACCCAGACATTCCAGGCATACTCGCCCCAGAAGTCGTCCGCCCAGAGGAATCCGCCCTTCTCGAGATAGAGGCGCAGCTTCGCGGCCTCCTGCTCGTCGAGCCCGGCTCCGCCAGGCTCCGTCATCATGGCGAACGGACAGTCGAACAGCTCGTTATCGGTGAGGCGTACGAGCAGGTGGTTCGGCTCGCCGGTGGTGTCCTTGCTGACGTTTGTCTTCGTCAGCTCGGAGAGCCGCATCGAGAGATTGATGTCCGCCCGCGGATAGTCGACGCTCCAGCCACCACCGTCTCCCTCGAGCGAGTTACGGAACACGATGCGGCAGAAATGGAAGCGGCCATCGAAATCCTCTGGGGTCGCCGTGCGCGCCGTAAAGCCGAACCCACCGCGCCCGCCGCCGCGGCGACGCTGCGCTTCTACGGTGGCGGCCGCGCAGACAAGGGCCGCGATGAACAGAGCCATAAGGAGCGGCCGGCCGCAGCGCATGTCACAGTCTAGGCTCGTTCGGAGCAAGTGGAGAAGTGGAAAGTTGAAAGTGGAAAAGTACGTTCCAAGTACGCTTTGATCGCACTTTCGACTGACTTTTCAATTCTCCAGTTTTGAAGTTCTCCACTCCGAGCCCACGCGAGGTGTTCGTCACGGGCGCGACCGGTTATATCGGCCGTCCCTTGGTGACGGCTCTGGTTGCCCGTGGCCACCGTGTTCGGGCGCTGGTGCGGCCAGAGTCGGCCTCCCGCGTCTCTGCTGGTGTGACGACGGTCGTGGGGAATGCGCTCGATGCCGCGACCTTTGCGGCCGCGGTGACCCCCAGAGACACGATTGTCCACCTCGTCGGCACGCCGCATCCCTCGCCGTCGAAGGCGGCCGAATTTCAGCGTGTTGATCTCGCGTCGGCGCGTGCATCCGTGACGGCGGCCCGCCTCGTCCGCGCACCGCATTTCGTCTACGTCAGCGTGGCGCACCCCGCGCCGGTCATGCACGCCTACATCGAAGCGCGCTCGGCCGGGGAGCGCGCGATCGCCGAAGCGGGTTTGACGGCGACGATCGTGCGACCGTGGTACGTACTCGGCCCGGGCCACCGCTGGCCGGTGCTTCTTGCGCCGTTGTACGCGATCGCGCGGCTGATTCCTTCTGGACGCCAGGGCGCCGAGCGGCTCGGGCTGGTCACCCTGCAGCAGATGGTCGATACGTTGGTACGCGCGGTCGAGACTCCACCGGCGCCCGGGCAAATCCGGATTGTGGAAGTGCCTGGCATCCGCTCGGGGAGCGTCACGGGCCACGTACTCACGGGCCACGTACTAGTTTAGAATTCTCCGCGTGAATCGCCAGCTCGCCATCTTTCTTGTCGTCATCATCGTCGTGGGCGGTGGAATCGGCGTCTTCCTGATCTCGCGACCGAAACCAGAACCCGCACCCGCACCCGTGTCTGCTGCGCCCGCGCCCACAGTCGCGCCGCCGTCTGCGCCAGCGCCTGCGCCGGTTGACACACCGCGTCCAACGCGTCGCGCTGCTGCTCCGGCACCCGTCGCCGCGCCGCCTCCCCCGACCGAAGCACCGCCGCCGGCGGATCTCGTAACGCTCCATATCGACAGCGATGTGCCGGGCGCGCAGGTCTTCATCGATCGGCAGTTCGTCGGCGCCGCGCCGGTGACGACGTCAGAGGTGAAGCCGGGAACGCATCAGATCAACGTGTCGGCGCCCGGGTATGACGGATATGCGCAGTCGATCGATGTCTCGCCGGGGCCGCGCGACATCATGGTGCGATTCAAGGAAGTCCGGCTCGACATGAAGGCCGAGGTGATCCACAAGCATGGCATCGGATCGTGCCGGGGGACGCTCGTCGCGACAGCACAAGGGCTGCGCTACGACACGACGAACAAGGGCGATGCGTTCACCGTGCCGCTTGCGAACCTGGAGGTCTTTCAGATCGATTACCTGGAGAAGAACCTGAAGGTGAAGGTCAAGGCCGGAAAGCAGTACAACTTCACGGATCCGGAGGGAAACGCGGATCACCTGTTCGTGTTTCAGCGCGACGTGGACAAGGCGCGCCAGCGCCTGCTCAAGGGCGATCAGGCGGCAACGAATTAGGATAGCCGGGCTCGAGCGAGGTATCGGCCGGCAGCGCGTTCCAGTCGGGCTCGCCACGCAGGACCGCCGCCAGCGTATCGGAGATGTCGTCGCCTTCGAAGGCGCGCTTGCCGGTCAACATCTCGGAGAGCACGCAGCCGAACGCCCATTGATGTTCGCGGGCTTCAGATCGCGATGGATGATCCCCTGCTCATGTGCGGCTTCGAGCGCCTCCGCGATCTGCTTTGCGATCGACAGCGCTTCGTCAATCGGGATAGGCGGGTCTGAAGACCCGCCTCTACGACCCTCCGTGCGTAGCCTCTACGACCCTCCGTGCGTAGAGGCGGACCTTTAGGTCCGCCTGCCGCGATCGGTTCGGCCAGGGTATCGCCCTCGACGAGTATTGACAGCCACCCCGGACGATGACGTCGTCGTCGGGTGCGAGGGTCGGGTGCAGAACAGGAGTTCACGTGGAGTGCCTCCAAGTTCCACCCTCGTCAGGGACAAGCTCGGCAACGAGGTGTCCGAGGAGCTGGTCATGATGTTCGACGACGCGCACAAGAGTGCCGCCGATTCCATCGAACGTCGCCTGGACTTCCGTCTTGCAGAAATAAACAGCACGATCGATCACCGGCTCAATACGGAGATCGGCGCATTTCGACTCGAGATGACAAAGGCCATCGCCGATCTGCGCTTCGACCTCCGCAAATGGACGTTCTTGTTCTAGACGGCACAATTCACCTTGCTTCTGGGCTTGTTGCTCCGCGGCGGCTAGGCCGCGCAGCCCGATACAACCTCGCTCTACGGTTTACCGTCTACGGTCGGTAGCAGTTTTCGGCTCTACCGAGTCTTGTACCCGCGGGTAATCGAACAGTCTGCTGGGCAGGTTCAGGCGTCAACCACCAAATCGGCTTCCCTGATTCATTACCGAGACAAAGCACCATTTCCTCCGGATAGAAATCCGGGATGGTGATCCGGCCCTCGTCATCCAGAGTCCCGGCTCCACCGGAGCAAGCACCTGCGCAGTCACGCGCAATCGAGCCTGTGAGAGATGCGCGCTGTGCCGGCTGATTGCCGATCAAAACCTGAAGAGAGACCTTGTATGGTCGGTGCCGACGGATACGAATGATTCGCTCCGCGGTCGTGAGGCGTGTCACGAGAGTCAAGTAGAGCCCGGCATCTGGATCATCGATGTCGAGGTGCCTGCCGTCCACGTCGATCGCATATTCGAAGTCGCCATCGGGGACTGTCACGACTCCCTGAGCATTCGGAACGAGGCCTTCCACGAGCGGCTGGATGCCGCTCAGAACTCCCATGCGATTCTCACGCGACCAGAACATGTGCGCTGAGACAGTGATGTCGGTGACCGGCCGGTTGTCGTCGTCGATGAAACGAAGCTGACGTGAGACGACGGCGCGCGGCGTCAGCACGAGTTCGCGCACTTCGCCCGCGCGCACGCGCATCGCCTGACCGCGCCCAAAATCTACCGTGGTCTCGGCAGTTGCCTTCGAATTGTCTGGCCCCGTCTTCGAGTCTGGCTCTCTGGCTATCCATCCAAACGACTCGGATCGTATCGATGCGTAGCCGTTCTCGAACTGCAGGTAGACGAACGAATGGTCCGGCAGCTGGCCTTCGACGCCCATTGTCCGCAGCCAGTCTGCATCGAGAGGAAGCGTCCATACAGCGCGTCCGTTCGTTATCTCAAAAGCGAGCGGGATGCGTTCCGTGTCGCCCCACCAGGAGAGAAGCAATTCGGCTTTCCTGACCCTTGGTCCTTCAACTCCAATTCGTAGCTCGGTGGCCGTCGATGTGCTCGCGGAAAGGGCAAGCCCGAGAATCGCAGCCGGTAGCAAGGGTGGCCTCTTCATCACTACCTCATTCTCGATATCACGACCGCCTACGCTGTCCGTTGCTCGGATGCGGACTGCAGACCGAGTTCGGCGATTGCCGTCTCACGCATCCTGAACTTTTGTACCTTTCCGGTCACCGTCGTCGGGAACTCGTCGACGAACTTCCAGAAGCGCGGGATCTTGAACGTCGCAATCCGTCCGCGGCAGAACCTTGTCAGCTCCTCGTCACTGGCCATCGTGCCCGGACGCAGCTTCACCCACGCCATCACTTCCTCGCCGTACTTCTTGCTCGGGACGCCGATGACTTGGACGTCGAGCACGGCAGGGTGGGTGTAGAGGTATTCCTCCACCTCGCGCGGATAGATATTCTCACCGCCCCGGATGATCATGTCCTTGATGCGGCCGACAATGTTCACGTAGCCCTCCTCGTCCGCGGTCGCGAGATCACCCGTGTGCATCCAGCCTGCCGTGTCGATCGCTTCGCGCGTCGCCTCCGCGTTTCCCCAGTAGCCGATCATCACGCTGTAGCCCCGCGTGCACAGTTCACCGGGCACGCCGCGTGGCACGATCGCGCCTGATTCCGGGTCCACGATCTTGATCTCGACATGCGGGTGCACGCGGCCGACGGTCGAGACGCGACGGTCGAGCGGGTCGTTCCAGCTGCTCTGCGTGGACACGGGCGACGTCTCGGTCATGCCGTAGCAGATCGTGACCTCGGGCATGTGCATCAGTGACTGCACCTGCTTCATCACTTCAACAGGGCACGGGGAGCCCGCCATGATTCCCGTGCGCAGCGACGACAGGTCGAATTCGTTGAAGCGCGGATGCGCAAGCTGCGCGATGAACATCGTCGGGACGCCGTACAAGGACGTGCAGTGTTCCGCCGCGATGGCGTCGAGCGTCGACAACGGATCGAATGCCTCAGCGGGCACCACCATACACGCGCCGTGTGAACTGCACGCCAGGTTGCCCATCACCATGCCGAAGCAGTGATAGAACGGGACCGGGATGCAGACGCGATCGTGCTCCGTGTACTTGATCATCGCGCCGACCAGGTAGCCGTTGTTCAGGATGTTGTGGTGGGAAAGGGTGGCGCCTTTCGGGAAGCCGGTTGTGCCGGACGTGTACTGGATGTTGATCGGATCGTCGAACTGGAGGCGCGACTCGCGATCGGCCAGCTCGCGCTCGGAGGCGCCCCCGGCGCGATCGATCAGCGCGTTCCACCCGGTATCGATGACGACAGACTCCCGGAGACCCGGACAGCGATCTCGCACTTCGTCCACCATGGCCACGTAATTGCCTGTCCGGAACGCCTTCGCGTGGATCAGCAGCGAGACACCCGATTGGCCGAGCGCGTGCTGCAGTTCGGCGGTCTTGTACGCCGGGTTGATGTTGACAAGAATCGCGCCGATGCGCGCCGTGGCGAACTGCGTGACGACCCACTCGAAGCGATTCGGCGACCAGATGCCGACACGGTCGCCCTGCCGCACGCCGGAGGCGATGAGCGCCCGCGCCAGAGCGGTTGTCGACTCCCAGAGCTGACGATACGTCGCACGGTAGCCTTGCGATCGCACGACGATCGCGTCCCGCTCGCCAAACCGCTCCACCGTGCGGCGCAGATTTTCACCGATCGTCTCGCCCAGGAGCGGCGTGAGACTCGGGCCGTGCAGGTACGCGTTCATTTCGCGGAGAGCCTAACACGTCGCTTCCGGCCGGAGCCGGACACAGCGTCAGGGCAGGGCGTCGAGCACCTCGTCGGTGTGCCCGTCGACCTTCACATTGTCCCAGCGTTTCTGCACTTTGCCGTCGGGTCCAATCAGGTAGGTCGTGCGGACGATGCCCATGAACTTGCGGCCCATGAACGACTTCTGCTGCCAGACGCCGTATTTTTCGGCCACCTCGTGGTCGGCGTCGGCGAGCAAGGGGAAGGTGATGTTGTACTTGTCCGCGAATTTCGCCTTGCTCTTCTCGTCGAGGATGCTGACGCCCAGGACCGCGGCCTTGCTCGTCTTGAACTTCGGCAGGTTCGATTGGAAGGAGCAGGTCTCCTTGGTACATCCCGGCGTGTCGTCCTTCGGATAGAAATACAGGATCACCGCGCGTCCCGCGTAGTCCGACAGTGTGTGTGCAGTACCGCTCTGATCGTTCAGCGAGAACGCCGGCGCTTTCTTACCCGGTTCAATGAGTGCCATGGCTGTACATTAAATCCCAAATCCCAAATCCCAAATCCCAAATCAAAAAAGCGGCGCTTGTTATCGGCGCGTTTCCTTCTCAGCATTGTTCTGGATGATTGTTGCCACTATTTTGACCAGTTCAGTCGACTCATAAATCAGCACGTCGCCGTCTGACGGCAGAAGGTCTACACATCTCAACGCACGAAGCCGCACTTCGAATGCTGCGAACCGTGAGCGCAGAACAGGTTTGGGATTTGGGATTTGAGATTTGGGATTTCTATTTACCCCGCGACCATTAGTCGATCGCGTCCGGCTTTCTTGGCCGCTGACAGACGGGCCTCGGCGACAGCAATCAGGGATTCCGCAAGGCTACCGTCGAGCGGCGCGACAGCGACGCTCGCGGAGCAGGTGAGCGTCGCGACCGTCTGCACGCGTAACGGGATCGGCGTCGCCGACACGGTCCTGCGGATCTCCTCGAGCTTGGCGGCTGCATCCGCAACGCTCGTATCAATGAAAACAAGCGCGAATTCGTCGCCGCCGAACCGCGCGGCGAGGTCGGTGCGCCGCACCGTTCGCCTCAGCCGCGATGCGACCTCGCACAGCACCTCGTCTCCCGCCAGCGGGCCGGCCGAGTCGTTGACGCTCTGGAACCGATCCAGGTCGATGAGCGCGAGCGCGAGGGGACGCCGGTGCCGCGCGCTCCGCATCAATTCGGTCCCGAGGCGCTCTTCGAAGTGAGCGCGATTGAGAAGCCCGGTGAGATTGTCCCGGGTCGACGACAACCGCAGTGCGCGCGCTCGCGACACGATCGTCCACGACAGCGCCGTAGCCGCGGCAATGATGATCAGCTCCTGGGCCTCCCCGGCCGTGCCGACGTCGCGGTAGACACGTCCGTCGGCGACCGCGGTCTGCGCGGTGCCGGAAAGATTTGCCCACTGCGTCAGCCCGAGCCATGCGGCAGACGCAAGCGCGCCGCTGAAGGTCGCAACACGGCTGTCGTTCCGCAGGCTGGTAGCGAGGATGGACAGAAGATACAGCGCGAATGTGACGCGGCTCGTCGGGGCGATCACCGCGAACCCACCGTCGACAATCAACGCCTGGTACACCGTGACGAAGGTGACATCGAACGCCGCGGCCGCGAAGCCAAGCCACGCAGGCTGAGGGCGACGGCGCGCCAGCTGCAAGATCGTGACGGCGAGCGCGACGAACAGGATTTCGATGACCAGCGCGAGCGCGGCCGGGGTCTCCGCGGGACGGCGGATTAACGTGGCGGCGGGGCTGAGCGCCAGCACGGTCACGATCGCGATGCGCGTACGGGCAACCGCCAGCTCGCCTTCGCGTCCGGCCTCGACAAGGGCCGGATCGACCGGCGGCCAGAGGCCGCGCCGAGCTGTGCGGAGCATCTCCAGGGCGCCGAATAATAGCACCCGGTACCGTGGGAGTCCCGGGACATGCCGCCCGGAGCCTGCAGGATCAGGGTGTTCCGCCCGACAAGTGATAGGAAGTATTTCCGCCGTCGTTACAGTCCTCGAACGGACTGGGCCGCTTCGGTCCTCCTCACTAATGCGGATTCTCAGGAGAGTGACTTGTGCCAGTACGCAGATTCCTGTTGTCGGTCTTGGTATGCGCGTTGTCTGCCGGTCAGGCGTCAGCGCAGAATTGGTCGTTCGACGCGCGCAAGGTGGCGCTCGGCTCGCCCGGGGGCGGTGAAAATCTCGCGTCCCGGATGATTACCGAAGAAAACGACTACCGCTCGATCGTGCTTCCGTTCGGACTGTTTCAGGTATTCCGCGACTTCGACAGGCTCAATCCCAGCAAGGACGGCTTCGATCTGATCCGGACGATGGAATATGCGGCTGCGCCGCTGCACTACACGTTCGGGCGCGGCGCGACGAGCCCCGGGGAGATCGATCAGCGAGCCGGGCTCAATAACTTCGTGGTCGATATCCGTGACGCCCAACTGAGTCGCGACCTGAATCGCTATCGCGGGGCTGCGCCGTCAAACCAGCCGCGTGCCGAGGGGCTCGCGTCGCCGAACTGGGGCGGCACGATCAAGGTCAAGAAAGGCCCAGACGGAACCTTTCAAGGCGTGTACGTCGGGGCCGGTCCGTACGTGTCGATGCAAAACGACGCGAATTTCGATCAGCAATTGATCGACATTCTCGGGTCGCCGTCGCCGATCTACATCCCGAATACCCAGATGCGGATTGGCAGCGCGACGCGAGGCCAGATGGCGCTGGCGATCACTGGAGGCTATCGCGGGCGCTTCGCATTGCCGGCAGGCACCTCCGACCGCGACGGCATCTACGTCGCCGCGAACTATAACTATCTACATGGGTTCCGGTACGAAGATGTCAATCTGGCGCTTCGCCTTGATACCGATGCCACCGGGATGCTCACGTACAGCCCATTTCTTCCCACTCCGCTGCTCGTGACGCGTGAGAACGCGACGTCGGGAACCGGCCGCGCACTCGATTTCGGTGTCGGCGCGGTCGTCAATCGATGGGAGACGGGGTTCGGCGTGAACGGAGTGGCCAACCGTATCGACTGGACACAGGTCGAGCGGACAACATATTCGCTCGGCAACCCGTTCCTCGGCGATTCGGACTTCGCCGAGAGCTTTCCGCAGCTGCGCGGTGACACCAGGGTCGAGCTGCCGATCGATTACCGCGGCAATGTGGCCTACACAGCGGACGTTTGGACAGCGGTGGTCGAAGCCGGCAAGGGTTACGGCGGCAACTCGTTCCACGGCGGATATGAGTACCGCGTAGGTTCGATCGCGCTGCGTGGCGGCGGGATGTACACACGCAAGCTGTGGAATCCGTCGGCCGGTATCGGGTTTGGCATGGGCGGGCGGACAGCGCTGGACCTAGCGGTGTACGGCAATGCCGCGAACGTCGAGCGCAAGCGTCATCCCGCGATCGCGGTATCGCTGCGCTTCAATCACTAATCTCTACGAGAGCCACGAGGGCACAAAGACGGATTGGCCACAAAGGACACAAAGGTCTCTAAGGAAATTCAAAAACCATAGTGTGCTTTGTGGACTTTGTGGCTAGTTCGTCTTTGTGGCCCTCGTAGCAGTCGTCACAATCGCAACGACCGGATGATGATCCGACCCGTACGAATCGCCGACCACGCGGCGGATTGCCGTCCATCCATCCGGTAGATCGAAGAACAAGTGATCCAGTACCAGGCGATCGCGAAAGGTCGGCTGGGACGGATCTGTCGGCGTGTCGCGGAAACGCTTCGCCATCGCCCGCCACGCGGGCTCACGCGGCCCGAGCCACGTGTTCAGATCGCCGCCCAGAATGCCGTGCCCGTCCCGCGGCAGTGTCTCCAGGAGCGCCTCGGCCTGGCGGCCGCGCGCGGTGTCGCTGAACAGCCCGCGCCACCAGGTCACGCGATTTTCCATGTGCACGTTGACGACGAACAGCGTCTCGCCGGCAAAAGTGATCGACACCATGGCAGCGGCTCGCGGCTGTCGCTCGCGCAGGAGCCCGATGCCATACGGACTGCCGAGCGGCAGCGTGGAGAGGATCGCGTTTCCGCTCACCCGGCTGGCGTCGACGCGGACTGGAACAAAGAAGCTCGCGAGGCCGCGCCGGGCGGCGAGCGTCGCGGCGCTCTGCGCACCGGTTTCAACGTCTTCCTGCAGCAGCGCTACGTAAGCATGCGGTGGCGTGCCTGTCAGCGCGCCCGAGGCGAGGTCGCCGAGGAAGCGCGCCAGATCGCCGCGTCCGGCGTGCATGTTCCACGTCGCGACGGCAACGACGGTCTGGGCACTGGCTGGAGGTGGAGGAGCGTCGATCCGCGAAGGCCGCGCGCAGGCGCTCAAAACGAGGGCGATACTGACCAGAGCTTCGCGGACCCTCCTGGCGCGCCGAAGCCGAGCAGGGACGAAGGCGGCTCGGGCGACCCTTGAAGACTCGCCCCGCCTACGACCGCCGTCCCTCCTCATTTCGACTCACCCACAAAAACACGGGAATTCCCATCAGAACGATTGCGAACCCAGGCCATGTCGTGGCGGGGCGGTATACCAGCAGCACTGCAAGTATGGTTGCTGCAGCGGCGATATACAGCGCTGGAACGATAGGGTAGCCAACGGTGCGATACGGTCGCGGCATCGTCGGCATAGTGGCCCGAAGACGAAACACGCCCGCAATGGTGAGGATATAGAAGAGCAGAGCGGCGGAGACCACATAGTCGAGAAGATTTCCGTACAGGTTGCCGTATTGCGCCGTCGCTGAATCGTATGTGCGGGGGATCACCAGCAAAGTCGCCCAAGCCCCTTGCAACGCAAGCCCCCACGCAGGCACGTTCGCGTCGTTGAGTCTGCCCGCCCGGTCAAAAAACAGCTTGTCACGCGCCATCGCGTAGTACGCGCGAGCGCCAGCCAGAATCAGGCCGTTGTTACAGCCGAATGTCGAAAGCATGATCGCCAATGCCATGATGCTTCCACCCAAACCAGGCACAATGGCTTCGATCGTCGCTGTCCCAACCCGGTCGGACGGCGCATGCTGGATGGATTCAAACGGCAGTGTGACCAGGTAGGCCACGTTCGCAAGCACATAGAGGGAGATGACGATGACAGTTCCGAACGCCAGCGATAGGGGAATATTGCGTCGCGGGTCCTTCACTTCACCCGCCGTAAACGTGATGTTGTTCCACGCGTCCGCAGAAAATAACGACCCGGTTTGCGACACGCACAATGCGACGAATACGCCGTAGGCCGTCAGAACTGACACGCCGTCAACGATCGGCTCAAAACCTCGCGGACGCCAGAGGTCGCCGAAATTCATCCGCACGGCATCTGTGTTCCAACCAATCAAGACTCCGACCAGGATCAGTGCCAGCAGCCCGCCTGTCTTCGCGGTTGTAAAAATGTTTTGAATCGCTTTCCCGTACTTCAGTCCCCATGTGTTGGTCCACGTCAATCCGGCGATGAGCACAATCGCGACGACCTGTGCCGTCGACAGCGAGAGCGCATATCCCGACGACAGATGCAATGGCGGGATGAGATATCGACTCTCCGAGATCCACGGGAACAACACGCCAGCGAACCGCGCAAACGCGACCGAAACAGCCGCGATCGTTCCTGTTTGGATGACCGTAAAGAGCGTCCAGCCGTACAGGAAGCCGCACATCGGGTTATAGGCTGTGCGCAAGTAGACGTACTGCCCGCCAGCCTTGGGCATCATCGCAGCGAGCTCTCCGTACGACAGGGCGGCAGTGATCGTCAGGGCTCCCGTTATGATCCAGGCAACCAGCAGCCATCCGGGGCTGCCGAGCTGCCGTGCCATTGCGGCCGATACGATGAAGATTCCAGACCCGATCATCGATCCACTGACAACCATCGTGGAGTCAAAAAGACCCAGTTGGCGCTTGAAGTCAGTTTCGAGCGGGGTTGCCTCTACCGAGTGCACGTCAGCCATATACCTCATCCCGTCCAAGGGTTGGCAAGGAGGATAACCCACACCAGAGATGGACTTAATCCTCCAGACTGGCCGGTGGTAGACCCCGTGCAAACTGTTGCGCCATCAGGAATGTGCGTGCTATATTCGTCAGGTTCTCTTGGGGCTAGGACACCCTATCTAGTCCCAACCGCACTCGGAAACAGCCGCGACCGGTGCCGTCGATAGACGGTTTGCCTTCGCGCATCACACAGATAGGGTCATCAGTTTCAGGTGCCAGATCCGGCTGGGTGCCGGTCTTCAGGCCTGAAACGCCGCGCAGGCTGTGAACGCTCGCAGCCTTTTTTCGCGCGTCAAGCGGAGCAGCCGGGCGCAGCTTTCCCGTCTGTACGCGAATGAGCGTGAGAATTCGTGAAATTCACGAATTGACGAATCTACGAATTGACGAATTGCCACGAAGCAATCCCAGTTCGTAAATTTGGCAATCCGTAAATTCGCCAATTTCAGAATCGATTATGCCGACTATCAGTCAGCTCGTTCGCCAGGGACGCAAGAAGATCGTCACGAAGACGAAGAGTCCAGCCCTGCAGGTGAGTCCGCAGAAGCGGGGCGTCTGCGTGCGCGTGTTCACCCAGACCCCGAAGAAGCCGAACTCGGCGCTCCGCAAGGTCGCGCGCGTCCGGCTCACTAATGGCATTGAAGTCACGACCTATATTCCCGGCGTCGGCCACAACCTGCAGGAGCACTCGCTTGTGCTGATCCGCGGCGGCCGCGTGAAGGACCTGCCGGGTGTCCGTTACCACGTCGTCCGCGGCACGCTCGACGCCGTCGGTGTTCAGGGTCGTAAACAGGGTCGTTCCAAGTACGGAGCAAAAAGGCCGAAGCAATGACGGGACAGGATTGAACAGATATGCCTCGTAGACGCGAAATTCCGAAGCGCGAACTTGTCGCCGACCCGGTGTACAGCAGCACACTCGTCACCAAGTTCATCAACACCGTGATGAGCGACGGCAAGAAGAGCACCGCCGAACGCATTCTTTATAAGAGCTTCGACATCATCAAGGAGCGGACCGGCGACGATCCGCTGAAGGTGTTCAAGAAGGCGCTCGACAACGTGAAGCCGAGCCTCGAGGTGAAGTCACGACGCGTCGGCGGCTCGAACTACCAGGTGCCCGTGGAAGTGAATCCGAACCGGCGCCTGTCGCTCAGCA
>DAIRVG010000057.1:0-32658 GCA_036802945.1 Vicinamibacterales bacterium
GTCGCGGAGAGAGTCGGGGCGTAGCGCAGCCTGGTAGCGCACCTGCCTTGGGCGAAGAACCCTCCCTTCCAACGGCTCCATCCCGTGTAATCGGTTTTCAATGTTTTCAACAACTTGGGGATTCTGCTTTCGCTCACGAGCTAACCCCAAGCGGCTCAACGTCAGGGGTTCTGGGACAGTTCTGGGACAGTGTGGCGGCCGTTCCTCGCACAAGGCTCATGGACAACTGGTGGTGACTGCTGCTCGCCTCGGCCTGTACGGGGTACTCGGGTACGCCATGACGCGACGCACCAATGAGATCGGCATCCGCCTGGCTCCAAGCGCAGCGCGCGGAACCGCCCTGTGGTCGGTGCTGCGGGAGTCGTGGACGCTCGCGGCGGTCGGGGTTGCGCTCGCGTACCAGCAGCCCTGGCGCTCACACGGCGTCTCTCGAGTTTGCTCTACGGCGTGACGCCTTCGGACCCCTGGGTGCTCAGCGGTGTGGTCGCGGCCTGTTCGTTGTCGCGCTGGCCGCAGCCTCACAGCCTGCATGGTGTGCCGCGCTCGTGTATCCGCTCGCCGCCTTGCGACGATCTCGCGCAGTGAAGTAGGTTTCGCCTTGTCTTACCCCAGCATCCGCTGTAACGCCGGATAGTCGACCTTCGCGTTGTGTCTCCGGTCGACCGGGATGTGGCGAACGGCGAGCACGTCGGCGAGCCGAGCCCAGACCAGCCGGGTCATCAGCCCATCGCGCGGCGATGCGGTGTTCTCTCGGGACTCGACGACGAGAATGCGCCGGTCGCGGTGCAGCACGAACGCGCTGCGATGCACGCCGGGGACGTCGCTGGCCGCGCACTCAACGGCGAATGGATACAGCACGCCGTCGCCGTCGCTGACCTTCGCCGAGCAACGCCCGAGGAGCCATAGGCGCCCCTGTTGGTCGAGATAGCCCGCGTCGCCGGTGCGGTGCCAGGTGCGATCACCAATCCGGATCTTCGTCTCTTCGTCACCCCGTCCATCGAGATAGCCTGTCAGCACGTGCTCGCCAGACACGACGATCTCTCCCACCATTCCGTCGGCGAGCGACTGGCGATCGAGATCGTCGACACGCCATGGGCCAATTGGTGTGCCCCAGCGATCCGGCAAGATCCGGAGCTGGATAGAGGGCGCAGGCATGCCGGTCAGCAACCCGGCCCCCTGCTGCATCGCGAGGCGATCTGCTGACCCGATCGCGCGCCTGTCGATCTCCGAAATGGGTTCCGCCTCCGTTGATCCATAGACCGCGACGACTGCGGCTTCGGGAGCGAGCGCCGCGAGGGCGTCGAGCATTACAGGGAAGACGGGAGCCCCGCCCGTAAAGATGTGCCGGAAAGTATCCAGTCGGGTACCGGTGCCTTTTGCCTGCACCAGGCGATCGAGGAACGCCGGCGATGCAACGGTGCGAGTCGGCCGGGTGACGCGTATCTGTTCCAAGACCGGCGCCGGTGCGATGGCGCCCGGCGCGCGAAGGTCAGCATCGGGAATCACGCTCGTGACGCCCGATGCGAGGTTGGCGAGCAGGAACACCGGCAGCGTCGTGAGGTCCACCTGCCCCGGCGCAAGCGCCAGGCTTTCCACCAGCGCACGGTGCTGCGCTATCAGAAAGCCATGTGTGCGCACCGCGGCCTTCGGTTCGCCAGTGGACCCGCTCGTGAACGTGATGATGGCGGGCGTATCTGCCTCGGCCGGCACGATAGGTCCTGTGACGTCCGAGACATGTCGTCCCACGGCGCGGACGCCAGGCACGCCGCCGCCGATCGCGAGCTTGATGGCCACCGATCGGATCGCCGCGGACGTCAGTCGTAGCAGATGCGCGTGAGGCACGGCAACGAATGCGGCCGGCCGCACGCGCGCGACACAGCTGTCGAGACGGGCCCGCCCAGCAGATGGATCGACGAAGACCGCCGTCACGCCTAGGCGAAACAGGCCGATGATGGTGGTGTAGAGCGCAATCGACATCGGGCTGAACACCAGCGCGCGCATCCCGGTCGTGAGCCCGGCGGCCGACAGGTCCGCGGCCGCGGAAGCCGCGGCCCGATCCAGCTCCGCGAAGGTGATGCGCCGGTTGCGTTCGATGATGGCGGGTCGATCGCCGAATCGTTCCGCCTGTTGCTGAAGAAGGCTAGCGATGTTCATTCGGTGCCGAGGGCGCGCGAAAACAGCGCGTAGCGCCTGATCGTCCTGGCATATCGGTCGCTGATCTTCCGGGAGACACTGGTTTCGTGAATCAGCGCATGAATCGCGCGGCGGAATCCAAGTTGTCGAGCCGAGCGCTGCACGAGATCCATCAGCACCCCTCCCAACCCCATTCCTGACAACGACGGATGCACGGCGATCGTCTTGAGGATCACGGTGTCGATGGCCGTGCCTCGTCTCGTCTGGAGTACGTCCGGCAGCGCGAATATGAAACCGACGAGTGCCCCCTCCTTTTCTGCGAGCAAGATCAGTTCGGGACGCACGAAGGGCAGCACGGCAGTGTTCTGCGCAAGAAACTCTGCCTCTGAAATCGGCGTGTAAAGGAAATTGTGGCTGAAGCCGACGAGTGACAACGCGAAGATGCTGCGCAGGTCGGCATCGGGGCGATTCGGATCGTAGGTGCGGATGACGATGCCGTCATCCTTCAGGCGCGTCAGAGCATCGGCCGTACGGGGATCCTCACCCGCGAGGTTCTCATTGGCCGCGGACGTGTACGTCGCGAGCAGCGAGAAACCCGCCGAGCGCCAATGTTGCGGCCAATCGTCCGGGTTATCGGGCTCGAGGAAAAACGCCGGATCCGTGCCGCGTTCGACAATGAACCGGTATCTACGCCAAGTCGTGCCATCCATCGGCCCGATCGCGGTTGTACACCGGGCGGACTCAAGAGCCTGGCAGGAGCGGGACAGAATCAGCGCTCCGGAGTCCGCGTCCATTGCCGCATAGTGGCCGATGATGCCTGAGCGTGATCGCTCGACAGAAGGTGCGTCACGCCACCAGCACGAGGCGCGAGCCACGAGCGAACCGCGGTCGACCGCGAGCAGGTGCCGATCTGGTGCATGCAGCTGACGATCCGCCGCCGGAACCAGCGACACTCCGCGATCGCAACGAACGTGTGGATCAGGATCGCGGGGCGACAACTCGAGGAATTCGAGGGCCATTTCCCGGCTACGGCAGCGACCGGGACACCATCGTGACGACGGCCCACGCGGCGATTGAGGCGACCGAGGCGGCGCCGGCTTGCCAGAGCCACCGACGCGTGTCCCGCCGCACGTTACCGATCACCGGCTGCGTCAGCACGAAGGCCGCGGCACCAAGTGCGATGCCCGCGAAGCCTGCGGCGGCCGCCACCAGGTTCACCGTGGTCGCATCTGCGACTAGGGCGAACGGTGCCAGCATAATCAGCCAGCTCATGGCGACGGCGCGCCAGAACAGTGGCGCGAGCGGCCGCTGCGGAAACTGGTGGGCCAGTCGCGAAATGCCGAACATCGCGAGGTGTGCTGCGAACACCACCGAATACGGGAACAGTAACGAGGAGCGGCCCGTGGCATGCGCCAATACCATCCAGGCAATGGCCGCCGACCAAATTGAGAGAACCGCCGGCACGCCGTGCATGCGCCGGCTGTTCTCTGCAGTCGGGGGCGACAGCCATGCGTACCCGACGAAGATGACGACCGGCGCGACGAGCCACCGCCAGCCCATGATTGCCCAGGCGACATAGCACAGGAATGCGGCAGCCAGGAGTGAGTCGTCCTCCAGCGTCGTTCGTCGCCTCGAGACCACGATCAGCAGGACGAGCGCACTGGTGACGATCAGCCGAGCCAGCAGGGCTCCGACGTCCATCGGCAAGTACGCGCGCAGCAGAAAGTATCCGCCGATCGGGATAAAGAGATTGTCGAGCCCTCGCCAGGCACTGCCCTCGAGCAGCATGACCAGGGGCGCGAGCGTGGCCGCGATGAGCAATGACTCCGCCCGGCCGACGTCGCTCCAGAGGAGCAGCGGTACATGCACACAGAAGAAGCCGACGATGACGAAGGCTACCGATCCTTCGAGACTCTTGCTGGCGCCGCTGTACTGCGTCAGGCCGTAGCGCCCGCCGATGAGGGCGCCCGTCGCGTCGGCAAGCGTCAGCAGGAGCACGGGCACAATGAAGAGCAGTGGGTGATCGCCACGCGTCAGCCAGAACAGCAGGGCGACGGAGAGTGGGAAATAGAGCTCACCCAGCGTGAATCGTTTCACGCGGTCTGTCACTCCACCGAAACGCCTGCGGGCGGCAGGCACGAACTTGACCGTCGCGATGATCAGTGCGCTGGCACCTGTCAGAAGGACTACGGGCCAGACCTCCTGGAAAAGGAATGGGAATGCGAGCGTGAGCAGGCCGGAGCCGGTGTGCAACAGCTTGCGCGTGGTTTCTGGACGCGCAGTGCTCGTGCGGGCGTAGACCAACAGGGCGCCGAAGAGCAGTAGAAACGCCCCCAGAGCCACCGCGATGGCAAGACTCGGATTTTCGGCGAGGCCAGCGAGCCAGGTGCTCACTGCACTTGCTCCACCCGAAGGGCCATGTAGAAGAACGCCCGGTCGCGCTGGTGAAGTGCGTCGGCGACCTGGTTGAGCGGCCGAAGCCGCGCCGCCAGATGGTCTGGAGCGCGCCGTGGCGCCAGCATATTCCAGTAGGCGAGACGGGCCCCGGGTCTGCTCCTGCGGAGGATCGATTCCAGGATCCGATGGTGGTGTTCGACCGAGACGTACTCGAACAGGTCGCTGAGGTTGTACCGGTCGAAGGCGCGCTCGTCGGAACGGTCGAGGAACTCCTCGACCGACAGGCAGTGCCACTCGAGGCGATCGAGACCGGCTCGAATCGTATCGAAGTGTTCAGGACGCAAGGCGCACGGAAGCGCTTCCCCGTGTGTGCCGGTGAGAATCCAATGCACGTACGGGTTATCGGCCGGATCCAATTCGGTTAACGCGTATTTCGTTCGTCCGAGAATCGACGCCGCGACATCCCCGTCCACATAGCGGAAGAACTCGGGATCGCGTCCGAGCCTTCCCATGACCGCGCGCGAGAAAAACAGGCGAAACAGCAGCCGCCATCTCCACGTGTCCCATCGTTCCGCGTAGAAGGTCCGCCTCGCCTCCGGACTCTTCGAATGCAGCAGATCCGCAATCATCCGGCGACCGTGGACGAGCGGCAGCACGCGGTTTCGGAACACGTCGAAGTACCGCTCGAACTTCCCGGCACCGCCGATGCCGCGCTCGATCGCAGTGTGGTGACGATCCCAGAATTCACGCGTCGCGCCGACCAGTAGGGATCGGCATCGCCCGTACAGCTCCTTCCGGCGTGTCGATGGCCGAGACCCGATCAGCTCAAGGAGCTCTGGATGCGTCAGCACGCGGTACGCCGCCACTCGAAGCTCGAGGCAGGCGAGCTGCGCCGGGCTCAGGTCCAGGGCGATGACGCGCGAGGGCTCCTTCGTCAGCAGCGCCAGCGCGTTGTCCCCAGCTGACGCGATCGAGACGCAGACGTCGCCGGGCTGAACATCGAGCGCGGCCAGCAGGATATCGGCGTCCTCCCAGACCTGCGCGTACCGGATCGCGCTGAAGTCCGCGCGCGTCGCCGCTTCGCTAGACATGGGCGGACACCCGTCGGACGACGCCTGTGCTCCCATCCAGCTCAACCCAGTCGTCGTCTCGCAACCAGCGTGTCACGCCCGGAATGGAAACGATCGCGGGGATGCCGAGCTCGCGCGCGACGATGGCGGCGTGAGAAAGCAAGCTGCCCCGCTCAACGAGGATGCCGAGCGCTGACGGAAACACCATGATCCATCCGGGGTCCGTGTGTTCGGCTACCAGGATCGCTCGGTGGGCAAGATCCGCGGTGCGCGGATCGGTGACGATCCTGACTGGACCGCGCACGACCCCAGGACAGCACCCGAGGCCTTGACGTTCGTCACCGGATTCAGCAGCGACCGCGTGCGTCCGCCGGAACGCATGGCCCTGATAGACCGGACCACGTGTTTCGAAACGGTCGTCCGGCGGAGGGCCAGCTTCGTAGCCATCAAACTCACGCTTTCGAAGCGTCGCGAGCGATCGCAGGTCCGTGCACGTGGATCGACCGTCCACGAACGCGAGCACCTCGTCAACTTCAAGGTAGAGCACGTCGCGCGGATCGTCCAGCAGTTCCAGGGCGTGCAGGCGGCGTCCAAGCTCGAGGAAGATCCTGCGGACGCGCCCGAAGAGGCGCGTCCGCTCGAGGCGCAGGTTCTCGCGATCGCGAACGCGGCGGCGCGCGTGCCGCAGCACCCATTGAAAGGCCAGACGCCGGAACGGCCGGCGTGCCAGCGCCTCTGCCACTCGCTGGCGCGCCTTCACGCGCAGCCGATCGCCCGAAGACGGCGCAGCGGTAGCCTCAGCCCCGCCCGCGCTCGCGATCTGGCCTGCGAGAGCGCCCACCGCGCGAAACAACGGAAGCGGGTCGTCGTGGAGCGTAATACTTTCGAGCTTCAGCTCGTTGACCGTGCGATCGCCAAACTTCGCGAGGTATCCGCGGTACTCGTCCGCGAAGGCAGGCTGACCGTCGAGTCCCGCCAGAATCTGGTCGAGTGTCCCGGTCGCCAGCCGGTCCAACAACACACGGTCCGCCACCGCGAGTTGCGCGAGCCTTTGCATCCGCACCGCGGGCTCGGCGCTGACGATGCCTCCTTCGCCGCCGATCAGATCGTTCTGTAGTGTGCCGGCAGGGTCGCCGCACCAGCGCGTCACGAGATGGCGCAGCAATCCGTAGAAGATCATGGCGAAGAAATCGTTGACGAGCGGCGCATCCCAGCTCAGAAGCAGCCGGCCTCGCAGGTCGCGGTAGTGGGCCACGAGCTCGTCGGGCCTCCTGTCTTCGAGCGGAGGTGTTGGCGGCGCCAGCGCTTCGTTGAGCCGCTCGTAGAACGCGTCGACGCGGCGGTTGATGGTCACGTGGTTCACGAGTAGGCCCGCCACCGTTCGCGCCAGGTACAAGCCATCGAGCGCCCGCCCGCGCCGCGCGGTCCGCCCCACCTCTTCCGCCATCGCTTCGGGCAGGGGCTCCTTCAGCCCCATCATCTGCTCCATGAAGCGCCGGTTGACGCGATAACCCGGGAGCAGGGCCAGCATCCGGTACCAGTTCAGGAGGTTGTAGTAGAGACGGCCGCGGACGAGCCCGAGCATGTTCCGAAACGTCTCATCGTGTTGGACGATGACGGACTCAGGGACGGCCATCATCCGGCAGAACTGCTCGTAGACGTATTGATAGATCTCTCGCGCAAATGAAAACGTGAGCGGCTTGGTCACACCGCTGTAGCTCTCGACGATGTTGCTGTTGTCCCAGATGACGAGGCGCGCGTCGGGATCGGCAATGGCGCGGAGCGATGTGATCGGCCGCGACTGCAGGAGCACGAGCAGGTCGCCGATGGCCCACTCGATATCTTGCGGACGGCCGAAGTGCCCTGCGGCCCTCCTCGCGAGCCTCGCGACGGCACGCACCTCCTCGTCTGCGAGCGCCGGCCTGCTGGCAAGCTCCGGATCGACATCGACCGTTTGTACGCCTTCGGGTGAGGCCTCGTCGGGAACGTGCATCCGATGCTTCGGGACGATCCGCCGCTGGACGATCTCGCCCGTTCGATCTACCCGCCACGTGTCGGCATCCGCCTCGCCGGACACCACGGCGGAGCCGAGCCCGTGCACCGCGCTCACGACCGCCTCACCGCGTCGTCCTGAGACCGGATCTGCGCTGAACGCGACACCTGCCGCGCGCGGTTGCACCATGCGCTGCACCAGGACCGCGGGTGGACGCGGCGCTGGCGAGAGCCCGTGTTCGCGGCGGTACGTCAGGATCCGGGGTGTGAAGGCGGATCTCCAGACGGCGCGCACTCGATCGGGAACGTTGGCGGGCGACACGTTCAGGAAGCTTTCCAGCTGTCCGGCGAAGGAATGCTGGGCGCCATCCTCGTCACTGGCCGACGACCTGACCGCCAGGACTTCGCCGTTCGGACTCAGGTCGCGGACCGCATGGTTCAGCGCGTGCTCGACGCCGCTTGCGATCCGCACCTCGTCCACGATTTGCTGCAGCAGGCTGGCGTCGGACACGCGCTCCAGCAATTCGCGCTGCTCCGGCGTGAGACTGTCGGTGAACGCCGACGCGGACAAGACGAACCAGTCGGGCACGGGCAACCCCGCGCGCTGGGCGCGCGCGAGCGCCCGAGCTTTGCCACCGGCATGCAGCGAGTCAGCGGCTTCCGCGGGGCCGAGAATCCATCCCGTCATCCGGTTGCTCGCCAGAGCGTAATCGCGAGCGGAGCGGCGCCGAGACCGACGTACATCAGGATCGTCCAGACGCCCGACATCAGCTCGATCCATTTGCCGCCGCCCGGTGCTGCTGTGCGGATGAAGCGACCCGCGACCATGATGCACGCAACCGCGAGCACTGCCAGCAGGACGAGTGTGGGGCCCTGTGTCCCGATGCGCGCCGCCGCCTGCGAGGCGGCGAGAGCCGTCAGCACCACCGCGCCCAGCCACACGCGCACGGCGCCTTGGGCCCCCCACAGAGAGCTGTAGGTTTCCACACCATGCTCTTCGTCGGCCGGCACGCGCGTCTTGCGCCCGACCTCGATCACGATGCCATTCAGGTAGCTGACGATGAGGAACCAGAACAGCCCGGACGGCGGCTGCCTCAGGCCCGCCACCCACCAGTCGCACGCGGTCGCGTACAAGTCCACCAGCGGAATGATCAACATGTGCGAGGCCATGTAGACGACGGGATGCGCTTTGAGCCATCGCGCGACGAAGAACTCACGTGTCATCAGGACGAGGTACACCCAGGCGAGCGCGAGCAGCCACGCGATCGACGCGTGGAGCCAGAGCGCGAGTCCGAGTTGCACGACCGCGGCGGCGACCCCGACCCACGCAAGTTCCCGGAGCGTCACGAGGCCACGCGGCACCGGCCGATAAGGCCGGAACCGCGCATCGTCTTCGTAGTCCTTGAATTCGTCTGCAATGCGAAGCTGCAGAAAAAACAGCAGCGACGTGACGAATGCGACGGCGAGTGCCGCCGGCGAGGGAACGGCAACGTGGCCGCGCACCAGGGAGGAGAAGCACACGGCAGACGCACTGAAGGCGGCGACGAGCGGCGCGTGCGCCGCGAGGGGGAACCGCTCGCGCTGATACACCACCCATCGATTCATGGCGCGATTGGCGGTGCCGGTGTTCCGCGCGCCAGGCGCTCGTGTGCGCTCGTAAAATGTCCCCCGGCCAACGCGCCGATGATCGAGAGCTCGCCCGCGAGCGACAGGGCGGCCGCCACTTCCGCGAACGCTCTCGAATGACCCGGTCCAAACAGACCGAGGACATCGAGACACGCCTTCTGGCTCGGCAGGCCCGTTCCGCCGCCGACCGTGCCAACAATCACGTTCGGCAGCGTCACCGCTGCGTAGAGCCCGCCGTCCTCCCAGGGCTCGAAGCGCGTGATACCGACGGCTGCCTCCGCCACCGACGCCGCGTCCTGTCCACAGGCAATGAAGAGCGCGGCGAGCCCGTTGGCGTAGTGGCCATGCACGCCGATGCTTCCGCTCATCACGCCGCCGAGAACCGACATGCGTGAGTAGTCGAGCATCGCGGCCGACGTCGTATGCAGCCGCCGCTCGATCAGGTCGGCTGGCAGCACGACTTCGGCGCTGACCTTCTTTCCTCGAACGCTCATGAAGGAGTGGGTCGTCGCTTTCTTGTCCCCGGACATATTCGCTTCGACGAACCAGTACCGCGGCTTGATCGGAGAGTGCTGTTCGATGTACCGGCAGACAGCCTCCGTGGCAATCGTCACCATGTTCTGGCCCGAGGCGTCGCCCGTGAGGAACTCGAGGCCAAGATAGACGTGGTTGCCCTCGACGGTGAGCTGCATGTCGATGAGTTGGCCGTGGCGAGTTGTTTCCTTCGCCGCTGATTGGAAGGCTTCAATCGATCGGGATGCCCACACCACGAAGACCGCTGCGTTGGCAAGCGTGTCGAAGGCGAACCCAGGCGCGCGGCTCACGCCTTCGTTGAGGACAAGGGCCGCGCAGCCACCTGCCTCCGTGATGAGGCTCGCTCCGCGAGAATACGAGGCGACGAGGGCAGCCTCGGTGGTCGCCAGGGGTACGTAGTAGTCGCCGTGGGCGTGAAGCCCATTCACGCGCAGGGGACCAGCGATACCGACCGGCACCCTTACCGTACCGATGAAGTTCTCGATGTTGCGTGCGTACTCGTCGCGCTGTGCCATCGCCCTCGCATCGGCAAGCTCCGTTCGTGACGAAGGAGGGAGTCGCAGAAGCTCCCAGCGTTCCGATATGGCTTCTTCCGTGATCGCGCTGCCTCCGGGCACACGTGCAGGCGCGGGTTCGTGATTCGGGTTGAGGCGCTCGGCTTCCGCGATGTCACGGTTGCCGAGGGCGTGCCGCATGTAATCGACGACGCGTCGGTAGTGGATGGCCATGGTTCTCACTGAGCCGACCGGAAACCGACTCGGCCCAGAGGTTACCAGACCGACAGGGCGGTGTTCTCAAGAGAACCCTGAAAAGTCCTGAAATGTGCGAGCAAACTTTTGGAGCAACCTGAGATCGACGTGAGGCCATTTGACCGACAGGCGGACGCCTCAGTGCCCGCGTTTCTTGAAGAGATCGCTGTTCAGGCTGGAGGCGTAGTTGACCGACGGTACGAGCAACAGTCTGTCTCGCACCCCGGGATGGCCAGCTTGACGCCCTCTTGGCGCCTCGTCATCGCTTGGCGCGGGTCCCCGACGCGGAGACACACTGGCTCAAATTGCCGGTCCCCCAGGTGGCAATCGTCAGACCGCCATGTGCCACGAGGTCGCATCATGCTCACGATGTTCTTACCTGTCGGTTCTGAGCCAGGAGCGCTCGAGGTTCAGATCCGCGACTCCGAGCTTTCGTCGCGAGCGCTGCGAACGAAACCGCCGTGTTGAGCGGCCGGATGGGTCCGAATTCTGGTACAGTCGAAAGGTTCTGGTACAGTTTTCGTCGGCAAAGCGAAGGCCGATTACTGGGACACCGCTGGAAGTCATTGCATATCAACTGTTTCTAGAGTCGGGGCGTAGCGCAGCCTGGTAGCGCACCTGCCTTGGGCGCAGGGGGTCGCTGGTTCGAATCCAGTCGCCCCGACCACTTTTTCAGATTCGCGTGCAACGAAGTGCATCGGGATCCGAAACGCCGGCGAGCGGGCGATCGGCGGTTCCAACGAAGGCTCGCGGGCGGGGCGCCAGGTCGCCCGTTTTTCATTTTCGAGGTCACCAGCTCGGGGGTAGTGGGCTACTTTGAAATGCGGCTCGATCCAGAGACTCTAGCGAGGACTGTCCTCGATCCACCAGTTTTGGATAGTTCGCTCAGGGAATCTTGCAACAATGGTGTTGCCCAGCCTCACGAGAAGTTCGTTGGCTTTGACCTCCGCCGTGTCAGCTTCGATCACCAACGGTGCCGGCCAGTGGGCCATTTTGACGTTCACGTATTTCGGCATGGACAGAGCATAAACCCGCCGGAGAGTTTTCAAAGTAGCCCATTACCAGCTCGGGGCATAGGACCGGAGGATCTGGAAGCCTGAAATGACGACGACGGAGCGCCCTACTACGCGAACGCCGCCATCTCCTTCGTCCGCAACCGCGTCGTCAAGGATGCGCCGATCGCAACTGCGCAAGCTGCATCAGTTACGGTGTCAGCAGGATGAGCCGATCGACTCGCAGATGCAGCATGAACAGGCAGTACTTGCTCGTCGGATACGACGCCTCATGTACGCGTTGTTCGGCGGGCGGGCGTGGCGGATGTGGGGCTCGGTTTCGCCGATGAACGAACGCCCGATTCCATCGTCGCCGCGATCGCCCGGGCGCGCACCATTGCCGTTCTACAGTCGGTATCCCACTCGAACCGGGGGGCTGCTGATGCCGACGCCGGGGCAGCCGCCGGCGCCCGGCACCGGCACGTGGACGCCGCCCGCGCCGTACACCGTTGAGTAGCCCGACCAACGATGACCACGTGGGACGAGCGCATGACCCCGCGCCGCCGGCGCCAATGCCGCGCCTCGAGCTCGTGGCGACCTTGTTTCCGCGTCGAGGGGGCGAGCCGCCGGCCGATGCGCTGCGCGGTCTATCAGGTGGAGACCGGCCTCGAACTGCGATTCGAGTACGAGGACCGCGAAGATCTGCTGCGCTCCCAGTTGTTCCCGACCGAAGACGAAGACGCGATCGCGGCGCTCGCTGATCGCTGGCATGTCGCCCTTCGAGAGAAGGGGTTCGACGAGCTGCCGATAGTCGCGTTGCTCTGATGGTGGAGTCATGGAACCAGGGGGTTCGCGGTACTCAAGTGCCCCCTCTGATCAACTCAGATGCGGAGACGATCCGCTGTGTCGCTGGCCCGGGGAGCGGCAAAACGTTCGGCCTGGTTCGTCGTGTCGAGCGGCTTCTTCACCCCGACGGGCTCGCGATTGATGGGCGTGACGTCCTGGTCGTCGCGTTTAACAGGGTAATCGCCAGACAGCTGCGGGACGACATTCACGCCCGGCTGAAAACGTTCGACTACAAACACGAACCCGTCATCCGTACGATTCACGCTCTCTGCGTCGAGGTCATTGGAGAGGAGCTCCGGATGCTTCTGCCCCATGAAGTGGACGCGATGATTTACGACGTTCTCCAAGAGCATCCCGAGGTAGCCGCCCTCTACAAGAATTTCTACGAGGCTGAACAGGCGCTGCGGGATCACGAGGCGGGTCACGTTGAACATCTGCCGCTATGGCAGGGCGCGCGCAAGTGGCTACTGCGGCATAAGGCGCATCTAGTCAGCGATCTTCCCAGGCTTCTCCTTGAACGCTTGAAGGGTGGTGACTTTCCAGACCAGGGGTACGGCTGCGTCATTGTCGACGAGTTTCAGGATTTGACCCCCGGAGAGCAGGAGCTGATGCTGCGGCTGCGTGTCCCCGGCGGTCAGCTTGTCGCACTCGGGGATCCGCGTCAGTCGATCTACACGTTTCGCGGCAACGATCGCCAGGGCCTTGCGAAGCTGGAAGCGCTCGTTGGGGATGGCGCAGTTGTAACGGATGTTTCGATTACGGAATGCCAGCGATGCCCGCAGCCGATCGTCGTCGCCGCGAATCAATTGATGGCACTGTCGGGCGTCGAGGAAATGGTTCCAGTCAGCGAGGCTACAGCGAACATCCACGTGGTCACTTGGAAGACGCCGGAGGCCGAAGCGGAAGGCATGGCGGCGGCGATCGTCGAGAACATTCAAAACTATCCCGACGAGCGTCACCTGGCGATGGTCACCCGTCGTGATTTCGGGTATTGGCTGCGCGACAGGATCGCCGCACTAGATCCAACGCTGCGGGTGGAACTCGGGTTCTCGGAAGGTCTTCTTGAGTCGTGGGCAGCCCGAGAGGCCTTCTTGCTGTTTTGTCTGCTCATCGACCCTGATCCACCTACATGGCGAGCGTGGCTCGGGTATAAGAACTCATCGACTGGCAAAGATTTCAGTGCACCTCGCCGTAGCGCTGCCGCGTATCTGCAACTTCTGACGGGATCCAGCGACGCGATCACGGACGCCACCGTCGAGAGCCTCGCCGCGGAGCCTCGCGACAAACCGCGCGGCGCGGGTGGCGCTGCAATGTGGGACAGAGCAAGTCGGTTTCTCGGTCTCCGGACGCAGTTGGACATGCACGATGAGGACGCCGTGGGGTTCGTGAGTGGCGTATTCGATCCGAACCACTGGATTGGCGGCGATTACGATACGGAGAAGGTCGACGGGGCGACGCTCGATCTGCAACTCCTCCGCGAAAAGACGTTGGCACTACTGACGCAGGAGAAGGAGCGGAAGCCCGAAGATCACCCGGTGCTGCACCTCCGCAGAGTCGCAGAACGGCTGCGTCATCAGATAGCGACCAACGAACCACTAGTCACAGGCGAACCGAGCCAACTCCAAGTGGCCACGCTGTGGGGCGCTAAGGGCGTGACCGCCGAGCACGTCTACCTCCTCGGGGTGTGTCAGGAAGCGCTCCCGGGGGAGCGTCGCGCTGAATATCCGGGCACCGACGCGGCGTACGTGGACGAGCAGCGGCGGCTCTTTTATGTTTCGATCACCCGCGCGAAACAGACATTAATCATCTCCAGAGCGTTGCGCGTTGGGCGCGGCCTCGCGAAGCAACTCGGTTTGAGCGTGAAGACTGGAAGCAAGTTCTGGGCAGACATCAAGATGTCACCATTCCTCCACGAGATCATGGGCGTGCTGCCGACGGCGGTGCCTGGTGACTCTTGGAGGGGGTGCGCACCAAAGTAGGAAGGCGCTTTCGACTGATGGGACTTCGATCGTTCCTCGCTGGACTCCGCGGAGTTACCCACCCGATTTCCAGCACATTCCGGTCGTCACGGCTGCGGCTCAAATCGCACTGGGTGACCGGCTCGGGCCGGGTGCTCGTTGAGCGCCGTCATCACCATTCGCTCGAGCACGCGGAATGTCTTCTCCATCGCGTTGCGCGGATCGCGCCTTCGTTTATCATCGTCCCGCTCATCTAGCCCGGCGTGCGCCGCGAGTGCGCGCGCCTCTTCCAGAAGACCGATGGGCCTCTGGCCGTGACGCGCCAGCGGCAAGAGCTGGTTTTCGAACCGCGCGACGAAAGCGCGCCATTCCTGTGATCGCGCAAGGCCGCCACGGTCGCTGACGAAATTCCACTCGAGCAACCGGTAACCGTTCAGCCATCGCACATCGAGCGGCAGACTCTCGTCGATGAGGCGCCGGAAGTAGAACAGGTGGTGCCGGACGTCACCGTTCCAGACGGAGAAGCCGCGCACAACGCGTTCATAGTCGAGCGGCGAAGCCGCGCTCGCCTGGGGAATTATCACGAGGGCCCGCGTGTCGGGCCCCCCTTGCCCAATCCCCACCGCGAACGTCTGCGGTCCTGGCAGGCGCGCGACGTGAAATGGTCTCCTTGTCTCCAGCATCGCCACGGTCTCGAGCGCCGCCACCCACGTTTGGATATTCAGGTCGACACAAGCCTCCGCCACTTGGCGGTCTTCGGTGTCGATCAGCGCGCGCACGTGCCGGAGGTGGTCCGTGTCGCCAAAGAAATGAAACTCGATCGCGACGCCGAAAGACGCGGAGCGCGGCCCGCGCAGCCGCATCTGGCTCTCCCCGAGCATGCCCTGCCGGTCCGCGACCCACTGGAGGTCGCAATAGATATCCGCGTGCCACATGCTGAGATCATGCCGCGGCTGCGGCGAGCCGGGCTGCTTTTCTCGGGGTTGGCGTCCCGTTTAGCAGGCAGATAAAGACAATCGGTTATTCGTTCATTACAAAGAAATCGAATCCGTCGTGTTGAGTGGCTCGGCCGATAATGATCGGCGCAGCGGTTAAGGCGTCAGGCGTGCCAGGATAGAAAGTCGTGACATGGCGAACTTTCCCGTCCACTACTGTTTCGACATAGGCGCTCAGGAGGTACGAACCAGGAATCTGGCCGGAGAACTGGAACGTCCCGTCCTCACTAGGACGTACCGAGGTGCGAGGAAGGTTATGGTCAGACCCCAAGCCGCCGGCTAGTCGCTGCAGATCCACTTGCTGCAGAGAAACCTCGACAAAAGCGAGCGACTTGCCCGTCGCGCTAATGATTCGCCCGCTGAGACGCCCGTTCAGCGCAGCCGTGAGACGTACCGTCTTGCACCCACGCTCAACAATCTGAAACGTCAATGCAGACGCGTTGACCACGCCCAGATCATCGTTGAGGAAGGGCTTGATCGTCACGCGACCGGACTCAATTCCTGAGGCCGTAAAGCTGCCATCCTCTCTTGTGATCGTCTCCCGCACACCTATTCCTCCCCGTACTTCTATCCGGACGCCCGCTAACGGCGCGCCGGCCCTATCTTCAAGCGTGCCAAGGATCGTCCCACCCGGCGCAGTCGCGGCAAAAAATCGCAGTTCTTGCTGGGCCGACGCGACAGCCGTCGCGCTTGCCGCGTCCACGTAGTCGTCCACGGGAGCTAAATTCAACATCTTAAAGGCCGGTAATATGCTCGTCGTCCGGGTTCCGGTTATCAAATACCGTTCGCCCGGTTCCATCCGGAGAGCAGTATCTGCGCGCCGCAGCATGAGCGTGGGCTCGGTCACGCCACGAAATGCCTGCTCGACGATGACTGGAAACAACGTTAAATCGTAGGGTGACGGATACCTGGCCCGCCGGTAGTCGAGCTCCTGTTGTGCGCGGAAGACCGCCATTGCTATTGCCAATTCGCGGTCGCGGTCGAGCCCTGTCTTTACATCTAGTGAGGCTTTCAGGCGCGCCATCTCCGCTTCGGCACGAATCACATCCTGGCGAGCTTTTTCGATTTCTTCTTCGCCCGAAATGCGGAACGTCACAGGTTCCTCAAGACGGCCGACGAAAACGACATCAAGTTCGCCGGAGGCGTCGCAAGCCTCGGCGAAGTCACGGCGAGTGCTCGGATTTAGGGGTCGCTGACCCTGGACTGACGCGACTGGGATGATGACGGTTAACACGGCGATGAGAGCACTCTTACCCAACATTTCGACTGTCTAGCGCAATGCCTCTGCCAGCACGATGTGCGCAAAGCGCCTGTAATGTTCGCCAGTTGCGTCACCACCTCTTACAAATCTGAGATGTGTGTCCATATTTGTCGTGCTTTCGACCGGTGGTCTGCACCCGCATTCTCGAAGTGGTCCCGCTGGCATGTATTCGTGGGCGCACCAACCCCCTATCCATCGCGATAAACGCCGAAGGGACCTCCGATCCGCTCGGTCGATTTCGGAAAATACTTGGCGACTACACTTTAGTAACAGGAGAACGCTACCGCCGGATCCGCTTGTCGGCATTCTCCAACAGCGCAATCACCTGGCCGAAGTCTTCAACGGTTGGTAGCCCACGATCGAGAACGGTGCGCCGCCGACGCGCCTCGGCCTGACGCGCTTGCCGCGCGCATTCAAGGGCTGACATCGCCGTTGGCGCGCGAGGATTGGCTCCTGCGCCGAGCAACACGGCAACGACACGCCGGTTAGCCGCGCATGCTGCGTACCAGAGCGCAGTCCGCCCCTCGTCCGAATCCTCGAGGAGCGCTCCAGCCTTCAACAACGCTTCAGCCACGGCCGCATCCTTGTAGGCCGCAAACATCAAAGGGGTTTGGGGACCGACTCGGCCGATCGGCCGTTCGTTCGGGTTGGCCCCCGCGTTCACCAGCAGGTCCACCATCTGACTTGAACGAGCTGAGAGAAGGGGTGGCAATCGGTTTGTGAGTGGGCCGTCTAGATCGCTACCCAGCTCGATCAACCTGCGCGCGATCGGAAGGTCATCGCGTTTAATCGCCTGCTGCAAGAGCGCTGCGCCTTCCTCGCTAGACGCCGACCAACCAGCACGTAGGAGTTCCTCCAACGCCTCGTCGTCGAGAAACACCCATCGTTTGGTCCAGGCAGCGTCATCGACCTCGCGTTCGAGCTCGTCGAGGGCATCTGGGGCAGCCACGTAGTCCTCGACGCGTTTCGTGCGACCGTTGACGGTGATGGTGACAATCTTGGTCGGGAGGTCTGACGGGGAAGAGTGGGTGCCATCCGGATTCTCGATCCTACGATAGGCGTCACGCATCTGGAAGAAGCGAATCCCTTCGGCGCGCGCCAGCAACGTCGCAACGGCCGACGGATCGATTTGCGCCGTTCGACGACCCACGACTCGAACGAGCCGCTCCCCGTCGTAGGTGACCGTCCCGCGTGCATCAATCGTCACGGTATAGACGGGACATGATCCCAAACAGGACGTCCGCTGCAGACGAATGATTGCGTCCCGCGGCACTTCAGGCTCCTGGTCTGCGGCGCACCCGGCGAGACCAATCGCGAGAGCGAACACAAGACGGCCAGTCATGGGAGGCATCAGTCGATCAGACGCCAGATGGCGAACGTTGGCTCTTGGCAGCAGAACTCGGGCCATCGCGCCATCATTTGTTCTCGTGGTCTTTTGCGACGCGCGGAGCTACAGCTTGGGATTGCCACAAACAAATCTGAAATGCTGGTCAGTGCCAGGCATGGCAGTGCTGGGATTTGGAGTCGGATGGAGACTGAAACCTCCTAGGTCCTCAAAAACGCCGCACTGATTACCGATTTCTGGACCGGGCGTCGCTCTCTTCCTGTGGCGACTTATCAGGAGTTATGCGATGCCGCAACCTCGCGCTCTGCGACCTCGCCCGCACCTGAACTAAAATCGCGCCGGCGGTTAGGGTAGGCCACCCGACCGCGAACCCTTTTTCAGACGACAATCACCACATGGGACCAGCGTTCATCGCAATTTGCGTCCTGTTGGTGACTGCGTTTCCGCTCGCGCAAGCGGTCCACGGACTAGGCGGCGGTGGTGAGCTGTCGCCTCGAGTTGTCGTCACCTGGGAAGGGCATGGCGACGGCTCCGACAGCACCCTGGATCTGCTCGTACTCTGGCGCGGAAAGGCGGGATGGTTGCAAGGGGGCGCCTCCATCGGCGCGGGCGGAACAGCACGAATTCACAGCGTCTCCGTGCAGGGGCGACAGTTAGAGTTGCGCGTTGATAACAAAACAAACACCGCGCACATCCAGGACCAGGCGATCCCGCTCCAGGGCGTCAACGTCCTGCTCCTTGACGACGTCGACTCCGCGACGGTGCGCGTCGCGGGGACCATGTGGGTCGAGCCGAAGCTGGCCGACTTAACGAAGAGTGACCCTATCACCGTGCTGATCAAAGAGTCCGCGTTGTTGACCGACTACCTAAAGCCATAGAATTCGGCCCGGCGGCAAGGCTGATCACCTCGCGCTCTCCTGGGCGCGGCGCCGCCGATTTCTTTCTTCACCAGGAGCGTCACTGCGGGTCCAGGAGACCGCAGCCGTGTCGAAACCCGCGAGTCGCGAAGCGGCGCTCGAGATGCGCGTGGCTCCGAACATCTAGAAGACCACCACTGGCTGGCGCGTTCAGCGAGGGGGAATAGTGGGGCATGTTTCTTCCGACGAGAGTTGATCCTGGGACGCCGCACGCGGTGCGAGTGTTTGTCGACCAAGTTGTCGATTTGTATCTCATGGACGTGCACGCGATGTTGCGTCTGCCGCGGCCTGAGGTCAGCATCACGGAGGGCTGCAACTTCGCGATTGCGGCCGTCCTACTAAACGTGATCAGCGGCGTCTCGGTTGTTCTATTTAAGCCAGGGACAGAGGGTGGGGATCGGGGGCAATTGTTCCGCGAAACGACGAGCAGGTTCTATCCATGGGATAAGGAGCCCGCTGGTGCGATCCGCGATCCGGCCGAGGGCGCGAAACTTCTATACCAGTCATTTCGAAATCCGTTGGCTCACGCGTTCGGATTGCAAGACCCCGAACCTGCGGAGCCGCTGAAAATAGCGAGGTTCAAGACACCTGGCTTCGCCGAGGACGAACTCAAGGCGATCGAGGAATCGACTGAGCGTCCCAACGACGCCCTCTGGAACGTGCCGACGCTGGCAAGGGACGCGGATCGCACGCTCTCGTTGCAGGTAGAGCCGTTCTACTGGGGCGTCCGAGAACTGGTGCGAGCGCTGACTGCCGACGCTGACCGAATGGCGGTCGCCGAGCGGTATCTGACCTCCATGTTGAGACTGCGGTCGTGACGAGTAACTGAGGCACGACGAGAAAAGGGTTGATGCCGTGCTCGAGCACCTTCCAACTTCGCTGCCAGCGCTGACGGCACTGTCCACTCTGATCGCCGCTTTCATCGGCGCCATCGTGGCGATCGTTGTGGCCGCGGTAAACGCATGGTCTGCTCGGCGTATTGCCATTGATACGGCGCACCGGGCCTATCGCTCAGAGTTGGCTGGCTCGATCGTCGCTGCTACTCGCCGGCTTCTCAGCGTGCTCCACGAGCTCGAAACATTGGCTCAGGGCCAAGACGCGATGCTCTGGGTTCATCGGGCTTACGCATTCGCTCGCGAGCCAAGTGGCGACGAGTTCCGCACACCGCACGATGAGGTCTTTGCGAATGCGGCGCGCTTGTTCAGTCACAGGCGAACGCAGGTTCAATTGTGGCTTGCGTCGGTCGCTAACACGGTGAGCCCTGACGATCGAATTTCGACCTTCGGCCTCAAGATGGCGCGCGTCTATATCCAGGAAGCGGCGGCGATCATCGACGAAGCGGCCGAAGGCTACGTCTTCGGCCTATCGAAACCGCTCCGTCGGGCCGCGTTGCGACTTGACGCTGCTGACACGCGTCCGTTGAAGGCTCGCATCGATGAGCGACGAAGGCGGTATGAGGGCGAGGGTGTCACGAACGTCGATGCAGTCGATTTCTCCGCGTAATCCCTGAACGTCATGCCACGCCGCGAGCTCGCCAACACCTGAACTAGAATGCGGCCGGCGGCAAAGGCTGATCACCTCGCGCTCTCCTGGGCGCGGCGCCGCCGATTTCTTTCTTCTCCGGGAGCCTCACTGCGGACTCAGGAGGCCGCAGCGCGTGGCGGCACTTCTCACCATCGCTCATGTGGCGCGCGCCAAGGGCGTCTCCGAAAAGACCGTCCGAAGGGACATCGCCGCCGGCCGACTCGAGGTTGTGCGCGTCGACGGTCACGTGTTCATAGCGAAGTCCGAGGCCGATGGCTATCGCGCGCTCCCGTTCCCTCCGACTGATTGGCTCACGCCACGTCAACTCATCTCGGAGCTCCGCCGGGTCGTCGCGAAAGACATGGGTGTAGAGATCGACGACCTCCAAAGTCGTCTTGTTCCCAGTCTGCGCAGCTTGCGTCGAAGGATCCGCGACGGCACGATTCCGGTGGTCCGCCTGAGCTCGCGTCGATGCTACGTCCGAAACGATTGGGTGCAAGAGTGGACGTCGCTGAACAAGCGGGCTCCTGGCCGTCATCGCACGTGGGTGCGGCGCCTGCGCCCGGGCTGCGGTGACGAGGTGACGTGGGTGATCGCGAACGTGTTGGCGGATCTCCCGTGTTTCGCCTTAGAAATCTCCGATGTCGCGGTCCTCGCCCGAAAGAGTCCTCGCCAAGTGCATCACGACATCGCGAAAGGCGCGCTGGTTCCGTATTTCACGACGTCCAAACGAGGATCCGCCCACGTTCCCGCCCAGCTCGCACGAACCCTTCCTCACCAATCGGATCACGGCCAGGCGAGAGGTCGGCTCGTTCGGTACCGAAATATGCGCATTCCCGTGCGCGCCGCCGTTTCGTACGCCGCGCGCCACAACGCCACGCCCGAGGCGATCGATAGGAGGATCGCGACGGTCGCCGTCCAGCTATGCCACGTGGAGTTACAGTTTGCATTCTCCGACAAGGGTGAGCCGCTGGATGCGAACGCCAAGGCGGCGATCGCGCGTGGCCTTGTGGCCTGGCTGCGGTCGCAGCGTGGACAAAAGGTGCCAACGCGGAAGTAACTTTTCGCGAACCCTATTCCCGTCGACGAGCGCTCCGGCTAAATTCCGTTTCTATGAATCGGAAGCGACGTGATCCCAACCAACCCCTGACGCCTCGCGACGCCGGGCGTCTTCTCAACGTCACCCCAGACCAGGTGCGCTACTTGAACCGCACGGGAAAGCTTCCGGCCACGCGCCTGTCGAACGGGCACCGGATATTTACCTTGGCCAACGTGCTCAAGCTGGCGCGCGCTCGCGGGATCCGGAACGAGCCCGACGCGGCGGCGTAATGCGGAACACGCCAGAGGCCGGGTGGTGGACTGTCGGCGAATCGGCGGCGTACGCGCGGGTTGGGAAAAAGACCATTTACGCGGCCGTCCGTGCCGGCCAGTTGCGCGCGGCGCGCATCGGCGGTCGACGATCGCTGCGCATCCGTGGGCCCGATTGGGTCGACCTCTGGCTGAAGGAGATCGCGGAGCCCGTCGAAGCGAATCGTGGAGCGCTGCGCGTGGCGCGGTAGCTCCGTAAGACAGCAACGCCCGCGAGCCCCTGCGCGTGCGCGCGAAGGGCTCAGCGGGCTCTCTTGGGACGGGCGAGGTCCCAATGCGAAAAGTTTTACCACGACTCGATTTCTGCGGTCTGTCAGGTGCTCGACAGACGGGCGCCGGCGCCTCGGATCGCCTCGTCGGACGGCGGCGGCGCGCGTGAGCTACTACGCGGAGCGGTACGTGTTGCACACGTGCCCGCACCCGGAGGTCAAAGGAAGCGTGCGGTTGCTCTTTTTAATCATCGCGCACCACGTGCGGCAGGGGCAGGGCGAGCACCTGTCGCGACGGCTATCGCTCGCTCAGCTCGCGAGAATGATGCGCGAGGACGAGAGCACTGTGCGCCGGTGTCGTGATGTGCTCGTGGAGCTCGGCGAGATCGCGGTCGTGGGAGGGGGCCGGGGCAAACGGTTTGCGCGGTTCTCGATGCGCCAGCTCGGTGGCCCGGTGCTCCTCGACGTCCCGATGGAACGCGTGGGAAGGTCGGGCAACTTACCCGACGTTCAACCCGACAAAGGTCGTGCATCTTGCCCGACGATCGCGCGTCGTGACTATGTACGTACAGATCTTCTACTACGTAGAAGATCTGCTACTGCTGATCCAGGAGCAGCAGCAGCGCGCATTGAACCGACTCACGTCTTCTTCGATTGGTTTCGTGAGGAGTACTTCAGGCAGCTCGGAGCGCGCTACTCCAAGTCTGCGGACGTCGGCGCGCGCATCATCGATCGCCAACTCGGGCTCGGGCGCTCCGTCGAGGACCTGCAGGCGCTAGCCGGGTTGCTGTTCACGATCACCGATGACGGCGTGAGGGGCAGCGATCGCAATTTCATCGCCAATAGCGATCGCAGCCTCAACATCTTCGAAACCGCGGCGGACCGGCTCGAGCTGTGTCTTCGAGGTCGGCTCGATCTTGGAGTCGCGCGCCCTCTGGGCGACACGTCGGCCGACCGCATCTGGGAACAGGCGCGTGGACGCCTGCGCGAGTACGTGGACCCGGAGACGCTCGAGACGATCGCGACGTGGCCGCGGCGCGACGACGGCCGCAAGGTCTGGATGTCTGCGCCCTCTTGGGAGGTCTACGATTCCCTCATCTCCGAAACGTTGAAGGTTCAGCTGCGGGCGACCTTCGCCGCCGTGGGGCGCGAGCTCGCGTTCGACATCTACGGGACGTCGCCGGCGGCCGCGGAGGCGATGGGATGATCGTCGCCGCTCGCTTATTGGTGCGCCTTCAGCGCGGCCAACAACGCGACGCGCAACTCCGGATGCTCCGCCCACAGCAAGGGCCAATTCACCCGACGACGACGGGGACGTGGTCTCGCCCGCGGCGCGCGGGGCCTACGAGGCCGGGTGGCGCCTGGCTGATGCCACTGCAGCGCGGCGACCAGGCGCTCGAGCGCGTGCCAATCACGCTCGGAGTAAATCCGCGAGATGGCTTGATTCCACACTCGGCGCACGGCCTTCTCGAGATCGTCGAGCGTCATCGGCGGTGGGGCATCCGCACGCGGGCGGCCCGGGTGCTCGCGCCAGAACGCCGGCCAGTCGATGCGTTCTACGGTCGCGAATCGTTGGCCACACTGGACGCATTGACGGCGTCGGCGAATTTCCTCTTTGGTGATGCTGGGCCTCGAGCGTTCGACGGTGGAGGCACCCCCCTGACAGAACGGACACGTGACCTTCGGCGCGCCGCTCACGCGGGTGCGGTCGGCGGGGGACGCGCGCAGCGGAAAGCGCACGCGGCGAGTCTAGACCGAAGGATGACTCAGGTTCTACGTCTCGTCGGGCGCATCGGCGCGGCGCTTGAACTTGGGGTCTCGATGGTGCGGCGCGCCGGGGTCGGTCTTCTTGATCGCGTTGAGGATCTCCTGCCAGGCGAGCCAGTCCTGCTTCACGTACGGGTCGCCCGCTTTGGCGTGGCCCCAAGCCTCGTGGAAGTGCCGTTCGAAGTCGTCCCAGGTCGGCGGGAGGGGGAGGTTCTGTTCCTTCGCGAAGGCGATCAGGTCGACCTGTTCGGCGGTCGGGAAGCGGCCGCCGCAGAACGCACATCGCCGGCGCCGGTGGACCTCGTCCTTCACGATGGCGCCGCGGGACCGAACGACGCTGCTCCCGCTCTCGGCACAATGGGGACAGGACATCTTCAAGACGTCGCGCGCCGCGAAGATCGTCGCTCGGCGCCGCGGGTCAACGACCGGTGGACTGGAGGAGGGCCTGCTGCCCATGCCGCTTCACCTCGTGTTCGTCGTGTTAAATTTTTAGTTCAACGCTTCACCGACCTTCCTAAGAGACCGCGCGCTCACGGGGCCTTTGCACAAGGGTTCCCCGCGAGCCGCCGGCATCGTGCCGCCAATACCGTGCGCCAAGAGCCGCGCCGGCGGCTGTTTCCTCTTGAACACCCGCGGCTGAGCCTGCGCAGGCGCGCGCGCGGACGTTTTTGGAACCCGGTAGCTACGTGTGCGACGCTGCGCGGAACCGGAATGCGGTCGAGCCAATGATCGGCAAAAAGACCAGCGATCGCCCCGATTCACCAGCGACGCCGTCGGGGAGCGCCGCACACCTCAGCCAGGCGGAGCAGGACGCCTTCCTCGCAAACCGGACCGTGGGCAAACGGCTCGTGTTCACGGGAGAAGCCGCCGACCTGCTCGCCGCGGCCGCGGCGTTCGAGCGGGCCGCGGCGCAGGTCGTCGCAGTTGCACGAGGTCGGCGCGGTGCGTTTCCGGACCTCGGCCTGGTCGACGAACTGCACGAGCGGATCCGCGTCGCGAACGACACGCTGCGCTCGGTCACCACACGTGCCAAAACTCGGAAACGGAGACGCGATGGCGCCACGTGACGCGGACGGCGAACGCGCGTCGACGATCGCGCCACTGACGATCCGCATGGCCGCGGAGCCGGGGCCGATCGACCGGGCGCTCACGGCCCTCGAGGACGATTACGAGGACGACCTCGACGACGTCGACGAAGACGAGCTCGACGAGGACGACGACGAGGACGACCTGGAGGATGTTGGCCGCGCAGAGATCGACGAGGACCCGTTCGCGTGATGTAGCAGCAGCAACAACCTGAGAGGAGACCTGAGCCACCATGGGAACAAACGAACCTCCGACACCCAAGCCGCCGACGTCTGACCAACACCGCGCGGACGTGCTCTTCGGCGGCGTCGCCGCCACACCTCCCGCGCCGGCGCCACCGGGGTCGAACCAGAAGCACGCGGACACACTCTTCGGCGGCGACGCCGCGCCAGTCGTCCCGGGCGCCGATCCCAACGCCCCGCCGGCGCCGGCTGGGGCGTCGACGACGTCGCCGCTCGAGCGCGAGCTCTACGGCCTCGGGTCGCTCGAGACCGGCGAACCTTTTCCCGTACGAGTGGCCATGCGTGAAACGTTCAGCAATCGACGCCATGAGCTGAGCGACGTGCTCGGGCTGTCGCACGAACAGCAGCACGCGAGGCACAACGAGTGGGCGATCGGCATCCGCGAGACCGGCCTCGATCCGACCATCGGCGCCCTGATCTACAACAAATTTACGGATGCAGAGGTGGCGATCGCCAGGGGCGCCGACGTGGACGACGCAACGCTGGCAGCGGCCAACAAGACGATCCGTCAGCGCCTGCGCGAGACCTATGGAGAGGAGGCCGAGGATCTCCTGAAGCGCACGAACACGTTCGTCAACGCGCATCCCAAATTGGCCGCGGTGATCGGGATGCGTGGTGTGGGGTCGAATCCAGAGGTCGCGCTCGAGCTCGTCGAGTTCGTGAGGCGCAGTCACATCAAGTAGTTTTCATTCACCGATCGACGGAGGAGTCACATGAGGACGCAGGACGCGATGATTGCCGAGCTCGAGGGCCTGGAGCGGGAGGTGGTCTCGATCGGGCAGCGTCGGCAGCGGCTCGAGGATCTGTTCGCGAAGGCGACACACGACTTCCACGAGCAGGGCGGGACGCTCGGCGCGCTAGAGAATTGGCGGAACGCGATCTCGCTGGATCGGTTCTACGTGACGCTGAGTCAACGCCTGCGCGCGGTGGGCCTGGCGGCTGTGCTCGACGCGACGCCGGCCTCGCCACCGACGCCTGGCAGCACCGAAGGTTGGGTTGCGTGGTGGACGGAGCAGATTCGACGGCTCGTGCCATGACCCCGGCGATGAACGAAAAGATTTGCACCCGCGAGCAGTCACCGGAGCGACGAACCGGTTAGATACGCGATTCGCTCAAAAGAAAGAGTGCTGTCGTGTGACGCGACGGCTTTACTTCGGCGAGGCGTCGTGACATGAAGGAGTCGGCCCCGCGACGTCCGGTAAGACGGCGCAGGGCCTGAACCGATCAACCGCGTAGACGGCCGATCGATCTGCGTGTGATTCTCGCACGTTGGATCTGTCGGCCTCCTGTTTCACTGGAGGCCGCACATGCCCGCTCAGACAAAGAAGAATCCTCGTCCCCGCACGAAGGTCGACGACGCCGCCGTAACCCCTGCACTCTTCTCGCTCGCGCAACTCATCGAAGGCGAGGCGACACGCCGGACGTACCTCAGAGAGACATTGGCGGCAGCGCTGGCCGATGCCGACGCGATGCTCAACCAGGCTACCCACGTGCCCGACAGCGGCGGAGAATGCAATTACGCCGAAGGTCTCATCCTCGAGCGTTTGATGGTGTCGGACGAGTTCAGGCTCCTCGACGACGCCGTCGGCGCCGGGAGCACGGACGAGCGCCTCCGCCTGAATACCGAGCTGATCAACCTCGTGAGCCAGACCGCCGAGCAGAGTGTCTGGCTCGGGATGGCGCTGGCGTATCGGTTTTTCGTCGGCGGCGCGCGATGAGTGAGGCCTCGAGCCTCCGTCAACGCGTCCTGGTGGAGCTCCGCTCCATACCTGACCGCGTAGTCGCTGTCGAGCGATTGCTCGAGCAACCGGCGGCAGCCTCGCGGCCGCGGCCGCCGGAGCGCGCGCAGGGACCCGCGCGGTTACCCGGCGCCGCCGCGACCTCCGCGCCTAGTTCAATCGGATGGGCGAGTTCGATCGAATGGAAACAACTCGCGCGGGAACATTCGCGCGGCGAGACAGACGGTGCGCGATGAGGTCCCCACGTAAGCGCCACGCCAACCGCGGGCTCCGGAAGCGGTGCGGATGCGCGCGCTCGAAATGGAACACATGCGACCATCCGTGGCATTTCAATCTCACGCTGAAGGGAGGCGGCCCCTCGATCCGTAAGAATTTGGACGAACTCGCGGGTCGGCGAATCAGAGGGAAGGAAGAGGCCGAAACGGCGGTCGAGGATTTGCGAAGCGCCTTTCGTAAGGGTGACCTCGTGGCAACCACAGTGCCGATGCTCGACGCCGCCGGCGCCCCAGTCCTGACCGCCAGCGGCAAGCCGCGCTACCGGGTTGAAATCAGCGAGGCTCGGCTGCCGGTGCGGCAGGTGCTCACCCTCGCGCAGCTGCTCGCGGCCTACGTGAAGGAATACGTGACCGCGGAACGGCCGCGCGGGCTCATCAACGTCCGCTACCAGGTGGGGGCGATCTGCGGCGCGGTCCTGGATCTCCCTACCGGGGAACGGCTCGCGTTCGGGCAATGGCATGTGTGTGACATCGGCACCGGCGCACTCGAGAAGTTTCGCGCCACCCGACGCACGCAAGCGATCGTGACGGCGACGGACCAGGACGGGCAGGAGCGCGCACGCCGGAAGGGCGGCGTACCGACGACGAATCGCGACCTGAGCCTGCTTCGTGCGGCGTTCAACTGGGCCATTCGGCTCGGGTACGTCGAGACGACCCCCTTTAAGAAATCTACGGAGACAGTGGTGAAGCTCTCGAGGGAAACCTCGAGACGTCGGCGGCTCGAGGGTGACGAAGGGGAGCGGCTTCTGAAGGCCTGCGATCCGATCCTGCTGAATCCAAGAACCAAACTCCCGCAGTTGGTGCAGCCGCGGCCGCGTCTACGTCCAATCGTCGAAGCCGCGATCGAGACCGGATGTCGTCGCGGCGAGCTGCTGTCGCTGCAGTGGTGGCAAGTCAAAGACCTGGACGGGGTCAATCGACGGCTCGACCTGCCGGCATCGAAGACGAAAACCACCCGCGACCGGGTCGTGCCGATCTCGACCCGACTGAAGGCGATTCTTGAGATGCGCCGCAAGGATCCCGCGGGTGAGGACCTACCGCCGGACGCGTACGTCTTTGGGAACGAACTCGGGCAGCGCACCAACAGCATCAAGACCGCCTGGAAGCTCACGTGCCGGCGCGCGGGGATCGAAGGCTTGCATTTTCACGACCTCCGACGCGAGGCCGGCTCACGCTGGATCGACGGCGGCGTGCCGCTTCAGACCGTCAGGGAATGGCTAGGACACACCAACATCGCCCAGACGGACACGTACCTCGACTCCACGGTGCGGGGCCAGCACGAGGCGATGCGCCGCTTCGAAGAGATGCAGGCGCGCGAGGTGCTCCGCCAACAAGGTCTCGAGGAAGCCCGCGTGCAAGCGAGTGCAACGGACGTTGAAAAACAGCCGCAGAGTGACGGAGCTCGGACGACTGAAGAACCTGTGAACTGAAATCCACAAGGAGATACGGTCGGCCTCGATCTGGATAAGGTCATCTCCCGTCTTGGGCGCAGGGGGTCGCTGGTTCGAATCCAGTCGCCCCGACCAAATTCCTCGCTCCGCTCGGCCTTTGGTCGGAGCGACGTCTTCAGGCGTCGCGCGGCTCTCGCCGCGCTTGGCACGAATCCAGTCGCCCCGACCATTCCTCACTTCGTTCGGCCTTGGTCGATGCGACGTCTTCAGGCGTCGCGCGGCTCTCGCCGCGCTTGGCGCGAATCCAGTCGCCCCGACCACTTTTCGAGTTCCGGGGTTCCATCGCGCTCTGTTCGGACAGTCAGCCCACAGCCCGGCCAGGATCACGTGCTGGGGACACGTCGTCGCAATTCGCGGCGTCTAGAGCGGTGGTGCGGCAAGCTGCCCGTCCGCCGAAATGAGACTGGCCTGCCTGGCGAAGATGATTCCCATGCTGAAATCGCCTTCGTAGATGAAGGCCGCTAGCTCGATCCGATCTTCCGCAGGAATCAACCGAAAACAGGGGCCACCGCTCATGCCGCTCAGACTTGAGCCCGGCAGCAGCGGGTCGATGACATTCGGCAACCACGTCACTTGTGCCGGTTCCAGATGAAACGACACCTGATCCGGCGAACAGTGATGCGGCTGGCGTCGAAACGATACGAAATCGATCGACATCGTCGGAGGATGGGGGCCAAGAGGCACAGAACGACGAACTTCCGGATAGCCGCCAAACACGACGTGGTCGTCTTTCTCAATCGGTTTGGGCGGCCATTCGCGGGAGATAAACACCTTGTGCCCGAAATGCTTCAACGTCTCGGGCGAAATCGTGAACGTTGCGAGGTCCCATCGTTCGCTCCGCGAGATCAAATGTGCAGCGGGGTCGAAGGGACCACTGCCAAGCTGGCAGAATATGTCGTGCTTTTCGGCCTTGTGCCTCTCGTAGATCTTCAGGACGTGATCGTTCGTAACGCCAAACAGAGCTTCGGAAGTCTTGACGAGGCACATGGTGCCGCTGTTCACAACGGTTTGCCTACCGGACTCCCACCAGATGGGGGCACACAGAGATTTGACGTGTGCCCTAAGGGCCATGTCGATTTGCTGAGCCGCCTCGTTCATCTCCAATGTGCCTGCCGTACAAGGGGCGTTTGATGGCTCGAAACTCGCGCGACGAATTCTCCGATGCGACGCGAAATCACCTCGCGCGCAGTGTCAATTATCACTGCTCCAAGTGCGACGCTCCAACGGCAGGACCGTTCAGCGGAGGGGCCTCCTCAATCACGACTGGAGAAGCTGCGCACATCTGTGCCGCGGCTCCAGGCGGACCGCGATACGACCCGAACATGACGCGCGAGGAGCGTGTTCATTACGACAACGGCATCTGGCTCTGCGCGGCGCATTCCCCTCTCGTGGATCGAGACTGGCCCCGCTATACCGTCGACGAGCTCCGACGCATCAAGCGCGATGCAGAAGAGAGGGCGGCTGCAAATCTCGAACACGCGAAGGTAAGAGCCAGTCAGGAAGCAGTTCTTGACGGTGAAGTCGAATGGCATGAACCGTCAGCAAACGAAACGCGGCCAGGATACGTCGGCCTGCGCCACGCAGTCTTCCGAATCGGCGGAAACCGCAAGCAGCGCGGACGTGTCTATATCGACCTGGACATCGGTGAGGGAACGCCAAGACGCACGCAGGCATGCATCGCTGAAGGCACGGACTTGATCGCCCATGAACTCAGCAACCTCAGTCCCGGCCAACCGTATGCGGTGCCCGGCTTCACGGTAATCACGAGTACATCGAAGTTCTGGTTGGATCGCCGGTTCATCCCCGACCATCCGTTTTGGTCGGAGCCTCAAGATTTCACACTCCATCCCGGCACGTACGTGACCGACCGACCATTTCTCGATCGTGTCCTTTGACAGCGACTTGCGAAGGGTTTGTACAAGATCTCGGTAGTCGTCATCCTGGGTGATACGGAGCACGAACGGTCATTCCGCAGCAACTGGAGAACGATGCGTGTCGACGGGTAAGGGCCCAGCTGCGAAACGCGTGACGTTATCCCAACCGGTCCAGCAGTCGGATGACACCCCCATCTGGCGCTACATGGATCTCGCGAAGTTCGTAGCACTTGCCTTCTCGCGCAAGCTTTGGTTCCCGAAGCTCAAAGAGCTCTGGCTCGCAGACCCATGGGAGGGGTTTGGCCGCGCGAAAGGTCTAAAGCGACCTTCGCGCGTCCTTCCGAGAGATGTTGTCCTGCAAGGAAACGTTGCGCAGTCGCTGTACGCCGAGTTCAGCGGCTTCGCGGCTCAGACCGTCAGGAATGCCCACAAGCACGTGTACGCAAACTCATGGTGTATGGGTGGAGAATCCCTCGGAATGTGGGAGCGATACGGTGCCGGGGCTAAAGGTGTTGCGATAGAGAGCACCGTGGGGCGTTTCAAGGCCGCTCTGAAGCGTGAAGTACGGCCCGAGCAGCATGCTTTCGGCGCCGTTACGTATCATGCGGACTTAGGCTCTGCTCGAGAAGTTCGTCACGATTTCACGAAAGGACCAGTCCCTGCCAGCGCACGTCTTTGGAAATTGGCTCTAAGGGTCGCATTCAACAAACGCGCGTTCTACGACGATGAACGGGAATGGAGGGCCGCGCTCTTCCAGGAACAATTGCGGCCTCGCGTTCGCGGATTGTCGCTACCTGCCAATCTGGAGCTCCTAATCAAGACCGTACGGATCGGTCCCAGGGCTGATCAACCCACGATTCACGCGGTTGAAGAAATCATGAAGTGCACGGCTCTGAAGATGCCCATAGAACAATCGATAATTCTGAGGCTCCCACGCATCCGACGGTCGCGTTGATTCGGCGGACCTATCGTCGTTCGCTGCGCACCGGCTCGTTGATTAGCCGAGACGCTCATTCCCAACTGGATTGATCTCGCATTCCATGACAGCGCCGGACTTCCACAGCGCCCATATCTTCCGTGCCGGCGGGCGGTCGTCGTGCGGCCAGCCTGGCTCTTTCAAGGAAGCAAAACCCTGGCAAGAAAGTCTGACGGGATGTAGTCGGCGAGGGTCAGCTTCAGCTCCTCGCGAACGAACCGCTCGATGAACTTCATCGCGTGCTCAACATGGAACGCCGCGTCTTCGGAACTCGGGTTCGAATACTTGTGCTGAATATTGTTCCGCTCCTCGTGCAGGAGTTCGAGGTTTGGCCGTTCTGGGATAGTGCACGACAGCTTCGCTTCCAAAATGTCGTACGCGCCGTAGATGGTGATCGTCTCCTTCGGGTTCTTGTAGATGGAGTGATTTCCACTCCGTACGCGCTCCTTCAGCAGGAGCTCGATCGCCTGGTCGATGTGCAACAGGGCGAACTTCATGTCCTTCGGAGTGTTGCTTCGTAGGTAGTGCGAGAGACCGTGCTCCAGCACCTCGAAGGCCGATCGCACGAGCGGCGACGAAGCGGCGCCGGGCTTCTTCTTCGCCTTCTTTTTCTTCTTCGCGGCCTTCGCCATTGGCGGCAAGCTCTACTCGGCGTCGGCGGATTTCGCGGCGACCTTCTTGATGTAGCTCTCGCCAGATGACGTGAGGGTGTATTTCTTGGCGGCGCCCTTCCCGGCTTTCTTGTCCGCCTTGGCAACCATCATGAAGCTGCGCTTGATGTTCTGGATGATCGCCTGGCTCGTGTTCGATGGCTCCATCTTCGCTTCGTAGTAACAGTTGTTGAGATCGGCAGGCGTGAACTCCTTAACACCGGAGTGCTGTTCGAGGTAGTACCCGAAGGCTAGTATGAGGTCGGTGTGCTTCTTGAAACCGAATTGCCGAATAAACTCGCCGACCGACACCGCTTTCGACGACGCGAGGACCGCGGGATCTGGTGCCGCCACTTTGACGGACTTGCCCTTTCCGGAGGTGCTGTCTGCGCCGGACGCTCCCTCGAATCTCTTGAGCATTTCCAGGACGAAGCCTTTGTCGCCTTCGGCCTCGAACTGTTGGTCACCGCGCGCGATTCGAACCCGGTAGCTTTTTACGGCCATCGTTGATCCTCGTTTGTATGAGCAGGTGAGCCGCGAGGATAGCACCCCAGAAGCTCGATCCGAAGAGTGACAAGACGTCCTTCAATCCTTGAACTCGGCGAGTCCAGCTCTCAGTTGGCCGACCTTGGGCGCAGGGGGTCGCTGGTTCGAATCCAGTCGCCCCGACCAAATTCCTCGC
>DAIRVG010000058.1:0-7483 GCA_036802945.1 Vicinamibacterales bacterium
CCTCGCGCTCAAGTTGGTCCTTCGCGAACGCGCGGGCGGCGTCGGTCCATTTCCAGTCGTTTCCATCGCAGCTTGCAAGTCCAAGCTCGACAAGCTCCGGCCAGCCGCGAGGGCCAGCGGGGGACAACGCGCGCTTCATCAACCACCACAGCGCCCGCCGTCCGCGTTCGCTCTCCGTCACGAGCGCGTCGAGTTCGGTGCGCGTTAAAACAACACATTCGCGCCAAGCAACACGCAGGCATCGGGCGGCATCCGTTTCTCCGTCCGTATCCATGTCGTCGGCAAGGTGATCCATCGCATAATGAATTAGAGCAGACCCTGTTAGTGAGTCTCGATGCGACTTCTCTCTCGCCCGTTGGTCGTCTTGGTCTTGTGTCATTTCCCATCCTCCGTTGCGCGCGGATCGTCGGGGGATTCGATTGCGCGGGCTTTCTTTCCAGCCCTAAAACCAGCATTCCACGCCGCGTCCACGACCGAATGAAAAGCAAATTCACCGAACTCTTCCATGACAAGCCTCATGGCAATGCGTCCTACGGCCTCGGCGTTAAGCTTCGTCAGTTTTAGCGGCTTGTCGGATAGCACTTCGGCGTGTATCAACTCTGTTAGTTCGTCGTTCATGGGTTGCACCATATCGTCCATTGGTTCTTGTCGCCGCCCCACGTTCGGTTGACAATCACGCTGCCATTAGGCGGGTCGTAATAGCGCAACACGCACGCCGCGCCACGAGCACGCCACGCGGCGTCGTCGAACACAGGGCCGCAAGCACCCGGTAGATAATTTGACCAAAAGTCGAAATGTCGGTTACGCGAACGCGGGGCAGCAACGCACAGCAACACCAGCGTGTCCCAGTTCTCCGGCACGTCCTCGACGCGCACGCCGGTTCGCCCCACGCGCAGCACGACCGTCTCGTGCTTTTGCGGCTCGTAGTCCTCTTTCGGGAGGTCGTAGGTCGAGTCGTAGCCACCATCACTCCACTCGATCCACTCGCGGCGATAGCCGGGCGCGGGCGGGCTTGGCATGTTGTCGGTGGCTAGGGACAATAGGGGCGGCGACGCGGCCGTAGCGGCCGACGAAGACTCGCCCGTTTCCACGTCACCGCCCCGTGCCCCCCGTGCCCGTGTCCGCGGGTCGATTCGGTGCTCCGGCGGGACGTTCTCGCGGCCGATGATCTCTCGCGGCGTCCAATAAGCCGGCGCCGATGAACACGCCCCGAAGGCCGCGAGGGCCAACAAGCCGCCTATGACGACGATGCGTTTCATCCCCCTACCTCAACTTTCTTCTGCTTAACGTCTGGCATCCGTTCACACGCCACGTGGTACACGGCGAGCGAACAGGCCAGCGAGAACACGATCACGAGGCCGAGGCGCTTCATTTGTCTCTCCTTCTCTCTGCGGCCGCCTCTGCTTCTTCCTGTGTTGGATAGCAGTCGCAATACTCAACAACCCACGGCCACGTACCACGCCGCGTCACAACCCATGCCGACGTAATCGGCTTGCAGCTATGCTCAATGAAAACGCCCTCAAGCTCAGCGCCGCACTGCTTACATTTCAACTTACTAGTCATAGCTACCTCACCATCCAATACAGAACGCCCAACAAGACGCCGACGCCGACGAGGCCCAACGCGCGCCGCATCGTGCGATAACCGGCGAGGCGGTCTTCGGCTTCCTCGTCCCACATGACGCGATCGTCGGCGTAGCCGATTTGCTCAACCGAGATCACGCGGGCGCTGTCGTCTAACTCGGTTCGTTTGAGGTTCAAATCCGACCCTCTCCTCCGTTACAAATCTGGAAACAGCGACTTTTCGCGTTCGACGCTATGCTGGGCAACTAGAAAGTCACTTGGCATATCATCAAACCGAAACACCAAGAACGAACTAGATCCGTCCACGTTGTCTTTTCTGATGCCGGGCAAGGCGCCTTTCTTTGCCACGAGCTGGCGAAAGAACCAGCTCCGGAACGGAATAAAATCGCACAAAGCCCATGCGCGCAGGCCGCTCAAATCATTCGCGATGTGCCCATAGAAAAAGTAATCTCCCCAGCCTTCGATAATTTTTTGTAATTCAGTTTTGCAACCATTCGGTCGCACGGCCCTGATCGTGAACTCTCCGCCGTATGAATCGAAGTACCCCGGCTTTCGCAGCCTGCATGCGATCCTTACCGCTTCCATGCGAAGAACGACGAGATCTGTATTGCGCTCGGCGTCATCTTCTCGCGTCGCCTCGCCGATCAGATGCTTCCCCAGGATCGCTTTGACCTCAGGGAGAAACATATCGACAGATCGTTTGTCGTCCCGCCAACTCACCGAGCAACCTCGTTTCCCCATGACTCAAAGCCATCAATAATCCGGCGACCGAACATGTCTAGCCGCCTGCCCACCGTCGCACGGCGAACGGTATCGTAGAAGGCTTCCGGCTTTTCGCTGTGAGCACCACGCGGTGCGTCGAAGCAGAGTGAAAAAGCTTTGGTATCGGCAAACACCGGAGATCCGCGGCGCGCGTATAGCGCGAACTCACAGTTGTACTGCGGAAGCCCGACCGGCTGAAACCCGCCTGGCTTGTGCCATACAAATGGGCACACGTACTTGAGTCCCCACGCATCAATGAGACGCAGAGCCATCGGTAAAAACTTGGCGGTGGTCCACGTCCACACGTGACAATCGTCGGCCGTCGGAATCTCAAGCCGCGATAGCTCTTCCTCGTTCATGGTGGGATAGTCGAATAGAGCCTGGTTTGGCCTAACCTCGCGCTCTATTTTCTGCATCGGCCATGGCGGGTCGATGACGATCGCGTCGTATACGCCGGCTGTGGGTTCGGTGGCGCGTGATTCTATTTCGGATAGTTTGATTGCACCAAGAACCGCCGCGCGGGAGACATTCCCACTAGCGATCGTCCGCTCGACAACGTCCGCGTGCTCGGCGAGCTTCCGGAACTCGTGGCGTTCGTGCTTATCCAAACCTTCCCCCACGGGGGAAGGTTCTAGATCGGTGCGTTGCCCGATCTCAACCCGACCCAGCAGCTGTCCAATCCGCACTTCAACCCACCGGCGCGCCGCCTCGACTTGCGCCCGCTGTTCTCGGTCGCCAAGGTATCCAATCAACGCAGCCAATTTCCTGTCGGTCTCGCGAAGATGTTCGAGTTTGTCTTGGATCTCCGTCCACGCTTTAACCTTGTCCGCAAAGTCGCGCGGAACCACATGCTGCGGCTGCGGAATTGACAGCGCTGTTGTATTCACCTTCACCGGACCCCCTCCGTTCGGTATTCAGTGACTCCCCAATTTCTCCGGCGGCCCCAGGCCCACCACTCACGACTTACCTTGCCCAGGACCGCCGGTTACTCCTTCGCGTCGCGCTTGGCTTCGAGGTGCTGCTTCTCTTTTAAGTTGGCTTCGTAGTCCTCGCGAATCAGGTCTTCCGCGGCAACAAGCGCGTCCATCTTCGCCTTGATCGCCAGCAACTTCGTCTCGACACGCTTTTTCAAAATGACGTGTTGCCGCTCGCAAAACTTCAGCCTCGACGCTTCGTACCGTGTGAGTGCCATCTAGATCAACTTCCCGTCTCGCTTGCCCTTGACCGCCTGGTTAAGTTCCGACACTTCCGCGCTCTGGTTCAGCGTGTTGCCGCCTTCGGCTTCTTCGGCCGGTGTCGCGTCGTAACCCGCGAGCTGGATAATGAACCCGAGCGGCATGCGGAGGGCCCGCGACGTCGCCCGCGTTTGCGCCATCGAACGGAGGGCGAAGTCGTCGCGGCTCGACCATAGCTTTTCGGTTCGCAAGCACGACGCTTCCGCGGCGCCTACGATGGTGCCGTTCATCGTCTTGGCTTCCACGCGTGCTTCCCAGCCGTTTTCAATCGGCCGCGTCCACGTGCACACCGGGTAGACGCCGAGCATGGAACCACACAGGGTCCAGCCTTCGACGCGCACGTGCTTGCGCTCGCTAATGACGGTGTACAGCTTTTGCTTTAGGATGATGTCGGCGAGCGCCTTCGCGACCTCGGCCGACTTTACGACAACCTCTTTCGGCGATGCCGCGTTGAACAGGTTGACGGCTGTCGGCGCGGGCTCTTGAAGCTCGCCCGCTTTCTCGATGGGAACTACGTCGTTACTCATGGTGCACCCTTTCCTCAATGTCGCCCCACGCGTAGGCGGGAAGCGCAATGTCCACTATGTCGTCGCCGTAGCTCGGCCACGAGTTATCCCGCACGCACTCCGCGTACCGCCGCAAAAGTGCTGCGTTCTCCATTCTCCCCGCTTCCAACACGTCGTCGCGTAGGCGGTAGACCGCGACCCCGTGGGGTGGCTCCGACTCCACCGCGATAATCGAGTAATGCTTGATGCCCACGTTTTGCGCGCGAATGCCGTCCACGTACATCGCCCCCTGGTTGTAGTAGCCCATGGAGAAGATGGTGCGTTCGAACGCGGGCTTGCGTGCGTCGCGGCAGGTTTTCAGGTCAACGATGGTGCCGCCCGCGATCTCCCACGAGACGCGATCCGCGCGCCCCTTGCAAAGCAGATCGACGCCCTTTGATCTTAACTCCTTGCGCTCCTCTGCCAAGAAGTGATCCCACGCGAACGACAGTTCTACGTCGCCGGTGCCGTGCAATAGGTGATGCGCGGTCGGGTTGTCGTGTACGGCCTTTTGCATGTCAACGCATCGCTTGTAGTCTCCGTGGCGCAAGATCGTCGCCGACGGGAAATGCTCCTGAAGGCTGGACCAGCGTTGCTTTCCTTCTTTCGTCCGCAGGTCAACCTCTGGACCGGAAACGTAGGCGTCAGCGAACATCTCCGGCTCCAGTATCGCCGCGTGCGTCGCGCTCCCGAGCAACATGGCCGCCGTCGGCTCCGTCGGGTTGTCCAGTGCGTAGCGTGCATGCAACGGCGACCGCTTGAAGTGCTGCAATGTCGAGTTCGACACCGCCCGCCAGGCGTGGTAGTCCGCCGCGGGAACGCCCTTGTGCAACCCCGGCTTGGGCACGCGGTTCGCCTCGATGGTCGCGAGTAGGTCGGTCGCGATGCGTTCGGCGCTCATGTCTTTTCCTTTCTATGTGTCGAACATTCCTTCAACCAAAACTTCGGCTTCCCCGCGGGGCCGCTGCGGTAGATCACACACGAGCACGCGCGCGTGAATAGACGGAGCGCGTCGCGCGGAATCATGGAAAAATAGTCCGGCCATCCCACGGACAGTCGGGGCACAACTCGCGGTGCAGCGCCTCCATGTCAAAGGTGCGCTGGACCGCTTCGTACTGCTCCCACGCCGTGCGCTGGACCGCGTCGTACTGCTCCCGCGCCGAGCGCTCGACCGCTTTGTACTGCTCCCACGCCGTGCGCACAACCGCTTTGTACTGCTCCCACGCCGTGCGCTGGACCGCGTCGTACTGCTCCCACGCCGTGCGCTGGACCGCGTCGTACTGCTCCCGCGCCGAGCGCTCGACCGCTTTGTACTGCTCCCACGCCGGGCGCTCGACCGCTTCGTACTGCTCCCGCGCCGGGCGCACAACCGCTTCGTACTGCTCCCACGCCGGGCGCTCGACCGCTTCGTACTGCTCCCACGCCGTGCGCTGGACCGCGTCGTACTGCCCCTTCGTATCGACCAACGACTTGATGCGCTCGTAGGGGATTTCCTTCAAGAGTCGCAGCCGCGTATCAATCTCGCTCGTGGGCTTTTCCTTCTTGATGTACTCGATGCGGTTCTCCATTGGCTCCGTCGCCCACTCCCACATCTGCTCGTGGTGGACGTGGAAGTACGCACGGGGCGGCGTGTGCTTACTCATAGCGCTCACCGTCCTCGTCCTCGTCGTCTCCACATCTGCCGCAATCCACCGTGCCGTCGGGATGCGTGATGTACCCAGTTACGCGCTGGCCGCAATCGGAGCAAGTCGCCTCGTCACCTTCGTTGGTGACGACTGCCCTGCCAAGAGATCGCGCCATCGCGACCGCCGTGACTTTCAGGTGCGCCGCGAAATCTTCGCCCTCGCGGTCGATGACACCCGAGATCGTCATGGCCGCGTGTGCCACATTCACTTTCGCGTGAATTAAGGCGCTCTTGCTCTCGGGCTGCGTGAACCTGTCGCCGTGACGCGAGACGAACGATTGCAAGTTGTCGCGTAGGGCCCGGGCGTTTTGGGCGATCAACTCCAACTCCGCGAGCTGTAGCGGCTCGGTCGGGGTCGCTTCGCCGCGACGCGCTCGTGCTTGCATATTTCTCACGTTATCTTTTAGCGTGCTCACTTGGCACCACCTTTCGGTAAAATAGTCGGGCCAACCGGCGCCTCTAAACGCGCCGGGGCGTCCTCTTGTTAGTCTGCGACATGCCGCGCTTCGTTCGCTTCGTAGTCGTACTCCAAAACCCGCCCGATCTCGTAGTCACCGCGCGGCAGCGTGACCGGCCCGTGCTCTTGATGCGTCAACGTCGCTTGCTCACTCACCACGCGGCAGTACAGCGTCCCATCGCCTGACTCGTACAACTCGACATCGCAATCGGGTGCGAAGGTGTGGTGGTGGCCCGTATGTTCCCCGTGCGCGACCGTCCGCCCCTTTTTGGGCTTAGCTGCATCGGGAATCGCCTTCGCCTGAATCAGCACGTCGCCTTGTTGAATCTGCATTTTCCTGCCTCCTCGTTTTAGGTCAGTTGCGCGGGGGTCCAATTGCGTCCACCCGCGCGCCAGTTGATTGCCTGCTGAATCGTTCGGCACTCTGGCGCTACCGCCTCGACGTGCCAGACACCAATCGACGGGTGGCGCATTTTCAAATAGATGCGCTGCGATCCCGTCCAATCGACGGACAGCAACTCGTACTCGCCTCTGCACTCGATGCTCTTGGCGCCGAGCTTCTGAATCATCCGCTCGGCCCCGGCCTTGCGGATCGCCTCGCGTCGCTGGTCCACGTTCGCGATCTTCAAGATTTCCTTTGGGTCCAGTTCTTCCGCGCTCGTCTCGACGATCCAGCGTGGCACCACGATTCCGTTGAGGGCGTAGATTGCGAACCCGTCCCGCCATTGGGTGAAGGGGCCGCTTGTTTGGTGCGGCTGATTCTGCCCGTTCATGTGGATGAACTCGGGGCGATCACTCACCATGCAAAACTCGCTGTGCATGATGCGCGGGCCACCGTGGATCGCGGAGTCTTCGTAGTGCGCGAACTTCTCGTATTCAGGAAGATCGAGCTTCGCAATGTGACGGAAGAATGAGAGGTAGGCGACATACGCGCTCCACTGATTGCCACCGTCCCACATGCCCTCGCACTCGTGCGCACAGTGGAGCAGGAACTGCGCGAGCGGACTCAATTTCGCGGCCCACGTCGCGTCCATCGTCGCGGCCCTCGTCGCGGCCATCGTCGCGTCCCACGTCGCGGCCATCGTCGCGTCCCACGTCGCGTCCCTCGTCGCGTCCCTCGTCGCGGCCATCGTCGCGTCCCACGTCGCGTCCCACGTCGCGTCCCTCGTCGCGGCCATCGTCGCGTCCCTCGTCGCGGCCATCGTCGCGTCCCTCGT
>DAIRVG010000058.1:7583-32462 GCA_036802945.1 Vicinamibacterales bacterium
CCTCGTCGCGGCCATCGTCGCGTCCCTCGTCGCGTCCCTCGTCGCGTCCCTCGTCGCCGCCCTCGTCGCGCGACGCGACGGGGCCGCGCCGCTGCGCGTGTGCCAGATGCCGGCCGAGAAGCCACCCGCGAGCCGGAGTACGAACGGCGACGAGACGAAGATGATTCGCGGCGCCTTGCGATCGGCCGCGGCGTAGAGCCCGTTGATCGCGCGACGCATGATCTCGCGATCATTCTCCGTCATGGCATCGCAGTTGAACGCGTTCTTGATCCAGCGATCCGCCCAAGGCGTCAACTGCGCGCGGTGCTCGTCGGTTAGCGAATAGAGCTTTTTGGTCATTGTTGCTCCCTCTGGGTTAGAAAATCCCATACGCCCACCAGAAGGAGCCCATGACGTCCTGCGGATTTAGACCGCCCTGGTCGCACACGCACGCGCCGCTTCCGTCGAACGCGGGGCACGCGAAACGATGCGCGCTGACCTTGCCCTGCTCATCGAACCCGCCGCCACCGCCGTGGCCGCCGCCACCCGTGCCGCAACCCGTGATGTTCGGCGACGAGATGCCACCCGAAGCGCAAAGGTCGAGGCACTGCACCGGATTGTTGACCAGGAATCGAAGTGTGACCGTTGCCGTCACCGTCGAGCCCGTCCCGTAGCGCGCGATCGCTCCTCGCCAACGGAGAAATCCGTTCCCCTGTGCCCACGGTCCGTAAAGCGTGGTGAATCGAAACTCGGACCCGACAACCCACTGCACCGAACCGCCACACCACGGCGGCGCCTGGCTCTGGGGGACAAAGAAGTTGACGACGGACGAATCGCAGCGAACCTCGAGGTCACCGAAAGCGCTGCCGATCGGTGGCGAATCACAGAATCCTTCCGGCATCGGCCGAAGCGCGTTGGCGTTGTCCGTCTCCGGCGAATACGTCGTATCCTCGGCGCACGAGAACATGACGAGCAAAAAGAGCGAGATCAGGATGTAAGCAAGCACCCGCGGCGAAGCAGCGCGGCGTGTTAGCTCGTAATCTTCGAATCGGTGCATGACGTTTCCTCCAATTCATAGGTCCACACGTCGCCGCGACGTTCGCAGCGAATCTGATAACCGTTCGAACGAAGCTCGGCGATTGAGCTGTTGACCGCGCACACCTGCGCCTGTTCGATAATGTCTCGGGTCGTGAATCGTCCGCCGCGTTGTAGGAGTGCGAGTACGCGTTGCAGCCGCGGGCTTTTCTCAAGTAGCGCGGCGTTCATCGTGCGTACCCGTACCCAATCGCCGTGACGATGCCCGCGACGATCACGCCGACAATCAAAAGCAGGAGCACCACGATGGCGTGCTCAGCGATCATGCGCCGGTAGCTCATCGCGAGAACTCTCCCGGGAATCTCCGCGCCAACTCCTTGTTCGTCTCCGCGATCTGGCGCTTCAGCTCTTCGATGCGCGCCCATTCGCGGGCGTACTCGTCTCGCTCGTCGCGGCGTTCGGTGCGGGTCGTCATCGCGCCACCGTCCGTGCGTGCCGCCCGCGTGCGCGTCGGCGTTCCGGCTTCTTCGCCTTGTTCGCGAGCCAGCCGTCGATTTCTTCCGGGTTACCGCGAATGTCCTTGCGGTCCCCCAGGCGCGCGACGGGCAAGCCCTGCTCGCGCACGAGCCGCAACACCTTGTCGGTGTTCGGAGTCCCGTCGGCCTTTCGAAAGACCTTCAGATAGCGCGCGATTCCCTCTAGGTCGAGGGAGTACCGGCTCGTGGCTTCTTGTGTGTTTGTTTGCATATATATGTTCAGCTATGTCGCCATTCCTTTCGTACGGAAGTCTATCCGAATCCTACGTCATGTCAAGCAACAATCTTGCCTTGCCAGCATATTTTTACGTGTAGGCATACAACGATATATGGGGCTTGACTTTAGGGCTGGTACTTGAAGTAGAATGAGAGGCGAAGGGAAGGACTGCCGCCTTGCCAAAAGCCACTGCCATCGCTGACGGATGTTCGGCCTCAGGTTCGTGACCCCGGCGCGCCGTCGGGTCGCCCCCCACCGACATGCGCCATACATACGCGACTCGATCCTTGGAGCGCGGGGCGAACATCAAGGCCGTTGCGGCCATCCTGGGCCACGAGGACATAGGGGCAGACAGCGATCTACGCCCACGCGACAGAGGAGAGCGTCTGGCGGGCCGTCACGGTTCTAGACGAGAAAACTGGCACCGGAAGTGGCACCGAGGAACCTCCGAAGCTGTAAGTTGGCGCGCCCGAGAGGACTTGAACCCCTAACCTTGTGGTCCGTAGCCACACCCGGCCGTCGTGCGTGCTCACGTTGAAACGCAAGAAGTTAGCACCGGGACGCCGATTGCCGTGATTCACTTAGTTGGACTGTGATGTATAATAGAGCGAATAAATGTACCTGATTTGAAATAGAAGTGGCACCGAAACTGGCGCAGGTATAGACTGTCACCAACAAAGGAGAGTGCCCCCATGAAAACCATGTTACTGATCCTGCTTCTAATCCCCGCGCTCGCGAGCGCGCAGTATCCGCTGACCATCATCAAATCCGAAACGTGGACCGCCTACTGCGAAGGCACAACCGAGAAGGTGAAAGTCTCTTTCGTCCTTGGCCTAGGCAGTGACCCGATCTTCTACGAATACTGGCAAGGCGAGTGGAGCCCGCGGACACCTGAGTGCACGACCATCCAGGGATGTGCCGGCCCCGACAACCCGGGCGGAACCGTGACGCCGCTTGGAAGCGGTCTCTACGAATTTAGATGGGATTACCCGCGCGAGTGCTTTGGTTCGGAGATCAAGCGAGAGGGACACCTTTGGTGGCAAGAGTTGGTCGACGGAAACCCGGAGCACCGTTACGTTGCCCTTTACTGCGCCGACGGCCCGAAGCCGATCCTCGACACCGCGACGTGCGAGGCCGTTCTGGTTTCGGAATCGTGGGCCACGTATTGCAACGAAACCAACCACGAATTTGTGCGCGGTGTGCTGGTCTATCACCTGCCGCCCGGCTTGGTGGTCGAACAGAGTAGCGCTCGAGCGTCCGCCAGTGCGGTCTATTGCGAGGGGCCAGGGTACGTGAGCAACGCGGTGTCAATCGTGGCGCTTGGCGGCGATGACTACGCCTTCACGTGGCAGGTGCCAAGGAACTACCTAGCTGGACCGACCGTGCTACGCTTTGGGCGCTTGACCCTTCAGTACATCAAGCCGTGGCTTGTCGACTTCTATTGCGACGACGGTGTGCAGCCGATCGTGGACGAGGCAGATTGCGGCGCGCTCCCGGTCGCGACGTCGACCTGGGGCGCGGTGAAGGCGATGTATCGATGAACGACGAAATCAGGGACGCCGTCGAAGCCGATCGTAAGCAATGTTGGGCATGGTTCGAGTGGGCGAAGTCAATTGGAGCTCCACGATACCGAGAACAGCGTCTCGGTTTACGTGGAGCTCCATCGCGGCATCGCGTCCGGGAAGAGTGAAGGCGATGTATCACTTGGCAGCGACGCCCCAGCACCCCTAGTTCGGCCGGAACGCGACGCCGACCGACGTAGTCGCCTCGTCGGTCCCATAATCCAGCAGCCCCTCAAACTTCCCGTGGTGAAATTCACCGAACAGCCCGAACTCGTAGAAATCGTTGAGCGGCAGGTAAAGCATGAGTTTCTGCCACTCGGGCCCGAGCTCGGTCGCGAGTTCGATCATGTCGAGATGGCCGCGCACAATAATGCGACCGCCGAAGTCTCCGACTAGGTTGATGACCTCCTCAATGGTCTCGGTGTTCTCGCCGTAGTCGTACACGTACCAGCCCTTCGCGTAGACGTCGACGTCGAGTCCCGCGACCTGGAAGGCATACGCCACCTCGATACTCCCGGCATTCAAGCTCCGGCTTGCACCGTTGGTGTCGCCATTGGATAGGTGGTCGGGGACTCCAATCTTGATCCACTGCAACGCGCCCGACGTTTCCGGGACGATGCGTACGTAGGGCATCCAGTTGTAACTGGGGTCCTGCAAGGGCTGCGAGTCTTCCCCGAGGTAGGCTTTCGTGGTCCAGCGAAACGCCGTCTCCGGCGTGAACTGGTAGCCCCACCTCGAGAACGGCTTGGTGAGCGCCACTCCGATCGGCACGTGGATTTTCGCCCGCGGGCCCATTGCGGAATCCGGCCCCGCGTCGGTGAAGACGCCGTACACCGGACCCGTCCAGAATGGTTTGAGCGGTGGCGACTCCTTTTCCTCCGCGGCGCGAACAGGACCGGCCACGCTGCAAAGAAAGCAGGCCACGAGAACGATCCCAGCTACCAGCGCGAAGAGCGCCTTGTTGGCGCGCCCGCGCATTACTGGCCACTCCCCGGTTTCGGCAGCTTAAAACGGATGCCGAGAATGCCGAGCCCGTTGCCGATCAACGCCAGCGCGACGTTCCATTCGATCGCGGTCGCCGGATCGCCATCGAAAGCGGCATCGCCGATCCGGATGAGACCGTTGGCGATCAGGATGAGACCGCCCCAGATTGCCTTTGATTTGAGCCACATGATTGTCCTCCTTGCGGCTCACGCCGCTGTTGCCCCTGTTCCAAAGGGTTGCCCGCGACTCCCGCGCGAGCGTCGGGATTCCTAGCCCAATCCGAACCGCTGGTAGTTCGCGATGTACTCCTCCGGCGTTCCGGCGCCCAGTGGCGTGTTGTAGTGCCGCTTCCAGTACGCGGCCAATGCCACGACGTCACCCTCCGGCAGTGCCAGCGGGATCGCGCGGTAGCGAAGCCGCGCCATGATGATCGCGAGCCTCAAGTCCCATTCCATTTCGTCGGCCTGGCGGTGAATCAGTTCAGGATATTTCGCGTCGTACTTCTCGCGTAACCACTCGAACGTCGCTGGCTCCATCTGAAAAGCGCCGACCGCGGGGCCATGAACCTGCTGGAGGTATCGACCGAAAGCGCTCTCTTGCGCTGCAGTCCCTAGAAGCAAATTCACCGCGACCGGCGTAGCCATCGCTGGATCGAACGCCGTAAGCGTGCGCTTGATGAGACCGCGGAATTGCGTGACGTCGTAGCTCATCGTATCACCCGGATTTCCCGCAGCACCTTGTCAACGCCTTCGATCTGTGCCGCGCGAATGCACAGCACCCAAATAGCAGGAGCCGACGCGGCCGGCGCGTTGAACCGAGCCGCCTCTTGAATCAACCGCTGTATGCCCCACTTGATCTGTATCATCTGCCACAACGCGCTGTCGTCGTCCGGGCACCGCGGGTCCGACGCCAGTGCTCGGAAGTAGTCAAGCAGTTCCGGGTCGGGCACGTAGCCTGCGGCCTCGATCATCTCGCCAAGACGCGCGAGATTGATGTAGTAGTCGCTTCCGTGTCGAATCAGCCCACCCTCGGCGCCCGCGGCCTTGCTGGTCTCGAGAAACGCGTCCCAAAGCGTGTCGACCTTCAGCGTGTACTTTCCGTGCATAGACGAAATATGAAACAGCTTTACGACCGCGCCCGAACCAACGGCCAGGCCGACAACCGATATGATCGTGTTTGAATCCAATTCAATAATCATCCCTATTCGGGTGCCCTTGCCAGTCACCCAACCCTTGCCGGGGGAAAGGGTGATTTGTCGGGACCTACTACGCGTTCGGGTCGGTCGGTATTTTCTTTCCGCCGCCACCAGGCTGATCTTGTGGCGTTCCCATTAGCTGTGATGTTGTGAACTCGATTAGGCCACCAGAGTTTGCCACCGCTGTCACGGTGCCGCCTTGATTGAGCGTTATCAGGTACAACGAGCCGGAAACAAATTCGCGCTTGATCGTGTAGTTGGCGTTCGGCACAAGGTCCATGATCACGTGCCGGTCGGCGGGGTATCCGTGTTCAGTGACGTATTGCAATGTGGGCCCCGTCGACAGGTCTTGCATCGCCGAGAACATGATGTGCCACCAGGCGCCCGCTATCTTGAGCGTGCAACCCTCAAGGCTCGTTTGGTTCTCGAATACGTTTGCCCCGACGATTGCGGTCAAGGCCGTGCTGTCCCCAACATGCAAAAGCGTTAGGAGCTTGCTCACCTGCCGGTCCGGGTTGCCGTGGTAGGTTCTCGGAACGTCAACGGTTTCACGGTACGCATGCAGCGACGACGCCGCCTCGGGTGCAATTTCGTCCGGCGTGAATGTGCTAGGAGGAGACAAAGTTATTGATCCTGGGAGTAAGAACTGGCGAAACATCCGATTGTTGTAGTTCGTTACGCGACGGACCCCGGTGCCAAGGTCCAGCGGCTCCACTTTCGGATAGTGGAAGTGAGCGAGGTCCTTGCCTGGCTGGACCGGGTCGGCCCATTGCAAAACCTGCCGCACCTTATCGAACAGGATCACGATGTCGAGCTGTCGCAAGTGGATCTCCGAGCGCGTGCAGACGTCGCAAATCGAGTCCTGGTCCCACCAGCAATTGACCGATCCCTGGTTCTCGATTGGGCGGTAAGCGTTATTCGCTTCCATACGCACGTAGCTAAACCGCGAGTTGCCCCAGTGTCGTTGTACGGACGCGACACTGGGTGGCCCCTGATCTCCGAAGCGTTGCTGGTAACCCATCGACGGGACGGGCTTTCCTGTTCCGAATCCTCTCGTGTAAGGTCTCGCACCAGCGCCGATCGTGTGACAGTTGTGCCGGAATGATTCCCAGTATTTCCCGCCGCCGCCGTGCTTCATGTCACACAACAACCATCCGTCGACGGCCAGAGGGCCGCCGTGACCAGAGCGCCAAATTTGCACGTCCGTTTGGTCGTGGTCGGCGTGGTCCTGTGTGATCCAGAAGCAGCTCGCCCCTACGGCAACATCGTTCGCACCAAAGTCCTTGCGCGAGATATATTGCCCAGATCCTTCGGCATACCAGAACTTCGGAATTATGGGCTTGTAGTCAAGCCCGGGGACCGTGAAGTTCCCCCAGAAGAAGTCGTGGCCATAGTTCCAAGATGCTTTGGGCTCGTAGCGCGTGTTGGAGTATCCGCTGTTCAGCCAGTACTGACCGTACTGCAAAACAGGGTTGGTCGGGTCGTTGACGCGCAGCTCATCGACCGCTTGGAGCACAGAGATTCGCATAGAGCCCATATGTCCTTGTGCGCCCAGCTCCCCGCGCTCGAATGTCTGATTGCCGGGAAGTGCTGAATAGATGCAATACATGATACGATCAGCCCACCACGTCTTACCCGCAGCGTAGTCTGTACCGCCCGCGTCTTTTACGGCACGGAACATGTCGAAGTAGTGGCGGTAGGGGCCTGGGCCATAGCTCACGCCTTCATGCCACGCACCACCCGCGAAGTGTTCGTCTAGCACCGGAATCACGCGGTCGGTCATCCACTGATCGATGAATGAACCCAGGTCTTGCGTCCACTGTCCATTTAGGTCTTTGAGGCGCCACGTGTGCCGGGCGGTGGGATCGCCATACGGGTAGTTGACCGTCGCGGGGATCGCGCCGTACATCGCAAGCCAAGCGAACACAACGCCCTTAAACATCGCGGGGAAATAGTTGTTCTCCGGGTTGTCGTTCGCCCATGGCTCGTTGGGGTACACGTTGTGCACCCACGGATCGCTTGAGTTGTAGACCAGGAGAATCAAGAGGATCATATAGTCCTCCATCTTCGCCTGGCGTGTAGCGCCTAAATCGGCTTTGGCCCAGTCGTAGGCAAAGGCCATATCCTCGATCCAATCGCCAATCACGAGCCCACGGTTTTCCATGTTGTCGCTTACGGGTTTCGCGAGCTTTGCGTCGATCGCGGCGAGCAACGCGGCGAGCTTTGGCGCGGTCGGGTCTGATGCCCAGTCCCACACGTATTGACGTATCCGCTTCGTGTCGGTACCAGTCCAAATCGGCTTGTCCGCCTGGAAGTCCTGCCACGCCTGGCTATTCGCGATGCGCTGTGCGGTCATGTACGCAACGCGCCCATTCTGGTAGATCCTCGGATTCGTGGGCGAAATAGGCATACTTCATCGTTCCTTTCGGCGCGCACTACAACAAGACGGTCTCGGACCAGTTCCATGTATTCGGCGCCCAGTTCCGTAACACGTCGTATCCAAAATTGAAGTCCGCGACGTCGTAGCGATCGCGGAAGAATCGTATGACCAGAATCCCCTCGGGGTAGGTCGTCGCGTAGGGCGGTGTCCCGCCGATGGGTGATTGCGTTATGCTGCCTGGCGAGAACATTCGTATTGATGAGGCCCCGCCGCCCGTCCACGTGATGTGTTGCGTGTAGTGATTGTGCCCGTGTAGGTGGAACAGCGTATTTTTGCTGTTGCTCAAGGTCTCCAGCGCGGTCTTCGCACCCGCATCCCATTCGGCGGAGTACCCGGGATCAAGGGAGCGGTGGTGCATGATCACGGTCGTTTCTCCGGCGGGCCGTGCCGAGAGGGCCGCCGCAACTTCGGTTTCGATCTGTGCCTGTGTGGGCGCGTTTGTGATGTTGTCCCGCATCGCCTGAAACCACACGTGCCCGACCTTAACACCCCAAAACAGGCTTCCCTGTGTGGCGATGATGTGGTCGCGAAAGAACTGGTCGTCATGGTTTCCGTCCATCACGTAACACGGAAACTGAATGTCGCCGGTCCCGTTGCGCTTAAAGTCCTGGGCAAAACGCGTAATCGTGTCGGTGTCGTGGTGCACGCAGTCGCCCAGGTTAAACACCATTCGCGGGCGTTCAATGATCCCGCCGAGGACGTGCGGCTTGCCGGGCAGTGTGTTGAGCGCGACGACGAGGCGCTCGATAGCATCCGCTGGCGTTCCCGGCGGCGCGTCGTCTTGGTTCTGAAGATTTCCATAGTGCGTGTCGCTCACCACAAATACCGTGAACTCGAACGGCAAGCCACGCCCCCCACCCAGCAGGCGAATGTCGGGCGTTTCGACTGCTTGCCGGCGCTCGACCATCCTATGGACTTCGTTCACCAGCTCACCCCCCAGCCATAGACGCGGCACGGATGCACTAAGTTAATCTTGACCCAAATGTTTTCCCCGTTGTCGAGGGCGGTGATGTTCACGTTCGTGTGGCTAATTCCCTGTGCGGTGATGGTGTTCCCCACATTGCCGGATGGCGGGAATGTCGTCCCGCGGTATAGCGTGAAATCAACCCCCTGGCCAGGGAGCACCAGGTCGAACCAGCGGACGCGGAAGGTGGACCCATCTACCGCGTTAAAGAATTGTGCGAGACCCGTTTTTCGCGTCGACGCCGCAACCGAGAATGTGTAGGTAGCACTCGTACCGAGCGCGGTATCGTCCGCTTCGTTTCGGATAATCATCTGTATGGTCGTTGCGCTGCTGTTATAAATGCACTCCAAGACGTAGTTGGTATCCTTCGTGAGGTTGATGGTTTCGCGAAGTGTTGAGACACCAGCCACAACCGTAAAGAGGCGAAAACGCATGTTGGCGGCGTTGTTCTGAAAATCTACAATGCACCGGTTGCTAGCGTCGACAAATGCAAATACGACAACGGACGCCCCAGACATACTTGTCGCCACCCAATCGAGGGCTACGCGGGTCGTATAGCTGCCGGGGAGCCCGAAGCCAACCTGGCCGGTCGGCACGTCGGCGCTCTGGTCCTTGTAGAACATGATTCCGCCCGCGATCGCGTATTGTTCAACGCCGTGACCGTCTGGGCTCGTGCGGAACGACTCCGACGGGCCGCCCTCAAAAAACGTCGATATGTCGTCGTCGCGCTCGAATGACACGCGCCCGCGCAGATCCAAGTCCGTGTGCAGCCGCACCAGGTCGGCCTCATCTCCCGTCGGAATGGTGTTCGACAGTGCGACCAGATACGAATAGTCGTGATTGGCCCAGAGCGCTCGGTCCCGCAACTCAACGTGCTCGCTACGTGTTTTGTCAAACGCATTGGTGTCGTTCAATGGATCGAAGAATGTGTTTAGGTAGCCGTTTTTGCGAGCGTCAACCTGGGCCGCCTGCGCGAACTCTTCCCCTCGTGTGTGCTCAATCTTTGAGAGAGATATGCTATTGCTATTCGCGCGCTCAATCCTGTTCACAACTTCGCGGTATTGTTCCTCCAATGTCCCGAGCAACTTGTCACCGATCTCCATCCTTCCGACAAGGCCCGCTATGGGATCGAGCGTGTAGACTACGCGTCGAATCGGGAACGAGTAGACAGCCGCATCGGTATCGGTGATGCGAGCGTTCCCGCGCGGGAATAGAAAATCGGAGAATGTAGGAAGTTCCGCCTCGACAATCTTTTTCGGGTCTTTCTGTCGCGATATGATCGAGTCTCCATAGCGCCCGATGTCCGCTGCGGCCTTGCTGTTCCGCATCTGGACGACGCGGGTCTTGGTCCCGTAAGCGGTCTTTGACGTCGCGTCCTCGCGGTGGAGGGTCAATTGCCCGCCGCCCACCACCTGCTTCGATTGCATGTATACGTCGTTAACAAGATCGTCCACGTCTTCCTCGACGGAGAGTGAAGCGACGTGCGTACCGACCCAGTATTGTGCGACGTTCGAAGACGAAACGTCCTTGAAGTAGAGTTTTTTGTTCTGGTCGACGCCGTACTGGACGTCATCTTGCAGAATAGCAAGCTGTGCCACGATTTCGGCCGCACTCTCGAACTCGACCTCGTAGTCCGCGACCGTGTAGGGCGAGCCGACGCTGATCTCGCTGGTCGAAGCTGAGATGGCCGTAATCGGCGTATCCACGTCCGCGAGAATGTCGATCACAAGGTCGTCGATGTCCTGCCCCTCGTAGTATTTGACGATCCGCTGTTTCGATAGCTCCTCATGGAAGAGCCCACGCGCTCGGTACTGCCATTCCCGGTTGGTATTCCCCGCCAGCGGAACGGAGGTAATGACACCGGACCAGTACGTCGTGAGTGCCGCCACCATAGTCTTCGCCTTGACGGTCACGAGGTATCCGACCTGGATCGTCCCCTGGAGCTTCTCGCGGGCAATCGTAAACGCAAGTTCGTTGCATCCCCCGTTGTCGAGTAAGTCAAACTCGCCGCTCAATACCGCGGGCTCACCCGCACTCGAAGACAGAATCGACTTCTGAACGAGCGAGCGGTCCGTGACGATGATCTCGTAATAGTCTAGGTTCATACTTCAGTAAACTCGTCGTCTGCTATCTTTGCCCGTGTCGTCACCTCTCGAAACGACCCGTCCTCGTTCTTGACGACGACGTTCGTCACGACGACCGTGGCCCCATGGATCGCGAGGACACCGTTCACGTATGAAAGATTGGCCGATCCAGCGAACGTCACTATCTCGTTCAGGTTGGAGCCCGTCCACTCGACAAGCGATATTGTCTCGGTGCGTGTAAAGTTTTCGGTCGCCATCTTTCGATCCCCTCTTACGTCAGTTTTTCGAGCCACAGAAGCGAGACGGTGAAGTTGGCACTCGCACCGGATGTGACCGAGATCGTGTCAGTGCCCTGCTTAAAGGTGAAGAACCGCCCGGAGAAGTTCGCAATGTCGTTCGACGTGACGCCCGAGACGATCTTCTTGACGGTCCCGTGGTACATATCAATAACCCACTGGTCGTTGATAGCCGCAAGGGTGCCGGTGATCGCGAACGACTGGCCGTCAATGTTCGACACCGTGGGGTTGGTTGGAACCGTGCCGCCTGTTCGCGTGATATAGAGCGTTGCGCGCTTTGAACGGTAGCGGCCTGCGTCGGTGATTACCTTGCTCCCCGCGCCGCTCGTCACCGTCACAATGTCGGCTTTGATTCCATCCCCGTACCATGCGGGATCGGTTGCACGAAACGAGACGTCAATTCCGCTCACCGCTTCGTACATTGTTTTGCGCACGTAGTGTCCGCCGCCGCCAGACGGTTCCCCATAGCGACGGTAGCGCTGCTTTGTCGAGCCGTCGTAGAACCCGGCCCGAATGTAGGTGTACTTCGTGGCCTGCGCGATGTTCGCCATGCGTTCCGTGAGATCATAAAAAGTATCGTTTGGATTGTTGCCGGCGACTTCTCCAAAAAAAGCCATAGTTACGGAGGCTTGTTGCCCGTCGGATAAAATAAACGAGCCCGGCGCCTCCGGGATTTCGCGTTCGTCTTGCTTCCTAGCCCATCCGAATAGGTCGTCCGGGTTGATGTTGCGGCTTGTTAAATTGAGCGACGTGCCGCCCGCTTGCACGCTGTCGGCCGCGTTCCAGTACAGCTCAAACTCATACTGTGTCGGAATCGGGTAGGCGATTGGCACGTCGTCACCCCGTGTCCGCGCCCAGTGCTCGACCCAAGCGTCGCGCCATCACGTCGAATGCGCGCTCCAAGTCGAGCTGCATATTTAGCGGGCCGTTGAAATTTAAGTTCGCTTCCAGCGTGCTGCCATTACCGCCACGAAGCATCGCGGCTTCGCGTGGCGCACCCGCGCGCTCGAGGCTCGCCGCCAACTCCCGCGTCGTATTCTTCTTGGGGTTGAAAACCACTTCGCCCTCGTGCATGAGAAAGTGCGAGGTGCGCGGGATTACGCCGCCTTGCTCGAAGCCACCGAGGGACTTCGCGAATTTGCTTTCGACGGACGATATGGCGCCCATGGCAAGCGCGGCCGCGGCGATGATCGGACCCACCGCGGCGAGCGTTGCGCCGAATGAAAGCGGGGCGCCAATGGCGGCCTTTCCTAGCTCCTTCGCTTTCTCGATTAGTATTTTTGCGATGGCCGCGCGCGCTTCCGCGCCCAGTACCTTAACAAGTGCGAGGACCGTTGCCTTGCCGAACGCAACGGCAAAATTCTTCTCGCTCTCTAGCACCTGGGCGAACATGTCACCCCAGGCGAAGGCGAAATCCGCCGTCTTTTGGGCGTTGTGATCGATCAGCTCGTCGAGTTCCCTCTGTTGTTGTTTCGAGAACTCGGAACGCGAGCCGGTAATGGCGGCCCAGGTTTCCTGATCCTTGTCGCGCATTTCCTGGAAACGTTCGTCAATCATGTCAAGCTGATCCTGCGGAATCACAGCATCCGCAAGCTCCGACTGGCCGAGCTCAATGTTAGCCGTCATCTGCTCGAAGGTACGTTGCGTGTCCATCTTGATTTGCTGGGCACGCTGGGCCACGCGGGCCTGGAAACCTTCTATGAACTTGTCGAGCTTTTTGGCAGCGTCGCCGTCGCCACTACCGCCACTACTCCCGCCGCCTGTTGGCGCTTGTTGTCCAGCCGTTAGTTTGTCGCGTGCTTCCTTTAGTTTCGTGATCTGAATCGTTATTTCGGCGATCTCTTTTCTAAGGTCGTCTTTCTTAGAACCGAGCGAGAAGATGCTAAACGGCTCGGGCATCTTCTTTACTTGGTCCATTAGATTCTGGAGCTTCGCCTGTTGCTCCTCGATTGCTGCGTTTACGGCCTCGATGTTCTTTGGGAGTTGCTTCTGTGCAAGACCCAATGCTACCAAGCCACCGACAAGCGTTCCGATTCCTAGAATGGCGAGTGTGATTGGACCGCCGAGTGCGCCGATCGCAAGCCCCAGTGTCGCGAGTGCCGCAATCAAGCCGGTCCCGCCAATTCCGCCGCCCACGATCAACAACACAATATCCTTATGCGCCGCCGCCCATTCGGCGAAGCGTTTAACGATCGGCACCACGGCACGCGTGAGTTGCAGAATGGTCGGGAGGAGTGCGAATCCGATTGCTTCCTTGGCTTCGGAGATCTGATGCGTGGCAATCTTCATCTGGCCCGAGAAGGTTTTCCCGGCCGCTTCGGCGGCACCCTGGAAACGCTGGTCAATCGAGGCGATCGCCTTGTCGAGGGTCAGCGTTTCGCCCTTAGCCAAATTCAGGTCGATGCCGAGTTTTTGCAAGGCCCCCGAATTTCCATTGAGCGCTTTCCCCAGCGCCTTCGACACCGTGTCTAGGTCGAGCGAGTTTCCTTCGACGTCCTTGAAGCCCGCGGCTAGATCCAATACCCGCGGGACGAGCTGCTCGATGGCCTTGTCGGTTTGACCGAAGGCGGCCAGCGTCGCCTGCGCCGAAATGACTTGCTCGTCTGAAAACTCGGTCACGAGCTGCATGGCATCCGCTTGGCGGGTGAGAATACCGATGGAGTCCGCGCGCGTGCGTTGATCGAGGCGAAGGTTCGACGTGAGCTTGGTGATGGCGTTTTCTTGCGCGGCCGCTTCGTTGGTGACGTCGCGAATGGTCCGTTGCATGCCGGCGAATGAGAGCGCCCCGCCCAGCGAGAGCCCGGCAAGTGCCTTGCTATTCGCCTGCAAATTACTGACAAAGCGGTTGGTCGCGGTCGTAGCGGTGGCGAGCCCCCGCGTCCATCCCGCGGGGTCGATCCCCATTTTTACCAGTACTTCGTCGACGGTCCGGGCCACTTGCTAGAACTCCTTCAGGTCTGCCAATTCATCCGTGGCTGGGGCGCGGGTCACTTGCAACGCCTCGAGTGCCGTCTCGTCTTGGATCATCGGCGCGCGTTCGTTCTCGCTCAAAAGGTCGTCGATCATCTTCTGGAAGGACGGCGTTTCCTTCCCCGAGATCGTGTTAACGATCGCCGCCCCCGTTGCCGCGTGCATGATGACTGCGGTGTGAGCCAAGTTCTCCTGCCTCCTCCTCAACGACATGCGCCAAAGGAGTAGCAGTTGTGACTGCGAGTGCTCGTACCAAAGCGCATGTGGCGTTAGCTGGTACTCCCGGGCGACGTCGGAGATGATCCTTGTAGCCACGATGGCGCCGCGCCGTTCTTCCCCTTCGGCGTCGTCGCGTTCCACGCCTTCGTGGCCATCTGAAAATTTTCTCTGATGAACTCCCAGCCGATCACGTCTAGAAGCGCCTTGGTCACTGCAATCGACTGGCGAAGGCTCATTTTATCCCGCACGTACTCCACGGGTTCGCCGATCACCTTGGCCGTCACGTGCTCGCTAACCGTTGCCAATTCCTCAAGCTGAATGCCAAGCTTCGTTACGTCCTGACCCGCAAGTGCCGCCTGAATGAGCGGGAGGTTTCCTTTGACGAACCGCAACACCGAGGCGTTTAACAGGGCCAGGTACTCGCCAAGCTCATGATTCGACGGCTCCTTGATCTCTACGCGTCGTGGATTGGCCTCGTCCCCAATCACCACCACGATCGGCTCGTTTAGAAGCACTTGGATTTCCGTGCGCGACATAATTAACTCCCTGCGTTGACTTGAACTGCTCCTTGGAAGTCCTTGGTGTACTTTCTCGACGCCTCTTTGGCTTCGAGATAGATTTCCACCAGCTTGTCGGCGGCCATCAGGCGTTCCGCGTTGTTCGGGCGTAGCTGTGTCCTGATGAACGCGCGCACCAACTCCTGCAACTCATTCCCGGGCCGCCCACCGATCGTGTACTTGATGAACACATTCCCCGTTTTTCCGATGAACTTTCCAGCGCACACGAGCCGATTCGCTGGCACCTCGATACCGCCCGTGTAGGTGCCCGCCATCACCGACTGCATGGGGAACCAGACACAGCGCGACATGAGAACCGCCGCGGTCATGATGTCGAACCACCATGAGCCCAACACGATGGCGTTCGGGCATACCTCGAAATACGGATGCAGCCCGGACAGCTCGTTGATGATCACCCGTTCCTCGGCATATGTTTTGCCGAGAATTGTTGCCATCGCTAGGCAGTCGCGTCGGTAAAGATGCCGACCCGATCCGGCGTTTGAGCCGTATCCAGGGCACAGTTCCACGTGGTCTTCATGGATGTTTCGGCGCGCTTGGTAAACGTCGTCGCTCCCGGCGTTTCGAGCAGCGCCTTGTGGAACGTGACGCTCCGCGTGAACAAGGTGCCCCCCACGCCGCCCGGCGTGAATGACGTCGCGATGATAATCCGCGGGGTCGGAACGAAGTCCGTTCCTGCCGATGTGCCGATGTCCAACACGCGCGGGTTAGTCCCAGTGATAAGTCCTGAAAGGTCCCACGCGATCTTGATGTTTTCCAACGTGGGCTCGCACAATGTGAACTCGATTGTGAATCGCTTGTCCGTGTACCAGTACCGCGATGGAAACGATTCCTGCTCGATGTCCACGTTGAACACCGTGTACGTCGGCGTGATCATAATGCCGTCTTTTATCGCCCCCAGGTCGACGCCGACAAAGATGGTTGCGTTACCGACAACGAGATTTCCAGATACAACAGTCATTTCTTTTTCCTCCTAGGAATATGTTCCGGTCCTGTAGAAAGCGCGGGTTTGGGCGCGGTAGATTCCGCGCGCGACCTGTAGCCAAATGTCCGTATCGGCTTCGACAACTCCGTATGCGTTACCGGGGAACTCGCAGGTTGGTGGCGCGCCGTGTTCGAGCTGGTTGTTCGCAAGTCCCAGCGTGTTGTTCTCCAAGAACTCGCACAGGTGGGAGACAAAGGTGGTGATGCCAATGCGCGCGCCAGTCCGGCCAATAACGGAATCCTCGTCGCTTGGGTTGGAGATGGACATGCACGCCTCGATCGCGACCTCGTGGATCGCGTGTTTCGTGACTCCCGCGCCGCCGTCCTCGGCCATCACGACCTCTGGCGAGCCCATTGGGCGCAAGTAGACGCTGTAATTGCTCCACGGCCCCAAGTACCACGGGCCGTTGTAAATTCGGCAGTCGTTCAAGTACGGGAGCGCCGTTTGTGCAAGTAGGGCTTGTTTCATCGCTATCAACAGGTCCGAGAACTCTAGGGCGTAACCGCCGCTCATACCTTGATCGCCCTGCGAATGAGTGTTTGCACGTGCTCGCGCACGTAGCGCGTTGCGGTTTCGCGGTCACGCCGCGAGATAAAGACAATCGGGCGCGCGGGAATTTCGGTAAACTTTATGTCCGCTTTCCGGGCGAACACCACCTGCCCGCCGATCACGAAGCGAAGTGCTTTGGCCGTCTTGGGGCGAATTGTGCGCGGGCCAATAAGTGCTCCTTCCTGGTGAATCGCGGCAAGGCGGTTGTTCGAGAACACGCGTTGCTCGGGGACGCCAATACCCATGACGGTTTCGGTCTTGATGGACCGACGCAAGGCCCCGGTTGCATCCAGGGGGGAGGCCCCCTTCACCCCACGGGCACGACGCGAGGCCTTGGTCGATTCCTTCAATCGCGGCCAGCGCACCCCATCTCGTGATCCGGTCGCGAATAGCAAATCGGTCCGCACCAACATGTATCCGCCCCAGTGGGCCAAGGGCTTACGAAGCTGTGCGGGTCCCGCGATCTTCAACGCACGCGCCATCGTAGTCAGGTCCTTGGCCGCCTGGTCGGTATCAATTCTGATTTCGGCGAAGGCCACGTTAACGGCGCTCCCGAGAGATTTTCCGCAATAGTTCCGAGTCGGGCCTGTGATTCACAGAACTATCGACGTCGAAAATTGGCACGTACCCATCGCGCGTGTGGAAGCCCGTCGCACTTAAGGTGAGGCCTGGAATAATGGCGTCGCCTTCGGCCAGCTCGTCCAGCATTTCACGCCCCAAAGCGCACTCGTCGGTGCCCCCACGGGTGCCTTTCCCGGCCTTCGGAAACACGACGGCGCGCCGTGCTTGTAGTGCGGCCACGGCACACTTGGTCAAAAGGTCCGAGATCGTCACGATGATCTCGGGGTATGGAGCGGTGAACGGAACGGTGTAACGCGTGGCAAGCCGCATGTCGATATACGAGGTCGCAATTCGCGCCGCGCGTTCGATCAGCCGCGGGAAAACGCCGTCGGCGGACGACGGCATGAAGTCGCGCTGAAAAATCGTGACGTCCGTATACGTGACGTAGGTTGGCACTAGTACACCAGGCGCTTTCCGTGCGCTGTTATCAGAACCTCGGGGCCTTCGAATGTTTGGGGAACGGTTGAAATGGGGCCGTAGTAGCCCAGAAACCAGGTCGCGTAATGGCCTGCGGTGTTGGTGTCACCTAAGATCCACGTGTACGAAAGGGTACTGGCGATAATATCCACGACACCCGCAACGCCGTTTATCTGGAGAAGGTCGGTATGTAGGTTGAGCATGAAGAATCGGCACGTCACCATGCCGGTGAGGTTGAATACGATTTCCGACTGTTCGACCAATGGGTGGCCCGTGAGAATTGGCCGAAGATCGCCTGCGTGCATGGGAAAAACGCGCGGGTACATTTACTGAACCTCCAAGAGGACGTGCCCAGTACGAGCCGCCAATTCGGTGCTTCCGTCGCGTGCAGTCAATGCGACATGGCCGGTGCGCGCGATCAGCAGCGTGTCCATCGTCTCCACTTCGTCGTTTAGGAGAATGGCCCCGTCGCCGACCGAGAAATTGAGGACCGTGACGGCCGCACCGAAGGCGGCGCCAGGGAGAAGCGGGACCTTGGGTAGCGGCAGCGTCACGGTCACCACGTCGTTGCCGCTCGTTCCGATCTTTTGGAGAGCCAGGTAGACGAGCCCGTTTTCGAACTCACGAACGAAAAGCCGTAGCTGCGTGGAGACAACGGCGACTTCCGTTCGAGGGCCTACGGGCTCGCCTAGCTGGGCGCGTGCGACGCGCATTAAGTCGTTTTGCTCCCAGGTCGAAATGGGCACAATAAACTCGTCCAGGTCGTTCACGTAGCGCGCGTACAGGCGTGGCTGGTGAGCGAGAAGGAAAAAGGACGAAACACCCATCTTCGACTGGTCCTTGGCGGCTTCGGTCTTGGGCTGGTCCAGGAAGCCGTCGGCCATCAATTGCTTTGCCTGTGTGCCGCAGAGGTCGTCGATGAACGCCCAGCGTGCAAGCGCGTCGGTCGCATTCGGGACATCGAGCTTCCCTTGGTCGTAGCGCAGCGCAATCTCGCACTGGATAATTTCACTTGAGTCGATGATGACTAGGGTTTGGGCGTCGGTACGCATCGCAAACGAAATGTCGCCGAAGTTGGGCGCAACGACCTTTCCGAGCGTGTTCGTAATAAAGGTCTGGGTGCCAATCGCGTCGGCGGCGCAGTCGTCCATATAGCCCTGCGCGTCGCCTGCGTATTCGTCCGAATCGCCCACGCGCGGGTTGGGGTCCAAGGCCAACGCAACAGGCGGAATCGCCGCATCAAACTCGGGGTAGGCCAGCACGTTGTCGTACACCGTGCCGTCCATGGGCCCCGTTGTATGCGGAGCCTCGCCGAACTCGGTGCCCAAAAGGGCGTTTGCGGTACGCTGCTGGCGCCATGCCAGGTATTGTGCGCTCCCCATGTTCATGATGTACCAGCCGCTGGGGCTGGGCGCGCGACGGACACCCGCGTGGTGGATGTATGCGACCTCGGGATCGATGCTGTTGGCCGCCGCATAGGCGTCCCATGCGGCGGCCGTCTCGGGCGTGCACTGGCGATGCAACGCATAGGTGAAGTAGCGAACGAGCGGGAACTTGACACGCAACCCATCGACCCACGTGTCCACGCGGCCGTACACGAGATCGTCTTGACAACGCGATTCGGCTTCCGCTTGGTCCACCATGGGGCGGTTCAAGCAGTCGCTGTACGTGCCCGCGACGAAGTAGTCAAGCTCCACCCAGATGCCATAGAGGTCGTGTGCGCCGCCACCGGGCCAGGCGCCGCCGTGCGAGGCGAGAGACATCACCATCACATCGGCCATGGATTTCGTGATCGGCATGGGCGCACTCGAGAACGGGTAGACGAAGATTTGCGTTGCTTGCCCGTTGGAAATGTTGAGCGCTATCCCGATCGGGTCGTGATGGCCGCCGCTGGGTGGAAATTCGAGCTGAACGCTTGCTTCGTATGCGGGGGAAAAGGTCCCCGTTAAATGCTGGTAGGCGTAAATCCGCCCACTGACACACGACGTGAAATCATATGGCGTGGGGGTGAGCAAAAACGCCTCATTCATATTCGGCGCATTCGCCTGAAGGCCGGTTGCCAAAAGCGGTGGGGAGTCGCCGACGCGTGCTGCGTGGTCCGCGCCGGAACCAAACGTAACCCAGTCGTTGGGCGAGTTGTCCACGCGGGGTCGAATTATGCAGGTCTTGAGCAACGCGACCTCCGCGGCGAGAAAGAGAAACGAAAGCAAAAGCGCGAGGCGTCACACAAACATGAATCAACACCAGATAGAGATTGTGTGAATCGTAAGAGTTCCGCCCGTGTAGGCAGTTCCAGCATTCGATATGCGAAGCGACACAAAGGGCGCCACTATTGGATTGGGGAATGTCCCAACACCGAAGGACGCGTAGATGGGTTGATCAGCCGGCGCGGCACCGACCTGAATAACGATCGCTGCATCGGATTCTGCAAAGAATTTCGCGCCGCGTGCCCATAGGCGGTTTGCGTCGGTTGCAGCGGTCATGGCGGCAGCGGTCCCCATGCCACAGCATCGAATGGTGACGGAACTGGTTCCATCGCCTCCAGTCGCACCCACAATAATGCCCTCAGCGGTCACAAAAAGTGGACACGCCGCCCGGCTCGACTTGCATGCATAGGATGCCGCTGGATAGACAGGGGTCGTGAGTCCCGACATGGCCGTTGATAAAATCGGCGATGTAACGGAGCCGTGTATATCAAGAAGGCTGTACTCCATTATTTCGACCCGCTCTCGGGCTTCTCGCTCTTAATCCCGATCGTCTCCAACAATTTCGCGGTCGACCGCGCGGGATCGTTCTCGTTGTCGCCCACCACCGCGGTAATCACCGCATTGGGCGGGATGCCCTGGCCCTGCTGGTACGTCATGAGGTGCCCGCCGACTTCAGCCGTCACGCGACCAAAGGGCACGACCAGGCCTTGCTTGCCAACGAGGTGACGCATCGCTAGTAGTTCGCCTTCGCCCCAGAAATGGTCGTAGACTGGTTGTGCTTTTTCTTCTGGACGTCCAAGACTGGCGGGTCTTCTGGGTCGATGATCGCCTTGGACTGCGAAGACAGCGCTGTGCTGGCCGCGACCGGTTCCGGCTCGTCTTCGATCTGTTCGAACGTCGCAAACTGTACGGGGTCGGTGATCGCGTCTCTGTGCCGGTCCTTGTTGTAGGGTTCAATGCACTTGTTGGTGGACCACCGCTCGAGTGCCGCTTCCACGCCCGTAGTAGGCACGTCGATCACGTGCCCGCGACCGATCACGTAGGGTGCTGTTTTCCCCTTGGTGTCGTCGTAGCCAATTACGCGAACGAAAAACTTTACTTGTCCGAGCATGATCGGGTTTTTGACGTAGAATAGTTGCCGCCCCGGACCCGCGACCGGCGTTTTCTTTTCTTTCTCTGCCATGATGGGCTTCCTCCCTGGTTATGTCAGGTCAATCAACTTGACGATGGCCTCCGGTGTGATCTCCTTCGCGACGCGCTTGTATATAATCTTGTACCACCAGCCGCCGGTGCCGCGCATTTCGTCGCGCCATCGAACGATCGTCTCTTTGAGCAACTCAAATTGCACGGCCCATGTCGATGTGAAGGTTTCGTTGTCGACGTAGAACATGAAGCCGTCGTCACCCCAGACACGTGCCTTGACGCGCGCCAAGCCAGGTGCCGCGGTGTTGTAGAACGCATTCGGGAGAATGACACGCATGCCCCACGGGTTGGTGACTTCCGCAATCCCACTGCCCGTTGCCACACCGAGGAGCTTGCGGCCATCGGTTGCCGCCATCGCAGCGGCGATGCTCGAAATCATATTCGCGTTACCGACCACTTGATCCATGACGTGATCGCCGAGAGCGATGATGTTCGCGCGCTGCCCCAATGCGGGCTGTATGATCTCTTGGGCGGCCGCGACGTCGGTGTGAATCGTCGCCGAGGTGTCCCAGTCGGTGCCGGGTGTGATCGTGTTGGTGGTTGCATCCGCCAGGTTTCGAATGCGGATTTCCTGGCGCAAGAGGCACGCCTGCTGCAAGCGCTTCACCGCGATTGTCGCCGCGTTGATCGGAATGTTTTCGTCCATCGCCTCGTCGGAGACGAACGTCTTCATTCCGTGGGGATCGATGTAGTACGCGACGTTCCCAACCGCGAATGCCAAGCTCGTGGGCTCGCCCTCGTCGGACAAGAAGTCGGAGAGATCAATGTCCCAACCTTCTTGCCCCAGCGTCTTGTATCGTCCGGACTTGGACGTAACCGGCGTCCGTGGCGCCACGGTATCACCGATGTACGTCCAGTTTTCTGGCTTGTACGCGCGGATCATGTTCGTAAGATCGACCTGCAACGCGAGGTCTTTCGACCGCGCAAACTGCAAATCGGGATCGCCGGTTTGTTCCGACAGATACAAGAGGTCGGTTTCGTGTGGCGACTGTGCGCCTTCGAGAATTCCCAAAGCGTTTCTGCTCATTTTCGTATTCTCCTGTTTCTTCCGGTTAGATGCCGGAGCCAAGGCTGATGAGAATCGGCACCCATTCGGTGTCCGCCGCAGCCACGCCGTAGGTGCGCCCAACGTATGCGGTCGCCACAGTTGCCGCCGCAATCTTGCCGCCGGCCGCCGAGCCAACCATGATACTTAAGCCAAGCGCCGCCGATGCCATCGCCCATACGTGTCCACTCGTGTAGACCGTTACGCGGTCGCCGATCGCGATCGGGTTAGTCGCAGACGCGCCAGGCTCAAAAATGAACCCGGCGATAATTTGCGACACAGCCGATGAGACGATGATTTCTTGTGGATTGACGCCACTGAACACGACGCACGCGACCGGGTTCGTGATCGCCGCGACACCCACGACCGCCGCGAACGACGACCCCGAGTAGCCGATATAATCGCCAGGAAGAGTGATTACAGTCATTGTCGTTTTCCTCCGTTACTCGTTGTTGGCGTCGTTGTACTGGTCGGTCACTTTGTGGAACGCCGTGAAGTAGTTCGTACCTGGGTTCTCGCGCATGTGGGCCTCCACTGCGGCATGGCGCTTGAGCGAGCTCGTGTCGATGGCAACCTGCTTGTGCCCTTCCGTTACGAAGGACGCAACGTCGCGCGGGATCATCCGCTTAACTTCCGCGGGGTCGCGCGACACTTGGCCGGGGCCAAACTCGGTGCCGATGCGAAGCACCTGCGGTTGCGCCGAGAAGTACGCGGTCAGGCATTCGGTGACGCTGCCGCTGATGTTCTTTTCCTTCTTGCTCTTGGCGTCGGTGACGGAAAACGAAAGCACGCCCTCGTTCTCGTCGGCCTCGCGCGCCCATCCCTTGACCATCAGGCGCACGGCACTTTCACCCGCGGGCAAAAGCTTTCCGTCCTTCTTCGCCTTCGTGATGATCTCGTCGACTTCGCCCGCGAACTTCTCATCCGCCGCTTGGGCCAGAATGTCCGCGCTGTCGACGGCCTTTTTCTTGAGAGATGCAATCGCGGCAACCGGGTCGGCGTTGTCATCGATGCCCAACGCCTTTCGAATTCCTTCGCTGAATTGCTGGTTTGTCGCGGCTGCGGTCTTGAGTGATTCCACGTCGGCGAGCAGTTTCGCCACCTGCGTGTCGTTCAACATGTCGAGCCCTCCTTGGGCAATGGGGTCAGCGAGTGCGTAGACTTGGGTCGCTACCAACTCGCCGTCGGCGGTGCGCCCGTACAAATTCATGAGGTCACGTAGATTGGAAATGGCAGGGGCCGCGGCACCCAAAACACCCGCGGCCTTGATCACGGCACCGTACGTTTTGCCCGTCACGGAATCAGTCCAGTTGCGGGCAATCTCCGCGCTGATACGTCGATAGGCGCCGGCTTCAACGAGCGCGTGGAATTTCTTTGGCACCCGCATGAAGTCCGCGCGCAACTTCCCGCTGATGTGTCGCACGTTCTCCATCCAGCCCAACGCGGGCTGCCCCGTGAGGAGCTCTTGTTTGTCGTCGGCTTCGTGGCCGAGTTTGAGCGGCGGCTTGACGCGATCGGCGAGTGCGTGGAAGTTGGATGCGAGTTCCTCGAGGTCCGCTTGGGTAAACGTGACCTGCTGGCCGGCCATGGTGGTCCACGTACCGACAGAAAGGATTTCGACGTTTAGGAGATCTGCGGTTTCGAGTGAGGGGTCAGCAAAAAGAAGGGTGTCCGAACGAGGCGAGGTTCCCGCCAAGGAAGCCTGCTCGGACACCCTATCTCCGCACGCGTTGCCGCTCGCGGATTGGTTTTTTGGTGTGCGGATGGCCCCCCCGGTTTGGCGGGAACCTCACAACACGGTAAATCTATCGCTGGCGGGAACCTTGTCGGTCTGGCGAGATTGCTACTTAAGTTGATTACGGCCTATCGTTACGGCCGTCAAGAATTATTTTCTGGCGGCGAGCGGATAGTACGCGCCAGGCCATGATGGTGCTTTCTCGTGCTGAAGCGGCGTGTTCATCTCGGCCGGAGCGACGAAATAGTTGTGATCCCGACAGGCTGCAACAGCCAATTCCTCTGTTGCAAACAAGCCCTGGAAATCCCACGCGGCATCTCCATTGGCAGTTTTGCCACGCACCTGCCCAACAACCCATGCAATCATGTCGTTGCTCCCTTCGGCACGTCCGCCCGAATAATCGTCGCCCCGCGTCGAATCAACTCGGGTTCGATCTCTCCCCACACCTTGGCGACGCCCTTGTTCATGGCTATCTGTTGTCTCGATCGACTTCCGCTTGTTTATAAGCGCGGCCGTAATCAGCCCATATCTCATCCATGATGAGGTCATGTGCGATCTTTGCCGCTTTTATCTTTTCCTGGTACTCTAGCCGTGCTGGCCTTGCGATTCGCTCATACTCGGCCCTTAATTCTCTCACTACAGTTGCGTGCTCGGACGCAATCCGCGATTTCCGTACCCTATACTCGGCTCTTGCTCGCGTAATAGCGTGTTCAAACGCGTCAGAAATAATGTCTTTCACAGTTTCTCCCTTACCTCGCCCGAATGATGGTCGCACCCCGACGCACCAGCTCCGGCTCGATTTCCGACCAAATGGTTTCGGTCCCCTTGCGCATGCCTTCCTGGCGCGCGGTCAATTTCACACGTGGCACGTCGAACTTGACAATGGTCGCGGGCAACGCCGTGTCGGGGTTCGCAAGCAACCATTTTCGCAACGCGCGCACCGTGGCGACGCCCTCGATGACGTAATTTCCGGGCGCACCGAACCATTCGGCCACTTTGGCCGAAGAATCCGACCAGCCCAACGCCCCCATTAGGCTGTCGGTATGTCGATGCGCCCGGCC
>DAIRVG010000059.1:0-24514 GCA_036802945.1 Vicinamibacterales bacterium
CGTACTGTTCACGCTGTTCAAGGAGAAAAAGGACGGCCACCGCATCTCGATTGCCCGGGACGATACGTGGTTCCAGGACCTGCTCCAGCGGTATCGCGGCGCTCCGCGGCCGTCAGTCGTCGTCCGTGCTGATGATCGTGCGGTGATCCTGGCGAGCGGCGGGACAACGGGCACACCAAAAGGCGTGGTCGGGTTGCACCGCCACTACATCGCCGCCGGATTGCAGTTGTACGAGTGGACCAAGTCTGCGAAGCGCCCGTGGATTGACGCGATCATGCTTCCGTTGCCGCTGTTTCACGTCTATGCCAACGTCGGGGTGCAACCGCTCGCGTTCATCGGCCCCAACCCGGTCTCGCTCGTCCCGAACCCGCGCGACATCGACGACCTGCTGAAGACGATCAAGCAGGTGAAGCCCGCTTTTTTCAACGGCGTGCCAACGCTGTACACGGCAATCCTGAATCACCCCAGGGTGCGAGCCGGCAAGGTGGACCTCAGCTCGATCAGATTGTGCTTCTGCGGCGCCGCGGCACTAATGGGTGAAACGAAACGACAATTCGAGGAGCTGACAGGCGCCAGGCTGATCGAGGGCTACTCGCTGACGGAAGGCATGATGGCGTGCTGCGTCAATCCCGTGCAGGGCATGAACAAGCTGGGATCGATCGGCGTGCCGCTGCCGGATGTCGAAGTGCAAATCGTCGACACCGACGATGCAGAGCGGCTGATGCCGACAGGCGAGGTCGGAGAGATGCTGCTGCGCGCGCCGCAGCACATGGTCGAGTACTGGAACAACCCCACCGAGACGGCCGAGACCCTGCGCGCCCATGGTCCCGGCGGGCCCTGGGTCCACACCGGCGACCTCGCCCGCATGGATGACGATGGCTTCATCTTCATCGTCGATCGCAAGAAGGACATGCTGAAGACGAGCGGATTCCAGGTGTGGCCGCGCGAGATTGAAGAAGTGCTGACCACGCATCCCTCAGTCATGGAGGCCGGAGTGGCAGGCGTACCAGACGCGGCTAAGGGTGAAGTCGCGCACGCCTGGGTCGTCCTCAAGCCTGGAAGCAGTGCCACCGCCGAGGAGCTGCGATCGTTCTGTCGCGAGCATCTCGCGCCATACAAAGTGCCCGCGCACGTTGAATTTCGGACTGAGCTGCCGAAGACGATGGTCGGCAAAGTGCTTCGCCGCGCGCTCTCCGAAACTCCCAAAGCTTAACCACGAAGGTCATGAAGTTTCGTGACCATCGTGTCCGGCCTACGGTTGTCCGATCGATTTCACGTCAATTCCGCTCGTGGCGAGCGCCGCGCGGATCCGCGCGGCCAGCGCTGCGGCCCCGGGCGTGTCTCCGTGTACGCAGATCGTGTCCAGCGTGATCGGTACTCGCGTCCCATCGATCGCGATCACGGCGCGTTCCAGCGCAATCGTGGCGACGCGCGCCAGGACCTGCGCCGCGTCATCGATGACGGCGCCCGGCTGCGTGCGCGGCACGAGCGTGCCGTCGGGCCGGTACGCTCGATCGGCAAAGGCCTCGCACGCGGTTCGGAGCCCGGCTGCTTTGCCCGCCGCAATCAACTCGGAGGCCGGCAGACCGAACAGAATCAACGCAGGGTCGACCAACGCGATGGCACGCGCGATCGCGTCGGCCACGGAGCGATCGCGGACGGCAACGTTGAACAGCGCTCCATGCGGCTTTACGTGCTGCAGCCGCACGCCTTCCGCTGCAGCGATCGCCGCGAGCGCTTCGATTTGGGATACGACGATGTCTTCGATCTGCAGCGGCGGGAGTTGGAGGTCGCGGCGGCCGAATCCCTCGCGATCGGGGAACGACGGATGCGCGCCTACCGCGACGCCGTGGTCGCGCGCGAGGAGCACCGTCTCGCGCATCACGGCCGGGCCCCCGGCGTGTACTCCGCAGGCGACGTTGGCTGACGTAATGTGTGGCATCAGCGCGGGGTCCTGCCCAACCCCCTCGCCCACGTCAGCATTGAGGTCGATTCGCATGCGTTGGATACGAACACCCTTGTAATTCTTCCCACACTATTGCCGGTCGCGGGAACCCAGGATCGTCGATTTTCCCAAGGAACTCGTGCGGCACACCCGTTGCCCTATGGGAAGCCGTTGGCCTGTGGTTTACGGCAGGGCGCCGTAAATGCTGGGGGGAGCCAGGCTGACACTCCAGGAATGGGCGCCCTTCGGGGCGCCCTTTCCGGTTTCAATTCTGGTCTAAACCCCCGCCCCTTCCGGATACTCCAACGCCAGCTTCAGTTCACGGGCCAGCGAGTCCACCGTGGTGCCCGCGCGCTTCCACGCGCCTTCGGTTTCGAAGCGCAGGTCTCCGATGCGGCGCCCCCAGGGTGCGATGACGCGCCCGATGGCACGATAGTCGCCCCGGTCGGCGTGCTCCTGGTCGAGGCGGCGGACGACGTCGGGCGCCACCCGGATGAACGCACGCAGCGCGGTGGCGGCCTTGATGCTGTACTTCCGGCCGCCCCAGGCAGCACCGAACACCACTGAGATCTGTCTGAAATAGTTCACGAAGAACCGCTTGGAGTCCTCCCGAAAGTCGGCCGCCTTGCGCGGTCCCCCGAACGCGTCGCTGGCAAAGAGCTTCTTGAGCTCCTGGGCGAGAGGCGCCTGGGCGACGCGGCCGCGTCCGACGCCAAGGAGCTTGATCTCGCCGTGGAGCGGCGAGTCTTCCTTGTCGTTGAGCGCGCGCACGACGTCGTGCGCCGCTGCCAGCGAATCGTCGCGGTACAGCTGGCGGCCTGACAAGCTCACGAGGTGCGAGGCATTGAGGCGCGTGTGTTTGGCGTTGATCGTGACGAACATCTGCACGATGTGGTCTTCCGGGACGCGGTCGAAGATGATCGCGGGCACCGTAAAGTCGTGGTCCTTGATGTTTTCGATGTCAGCGTGCAGCGCGAGCAGCCGGTGCTGGCCGTCGATGGCGCGCAGAATCCCCTCGCGCTCGGGGACCTTGAGCCGGCCGACGGTCGCACCCGATTCAACGGGCTCGAACGTAAGCTTCTCGTCGCAGGAGATGATCACCGCGCCTGGAATCGACGGCAGATCCTGTGCCTGGCGACACTGCTCGTAATACTGGACAAGTTCGTCGATCTTTCGCCTGATGATCTGGCGTTGGTACGCCTTCTCGCTCGACGCGATGCGCCGTTCGAGCAGGTCCCAATTCACTTTCGACGGTGTCTTCTTCTTGCCCCCGCGGACGGGTGGCTGACCCGACTCGCCGTAGCTGAGCACCTCGAAGCGTACAAGCTTGTCGATATCGCTGGCCGTCAGAGACGCCTGGTAAAACTGGACGCCAAACTGCTGCATTCGAATCGCAGCGACGTTGATCATTCGGGTTTCCCCTCCGAACCGGGAGTCAGGGAGTAAGCGGTCTAGGAAAGAGGCGAATTGTAGTCATCTGCCCGCGCGAATCTCAATGATTTTTTGCATTTCTTTTCGCAGTCTTATCGCCTCCACCACCCGGAACGTCCTTTTGAGCAGACACTTAACAAGGTATAATCGCGGCTTCTCATGCATAGATTATTCGCCCCTTGCGTTGTCGCTACTGCTCTGCTCGCTGCCGCTCCCGCCTACTCCCAGAACGTTGCCACCGGATCGGTCACCCTTCCGGCTGCAGGTCGGTCCGATGGTGCCGCCCGCCCCAGTGCGGAGCTGCCACCGTCTGAGGCCATCAACTACGACACGATTCACCTGGAGAAGCGGCTGTCCGCCGTGCGCGCCAGCGGCGACATCACCGTGGACGGCGCGCTCGACGAGCCGGCATGGAGCACAGCCCCCATTGCGAATGGGTTCATCCAGAACGACCCGCGCGAAGGGACGGCCGCGACCTACGATACAGAAGTGCGCATGCTGTACACCGACGACGCGCTCTATTTCGGCGTCTGGGCGAAGGATGCGGAGGCATCGAAGATCATCGTCAGCGACCTGAAGAAGGATTACAACACCGGCAGCAGTGACGGTTTCCGCGTCGTCCTCGACACGTTCCATGACGGCCGCAACGCCTACCAGTTCGCGACCAACCCGTCCGGTGCGAAATGGGACTCGCAGATGGCCAACGAGGGGCGCGACAACAACTCGAACTGGGACGGTATCTGGGACGTGAAGACGCGCCTCACTGAGACCGGATGGTTCGCCGAGATCTGGATTCCATTTCGCACGCTCAAGTTCAGTGACGCCGATCCGCAGGTCTGGGGAATCAATTTCGAGCGCAAGCTGCGGCGGCTCAACGAAGACAGCTACTGGTCGCCGATTCCCCGCATTTACGACGCGCAACGTGTGTCCCTGGCCGGAACGCTGGAGGAGATGCGCGGGTTGCGGGCGGGGAAGAGCCTCCGCGTGAAGCCGTATGTGTTGACGAGCGGGAGCCGGGTCACCACGAAACCATTGGCGGGCGATTTTCAGGGCGGCCTGGACGTGAAGTATGGCGTCACGAACGGTCTCGTCTGGGACTTCACGGTCAACACGGATTTCTCGCAGGTCGAAGCGGACGAACAGCAGGTCAACCTGACACGATTCAACCTGTTCTTTCCCGAGAAACGCGATTTCTTTCTCGAGAACCAGGGGATCTTCAACTTTGGCCAGGAGGGCGGCGGAGGCGGCGGCGGCAACTTCGGCGCCGGCCGCACGAACCAGACGCAGGACATGCGCCTGTTCTTCACGCGCCGCATCGGACTCTCGGATGCCGGCCAGGCGCTCCCGATCCTGGGCGGCACGCGCCTGAGTGGTCGGCAGGGTGCCTATTCGATCGGCGTGCTCAATATTCAGCAGCGCGAAGACCAGGGCGTTCCGGCCACCAATTTCAGCGCCCTGCGGCTGCGCCGCGATGTCCTCGCGAATTCAGACGTCGGCGCCGTGCTGCTCGATAAGGAAGTCAACGGCCCGAGTTTTAACCGCCTCGCCGGCGTTGATGCGAACTTCCGTTTTGGAAACCTGCAGTTGACCGGTTTCGCAGCAAGAACGTTCTCGCCTGCGACCGGGATCGCCTCGAAGGGCAGTGAGCTCACGTCCCGAGCCAGCTTCGACTACCGGAACCGGCAATGGCGGGCGGCCGCCAAGTTCACGACCATTGGCGATGGATTCAACGATGAGCTCGGCTTCATTCCGCGCGTCGGAGTCAATGAGATTAATACGCAGCTCAACCGGACGCTTAGGCCGAAGTGGCTCCCTCGTGCGATCCGCGAGTTCATGCCGCACTGGGTTGTATCGCAATTCAATCGTCAGGATGGAGGCGCGCTTGATCAGCGGGCGCAGGACTTTCATTTTGGGATCAACTTGGCGAACGGGTCTTTCATCGAGCCGGGTGTAAACACCAACCTCGAGATCATTCGCACGCCGTTCATGCTGAACAGCTCGCGCGGAGTGGAGGTTGTCAACGGACGGTACGAGTACTCGGAGTACTTCATTACGTACCGAGCCAACGACTCGGCCCGCCTGTCGTCGGGGCTTCGGTACGGAATCGGAAAGTTCTACGACGGATACAAACGCACCTACGCGTGGGGACCAACTTTCCGGCCCAATGAGAAGCTGAATGCCTCGATCGTCATGCAGCTGAATGACATCTCGCTGCCGACGGTATCGTACCTGTCGACGCTGACGACGACTCGCCTGAACTACAACTTCAACACGAAGGTGTTCGTCAACGCGCTGCTCCAATACAGCACCGACTCGCATCAACTGAGCTCCAACATCCGGTTCAACATCATCCACCGGCCGCTCAGTGACTTCTTCTTCGTCTACAACGAACACCGCGACGAGCGCACAGGCCTGATGCAGGACCGTTCGCTCATCGCCAAAATGACCTATATGGTCGCGTTCTAGCATGGTCGCGTTCTAGTGAGGTGCCGCGTCCCAGCAGCGCTGGCAGCGGCGCTCCTCTTCGCTCCGCTGCTGGCAATCGCCCAGGACCTCCCCGCCCCGAAGGTCGACTCCAGCGCCACGCACCTGACCCGCCGGCTGTCGGCCGCGCGCACCTCACTCCCCATCACGCTCGATGGCGCGCTCGACGAGCCGGCCTGGAACGAAGCGCCGATTGCGACCGGGTTCATCCAGAACGACCCGCGCGAAGGGTCGCCGGCGACGTATGACACCGAAGTGCGCGTGTTGTACACAGACGACGCCCTCTACTTCGGCGTCTGGGCCAAAGACGAAGAGCCCTCGAAGCTCATCGTCAGCGACCTGAAGAAGGACTACAACACCGGCAGCAGCGACGGTTTCCGCATCGTCCTTGACACGTTTCATGACGGCCTGAACGCCTACCAATTCGCGACCAACCCATCCGGCGCGAAATGGGACTCCCAGATGGCCAACGAGGGCCGCGATAACAACCCGAACTGGGACGGCGTCTGGGACGTCAAGACGCGTATCACCGACACGGGATGGTTCGCGGAAATCTGGATTCCGTTCCGCACGCTCAAGTTCGGCGACGAAGATCCGCAGGTGTGGGGGATCAACTTCGAGCGCAAGCTGCGCCGGCTCAATGAAGACAGCTACTGGTCGCCGCTGCCGCGCATTTACGATGCGCAGCGCGTGTCACTCGCGGGCACGCTCGAGGGGATGCGCGGGCTGCACGCAGGCAAGAGCATCCGCGTGAAGCCCTACGCCTTGACCAGCGGCAGCCGGGTCACCGCGAAGCCGATGGCGGGCGATTTCCAGGGCGGCGTCGACGTCAAGTACGGCGTTACCTCCGGCCTCGTCTGGGATTTCACCGTCAACACCGATTTCGCGCAGGTCGAGGCGGACGAGCAGCAGGTCAATCTGACGCGATTCAACCTGTTCTTTCCCGAGAAACGCGATTTCTTTCTGGAGAACCAGGGGATTTTCAACTTTGGTCAGGACGCAGCCGGGGTCGGTGGTGGCGGTGTCAACTTCCGCTCCGGCCGCACGAACCAGACCCAGGACTTGCGCCTGTTCTTCACGCGCCGCATTGGACTCTCCGACGCCGCCCAGGCGCTTCCGATTCTTGGCGGCACGCGCCTGAGCGGACGCCAGGGTGCCTATTCGATTGGGGTACTGAACATTCAGCAGCGTGAGGACCAGGGAGTTCCGGCCACCAATTTCAGCGCGTTGCGGCTGCGCCGCGACATCCTCGCGAACTCCGATGTCGGAGCCGTCCTGCTGGACAAGGAAGTCAACGGGCCGGCTTTCAATCGCCTCGCCGGCCTGGATGCGAACTTCCGCATTGGAAACATGCAGGTGAATGGTTTCGCGGCAAGGACGTTCTCACCCGCGAACGCGATCGCCTCGAAGGGCGGGGAGCTCACGTCGCGCGCGAGCTTCGACTACCGGAACCGGCAATGGCGGGCGAACGTGAGGTTCACGACCGTCGGAGAGCGATTCAACGACGAGCTCGGGTTCATTCCGCGTGTCGGCGTCAACGAGTTGTACGGACGGTTTGACCGGACGTTGCGGCCGAAGTGGCTTCCGCGCGCCATACGCGAATTCCAGCCGCACTGGGTGCTCGCTCAGTTCAATCGTCAGAATGGAGGCGCGCTCGATCAGCGGGCGCAGGACTTCCACTTTCCGGCTAACTTCGCGAACGGCTCCTTCCTGGAAGTCGGTGAGAACACGAACCTCGAGATCATTCGCACGCCATTCGCACTGAACAGCTCGCGCGGTGCGCGGGTTGAAAACGGACGTTACGAGTACACGGAGTACTTCATCACCTACAGTGCCAACGACGCGGCGCGTTTCTCCTCGAGCGCCCGGTACGCGATCGGAAAGTTCTATGACGGGTACAAGCGCAACTATTCGTGGGGACCGACGTTCCGGCCGAACGAGAAGCTCAATGCGTCGTTGAATGTGCAACTCAACGACATCACGCTGCCGACGGTGTCATATCTGTCGACGTTGATGACGACGCGCGTGAACTACAACTTCAACACGAGGGTCTTCCTGAACGCGCTGCTGCAATACAGCACCGACTCGCATCAACTGAGCTCCAACATCCGGTTCAACGTCATCCACCGTCCGCTCAGCGACTTCTTCTTCGTCTACAACGAACACCGTGACGAGCACACGGGCCTGATGCAGGACCGTTCGCTGATCGCGAAGATGACCTACATGGTGGCCTTTTAGAAAACCCCAAAGCCCAAATCCAAAACCTGACGACGTTGGGATTTGGATCTTGGGATTTGGGATTTGGGATTTTCTACAACGCGCCCGACGGCTGCAGACGCCCGATGTTCCACCACACGACCACGCGGTCCCTGAGCTTCGCAGCCCCGAACATCGCGACGCTGAACAGCGCGTACGCGACGAGAGCCTGATTCAGCGTCAGGCTCTTGTGCAAGGGTCCACTCAGCACACCGTAGACCAGCTCTACGTGAATCCAGTAGACGAACAGCGAGGCCCGACCGAACTCCTGAAGCACTGATCGTCCCGTCCAGATCGCGTTCCAGGCGTAGGCGAGCGGCAGCGATACGATCAGGATGCCGAGGCGCAGGAAAAAGAACGTCGGCGACGTCGTCCAGAAGTTAGTCTGCGCATAGATTGCCGGCAGGAACGCCGCGGCATAGGCCGCGATCGCCAGGGTCACGCCGACCGCGAAGAGCTTGATGGTGACGCGTCGCTCGTCGGACGGCGTCCTCGCGGCGTCCAGCCAGACACCAACGACGCCTCCGGCCAGCAGAAAGGCCGCCCACGGAAACAGCGTGAAGGTCCCGCGTCCGGGAATCGGCCGGATGTACCACTCGATCGGGTCAGGCAGGGGTGTCAGCAGAGGCGTCGCACGGATGATCGGTGTCAGCATCGCGATGACGACCGTCCCGGCAATCAGCCATGCCGCGCGCGACTGGCGTTCACGTCCGAGACTCCAGAGAACCGCCGCCGCCAGCATCGACAGGCCCATGACGTTGAGGATGTCGACCTTGAGGAGGGCCTGGGCAGGCCCGCCGCCGCTGATCAACCAGGACTGCAACCGGAACAGGAAAGCGAGTCCGAAAATCTGCAAGCTCCTGCGCGTCGCGAGGGAGGCCGTCTCCTCGGCGGTCATTCCCCGCCGTAGCCTGGAGCCCGCCGCCAGCACCATCGAGAGCCCCGCCAGAAACAGAAAAGCGGGGGCAGCAAAGCCGCCGACGACCATCGCCCAGCCGTAGAGCGCATTTCCCCGTTCTGACAGTCGGGTCCACGCGTCGAGGGTATGCGCCTCGATCATGATCAGCACGGAGATGCCGCGCAGCCAGTCGATGTACCCGCGCCGGTTCATGGAGTGATGTCGAAGGTCGTGGAAAGCTCGATGTCCTGCCTGAACGAGTGCCACACCGAGCAGTACTTCTCGCGCGAGAGTGCAATCGCCCGCTCCACCGCCTCGGACGGCACCCCACCTTGGATCGCAAACCGAAGGGAGATAGTGAGGAATCGGCGAGGAGGGGTGTCGGCGCGCGTCCCGGTGAACGTGACGCGCAGCGCTCGCAACGGATGCCGGCCCTTGCGGATGATGTCGACAACGTCAGCCGCCATGCAGCCCGCAAGACCCATGGCGGCGTATTGCGTTGGCGAGGGCCCGGCCTTGCCGTCGCCGTCCACGACCGCCGTATTCGCCCCGCTCGTCGCGTCGAACCGAAGTCCGTCGGACCACACCAGCTCGGCGACGAGTGGCGGCTTCGCGTCGGCCATGACGCGTAAATCGTAGATCAGCGTGCCGTGACGTGCGCGGGCGGTCCCGACTTGTGATGCGGGGCGAGCAGTCCTCTCAGCACCAGCCATCCAGCCGGCAGCAGCACCAGCATGTAGGTCAGCGCGTGACCGAAGGCGCTGTCGGGTCCCCACGATTCGGTGGCTTCGTGGATGGGCCCGCTGAAGGGCAACAGATTCTGCTCGGACATCTCGTGGACGCCGAAAATCAGGAGCTGGATGACGAAAACGAACAGGAAGATCGCGGTGACCTGGAAAAACAAACCGAGATTCACGCGGTGGCCGTACTTGGACCAGAGAGCGGCGAGAGCGGCGGCACCCGCGACGCCGAGCGCCGCGCCAATCACAAGGCTCAGCGTCTCTTTGAGCTGCATCAACAGCAGCGCGGTCTCCATCCCCTCGCGCGTCACCATCAGCACGGTGAAGAGGAACACTCCGGCAAACGCGCCCGCCGCGGCTTTGCCGGTCGACGACGCCAGGCGCCCCTCGATGTCGCTCTTCATATGCCGTCCTGCGCGCCACATATGGACCACCATCCACGTGACCGACACCGCCGCCAGCAACGCCAGAGGCCCTTCGAAAAGCTCCTGGTTGGCTGCGTTGTAGAGGAGATAACCTCCGAGGGCGCTCAGGACGACCGCCGCGACGATACCGAGATGGACGGCACCCGTCAGCTCCCGTCGCCCCGATTTCCGCAGGTAGGCGAGGCTGATGGCGACAATGAGAAAGGCCTCGAGCCCTTCCCGTAAGGTGATGACGAAGGCCTGTAGCATGGCTTTTCCGAAATGAGATTGAGTCGCAGGAAGTCTAACCCGACCAGTTTGGTCGGATCAAGTCAAACTCTCTTGACTAATGAGACGAGCCACGGAGGCACCGAGACACGGAGCCTTTAATAAGCTTCCTCCGTGCCTTCGTGTCTCCGTGGCTTGTGTCAGGAACTATCGCCGCTGGCCAGACTGGGGAATGGTCCAGAGGTAGATGGAACGGCCGCTCACCGTTTGTGTCTGCTGCGGCTTCCAGTCGCCCATGTCGAACGCGTGCGAGACGACGCGCGTGCCGGGCTTGAGATCCTTCATCAGTTTGTCCGCGAGCTTCAGGTTCAGCGACGGCAGCAGGTAGAGGGTGACAACGGTCGCAGGGCTGATGTCGGCGGTGAAAAGGTCCTCGGCGCGGAATGTCACCTTGTCGGCAACGCCGCTCGAGCGCGCGTTCCCCGTGGCTTCGCGGATGCGCTCCGGGTCGATGTCGATGCCGACACCGCGCGCGCCGTACGCCTTCGCGGCGGCAATCGGGATCCGCCCGTCGCCGGACCCGAGGTCGTAGACGACATCGGTTGCCGTGACCTTCGCGAGCCTGAGCATCGCGTCGACAACGTCAGGAGGCGTGGGGACAAAGATGACGTCGGGCTCGCGCTGCGGCGCGGCGGCCTGCTGCGCGACTGCGGACGCGCCCGATGCGGCGGTTATCGCTACGACCAGCACCAACGTTTTCAGCGTCATGCTCTCCCTCCAACTTCCATGTTACCGCGCTATGCTCTGGCGATGGCGATCGTCGTCCAGAAGTACGGCGGCAGCAGCGTCGCCGACGTCGACAAGCTCAGGCGTGTGGCAGAGCGGGTGATGCGGACCCGCTCGCAGGGGCACGCAATCGTCGTTGTGGTTTCCGCGATGGGTGACACCACCGACGACCTTCTCGCAATGGCGAAGAAGGTATCTCAGAATCCCGAGCGGCGCGAGCTGGACATGTTGCTCTCGGCGGGCGAGCGGATCTCGATGGCCCTCCTGTCGCTCGCGATCCGCGAGCTTGGAGGCGACGCGATCAGCTTCACCGGCAGCCAGTCGGGCATCATCACCAACGATCGCCACGTCGATGCGCGCATCATCGAAGTGCGTCCCTTCCGGGTGCAGGACGAGCTTGCGCGCGGAAAGATCGTGGTAATTGCAGGCTATCAGGGCGTCTCGTACAAGAAGGAGGTCACGACGCTCGGACGTGGAGGCAGCGACACGACCGCCGTCGCGATGGCTGCGGCGCTCGACGCCGAGTACTGCGAAATCTGCTCGGACGTCGACGGTGTGTACTCCGCCGATCCGCGTGTCGTGGGGCCGGCGCGGCGGATCGGCACGCTGTCATACGAAGAGACGCAGGAGATGGCGGAGGCCGGCGCGAAGGTCTTGAACGCCCAGGCCGTGGAGTTTGCGAAGGAGAAAGGGATCGCGATCTATGCGCGTGCGACCAGCGGGCCACTCCCCGGCGCCGATCCCTCCAGCGACGGAACCGTCGTCCGTAAATCGGCGCCGCGGATGCCCGGCACGGTCGTCGGTGTCGCCAGCGAGCGTGAGGTGATTCTCCTCAAGAGCGAGGCGAAGCTGCCGGAGCTGCTCGCTCTGCTGGACGAGCGCGGCGTCGCCGGCAAACAGCTTCACGTCTTCAACGATCGCATCGACGTCGCCATTTCGCGCGAGAACCTGCATGACGAAGAGCGGCTTCGTGACACGCTGCAGACGCGGCTCGGTGGGCGCGCGCGGCTGATCGACGGCCTCGCGGCCGTCAGCGTGGTCGGTGCGGGCATCAACGCCACCTACGCGAACGTCCGTGCCGGATCGAATCTGCTCGCAGGCAAAGGCATTACGTTCGCCATGATCTCGACCTCGTCATTCCGTATCACGTGGATGGTGCCGCGCGACCGGACCGAGGAGGCCGTGAGGATCCTCCATCATGGCTTCATCGAGGCGCCGCAGGCTTTGCTGCCCTGAGCTCGCCTACACGCAACGGATCCCGGATCCCGGATCCCGGATCCCAGATCCCAGATCCCAGTCTAGTTGGTGTGCGCTGAGCGCACCGCGCGCTCGCTCCGTGTGGGGCGGAGATTGCGCATCACGCGGAGCAGGTGATCGCGCCACGTTGAAGGCTTCTCGGTCGTATCGACTGGCGACTCGGTCGCATCGATTGGCGACTCGATCGCATCGACTGGCGACAACGGGCGCCGGCGGTCACCCTCCTCGGGATGTCCGAGCTCGTCCTGGTACGTGGATGGGTGCGCGATGATCGCCGCGAAGTCGCGGAACGTCGCTTCCGCGCGGCGATCGCCCTGCGGAAACAGCCTGCAGAACTCATCGACCGTATCGCTGGGGTCAAGCCCGATGACACCGGCGTAGCCGCGAATCCACGCGCGCGCGTAGATGCCGCGAGGCCATACCGTCAGGTCGCCGCTCTCGAAGGCTTCGAGCTGCTCCCGCTTGATGCGCGTCGCGCTGACGATTTCATCGAGGGAGATCCGGTTCCGCTCGCGATGCCGTCGAAGGCGGGTAATGAAGGTCTCCTGAGGGGTCATTCTGGGTTCTCCGTGACCCGAGAACCTCAGCAATTAGCGCGCCCGCCCACCGCGCGAGGGGCTCGAGCGCTATCTGTTCAGGGCGTGCAATTTAGCGTATGCACACCTTTTCTGTGATCCCACGGGCCGCTACAAAATCGGCATTTCGATCACAGATTTGTGAGGACCCGTCACCCCGTGACTACGCCTCAGGGTGAGGTGAAATCGTCAGAGGGTCGGAACCTGTCCATCCAGGAATGACGCGAGCTGACCGGGGGCGAACTGCAGCCCGGTGTAGAACGGACCAAATTCCGCGAACTTCGCGCTCGCCTCGTCGAATCGCATCTCGTAAATCAGTTTCTTGAACACCAGCGGATCCTGCGCGAAGAGGTCAACGCCCCACTCCCAGTCATCGAACCCGATCGACCCCGAGATGACCTGAGTCACCTTGCCGGCATAGTGGCGGCCGATCATGCCGTGCTCGCGCATCATCGACGCGCGGCGCTCGAAGGTTTCAGAGTACCAGTTGATCGCTTCGCCGCGCCGCTTGTTCATCGGATAGAAGCAGACGTAGCGTGCGCCGGGAAGATCGAGAAAGAGGCGGCTCATCACGCGTTGGCGCTGCGTCTCCATCTCGCCGTTGAACGCATTGTCGAATTCGTCGGTGCCGGGTTTGTGGGCGGCGCCTACCTGCGCGTGCATCTTCGCGGTCATCTCGTACATCCCGAGTTCGACGACCGACACGTACGACGATGTGGGCTCGAGAAGATCGTGCAGCGCGGTGCGGGAGAAGTCGAGCTGCGCCTGGGCAAGCTGCTCGAATCCGCGTCGGAAGCAGACGAGCATCAGATCGGCTTTGTGGCCGAGCACCTGGACGAAGGCGGTCGATCCAGCGTCGGGTACGACCAGCGCGCCGACGGCTTGCTCTGCCATCCTGTGGCGATCGGCGCTCGAAAGGGGGCGGATGCGATCCCACCGCACCCGGTACATCAGGTGCAGAACGCTCCAGCCTTCGAGCGTTTCCGGAACGAACGGGTTGTGCATCAGGTGATGGTAAATCCCAAATCCCAAATCCCAAACCCCAAATCCAAGCCCGAATCCCAACGTTCGCTATTTCGGTTCGGCGAGGAGCTGTTCGATCGACGGCAGGATCTCTTCGGCCGGTCCGAGCAGTGACAGATCGACACGGGACGACGCGGGGGTCTTCTCCGCGTTGATTTCAGCAGTGAACGCCCCCCTCGCCTTCGCCTGGTCGACAAATCCGGCGGCCGGATAGACGACCGCGGACGTGCCAATCGTCAGAAAAACATCGCACGTTGTCGCCTCGAATGCCCGATCGACATCCGCGCCGTCGAGCGATTCTCCGAACCAGACGACGGCGGGACGCGCCTGGCCGCCGCAATGGGGACACAGTGGAGGCAGCTCCGGGAGCGGCACGCGTTCGTCGCGCCAAGGCAGCGCGCCCGCCGGGCACGCCTTGAAACACTTGAGCTCCCAGAGCGAGCCGTGGAGGCGAACCAGGCCACGTGCACAGCCGTGCAGATCGTCAACGTTCTGCGTAATGAGACGGAACCCGTCGTGTTGTGACCACCGCGCGAGCACGTCGTGCGCCGCATTCGGACGGCACGCGGCCACGCTTTCCCGCCGCCAGGCGTACCATTCCCAGACGAGCGAGGGATCGCGTGCGAACGCGTCCGGCGTCGCGAGATCTTCCGGCCGGTAGCGACGCCACAATCCCTCGGGACCGCGAAAGGTCGGCACGCCGCTCGCCGCGGACACACCGGCGCCCGTTATTGCTGTTACACGGCGTGCGGATGCAATGCGCGACGCGAGCTCGGTAAGGGCGCTATCGGTCATAATTTGCAACGTGCCTGGCTTCGACGCAGCAGCGCTCCTCGAGGAGTACGGAGATCAAGGTCTCGTGCGCGAGCTCGCGCAGCTCCTCGTCGACACTACACCCTCTCAGCTGGAGGCCATCCGAACGGCGGTGGCTGCAGGCGACGCCGTCACGCTGCGTGCAGCGGCCCACCGCCTGCGAGGATCCCTTCTGGCGTTCGGCGTCTCCGACGCCGTTGAAGCCGCGAGGACGTTGGAATCGATGGGGTCGGCTGGCGATCTGACGGGCGCCGAGGCGTTGAGCACGTCGCTGGCCAACGATGTTCAGTCGCTCCGCGAAAGTGCGCTGGCGTGGCTCATCGATCATCGACCGGCGGATGAGAGCCCCGCGTAGTAAATGCCGTTGAACAGGAACTTGAACGTCCCGTGCGACTGTGCGCGGAACGTGATCTCGGGACCGAACAGCAGTACGCGCCCCTTGCCGAGGGGCGCGTCGACGACCGCGGCGCTTCCCTTCAGATACGACTGACCCCACGCCCATCCGCTGCGCAGCGGCGAGTCGCTCTCGTACCAGGCGACAGTGGAGACACCATTGGCGACGGCGTTCGGCCCGAGGGTGAATGCGGGACTATCGTCGAAAAACACGTCCACCTGACGCCCGAACCCGTACGCGAGCGGCGTCATGTTGTCGACGCTGACGCGCAGCACCGATCCGGGCACGTAGAACCTGCTGCGCGGCAGTGGCTGCGTCGAACCGTCCGCGCTCTTTGCGACGAGCGCGCTCGTCACCGGCACGCCAAAATGCTTCGCGAGACGTGTCGAGCTCCCGATGGCCAGCACGGTGCCCCCCTGCTCGACGAACGCCCTCAGTTGCGGAATCGTGCGCGCCACGGTGACGCTGCCCGTGCGATCGCGATACTCGACGGGTAGATTCGCCGGCGACTGGGCTTCGTTCCCGTCGCGTTCCGGGATTGCGTCGGTCGGGAAAATCAGCACGTCGTACATCGCGCGGAGGTTGCCGGCATCGAGCGCCTGCGGGTACACGACGTCGAACGGAAATTCGTATCGCTCCAGTAGCCACCGGGTCCATCCGCTTTCGACCGACCCGCCGTATCGATCCCACAACCCGATACGAACGGCGCGCAGTTTCATCCCATCGACGGGAGGCCGCGACGACACGGCGGTAAACGTCAATCCGAGATCGGTCGCCGCCCTCTGCAGAACCGGCAGCGTTGTCGCCTTCGCCGCGATATAGATGGAGCCGGTCGCATCAGGCGCGCCGCCGAGCGTCCGGTCCCGGAGCCAGTACACGTCCTCGCCTGCCTTCAACAGCCGATTGACGACAATCGACGCGTCGTTCTGTTGATGCCCGACCAGGTACCCGGTCACGTTTTCCGCTGCCACGACGCGGCCTGCGAGCGGCCTGGCGACTCCGGTGATTCTCTCGAACGGCCCATCGAATCCATCGAGGATGCGGTCGAACTTGACCCCCATCTGGAACGCGAGCGTCCACCCGGCGCTGTCGTAGGGCGGAGTCGGTGGTGCGCCGGGATACGGAATGTCGTCCGGGTGGTCCTGCGGCTCGAACATGTCGAGCACGTGCGGCCGGAACGCCTGGCTGGTCTTCACGATGAACGAACCGGCCGGATAGCGGGCGGCGTTCACCGCAAACGGCGCGGACGCGCGCAGGACCGTGATGCCATTCAACAACAGCGCGTTCACGAACTTCGTTGCGGTGGGAAAGTCCGGTTGATCGGACGGCAGGATGTAGCCTCGCGGATCGCGGAGCTGCGGATCGCGGAGCTTGTCCCGGTCGAGGCGCGCCGCCGTGCCGGCCGCGCTGCCCGTGGCGGCCATGCGATGGGGCGACACCGTCCACGTATCGCGGCTGCCGCGCTCGATCGAATTCCTCCCCATCCGGTAGATGTTGAAGAGGAACGTTTCGCGATATCGTGACGCCGCGTCGAGGACCGCTCGATTGGCCGTCAACTCGTACTCGATCGACTGGCGGAAATGCCAGCGCTGGGGCGCGATGGGATACGGCAGGTCGGCGCGCGGCAGCTGCCGCTCGGCGACGTAGGGAATATCGACCGGCGTCGGGTTACCGATCGCCTCGGTCAGCAACCCCAGCTCGTTGTGAAAATATGCCGTCGTGCGCAGCCCGCCGTTCCACCACGTGGAGTACGTCGAACCGCTACGCATGGTGACACCCGGCTTCGCCTCAGCCGCGAAGCGGCCGTGGATCGCCGCGCCCAGCAGATCGATGCCGACTGGGATCAGCGGATCGAAGACGTAGTTGAACGGATCGCGGAACGGCGGCGCGAACATCACGGTGCCCGCAGGTCCGGTCTGATGGTGGTTGTAGACGATCTGGGGGAACCACTCCTTGTACAAGACGCGGTTCATGTTGATCGTCTCCGCCTGCGTCGACATGTAGAAGTCGCGGTTGTCGTCGTGTCCGGTGTACTTCTGATAGAGGCGCGGCAGGCCGTTGAGCGTCCGTTTCAGCGGATCGGGTTCCCGCATGTACCAATTGGCGGTGAGCTCTTCCCCGTCGGGATTGCAGTTGACCAGCAGGATGATGTCGTCCCGCAGGATGCGCATCGTCTCTGCGTCGTTGCGGCTGACAAGCTGGTACGCCGTTTCGATCAACTGCTGCGTGCCGAGCACTTCGTTCGCATGGAGGCCGCCATCGATCCATACGATTGCCTTGCCTTCCGCGGCGAGCGCGCGCGCCTGATCGTCGGTCAGTCCTTCCGCGCGCGCCAGGCGCTGAGAGATTTCCTTGTACCGATCGAGCGCGCGGGAATTCTCGGGCGCGGTGACAACGGCCATCCACTGCGTCCGGCCCTCTTCCGTCCTGCCGATGTCGACGAGCGACATACGGTCGGACTGCCCGTCGAGCTTTTTCCAGTACGCTTCAATCTGCGTATAGTTCGCGAGGAAGTAGTCGTCGCCGATGTTGGAGCCAAACTGCTCCCTCGGCGAGGTGATGGCCGCGCCGACTTGCGATTGTGTGCTCGTCCATCCCGAGCCCGAGACGACGAGCAGGACGGCCAGCGCGACGGCGCGCGCCTTGCGGTTCACCATGGCGACGCCAATGATAGCCTTGGCGCCCCGATGAAAGGGGGCCATGAAGGTAGCAACCTGGAACGTGAACGGCATTCGGGCGCGGCAGGCGCAGGTGCAGGAATTCATCGAACGTGAGCAGCCGGATGCCCTGTGCCTGCAGGAGATCAAGGCCGGCCTCGATCAGCTGCCGGTATGGTTGTGCGAGCTCGAAGGGTATTGGTGCTACTGGCACGGCGGGAAAGGCTATTCGGGCGTCGGCCTGCATGTGCGCAAGGCGACATATCCGGAACGGCCCGCGTTTCATCATCCCGACTTCGACTACGAGCACCGGATCGTGGCCGTGCGGCTGCCCCAGGCGACCGTTGCATCGATCTACGTGCCGAACGGAGGAAAGGACTTCCCCGCCAAGATGCGCTTCCTGGAGGCGATGGATGCCTACGCCGCCGAGTTTCAGGCCTCGGGGACGCCACTCATCATGTGTGGAGATCTGAATGTCGCGCGCACCGACATGGACGTGCATCCCAAGGAGCGGAAGCCGCGGGCCATCGGACAGCTGCCGGAGGAGCGAGCGCTCATCGAGCGGATCGTGAGCCGCGGGCTCGTCGACGTACACCGCGCGCTCGATCCCGATAACGCGGAGCTGTTCACCTGGTGGGCGCCGTGGCGCAACATGAAGCAGCGCAATATCGGGTGGCGGCTCGACTACGTCCTCGCCGCGCAACCGATCGCCGGGCACGCCTCTTCGTGCGTGGTGCAGAGAGAAGTGGGTACGAGCGACCACGGTCCGGTGGTCGCCGTGTTCGACGTGTAGGGCGGATCCTTTTTGGCCCGCCTTGCGATTCCTGGGATCGCTACGACTCCGCGCTCGACCATGCCTCCGCGAGCTCGTCTCCACTCGCCAGGTGGTTGAGCGAATAGTCCGCATACCTGAACGCCTCGCGCATGAGCGCTTCGTCGAGCGTCCGGTTCGCATCACGGCATTGACGTGCGGCTTCGACGCGGACCAGCGCGAGCGCCGCGTCGAGGCCGCGCACGATCGTCAGCAGGCCGCGTCCCTGGTAGGCGGTCCAGGAGGCAAATGCCTTCGCGGCCAGGTATCGTTTCAACGGCGCCTGCCATTCCTGCCAGCGCGGCCGGACGTCGCGCTCAAAGACTTCCGCGAGGCCGTGTTCGTCCGCCTCGGGCTTCCATTCGTCCGGCACCGCCGCCATGACTTCCGCGTGCCGCGACAGGCTCACGTCGAGGGTGTCCGGGATCGCGGCGGGCACACCGTCTCGCGGAAGTATCTCGATCGCGAGCGTGATCGATTCTCCTTCCGACGCCTTGACGCGCCGCACGAGCCGCGCGTCTCGCTCCAGTGTCGCGATCACGCCTTCCGGCGTGAGCGCGGCGTCTGCGCACCTCGACACCATGTGGCGCTCCCAGGCGGCATACCCGTCGAGATCGGTGAGCATACCGGGATGCAACAGCGGCGGCCACGCATCAGCCTTCACGACCAGGCCGTCGTACTCGGCCTGCGGAAATGCGGGCGGACTCTCGATAATTTCGATCGGCACATCGACTCGGAACAACGAGGCCGCCGCGGTCGGACAGTAATGCGTCAGCGAGATGAAGGTTCCGCGCGCGTCGCGGACCGCCAGGCGTGGAAAGTGCCGGCACGTCGACGGCAGCATCGGCTCTCCGAGATCGCGGTGAATCACGCAGAGGCCCGAGTGACGGTGATAGAAGACGCAATCGCCCGTAGCAGTTCGCGCCACCATTGCCGCGGCCTCGTCCGGCAGATCCTGTTCGACGATCAGCGGCGGATCAGCCTCGTCCGGGACTCCCGAGGGAGCGATTCGGCCTGAGCTCAGCGCCGCGTCCAGCGAGCGATATAGCGGCACCTCAACGGGCACATCCCAGTCGGATGTGCAACAGACGCCGGAATGGCGGCAGCGATAGTCGGCGTGGATGCTCAGCGAAAAGACCCGCTTTCGCGCCGGTGTCTCGACCAAGCTCATGATTGCGCTTCAGCGCGGCAGGCGCTCACCTGTGCAGCATAACGGGGAGGACCGTCATTTGCAGCCTTGACCACCCATGAGATCTTTCGTGCTGCTGTGCTGTCTGCTCTGCCTTATATCGACAGTGCAGGCGGGGCCCGCGCCTGTCGTCAACGAAGTTCTTGCCGCGCAGGTCGCACTTGATCGTGCGGGCTTTTCGCCCGGCGAGATCGACGGGCGGTCCGGGCAGAACCTTCAGCGCGCGCTCGCCGCATTCCAGATGGAACACCAGCTGCCCACGACGGGGCAGTTGGATGATGCGACGTGGAAGCAACTGACCGAGGCCGCCGGCGGTGCGCAGCCCCTGGTCGAGTACTCGATAACGGACGTGGATGTCGCTGGACCGTTCACGCCGAACATCCCGCCGACCCTGCCCGAGCAGGCCTCACTCGATGCGCTCAACTACCGCTCGCCACTCGAAGCGATCGCGGAGCGCGTTCACAGCAGCGTGGCCCTGCTGCAGCGGCTGAACCCTCGAGCGACGTTCGAGCTGACCGGCGAGCGCATCATGGTGCCGAACGTAAGTGCGACGGCGCCGGCAGCGGCGTCATCCGGGGCAATCACGGTCTTTGTCACGAAAGGCAGCAGCTCGCTCACGGTTGAAGATGCGGGCGGGCACGTGCTCTTTCATGCGCCGGTCACGAGCGGCAGCGAACACGATCCGCTGCCGATCGGCACATGGAAGGTCAACGGAGTCCAGCGCAACCCCAAGTTTCACTACAACCCGGATCTGTTCTGGGATGCGACTCCCGGCGATGCCAAGGCGATGATTCCGCCTGGACCAAACAATCCCGTCGGCGTCATCTGGATCGATATCTCGAAGCCGCATTACGGCATTCATGGCACGCCAGAGCCTTCGAAGATCGGCCACGTCGAATCGCACGGGTGCGTGCGGCTGACGAACTGGGATGCCGAGCGCGTCGCGCAATGGGTGAAACCGGGCACGCGAGTGGTATTCCGTCAGTGAGGCGGATCGACCGACGGCGTCTCGATCGGCTGCGCAGCCGCGTGCTCGTCATCGGCCTGAGCTTCGCGCTTGGCGCCCTCGCGGCGACGGCGCTGATCGCGCGCGCGAATCGTCTTGAGGATCTGCAGCCGGTGGATTCGGCCAGAGGGGGCGAACCTGCTCCCGCCTCGACGCGCGGACCTGTGACAAGGGAACTGTCGTCGCCCGGCGTCATTCCCCGCGCCCTAGCAGTGGAGGCCGCGCCCCCGTCGATGGTCGAATCTATCTCATCGCTTTATAAACACGATCTCAGAATCCCGGTCGAAGGCATAACGCGTGACGGGTTGTACGACACGTTCACGGATGCTCGCGGCATCGGCCGGAGGCACGACGCGATCGATATCATGGCGCCGCGCGGCACCGAGGTACTGGCCGCAGACGACGGCACCATCGCAAAGCTGTTCACGAGCAAGGCGGGCGGTCTGACGATCTATCAGTTCGATCCGACGGAGACGTTCTCGTATTACTACGCGCACCTCGACCATTACGCGAGCGGATTGCGCGAGCACCAGACCGTCAAGCGCAGTCAGCTTCTCGGATACGTCGGCAGCACCGGTAACGCCTCAGCCAGCGCACCGCACCTGCATTTCGAGATCTCCCGGCTCGGCCCCGACAAGAAGTGGTGGAAGGGCGAGGCAATCAATCCGTATCCGCTCCTTGCGAACCCCTAACCCCTAACCCCTTCCCCCTAACCCCTAACCCCTAACGTCTCCACCGCTTACAGCCATTACAGAAGTATTACAGTCGCCGAGCGCCCGGCTTGTTATCGTGCAGAGGCTCTGTCCCGATAAGACACACACAGCCGGAGGGCAACACTCGTGGTGCAGCCGACGCTCATGTACGGGCGCAAGTATCAGAAGGGAACGAACTGGATCACCGCCACGGCGATGATTGGGTTCCACATTGGCGCGATCGCGGCGCTGTTCTTCGTGACGAAGGGCGCGCTCATCGCCGCACTCGTTCTGTACTTCGTCGGAGGCATGCTCGGGATCGGCATGTCGTACCATCGCCTGCTGACGCACCGCGGCTACAAGACCTACAAGTGGGTCGAGTACTTCCTGACGATCTGCGGCACGCTGGCGCTCGAAGGCGGCCCGATCTTCTGGGTCGCGACCCACCGCATCCACCATCAGAAGTCCGATCGTGAAGGCGACCCGCACACGCCGCGCGAAGGCACGTGGTGGGCTCACATGGGATGGATCATGACCGGCGAGGGGCTGCACCACGATGCATCGGTGCTTTCGAAGTACGCCCCGGATCTCTGCCGCGATCGTTTCCACGTCTGGTTGTCCAAATGGCACTGGCTCAGCAACGTTGTCGTCGGTTTGGGCCTGCTCGCGTTCGGAGGAATTCCGTACGTGCTCTGGGGCATCTTCTTCCGTACTACCGTCGGCCTCCACACCACGTGGCTCGTGAACTCGGCCACGCACCTGTGGGGCTCGCGCCGTTACAAGACACGTGACGATTCCACGAACAACTGGTGGGTCGCGCTCCTCACCTTCGGCGAGGGGTGGCACAACAACCACCACGCCCATCCGGTGTCCGCACGTCACGGGCTCGCGTGGTACGAGCTGGATCTGAACTGGATTGGCATCAGCACGCTGCGGATGCTCGGCCTGGCGTGGGACGTCAAGGTCGCAAAGATCGCGCAGGCCGTCCCCTATGAGGAAAACGACCGTCTCGCGGGCGAATCCGAGAGCGGTCCTCTCGTGCTCGAAGAGGATGAGGCTGTGGCCTAGAATAACCTGGTGACCCGGCGCCAGAAGGCCATCGCGTTTTTTGTCGCCCTCTGCGTCCTGCTCGTCGCGGCTGCGATCTCGCTCAACATCGGCTGGATCGTCATCACCGCGGAGCGCACTCGCCTTAGCGTCCTCATCTTCGGCATCATCACGTTCGGACTGATCATCGCGGGGTTGATCATCTACACCGTCTTCCTCGTGCTCGAGATCCGCCGGAATGAGGAACACGACACCTTCATCAACGCCGTTACCCACGAGCTCAAGACGCCAATCGCGTCGATCCGCCTGTATCTGGAAACGCTGCAGTCGCGCACGCTGACCGACGACCAGCGTCGCGGCTTCTACGACGTCATGCTCGCGGACGCGGAGCGGCTGCACCGCACCGTCGACCAGGTGCTCAAGGCGGGCGCCTTGAGCCAGAAGCCGAAGGCCGTCGCGCGAGCGCCGGTGGACATGTCGGCGCTGGCGCGCGAATCCGTGGCGCTCGCCCTCGCGCGTCATCACCTAGACGCGGGCGCCATCGTGCTCGAATCGCACGACGCGGGTCCGCTGATGGTGCGCGGCGATCTCGAGGAGCTGCGCACGGTGGTCACGAACCTCCTCGACAACGCCGTCAAATACTCGAACGACGCCGTCCGCGTGATCGTCGCCGTCGCCGCACCCTCACCCGACACGGTGTGGGTACGCGTGCAGGATCGCGGCGTCGGCATTCCTCACAAGCAGTTGAAGCGGATCTTCAGACGTTTCTACCGCGTGCAGACGCGAGGACTGAAGCAGGTGAAGGGAACGGGCCTCGGACTGTACATCGTGCGCTCGATTGCGCGCGCCCACGGCGGCCGCGTGTTTGCGCAAAGCGAGGGCGAAGGACGCGGCGCCACGTTCACGCTCGAACTCCCCCGACAAACCGGGATTCGGGAGTCGGGATCCGGGATTCGAGTCCCGAGTCCCGACTCCCGACTCCCGGGCCCGTCATGAGCCGCATCCTCGTCGTCGAAGACGAGCAGCACATCGCCAGCGGCCTGTGCTTCAACCTCGAAGCCGAGGGTCACGACGTTGCCGTCGCGACCAACGGCGAGCAGGCGCTCGCCTCAATCCTGGACGAGCGGCGCCCGTTCGACGTCGTGGTGCTCGATGTCATGCTCCCGGGACAAGACGGCTTTGCCGTCGCGACGGCTCTCCGCAGTGCCGGGCAGTTCGTTCCAATCCTGATGCTGACCGCGCGCAACCGGCCCGAGGACGTCCTGAAGGGATTCGAGGCAGGCGCCGACGACTACCTGCCGAAGCCGTTCGAGCTCGCCATTTTGATCGCTCGGATCAACGGGCTGCTTCGGAGGGTCCGCTGGAATGAAACGCAGCCCGTGGAAACGGCTGCGCGGCCGGCGGCGCCCGACGTCTATTCGTTCGCGGGACGCACACTCGATTTCACGGCGATGGAGCTGCAGTCGGGGGGCACGTCGTACCGGCTGACGCTCATGGAGTGCGACCTGCTTCGGTATCTCGTGACGCACGCCCGCCAGCCGGTTTCGCGGCGCGCGATTCTTGAAAATGTCTGGGGCCTTGATGAGAGCACCGACACGCGGGCGATCGACAACTTCATCGTCCGCCTGAGGCGCTACCTTGGCGATCGTCCTGGATCGCCGCAGTTCCTGCAGACCGTCCGCGGCGTCGGCTATAAATTCGTTCCCGACGGGAAGTAGGAAATCCCAAATCCCAAATCCCAAACTCCAAATCCCAAGGCTGGGGCTTGGCGATTTGGGCCTAAGGTTGATTTGGGTTTTGGGATTTACTGACGAATCTCCGTGACGTGGAGATACGTACCAGATTCCTCGATGAGCGTGGCGGTCGCGGGCGACACAT
>DAIRVG010000059.1:24614-32385 GCA_036802945.1 Vicinamibacterales bacterium
ACGTGGAGATACGTACCAGATTCCTCGATGAGCGTGGCGGTCGCGGGCGACACATGCCACTGCTTGACGGCCTCGGCGGCCTTCGGCACCGGGCGGACGATCCCGATGAGGGTAACGCGCTGACCCGGTTTCAGATCGACGGCGTGCTCGGTATCGACCTTCACGTCCTCGTCGAGCACCGCGAACACCGGACGCTCATCCCCACCGCCGATCCACAGGTAGCGATCGGCAACGCGCTCCCGAATAGGCACATGCTCGAGCGCGGCCTCCCGCCCAACGGCATTGTTGGTCAGCATGTCCGCGACGGCGGTGAGCGGCGCCGTAACGCCGTCTGGCGCCGCTGCACCGGTCGTCCCGACGTCACCGGTGCTCACCGGCGGCGGCCCGATACGCCACAGCGCAATCACGGCGAGCGCGGCCACCACCAGTGCCGGAATCCCAAGCTTCACTACCGCGCGTCGTGACATAGCGAACTCCTTAGGGTCATCATCTCGGATCCCGGATCCCGGATCCCGTATCTGGGCTCCCTGTTCACCTTCAGCAGGAACCGTACCGCTAGAATGGGGCAGCCATGGCTGCCACCGACACGATAGAGGCCGAAGGACACCTGATCGACTCCGGCCACCTGTCGGCAATCTTCGACAAGATCATCGAATATCGGGCTCAGTACGAAATCGTCAAGTTCGACATCGGCCGCACCAACGACGACGCCTCGCGCATCGAGATGCGGATCACGGCGACCGACGCGCAGGTGCTGGATGAGCTGCTTCAACAGCTCACGTTGTGGGGCTGTCACCCCCTGCGCGAGAGCGACGCGCTCGTCACACCGGCCGAGAAGGATCGCTGTGTCCCCGACGATTTCTATTCAACGACCAACCACCGCACGCAGGTGCGCGTCGCTGGACGGTGGGTGGAAGTCGAGAAGCAGCGGATGGACGCGGTCATCGTCGTCTCCGGCGGTAAACCCGTCTGCAGGAAGCTCCGCGATGTGAGGGCCGGCGAGGCGATCGTGTGCGGCCACGAAGGCATCCGTGTCACGCCCGAGTTCCGCGAGCGCGATCGTCTCGGCTTCGCGTTCATGAGCAACGACGTCTCGTCGGAGCGTCGGGTCGAGGGGAGCGTCGCGCGCATCGCCGCGATGATGCGCGAGGTCAAGAAGGCGGGCGGCCGCATCGCTGTCGTCGCGGGACCGGTCGTCGTGCACACGGGAGGCGTGGAGCATTTCTCCGAGCTGATTCGCGCCGGATACGTGCAGGCGGTGCTCGCCGGCAACGCGCTGGCCGTGCACGACATCGAATTCGCCGTCTCGGGAACGTCCCTTGGAATCGACCTCGCCGCCGGCGCACCCGTCGAGCAGGGGCACCGCAATCACATGGCGGCCATCAATACTATCAACCGGGCGGGCGGCATCCGGTCCGCGGTTGAGAGTGGCGTGCTCAAGTCAGGTGTGATGTACGAGTGCGTCAAGCACGGCGTTGAGTACGTCCTCGCCGGAAGCATCCGGGACGACGGGCCGCTGCCGGATACCCTGATGGATCTCATCGCGGCGCAGGAGCGCTATGCGGAGGTACTCGGGAACAACGTGCAGCTGGTACTGATGCTGTCGTCGATGCTGCACAGCATTGGCGTCGGCAACATGCTGCCGTCCTGGGTGCGAGTCGTCTGTGTCGACATCAATCCCGCGGTCGTCACGAAATTGAGCGATCGGGGATCGATGCAAACGGTCGGAGTCGTCACCGACGTCGGACTGTTCTTACATCGCCTGGCAGAAGCGCTGCGCTCCTGAAATGCAAAATTCAAAATGCAAGATGCAAACACTCCATGGCTTTGCGAGGTCGCAACGCACCACGTGTTGTTTGCATTTTGAGTTTGGCATTTCGAATTTCTGAACAATCACACAACCGCCCGGGCCGCGGGGGCGCGTTCAGCGAGGGTGTCCACGATGCGCGTCAGCGCCTGCTCGAGGCCTGCGCGAGTGCGTGGCGTCCCGACGCAGAGTCGAATCGCGCGTGGAGGCGGCTGATCGCCAACGCTGAACGCGGTTGAGGCGTTCACCAGGACGCCCCGTGAACGCATCTCGGCGGCAAAACTGTCCGCCGTCCAGCGCGGCGGAAGCTGCAGCCACGCATGCGGGCTTGCCGGATGCGTGAGCACACGCTGACCGTCGAGAAGGCGCCGCGCCATCCCCTGCCTCGCGGCAACCTCGTGGCGCTTCCAATCGACGATGCGCGCCGCGGTCCCGTCCTCGAGCCATCCGCAGAGCAGATCCGCGCCGATCGGCGACGTCATCAGCGTCGTCGCCCACACGGCCGCGTTCAGGCGCTCCAGGAATGCGGGCGCGGCGACCGCGCATCCCATCCGGAGTCCCGGGAACAGGCTCTTCGACAGACTCGTCACGAAAACGGTTCTGTCGGGAATCAGCGTCGCGAGGCATGTCTGTTCCGGCGACAGGAATCCGTACACGTCGTCCTCAATCACGGTGAGCCGGTACTTCTCGGCGATTGCAGCAATCTGGCGGCGGCGGCGCTCCGGCATGATCGCGGACGTCGGGTTCTGCAGCCTCGGCATGCAATACAGCACGCGGGCACGCGTCGAACGGCAGGCGGCGTCGAGCAGGTCGGGCCGTAAACCCTCACTGTCCATCGCGACCCCGCGCAGTTTCAGGTGGTAGAACTGCGCGAGCGCCTTCATCCCCGAGTAGGTCAAGTCCTCGACCAGAACGGTGTCGCCCGGCTTGGTGGTCGCCGCGAACGCGACTGCCATGGCGTGCTGCGCGCCCGCCGTCAGCACCAGGCGATCTGGCGACGCCGGCATCCCGAGCGTCGTCAGCCAGTCGGCCAGCGCCTGCCGGTGACGACGATGGCCGGGCGTCGGAACATAGCCGAGCAACTGCGTCCACGGAAGGACGCGACGCTGGAACATCCGCGGCTCCAACGAAGCCACTTCCTTGTCGGGCATCAGGACGTTGATGCTGAGATCGATCGGGTCGTGAGCGGACGACTCGTCTATCTCGTGGCCGCGGATGAACGTGCCACGACCAACGTGACCCGAGATCAGGCCTCGGCGCGCCGCTTCTGTGTACGCGCGCGTGATCGTGGTGACCGTGACACCCAGGTGATCGGCCATGTCACGGTGGGGCGGAAGCCTGGCGCCCGCGCGGAGGCTCCCCTTCTGGACCTCGTCGTCGATCGCGTCTGCGATGCGGCGGTAGACGGGGCCGCGACGTCCTTCGAGATTCGGCAGCCACATTGTCATGGCGAGATCTTGATATTGATAGACCTGACAATGCAAGTGTTCACCAATTGATTGTCATACATATTTGCGGGTTAAGGGGCCACACTGGGAGGGAGTTGTAATCGAGGACGGCCGCGCCACAGTGTCAAGCGTTGAAGCCTGTCCGGCGAACCGCGCGTCTAAAGACAGTGGAGGTGCTATTCTCAGCCTATGGGTAAGCGAATTTTTCTGTTCCTCGTGACCAACCTCGCCGTCGTCCTGACACTGTCGATCGTCCTGAGCATCCTGGGCGTCGGCCGGTACGTCGGACCAGGCGGCCTCGACATTGGCTCGCTGGCGATCTTCTGCTTCGTCTGGGGCATGGGCGGCGCGTTCATCTCGCTCCAGATGTCGAGATGGATCGCAAAGCGCGCCACGGGCATGCAGATGGTCGACGGCCATACTGGCGACCCGGCACTCGATCGCGTGTACGCCACCATCGCCAATCTGTCACAGCAGGCCGGACTCCCGATGCCGGAGGTCGGCGTCTACGACTCACCCGAGGTGAACGCCTTCGCCACGGGACCGAGCAAGAGCCGCGCGCTCGTGGCCGTCTCCACGGGACTGCTGCGCTCGATGCGTGAGGATGAGGTCGCCGGGGTGCTGGGTCACGAGATCTCGCATATAGCCAACGGTGACATGGTGACGATGACGCTGCTACAGGGTGTCATCAACGCGTTCGTGATGTTCCTGGCGAGACTGGTCGCGTACGTCATCGCAAACCGCGGAGATTCGCGGGACCGAGGCGGTTCCTTCCTCGTGGTGATCGTGCTGCAGATCGTCTTTGGGATGCTGGGATCGCTCATCACGAACTGGTTCTCGCGCCGGCGTGAGTTCCGCGCAGATCGCGGCGGCGCGATGCTGGCCGGGCGCGACCGCATGATCGCGGCGTTGCGCCGCCTCGCCGCAAATCGAGAGCTGGTTGATCCACAGCACCAGGCGCTGGCGACGTTGAAGATCAACGGCACGCGCGGCTGGATGGTGTTGGTCTCGACGCATCCGCCGCTCGAGGCGCGCATCGCGGCGCTCGAGCGTATGTAGAAAAACCCAAATCCCGAATCCCAAGTCCCAAATCCCAAAGAACCCCGGCCGGTTCATTTTTGGGATTTGGATTTGGGTTTACCTAGCGCGCGATCACGAAGTCGAGCTGGGCGTCGAGGTCACCGACGTTCACGTCCGTTTGGGCTGGCTGTGTGGCGATGACGTCGCCGCCGCGCAGCTCCACCTCCAAGCGGTACTTCCCTGAGGGCACTCTGATGGTGAACCCGCCGCTGGCGGCGGTCGTCGCGTCGTAGTGCGTTTCGGTCGCCATGTCGATGGCGCTCACGCGGCGTCCACTCAACGGCGAGCCGTCCGCCGCGCGCACGGTGCCCGATACGGTGCCCGTTCGCTCAGGCGTCGTGCTCCCCCCAAGGACGGGACCGCCGTGTCTCGCGGCACATCCGCTGCCCAGCATCAGCAGCACGACCATTATCGCGGGTGCTCTTAACTTCATAGATCACTCCCGACGCCATCGGTGCAATGCGAGAGCCACGACGCTTGATAAGCTACGCACGTGCCGCCTCATACGACGCTCATCTCTACCGAAACGCTCGCGTCCCATCTCGCCGACTCGTCCTGGCTGATTGCTGACTGCCGATACAACCTCAAGAATGAAGACTGGGGGCGAGCGCAGTACCTCAGCGGACATATCCCAGGCGCCGTCTTCGTCGACCTTGCGCATGACCTCGCTGGGGCAAGAACAGGCACCAACGGACGGCACCCGCTGCCGTCGCCGGGGACGATGGCCACAACATTTGGACACCTCGGCATCCGCGCCGGCACGCAGGTGGTTGCCTACGACCAGGATGCGGGACCGTATGCAAGCCGTCTCTGGTGGATGCTGCGCTATGTCGGGCATGATGCGGTCGCGGTGCTCGACGGCGGGTGGGCCAAGTGGCTTCGCGAGGGGCGACCTGCTCGTTCTGGCGAAGAGCAACGCCCGGCTGCCACATTCGCGCCGCGCCTTCGAGCAGACATGCGCGTTACAGTTGACGAGGCGGCGACGCGCATCGGCAATCCCGGCGTGTTGTTCGTCGACGCACGCTCGCCGGAGCGGTTCGAGGGGCAGCCCGATCCACTCGACAGCGTGTCCGGGCACATTCCGGGCGCCCGCAATCGTTTTTACAAGAACAACCTGGCCGAGGATGGAACAATGCGCCCACCGGACGCGCTCCGAGTCGACTTCATGCGCGTCCTTGGCGATCGCTCAGCCGATCAAGCCGTGATGTACTGCGGCTCCGGCATCACCGCCTGCCAGAATCTTCTGGCGATGGAATATGCCGGGCTGCGCGGCACGAAGCTGTTTGCCGGTTCGTGGTCCGAGTGGGAAAGCGATCCGAAGCTGCCGGTGGAAACTGGACGGGATAAGGATTCGTGATTGGCGATTTGCCAATCATCAGGCACCATTCACAAATCGCGAATGGTGACGGTGAAGCCGTCCTGATTCGGCGCGGCGTATTGACGATGATGGCTGATGCGCGAGTACGGAATCTTCACCAGCACGTTCGCGCCAGGTTCCGGCTCGGGGTGAATCTGAATCGTCTGCTCGCCGCGCGCCGATTCGAGTCTGGCCGATGTCTCCACGTCGGCAAACCCAATTACGAAAACCTCGCCATCAGCCAGCTTGTGTGTCTCGTAGCCTCGATAGCGGCGCACGGTCCAGAGCGGCGCGTTCGGCAGCGCAGGCGAATACGTGAAGCCGTAAACGCCACCCGGCAGGGCGTTGATCCCTAACCCCTCTTCCGCTGTCGTGACGACCCGCACCCCGTGAGTCGATCGTAGCGTTTCCTGGTCAAGGGTCGCCGGCGTGTTCGCATACGTCACTCTGCTCATAGGCGGATTATACAGTTCACTCTTCTAGGCTCTCTCTTCTCGGTTCGTGTTCATGTTCATATTCGCGGCGGCCGAAACGACTAGGCGTTCACACCGACCGGACACGTGACGCCCGTTCCGCCGAGCCCGCAATAACCCGCCGGGTTCTTCGCGAGGTACTGCTGGTGAGAGTCCTCCGCGTAATAGAAGGGCGGCGCGTCGGCGATCTCGGTGGTGATGCGGCCGAAGCCTGCCACGGTCAGACGATCCTGGAATACCTGCCGAGATGTCTCAGCCGCACGCTTCTGTTGGGGTGAATACGTGTAGATCGCAGACCGGTACTGCGTGCCGACGTCGTTGCCCTGCTGCATGCCTTGCGTCGGATCGTGATGCTCCCAAAAAATTCTCAACATCGCGTCGTACGAGGTGACTTTCGGATCGAACACGACGAGTACGACCTCGGTGTGACCGGTCATTCCCGAACAGACCTCGCGGTAATTCGGATTCGGCGTGTAACCCCCGGCATAGCCGACGGCGGTCGAGTAGACGCCCGGGGCCTCCCAGAACTTCTTTTCCGCACCCCAGAAACAACCCATGCCGAAGACGGCCTGCTCCAGTCCTGCGGGAAACGGCGGCGCGATCGGATGGCTGTTCACGTAGTGAGCCGCGGGAATGGGCATCGCCTCGGCGCGCCCGGGAAGTGCCTGCTCCGGCTGTGGCATTCTGAGCTTCATATCTTGATTATTCACTTTACCGCCGATCGGGGCGATTCGTGCCTGCGGCTCGACCAAATCCTGGTGCGGCACGTCACCGACGTGTCGCGGATGTCGCGGACGCGCGCGCAAGCATGGATCACGGACGGGCTGGTGAGCGTCGACGGGCTCCGAGCCGTACGCCCATCAGTCAAAGTTCGGCTGGGCGCGGCGGTCGTGGTCACACTGCCCGCCGCCACACCGCTTCGCGAGGCACCGCGCGCGGAAGAGCTGCCACTGGAAATCATTTATGAGGACGATGACCTTCTCGCGGTGAACAAGCCGGCAGGGATGGTCGTACACCCGTCGTTTCGAAATGTGTCGGGAACGGTACTGAACGGGGTGCTGTGGCGGCTTCGGAATAAACCGGGTGTGCGTCCCGGGCTCGTCAGCCGTCTCGATAAGGACACGTCAGGCGTGCTGTTGATTGCGCTGTCGTCGGGCGCCCATGCGCGTATTCAGCGTGACGCAAAGGCCGGGCGTGTCACGAAGGAGTACGTGGCGATCGTGCGCGGAACGCCGCGCCCTCCCCGAGGCACGATCACGCTACCGTTGAAGCACGACCCGGCCGATCGGCGCCGCATCGTCGTCGCTGACGATGGAGCGCCCAGCGAAACCCGCTACCGTGTCGTGTGGCGGGGAGATGGGTATTCGCTGGTCGAATGCGAGCTGGTCACCGGCCGCACGCATCAAATTCGCGTGCACCTTGCCGCCAGCGGGTGGCCGATCGCCGGCGATCGCGTCTACGGCGCTACGGATTCATCGATTGCACGCCAGGCGCTGCACGCCTGGCGGATGACGCTGCCGCATCCCGTGTCCCGCGAGCCGTTGCGATTGGAAGCGCCGTTGTCACGCGACATGCAGGCGCTGGCGGAGAGGTGTCAGAGCGCGTT
>DAIRVG010000060.1:0-1320 GCA_036802945.1 Vicinamibacterales bacterium
GATCTAGACTCCTCTGACGTGGCGACTCGACGCGCATTCGTGACAATCACCGCGCTCTCGCTTATCGCGATTGCGGCCGTCGCAGCGACGACGTGGTGGAGGGCGCGTCCCGCACTTCGGCGGGCTCAGCCCGTGTCGTACACGGCGGCACTCAGGCAGGAGCTCTTCACCGAAGTGCAGCCGGTGAAGGTCACCAACTGCCAACTGCAGCGATTTGGCGAAGCGCACGACGGCGGATACCTGTTGTGCGGAAATCTCCTTGGCTCGGTCACGGCGGGGTATTCATACGGTGTCTCCGGCTATGACGGGTGGGGCTGCGACGTTTCCCGCAGGCTTCGCGTGACCGTGCATCAATACGACTGTTTTGATCTGCGCGAACCATCGTGCCCGGACGGCAGCACGATGTTTCACGGGGAGTGCGTGGCGGGCACGCGCAGCGTCGAGGACGGACGGCTTTTCGACACGATGCGGGCGCAGTTCGCGAAGAACGGCGACGATGACAGGCGTCTCGTTGTGAAGATGGATGTCGAGGGCGCGGAATGGGATTCGTTCCTGCTCGCGCCCGACTCGGTGTTCGATCACATCGATCAACTGCAGGTGGAGTTTCACCACGTGGACGACCGGCGATACGTTGCGGCGATGCAGCGGCTGAAACAGTTCTTCTACATCGCGCACGTCCACTACAACAACTTCAGCTGCGACCCGACCATGACGCCGTTCCCGTCGTGGGCGTTCGAGGCACTGCTTGTCAGTAAGAGAATCGGCATGAGCGACGGGTCGCCCGCTGCGCCCGGCCCGGTCCCGCTCGATGCGCCAAACAATCCTGGTTGGGCGGATTGTCAGGCCGCCGCCCACGAGCCCGAGGTGGCGCGCAATTCACGGTAGGATCGATCGCGTCCTATGAGTACAGAACGCTTTCCCGTTGAGAAGTCAGACGAAGAATGGAGGCGGATTCTGACGCCGGAGCAGTACTCCGTGCTCCGCGGCCATGGAACCGAGCGGCCCGGATCGTGCGCGCTGCTCCAGGAACACCGGGCCGGTACCTTCACCTGCGCGGCATGCGGCCAGCGGCTGTTTGTCGCGGACCGGAAGTTCGAGAGCGGCACGGGCTGGCCGAGTTTCTTCGCCCCGCTCGAGGGCGCCATTGGCACGACTGAGGATCGCACTTTCGGGATGAAGCGGGTCGAGGTCCATTGCAATAATTGCGGCGGGCACCTCGGGCACGTATTCGAGGATGGACCGCCGCCGACCGGGTTGCGCTACTGCATCAACGGCGTGGCGCTGACGTTCGAGCCCTCGGCAACCTGATTCACGCGCATG
>DAIRVG010000060.1:1420-28663 GCA_036802945.1 Vicinamibacterales bacterium
TGCTCTGGCCCCTGCAAGGGTTGCCGCGAGCCGCAGGGCATATTCGAGGGCGCCTGGATCGGCTTTCCCCTGCCCAAGAATGTCGAACGCGGTGCCGTGAGCGGGCGTCGTAAAGACCGTCTTCAACCCGGCGGTCACGGTAACCCCCTTGTTGAAGCCGAGCAGCTTGGTCGCGATCTGCCCCTGGTCGTGGTACATCATCACCACGCCGTGGAAGTCACCCCGCTTCGCCTTGAGAAAGATCGTGTCCGACGAGATCGGACCTGTCGCATCGATCCCTTCGGCACGCAGCCTCTCGACCGCCGGACGGATGATGCGGATTTCCTCGTCACCAAACAGCCCGTTTTCTCCGCAATGGGGATTCAGCGCGGCCACGCCGATCCGCGGAGGGTCGTACCCCATGGCGCGGAGCGTCGCATCGGCCAAGCGGAGCGCGGACGAGATGCGCTCGGGCGTGATCATATTGACGGCGTCGCGCAGCGCGACGTGTGACGTGACACGGAAGGTCGCAAATTCGGGAATGACGTTCATCTCGCCAAAAAACCCGGCGTGATTGGTCAATTTCGCAAACATCTGGTGCTCGTCAGGAAACTTCCAGCCGCCTCTCTGCAGCGCCGCCTTGTTGAGCGGCGCGAAACAGATGCCATCGAGCGTCCCGGTGAGCGCGAAGTCAATCATGTGCTTCAGCGTGTCGCCGCACACGCGCCCGGATTCTTCGGAAATCTCGCCGCGCCGGAGGCGCGACGGATCGAGATTGGCGAGGTCAATCACGGGAACCGACGCGCAGGGCCACCGCACGTCGTCCAACCGTGCGAATACTTGATAGGGGATCGTGATGCCGGCATCGCGCATGCCGAGTTCCAGCACGCGTGCGTCTCCGATCACCGCCAGGCGCGCCGACGCCGCGATCGCCCCGGAAGACAGCACTTTCACCGAAATCTCCGGCCCGATGCCCGTTGCATCGCCGAGCATCAAACCGATCAGCGGGAGATCTCTCATCGAGTGGACCGGCGGAACTGATTGCGCAATAGTCACAACGAACCTTGAAGCGCGGGCTGCGGGCCGCGACTACGGCGCGGCCCGGCAGTAATTTCGAAGAGACGCGCCACTGAGTGCGTCTATCTTGTCACGCTTGCGGCGGAATCGGCGAGCGATGTAGCCTTGGCGGCACCAACCATCATGACCAACGACACCCGCGCGACCGCCGCCGTCATTGATTTCGTCACGCAATGGAATCTCGATCGCTTTCCCCGGGAGGCGATCTCCCTTGCCAAACAGTGCGTTGTCGATGGGCTCGGCGTGATCCTCGCGGGCTCCACGGCGCATGGCACCGCCATCGTCAGAGACTACGTTCGAGCCGGCAGAGAGGTGGGCGAAGCGACGGTCCTCGGCGCCGAAACGTTTTCGTGCCGCGCCGCGTCCGCGGCGCTCGTGAATGGAACCGCCGGGCACGCGCTGGATTTCGACGACACGCAGCTCTCGTCGTCGCCCGATCGCATTTTCGGCTTGCTCACGCATCCGACGATTCCGCCGCTGGCCGCAAGCCTCGCGATCGGCGAGCGGCTTGGCGTATCAGGCCGCCATTTCCTCGAGGCGTATCTCATGGGCTTGGAGGTCGAATGCAAGATGGCGGAGGCGATTCACCCGAGCCACTACGAGAACGGCTTCCACTCCTCCGGCACCTTCGGCATCTTCGGCGCCATGGTGACCGCCGCGAAACTCCTTGGCCTGAACGCCGACGCGCTGGCCAACGCGCTCGCCATGACCTCGAGCATGAGCTCCGGTATCCGCTTGAACTTCGGCACCATGACCAAGCCGCTGCACGTGGGGCGCGCCGCGCAGAACGGCGTGATGGCCGCGGAACTGGCCGCGCGGGGCCATACGGGAGGCAAAGACGCGCTGGAGAGTCCCTGGGGGTTCTTCCGGGTGTTCACGCTCGGCGCGGGGTTCGACGCGAAGCAGATCGTTGGTGCGCTGGGCAACCCGCCGAGCATCGTCTCGCCCGGCGTCTCGCTCAAGCCGTATCCCTGTGGCAGCCTCGGTCATCCCAGCATGGACGCGATGCTGAAGCTGATACTGACACATGACGTCACACCCAATCAGGTACGGAACATCCGGCTGCGCGCCGGGTCCAACATCCTCAACCCGCTGCGCTACCCGATCGCGCACACCGAGCTCGAGGCCAAGTTCTGCCCCGCCTTCATGATGTCCAGCCTCGTGCTGCGGAGGAAGGCCGGGATTCACGAATTCACCGATGAGTTTGTGCGAAGCGCCCCCGTCCAGGAGATGATGAAAAAGGTCACGACCGTCCGCGATGCTGAGATCGAGGCACGCGGCTTCGAGAAGATGCGCAGCATCGTGGAAGTCGACCTGACTGACGGCCGCACGCTCGTGCAGGAAGCCGACGACCGCTACCGGGGAGGGCCGGAGAAGCCATTCACCCTCGACGAGCTGCACGAGAAGTTCACCGACTGCGCGAGCCTCGTGCTGCGGCCGGAAGCGATCACCGAGACCCTCGAGCGACTCGAGTCAATCGAGCAGATGCGCAATATTCGGGAGCTTGTCGGAGTCTTGACCGCCGGGGCGCTCGCCGCCCAGCCGACAGCCTCATCGCACTAGAGCCCTCCATTGAATCTCGCCTGGATTTCGGTCGGCGCGCTGCTCGTCGCTGTCACCCTCAGCATGGTGACGACGATCAATGTGGGAGTGGTCTGCCTGGCGTTCGCGTGGATCGTTGGCGTGCACCTGGGCGGGATGTCAACAGGGGACATCCTCGAAGGGTTCCCGACGCAGCTGTTCATCACGCTGGTGGGCGTCACCTTGTTGTTCAGCATGGCCCGCTGCAACGGTACGCTGGAGCGAGTCACCGAGCGCGCCGTGCGCCTCTGTCGCGGCCACGCGGGTTTCCTGCCGATCATGTTCTTCTTCCTTGCGCTCGCCCTGTCGACGATCGGCCCCGGCAGCATCGGCGCGACCGCGCTTCTGGCACCTCCTGCCATGGCTGTCGCTGCACGGACCGGTATCTCGTTCTTCATGATGGCCCTCATGGTTGGCAACGGGGCGCTCGCCGGCAGCCTCTCCCCGTTTTCGCCCACCGGCGTCGTCGCCAATGGCGTGATGGCGCGCATGGGATTCCCGGGGTTGGAGTGGCAGATGTTTGCCAACAACATCGCAGGCCATACGCTGGTCGCGTTCGGGGGGTATTTCCTGCTGGGCGGCTGGCGTCTCTTCCGGCGAGGGGGCAGCCGCACTGAAACCGTGGAGCTGCCCAGTCAGCCGCTCGAGCCGCGTCACTGGCTGACGTTGGGGCTCATCGCCGCACTCCTCGTCGGTGTCATCGTGTTCGAATTCGAGGTGGGGATGACGGCACTCACCGCCGCGGCCATACTCTCGTTTGCGCGCGCCGCCGACGAGAAAGAGGCCATCCACGGCATGCCGTGGGGCGTCATGTTGATGGTGAGCGGGGTCACGGTGCTCGTCATCCTGATGGAGAAGACCCAGGGACTGGACCTGTTCACGAATCTGCTGGTACGGCTCTCGACACCGCGCTCGGTCACGGCCGTTGTGGCATTCGTGACTGGTGTGGTGTCCGTGTACAGCAGCACATCGGGCGTCGTGTTGCCCGCGTTCCTGCCGACTGTCCCAGGCCTCGTTCACCGTCTCGGCGGTGTCGATCCGATCGCCGTCGCGTCGGCGATCAGCGTCGGCTCGCACCTGGTCGATCTGTCACCACTGTCGACCACGGGCGCACTGTGCCTGGCGGGGCTGACCGCGGGCGTCGACTCTCAGGGACTCTTCAATAAGCTGCTTGCGTGGGGCCTGTCGATGACGGTTGTCGGCGCGGTCCTGTGCTGGTTGATGTTCGGATAGCAGCGGCGAGCCCAATGCAAATCCCAAATCCCAAGTCCCAAACCCCAAATCCCAAATCACGTGTTCTGGCGTTGGGGTTTGGGGTTTGGGTTTTGGGTCTTGGGATTTCCGCCCCGGCGTTGGCGCAATCACCATACGTTGCCGGCGCAATCGGCGCCGACGTGTCGCGTTCCAGTCACGCCGATTCGAATTTCTATTCGTCGCCGACAAATAGTGCAGAGGTCCTGAGCGGCGCGCTCCGCGTGGGCACGTCCATCAACCGCATCTGGGGTGTGGAGCTGGAATACGTTCGAGCAGGCCGCAGCTCCGACGAAACGCAAACCATTCTTCCGCTGGCTCAGGCAGGGAGCACCTCGGTCAACCTCGCGCAGCTCCTGCCCGGTGTTGGGCCAGGCATTCCGATACCGTTTCCCTTTGAATACCGGTCCGAGGTCAGGCGGCGGCAAACGAGCATGAATGCCGTCGCGTGGGCGCGGCAACCGGTGGGGGGCGTCGTCGACCTTGTGTACCTTGCCGGAATCGCCTTCACGCGCGAACGCTCGGAGCTGACGCAGAACATCAGTCCAGTTTCCAGGGCAATCGTCCCGCCCACCTCGATTCGAAGCACGTTCACGGAGTACGCGACGCGCCCGCTGGTTGGAATGGAGGCGCGCATCGAGCTCACCTCGCGGCTCCGCCTGGTTCCAGGACTTCGAGTCCAGGGACTCGGCGATGGCTGGCTTGTACGCCCGAATGTCGCGCTTGGCTGGTTCTTCTAGAGCAAGACCTAATCGATCGGGCGGAGCCCAGGCACTTCAGGGACGACGTATCGCTTCACGAGCTCCAGGAGGGTATCGAATCGGAATGGCTTCTCGAGCCATCCGTCAACGTGCAGGTCTGCGCGCTCTTCAACGCTGACGTCGCTGGCGGTGATGACGATTGTGGGAATCGTGGCGAGTATGGGATCGGCGAGTTGACGCGAGCGGAACGCATTCCCGTTCAACGCACCCGGCAGCTGCAGGTCGAGGACGATCAGGGCGAATCCGTGCGGCTGTGCGGCGAGCTCACTCAAGCCGCGCCGGGCATCCGGCTCTTTGATCACCATGTATCCGTGCAGTTCCAGCAGCTGCGCAAGCCCCTCTCGTACATCATCCCGATCCTCGATGAGGAGAATCTCGCCGCGACGAGGTGAGGGATACGCCAACGGAACTTCGTCACGTGGACCGATCGCCTCCACGTCAGCTTTGAGCAGGCTTGCTACCTGATCCATAGAGGACTCACGGCGGGCGTAGTCCACGATATGTGCCACGCGACGCCATCGAGATGACATGGGATCAGACCGCGGTGATGCCGTGTTCCCGGGTCAGACCCTGCGATGGCCGATTCACGGTTGGCCGGAACCGCTACACGAGGGGACGGAAAAATCTACCTTGTTCGCGCGCCAAGTGCGGCGCGCGCCGTTGCGGGCTCGATCAGCAGGAAGGCCACCGCGGCGCCGATCCCGACGGCGATCTGCACGACCGCCAGCTCGGGGCGCGAATCACCGGTTAACGCTCCGCCGGTCACGAGCGTCCCCGTGAAGACCCAGTCAGCGGCGGCGACCCACCCCGCCGCGCGCCCGCGCGCCCATTCAAGCTCGGCTGGATAGAATCGCGACGTGAACCAGAGATGGAGGCGTAGCGTGACCGCGACGATGGCCGCCGCGAGCACGGCGACGAATACAGCGTTGCCTTCTTTGCCGCCGATGATCCCTCGCGCGATCCAGGCTGGCCACGTCATCACGCCGTACACCAACGCCGCGGTGGCCTGGTGAAACTCCCACCACCATCGCGCCGGCTGGGAGAGAAGCGCTGACGCGGCATGCTCCTTCGCGGCACCCTGCGATGGGTGCGCAATCTCGCGTTCGAGCGCAGCAAGCAGCTCGCGGGCGGACTGATAGCGCTCGTTCGGATCGGTCTGGATGCACCGCCACGCGATGTCGGACGCCGATACCGGCATCGGACGTCGCCCTGGCGTCAGGGGGTGGAATCCGGTGAATATCTCCGTCAGGACCACGCCGAAGGCATAGATATCGGCACGGAAGTCGGTGGCCGCGCCGAGCAGCTGCTCTGGCGGCATGTACGCAGGTGTGCCCACCGCGGCGCCAGGACGCGTCAAGCGCGTCGACGTGATGCCCTCCAGCTGCGCGATGCCGAAGTCGACGACCTTGACCGCACCACCCGCAGTGATCAGCACGTTCTCGGGCTTCAGATCGCGATGCACGACGCCTGCATCGTGCGCCGCGCACAGCGCACGCGCGATGTCAGCCGCGACCGCCAGCGCGCGCGACGGTTCGAGCGGCGCCTGCTCGATTTCGCTGCGCAGTGTATGTCCATCGACGAACTCGGAGGCGATGAACAGCTGGCCGTCGATCTCTTCGAGCGCGTACACGGTCGCTACCGCCGGATGGGAGATGGTCGCAGCGGCGCGCGCCTCCCGCCGCAGGCGCTCACGTTGTGCCGCGTCGCCGTCCTGAACTGGGGGGAGCGCCTTAAGCGCCACACGTCGATCGAGCCGCAGGTCCCGCGCGGAATAGACGATGCCCATGCCGCCACGGCCGATTTCGCGCTCGATCTCGTATGAGCCGATCCGCGTGCCGGGCGCGAGGAACTCGGGCGCGGCAATGTCACTCGGATCGACGACGACCGGCGCCTCGAGAAATCCTCCGGCCGTTTCGTGCGCCGCGACCAGCGCCGCTGCCTCGCGTGCGAGCATCTCGTCGCTGCCGGCTTCGCGCATCAGCCAGTCGAGCCGTGTGTCGGGCGGCTGTTCGAGCGCGCCGTGGAACAGCGTTTTGAGGCGCTCCCATTGATCGCGCCTCACGCGTGACCACCCGGGGCACTCACGCCCTGCTCTCCCTCGAGGGCCCGTTTCAGCCACGCGCGCGCCATTGCCCATTGCCGCTTCACGGTGGCGGGCGACACGCCGACGGCATCCGCCGTTTCCTCGACGGTCAGTCCGCCGAAATACCGCAGTTCCACGATGTGCGCCTGTTCGGGATCGATGGCAGCGAGCCGCGTCAGGACCTCATCGAGCGCAAGCACGTCTATCGATGCTCCTTCGCTCGCCTTGAGCCCCTCATCGAGCGTGACACGCATCGGCGCGCCGCCACGCTTGGCCGCAGCTCTGGCGCGGGCGCGCTGCACGAGGATCTGGCGCATCGATAACGCGGCAATCGCGAGGAAATGCGTGCGATTCGCGAAGGTGCGGGCCCGCTCCGCCGCGAGCCGCACGAACGCTTCGTTGACGAGCGCTGTGGCCTGGAGGGTCTGCCCGGGACGCTCGCGGCTGATGTAACGCGCCGCGATGCGCCGAAGCTCGTCGTAGACGAGCGGCATCAAATCCGCCGGCCGGCCGTCCGAGGGCTGTGGTGTCAGCGTCGTTCTATCGTGACCGTCTCGATGACGATGTCTTTGACCGGGCGATCCCGTTCGCCGATCGGCGTCTTTCCGATCCTGCTGACCACGTCCATCCCCTCGACGACCTCGCCAAACACGGAGTGCCGATCGTCGAGATGTGGTGTCGCCCCCAGTGTGATGAAGAACTGCCCGCCGTTGGTATTCGGCCCCCGGTTCGCCATCGAGAGCGTGCCCGCCTTGTTGTGCCGCAGCTTCGGATGAAACTCATCGGCAAAGTTGTAACCGGGACCTCCGATCCCTTGCCCGAGGGGATCGCCGCCTTGGATCATGAATCCGTCGATGACGCGGTGGAAGATGGTGCCGTTGTAGTACGGCTTCTGCACCTTTTGATTGATGCGCGGATCGCTCCATTGCTTGGTCCCTTCCGCAAGCCCGACAAAGTTCTCGACCGTTTTCGGGGCCTCCTGATCGAACAGACGAATCGTGAAATTACCTTCAGTGGTGACAAACCGCGCGTAGGTTCCCGCCAAGCCTGGCTCCTTGTGTGTGGTCCGTGGAGAATCCGTTGAGAAGACGAGCTATGAATCACAGAGGATATCACTCCCCCGCGATACAATTCCGCTCATGACCGGTGCGATCCGGACCGTAGACGAAGACGCGCGCGACGCCATCGTGGCCGGACGTGCCGACGATCCGTTCGCCGTGCTCGGTCCCCACGCGTCTACCCGCAACGGCCGACAAGCGCTCGTCATCCGGACGATGCGGCCGTCGGCGAGCGCCGTGGAACTCGTGACCGCGGATCGGGTCATCGCCATGGAGAGACGTCACCCGGACGGACTGTTCGAGGCGACGCTCGACGCGGGCAGCGGTTCTGTCAGCGAAGTGGCCTACCGCTTCCGCATCCACGAGGCGGGAGACACCCGCGAGACGAGCGATCCCTACCGGTTCGGACAGGTGCTGAGCGAGTTCGATTTGCACCTGTTCAATGAGGGCACGCATTACCGCGCGTGGGAGAAACTCGGCAGTCATCGCCTGACGATCGATGGCGTCAGCGGCGTGCACTTCGCCGTGTGGGCGCCGAACGCCCAGCGCGTCAGCGTCATCGGTGACTTCAACCGGTGGGATGGCCGCGTTCATCCGATGCGAAAACTCCTGCCGTCTGGCGTGTGGGAGATCTTTGTTCCCGATCTCGGGGAGCGCACCTGCTACAAGTTCGAAATCCGGACCACCGGCGGACATCTGCTGCACAAGGCCGACCCGTTTGGACGGCACTTCGAGGTGCCGCCAAACACGGCGACGGTCGTTGTGGAAGAGCAATACGCGTGGCGGGATGACGGCTGGATGCGGGACCGCCCGTCGTACGACGCGTGGCGGGAACGACCGATGTCGATCTACGAAGTCCACCCCGGATCGTGGCGTCGCATTCCCGAGGAAGGCAACAGGGTCCCGACGTACCGCGAACTCGCGGCGACACTCGTTCCGTACGTGCGCGAGATGGGTTACACGCACATCGAGCTGATGCCGGTGATGGAGCATCCGTTCTCCGGCTCGTGGGGATACCAGGTCATCGGATTCTTCGCGCCGACGAGCCGCCACGGGTCACCGGACGATTTCCGCTATTTCGTCGACGAATGCCACCGGTACGGATTGGGGGTGATCCTCGACTGGGTGCCTGGCCATTTCCCGAAGGATCGCCACGGTCTCGCGGAGTTCGACGGCACGGCGCTGTACGAGCACGCCGATCCCCGCAAGGGCGAGCACCAGGACTGGGGCACGCTGATTTTCAACTACGGGCGCAACGAGGTGCGCACGTTCCTTCTGAGCAACGCGCTGTTCTGGCTCGAGGAGTTTCACGTCGATGGCCTGCGCGTCGACGCGGTGGCGTCGATGCTCTATCTCGATTACTCGCGCGAGGGAGGGCAGTGGATCCCGAACCAGTTCGGCGGGCGCGAAAACCTCGAAGCGGTCGATTTCCTCAAGCAGCTCAACACGCTGACGCATGGGCGCGTGCAGGGGACGATCACCGTCGCCGAGGAATCGACGGCGTGGCCGGCTGTGAGCAAGCCGGTGTACGTGGGCGGGCTCGGGTTCAGCTACAAGTGGAACATGGGGTGGATGCACGACATCCTCGAGTACATCACGCAGGATCCCGTGCACCGGCGGTGGCATCACAACCGGATCACCTTCTCGATGCTCTACGCGTTCACCGAGAATTTCGTCCTGCCGTTTTCGCATGACGAGGTCGTGCACGGCAAGCGGTCGATGCTCGACAAGATGCCAGGGGATCTGTGGCAGAAGCACGCGACGCTCCGCGCGCTCTACGGCTACATGTTTGCGCATCCGGGCAAGAAGCTGATGTTCATGGGGTGCGAGTTCGGCCAGTGGCACGAATGGAACTACGACACCAGCCTTGACTGGCACCTCCTGCAGTACCCGGAGCACGAAGGGCTCCGCCGCTGGATCCAGGATCTCAATCACACGTACCAGCGCGAGCCATCGCTCCACGAAATCGACTTCGAGCCAGCGGGGTTCAGCTGGATCGACTGCTGCGACAACGAGAACAGCGTGATGTCGATGGTCCGCCGCGCGCGTAACCCGGAGGACTTCACGGTCATCGTGACGAATTTCACGCCCGTGCCGCGCCTGGATTATCGCATCGGCGTACCGGAGGGCGGTTTCTACCGCGAGGTGCTCAACAGCGACAGCACGCGCTACAGCGGAAGCAACATGGGCAACGCGGGTGGTGTCCATGCGGACGCGCGACCCATGCACGGGTTCGACTACTCCATGTCGCTGACGGTCCCGCCGCTCGGATTCGTACTTTTCAAACGGTAGCCACGAAGACGAATTGGCCACAAAGAACACAAAGATCACGATGTTTTTTTCTTTGTGATCCTCAGTGCTCCAACCCTTGTGTCTTTAGTGTTCTTCGTGGCTAATCCGTCTTTGTGGTCTTCGTGGCGAACGCAGTAACGTCCGCGAGCGCAGGCACAGAGCTCATCGCTCCCGCCTTCGTACAGCTCAGGGCCGCGGCGGCGTTCGCGAAGCGCAGAATATCTCGCGGCGGGTCGCCGCGCAGCAGTGCGTGGATGAACGCGCCCCGGAAGACATCGCCCGCGCCCGTCGTATCGACGGTCTTCACGTGCGCGCCGGGCTCATGATGCAGGTGTTCCCCTTCGAGGAGCATCGCTCCGCGTGCGCCGAGCGTGACGGCCACCATGGAGTGATGCGGGACGCGGAGCGCGGTGAGCGCGCGCGCCATGTCCGTCTCTCCGGTGAGCGCGGCCGGAACGTGCTCCGCAAAGATCGGCACGGTGACGGCGTCGATCAGCGCGCGCACGCCTTCGGTGGTCTGCTCAATATCGCTCGTCACCGGTAACCCGCATTCACGCGCGATTCGCGCCGCCTCGACGCTCGCATCCAGATCCACATCGTCGACGTGCAGGAGCCGCGCGGACCGAATCACATCGCCGTTGATGTCGCGCGCCTCGAGCGCGACGCGTGGGTCGCGGCGCCACAATACGATTCGCTCGCCTTCGGCCTCGTCGAGGAGGATGACGGCGAACGGATTGGCGGCGTCGCGAACGACGCCGTGTGTGATGTCGATCCCCAGTCGAGCGAGCTCGCCTCGCATTCGCGCACCGTTGTCGTCCGATCCCGTCGTGCCGATGTAGGACGCGCGCAGCCCCATCGCAGCACACGTCGCCAATGCCGTCGTCACCTGCCCGCCACAGGACACGAGGTAATCCGTAATCGGCAGCTTCGCAAACGCGCTGTCGGACCGTGGATACTGCGGAAGGCGATAGACGAAGTCGACGGAATTGGCGCCGACCCCAACGACGTCAATCATCGTCGTAGAGCGGCCCTTGACGGGCCAGCTCGTACATCGCGATCGCGGCTGCCGTTGCGACGTTGATCGAGTCGGTGCCGCCCGCCATCGGGATGCGCGCGCGAAGAGGGCAGGCGTCGAGCGCGGCCTGGGTCAATCCCTCACCTTCATGGCCGAGAACGAGCGCGACCCGTTGGTTCGAGAGTTCTGCTACGACGGTGCGAAGGCACGGTGCGGACGAGGAAGGGGTCAGCGCAATGACGGCGATGCCGTCACTATCGAGCTCGCGCAGCGCGCGCGGCCACTCGTGCACGCGCGCGAAAGGGATGCGCAGCGCGGCCCCCATCGACGTCCGGATGGCTTTTCGATACAGCGGATCGGTGCTTGCCGGATCGAGCAGCACCGCCGCCACCCCGAATGCAGCGGCATTGCGAAACACGCTGCCCACATTGTCGGGGTCGCCGATGCGTTCGAGGATCACAAGGCGACGCGCGGCGCGCGCCAGCTCCAGCCAGTCTTGTGGTGCTGGCCGCTCGCCGATTGCCAGACAGCCACGATGAACGTTGAAGCCGGCAACGTCGTCCATCACCGGCGGCGGAACGACGTATACAGGTGTCTCGGGGCGAGAGTCGACGGTGGGCCGTAAAGTGGCGAGCGCCGAATCGGTCACCATCACCGACCGCGTGGGAAAGCGACTGCCGCTCAACAGCCGCTGGACGACGAGCCGTCCTTCCGCGACGAAGATGCCCCGCTGCTCGACCAGGGCCGGATCGGGGATATTGCGGTAGTCCGCCAACCGCGGGTCGCACGCGTCGCCGACCGCGATGATCGCTATGTTGCCTGCTCCCCGCCAGCCTTGGCGCGCTCCCATCCACGGTAGGTGCCCAGGACACGCGTCCATTTGGCAAACTCGGCGAGATGCATCAGCGCGCGAGAGCACGCCATGTCGTCGCGGCGCGCCTCGACCTCGACGTAGAAGAGGTACTCCCATGGGCGGCCGCGAATCGGCCGGCTTTCGAGCTTCGTGAGGTTGATGTCCCGCAGCGCGAACACGCTCAGTGCCTTGAACAACGCGCCCGGGGTACTCGGCAACGCAAACACGATCGTCGTCTTGTCGGCGTCGGCGCCGGCCACACCGCCGATGATCGCGAAGCGCGTGATGTTGTACTCGTAGTCCTGCACGGCCTCCTGCAGGACCTGGAGGCCGAACACCTCCGCGGCGCGCCGCGATGCGAGCGCAGCCGCGTTCTTCAGCGTCTGCTCGGCCACCAGCTTCGCGCCGCCTGCGGTGTCGTACACCGCTTCGACGGTCACACCGAGATTCTTGAGGTATTGCTCGCACTGCGCCAGTGCCTGGGGATGCGAGTACACGACCGTGATCTCCGAGATCTTCGTGCCGGGCAGCGCCTGCAGGCAATGGACGACATCGAGCTCCACCTCGCCGGTGATCATGAGCTCGTGATCGAGGAGCAAGTCGTAGTTGCGGTGAATGGTGCCGCCAATCGAGTTCTCGAGCGGCACCACGCCGTGCGTGGCGCGCTTCTTCACCACCGCCTCGAACACTTCGTCGAAGCTCTTGCACGGCATCGTTTCGACCTGCGGTCCGCCGTACACAAGCGCGGCTGCCTCGCTGTAGGCGCCGGGTTCTCCCTGATACGCGAGTCTCACGAATGATCTCCCGCCGGGTCCGAAAGGACCCGGCTTACGTTTTGGGCAACGCCAGACCTACGTCTGCGCCTCCGATTGGCCCCGCCAATTGTTATTCGCCCCGAGGACCCTGGGGAAGGGCCGCAACCGCGGACCGCACGGCGCCCCCTGATGACCGCCAGCGCGCCGATCACCGCGACCAGCCCACGGATCGCGTTCATTGCTTCATGACGAGCGCGCCGATGACATAACCGGCTGCGGCGACGCCGAACCCGACAAGGAACATATCGCGACCGCTCGCCCACATGCTCCGTCCTGTAAAGATGCTGCGCGCGGCGCCGACGCCGAAGTGCGCCAGCATGCTGACTGTCAGCGACAGCCAGATCGCCGGACCTGCCGACACGATCAGAAAGGGCAACAGCGGGATAACCGCGCCGACGGCCGTGGCGGTCCCGGTCACCAATCCGTCAGCGAGTGGCGTCACGGAGGCGGCCTGAATTCCCAACTCCTCCTGAACCTTGGTCGCCAGCGCGCGCGTCGGATCGCGCATCATCGCTTCTGCGGACACGCGCGCAATCTCCGGCGAGAGTCCTTTCACCTCGAGAATCAACGCGAGCTCCTTTTCCTCGAGGTCAGGCATCAGCCGCAGCTCGTCTCGTTCGATCGCGATCTGCCGCGCGGCCACCTCCGCCTCGCTCTTGGCGGCGAGGTACCCGCTGGATCCCATCGACAACGCATCCGCGAGCGCGCCGGCAATGCCCGTGACGATGACGAGGTGAGGCGCGATGTTCGCCCCGATCACGCCGGCCACGAGACCAAAATTCGCCGTGAGCCCGTCGTTGAAGCCGTACACGACGCTCCGGAGGTACCCGCCGGCGGCGTGACCGTGCCACGGCTCGCCTGTGCGGCCGATCGATTCCGACAGATGCTGCGCATGCTCGGCGGATTCAGTCGCGATCGCCACGGCCGTATCGTGCGTGGCCTTGTCGGTCGCGCCGCGCGCCAGGCGCAGGTACGATCCGACCTCGCGCGATTCCTCGGCGACGATCAGCGGCAGGACGACAGAGGAGCCGAACAGCCCCGCGACCGCCGCGAGGACACGGCTCCGCAACGACGGCGCGTGGGGCGGCACGGTGCCGCCGTGCTCCTGGAAAAGGGCGCGCCACCTCTCGACGTGCTCGTCTTCCACTTTCGCCAGGTTCTCGAAGATCGTGCGGCGCTGCGGGTTCGACTCGGTTCGTGCCAGCGTGCGATACAGCCAGGCGGCATCCATCTCATCGCCGTAATACTCGCTCCAGGCGGGTTCAACAGGCATATATCAGCTGAGCATCAACGCGCGAGGAGGATCATCGTGTGCACCACGGATGCCACGATCGACGCGATCGACAGCGCGAGGCAGAGGAGCGCGATGAGCACGTGGTCGGCGCGTTCGGGCTTCAGGGGATCAAGAAGTCGCGCGGCAAGGTAGCCTCCGCCAAACCCCCCGAGATGAGCGTAGTTGTTGATGATGCCTTGCAGGAAGATCCCTTGCAGCAGAACCATCAGGATCGAGCTCTGCGCGTAGCTGCGCGCCATCGAACTCCCGCCGCGGTGGCCGTAGTAGTAGATCGCGCCGAGCAGTCCCGTGATGCACGCCGACGCGCCGATGGTGATCCCGCGGCCGCTTCCGAGCAGCGGGATCGCCGGCATGAACAGCCCCCAGAACACGCTCAACGCGAATCCCGCAACTCCACCGGCTACGTAGATGATCACCATGCGGCCTGGACCGTACAGCTCTGCCACCGCGGGCGCCAGCTGCCGCACCGCCATCATGTTCAGGCCGATGTGCAACGCACCTCCGTGGAGCCAGGATGCACTGAGGATCGTCCACCACCGGCCAGCGCCGAACACGATTTCCGGCCCCGTGGCGCCGAACAGAAACAGCGCTTGGGCGGTTGGGCCGAGGAAGCCAAAAATGCCCCTCATATTGATGTTAGGAACTGAAGCGAAGAGTGTGAGGACGTAGACGACGGCGCAGGTGCCGATGACGAACGGCACAAAGCCGAGGTCATGGCCGAGCGATCGGAGGAGGGGAGCGTACCCCCACAGTCCCGGATTCCGGCGGCCACAGTTGTAGCACTTGTCATCGCCGACGCCGACGAGCACCCCACAGGAGGTGCAGATCACAGAGCCGGTGGTTTGACGACGAAGCATTCGGTCGATGATAGCCTTAATGGAAATCCCAAATCCCAAATCCCAAAACCCAAATCAAAAGTTGGGATTTGGGATTTGGGATTTGGGGTTTGGGATTTTCATCATGAGACTCATTGTCGGGATAACAGGAGCGACCGGCGTCATCTACGGCGTCCGGCTACTGAAGCGGCTGCGCGAGGCTGGCGTCGAAACGCACCTGGTCATCAGCCGTTGGGGCGCGCGGACGCTGCTCCACGAGACGCCGTACTCTCGCGAAGAGGTCGAGGCGCTGGCGAGCGAGGTCTACGCGCCGAACGACATGGGTGCCGCGATCGCGAGCGGATCATTTCAGGCGGATGGGATGGTGATAGCGCCCTGCAGCGTGAAGACGCTCGGCGCGATTGCGCACGGGTACGGCGACAGCCTCGTGCATCGTGCCGCCGACGTCACGCTCAAGGAGCGCCGCACGCTTCTGCTGTCGGTCCGCGAGGCGCCGCTCAGCGAGATTCACCTCGAAAACATGCTCAAGCTCGCGCGGATGGGGGCCATCATCCTTCCGCCTATGCCCGCGTTCTACATCAACCCGCGCACGCTGGACGAGGTAATCGATCACACGGTCTCGCGGATGCTGGATCAGTTCCGGATCGAGGTGCCGGGCGCCCACCGGTGGGCGGGCGAGATGGGTGTCGGCCAGCGCGACGAGTCGTAGTGTGGCGATCGAGGGGAGCGGATGTTTCAGGCCCGCTCCGTGTTTTTCAACATCTCCCGCGCGGTCGCCACGGCGCGTTCGGCATCATCCACCGCCTGCGCGGCTTCCTCGGCCTGGCTGGCCACGCGCCGTGCTTCCTGGCGCGCGGCCTCGGCCTCGGCCGACGCCTTTTCGAAGCGTGTTTCGAGCGCGGCCTTCGCGCTTTCCATCTCCTTCGCATTCGCCGCGGCTTCCTTCATCGCGGCGCGTGCCTGCTCAGCGGCGCGCTTGGCTTCCTTCAAATCGCGCTCCGCATCGAGCAGCGCCTTTCGCGCCGCGGCCTGCTTCTGGCGAAGCTCGGCGTCGCGGCGCCTGGCCTTCTCTTCCGTGCTGCCGCTTTGCTTTGCGGACGTTTCAGTCTTGGGCTGATTGAAAGGGATCACACGCGGTGGGGCCCCGCCTTGGCGCGCGGAGGCACCTCCGCGCGGGACGAGGGCCGCGAGCGCTTCGAACCCAGGAGGATCGACGTCGCTCGTCAGGCGGCCGGCCGGCGCCGCCGCTGTCTGTCCTCCATAGGTCGCAAGCGCCTCCAATGTCGTCATGATGCGGCGCATCGTCTCGGGAGAAGCCGGGTGACCCGATTCGCGAAGGACGTCGGCGGCGCGTTTCGTCAGGTCGGACAGTGCGTCGCGGCGCGCGTCGAGCGGCGCGCGGAGATCAGTGGACTTGCCGGCGAGCTGCGCGGCCTGCGCTGTACGGAACTGGTTGCCTGCGGCTAACAGGCGATCGAAAGCCAGGCGGTCACGCCAGTACAGCTGGTTCGCAACCCAGGCGGACAGCGTCGGCTTCGGGAGAGCCTTCACACGCTCGGACTCATCCGTGTCACCGGAGTTTTTCAGCGTCGTTGCAAGGGCGTTACGCGCGGGCGTGAATTCAGACAAAGGCAGCTGAAACAGGCGGTCAACCTCCCCCTTCCCCGAGTTCCCTTCCCCCTGCCCCGGGTTCCCTTGCCCCTTCCCCTTGCCCCCTTCCCCCTTGTTATGCGCCACGTGACCTAGTCTGTCACAGCCTCTTCGTAGACTCTGGTATACGCGATTGATGAACTTGGAAAAGTGCGAATTGACGGAATTGGAAGGTGGATTGCAATTCGCTCATTCGACGATCGCAGAACCCGAATTGATGAGGAGACGGGCAATGGGAGCGCATGCGATTCAACACACGGACAATGCCGAGCAGCTCGCGCTGTATGAGGGGTCGTTGGCCGCGCCGGCGGTACGCGCGCCGCACGCGCGCGTTACAGAACACACACGGATGTGTGCGGCGTGCCGCGCGCACGAAGCGCGCTACGGCTTCAGGGACAGGGAAGACGACCCGGTCGTCGGGCGTCCGAACACACTCTGCTTCGATTGCTTCCGCATGGAGATCGATCGCCGCCAGGCGGCTGCTGCACAACGTGCCAAGGGGTGGAATGCGACGCAAGCCAGCCTGCCGCTGGCAGGAAAGCTCGATGCGCTGAGCCGCCGCCGCCGCCGCGCGCAAATCGCGGCACGCCACGCGCTCGAACTGCGTTGAGGAGAAAATACGTTCGTGCCCTTCGTGGTTACGGTCGTTGGGATTTGGGATTTGGGATTTGGGGTTTGGGATTTTCCCGGAAGGTCTCTGCCGATCCCGAAGCGCTGAAATCGACGACACGGTCGCCGGCCTGGCCCGTGACCGTGTACTGTCCGCGCATCTGAAGGAAGTTGACGCCGTTGGCAATCGGACCCTGCGCCATGCGCGTGATCACCACGGAGCCGACGTCGAACCGCAGGTGGAGGTCGATCAGCGGGCTCCGGCCGGCCACGGTGATCGTACGTGGCTGTCCTCGCTCGTCGTTCTCCTCGGCGATCGTGACGTCGGTCGCATAGCCCAGGGGGCCATCCGGCCCGAGTGCGCCAATGAACCCCGGGATCCGATCCGGATCCGCCGCCTCGCGCGGCGGAAACACCCGGCCGAAGATGACCGACAGATCGCCCTCCTGCACCTGCCCCCACTGCCACGAGACGCCCTTCCAGAACCCCCAGTTGTGGTCGTGATATCCGACTCCGTCGTCCAACGAGAGCCGCTCGCCGTCGACCTCGAGCGTGCCGTCCAGGAGCCCCGACATCACGGGCACCACATAGCCGGTGCGCCATCCGCGCGCGCCGCCGATTTCAATTGGCGGAACCAGCCGGCCCGGTGAGGCTTCTATGCCGATACGTCCGCGTGCCACGCGGCCGCCCGGGCCCCTCAGATCGAGGTCGATCTCGTAGCGCAGGCCATTGAGTGTGACGCGGTTGCGACCAATCGTCAGCTCCGGCGCACGGAGCGCATCCTCTTCGCGCATCTGTCCCGGGGCGCTGAAGTTCTCGACATGTCCATTGCGATCGAGCTGGAGGCGCACTCCGGCGGACCGGGATCCATCGGGCTGCCTTGGTCCAACGAGAAAGGTCAGATAGAATCGGGCATCCCGCGCGCGCCCGTTGAAGTACAGCCATTCGGCCCACGAGTCCTGCCACGCCGGCGCGTCCGGAATCGGATGGAACCGATCGATCTGACGCAGCACGGCGTCGGGCGTGGTCTGCGTCCACGAGACGTCCTCGCTGGTGTCGCGCCAGTCGCCGCTGAGCGCGATCTCCGGATCGTTCATCGTCCGTTCGAGGCTCGGAATGCCACCGCGCGCACCGACGCGCACGGATTGATCGTTGTGGAACAGATACAGCGCCGCGGTGTGCGACGGCGACGCGGTGCGGATGCGGCCCCGCAGCTGGTCAGCCTGCAATGTGCCGGACAGCACCATCCGTGCGGGCACCGTGGGTTCGAGGTGGATCAGGACGTCGCCGCCGCCGACGAGCGCCGCTGACTGCGCCTGGTTCAAAACGACCTCGGCAACACCCAGCAGGATCGCCATGACCGACACACCAATACCGAAGCCGGCCGCGAGCACGGCCGTGCGGATTGGATGTGCCGTCAACGATCGGACCGCAAGCCTGCCAATCATGCGTGTCCGGCCTCGCTCTCTATGTGCCCGTCACGCATCGTCAACACTCGCGTGGAGCGCTCTGCCAGCGCCGGGTCATGCGTGACGATGACGAGGGCGGTCCCGTCGGCGTTGACGCGATCGAGGAGCGCGGCAATCTGCTCTCCGGTCGCGCGATCGAGCTCTCCGGTCGGCTCGTCTGCGAGCAGCAGGCCCGGTCGATTGGCGAGCGCCCGCGCGATCGCCACGCGTTGCATCTCGCCGCCAGAGAGCTCCGACGGACGATGGTCAGCGCGCGCGCCAAGGCCCACATAGTCGAGCAGCTCACCGGTGCGCTTCCGCCGCTCCGCCTTTGAAACCGCAGCCTCCGATTGTGGCAGCTCGACGTTTTCCCAGGCGGTCAGCATCGGCAGCAGAAAGAAGCGCTGGAAGACGAAGCCGATCTGGCGGAGCCTCAGAAGGCTGCGCTGACGATCCGAGAGGATCGATACGTCCTTTCCCTGGAACAGTAGCGTTCCGGCGGTGGGCGTTTCGACGCAGCCGAGCATGTGGAGCAACGTCGACTTGCCGCAGCCGGAAGGACCGCGGATCGCGAGGTGATCGCCCGGCGCGATCCGCAGCGACACGTCGGCCACGGCCGTGACGGGTCCGGCGGGCATTGGGAAGACACGGCTCACGTGGGAGGCCTCGACAATCACGTCGTTCACTCTTGCGGGTTCTCCCTTCTCCGTTCGTGTTCACCTTCGGTTCGATGTTCAGGTCGCTGGGTTCTGCGTTCGGAGTTCGGCGATGTCGCCTTCCTGGAACAACGAACGTTGAACTGCGAAGCCAGAACCGAACGTGAACACGAACCCAGAAGTGAGAACCTGGAAGTGTGAACGGTATGGATCATCCAATTACCTCGTCCCGCAGCGTCGCGGCGATCGGCAGTCGCGCGACGATTCGAATCGGGTAGAGCGCCGCGATGATGGCGGTCGCCACGAGCAGCAGGAGATGGACCTGCAGCGCGGACGGCTCGAAGACAAAGAAATGAACCTCGGCCGGAATGCCAGGAATGCGCTTGAGAATGCGATCGAGGCCTGCCGCCAGGAGAGCGCCGAGCGGCAACGACAGCAGTCCTCCGCCGCCAACAATGAGGACCGATTCGCAGAGGACGTCGGCGACGACCCGCCAGCGTGAGAATCCCAGGGCACGCAGCGCGGCAATTTCGCCGAGGCGCTGGTTCACGGAGACGGTGAGCAGCACCGTAATCAACAGCACCGCAAACGACAGCGTGACGGTCGTCAGCACCGTGGAGATCTGCCGGAAATAGGTGAAGCCGCCGCGCTCGAAACGGCTCACCGCCTCGGCGTTGCTGAGGACACTGAGCTCCGGCAGCAGTTGTGCCACATCCACGGCCGCGGCATCGGTGCTCGCATTCTCCTGGGAGGCGACCATGATCACATCCGCCGCGTCGAGTTCGTTGCCTCCGCAGGCCGCAGCCAGCATGTCGATCGACGTCGCGACGGTGGCGCCGTTCGGCGTATCGAATGGAAATTCGGCCACGCCGCTGACAGTGAACGTCATCGGCGGCAGCGCCTGCTTGTCGTCGGTGCACGACGCCCGCAACACCACGCGATCGCCGGGCTGTAATTGCGCGCGTCGCGACGTGTTCTCGTTGATGACGATCTCGGGTCCATTCGCGATGTCGCGCCCGCGAAGCATCGTCCATGGGTGGGTGTTCGTTCCGCCGACACCCTGGAAGGACGTGTACTGGCTACGCCGGCCCTCCTTCTGAACGACTGCGTTGGCGAACCGCAACGCAATGGCGGATCGGACCGACGGCAGGTGCGCGATGGCGTCCGCGCGGGCAATCGCATCGGGGATGAGCGGACCCTGACCAGGCAGGGTATCGGTTGCCGTGACGCGGAGGTCGAAGCCGGTGCGCTCGAGCAGGCCACGCATCGAGATGACGAGTCCCTGCGACAGCAGCAGCATGTCGAAGAGCAGGGCGCCCACCGCGGCAACGCCGAGCACGCCAAGCGACGCGCGTGCCGGCTGGCGCACCAGGCTCCGCCAGGCGAACCCCATGGCGTTCATCGGCGGGCAAGGCTCAGGCCGTTGCGTCGCAGGAGCGCCCATGCCGCGACGACAGTTGCCGAGACGCCGAGCGGGACCGCAATGGCCACGCAGACCGCCGCCACCTCTGGCGTCACTCGCACGAACACGAGCGCGGTGTCATATCGCCACTGGAAGAAGCGATTGATGATCCCTTCGGCGCCGAGCGCGAGTACAAGCCCGAAGAGCGAGCCGGCGGTCGCGATCAGGACGCCTTCGATGAACAGCTGGACGAGGATGCGGCGTGTGGGCAGGCCAATCAGCCGAAGCACGCCGACGGTGGGACGGCGCTCGTCGACCAGCATGATCGTCAGCGCGAGCAGGAACACGGTGGAGGCGATGATCGTGACCATCGCGATCGCCAGGTGGAAGCGTTCGAGCACGACAAACGGGCCGGTGGATCCCGCGGCTCCGGTGGCGGGCCGCGCGGCGATCCCCGGCATCCGCGCGCTCACGTCGCGCGCAAACGCTCGCGCATCATTCGGATCGACGAGCGCCACGTTGATGTTCCTGACGTACTCGCTGCCGGCCGGCATCCCGGGTTCGCGCGTGAGCTCGAGGAGATCGGGTAGGTGGAGCCGCACCTCGCGGATCACGGCGCCGAGCTTCACGGGATCCGGGGTGGGCTCGTAGATGCCCGCGATGCGGAATTCGCGCGTGTCGCTGCCGTCGGCCGCGGCGGAGAGGCGCACGATATCGCCGACGCCGAGGTGCTCGGCCTCGGCCAGCTGCCGCGAGATCAGAACCGACGCAGGGTTGTCAGCGGCCCGCGCCGCTCCCGCAGCGACGAGCATCGCGAGCAGCGCAGAGGTGATGAACCGGATCCTTCGACGCCGCGTGGGATTGCGTGAACGCGGTCGAACGGGTGAGCGAAGTCGCATGGACACCCGTCGATTATATCGGCGTGCCTTGACGCGCCGCGGCGACGCGCGGATTCATGACGTGGAACCACAAGGGCGGCAGCAATGCCAGCAGGACCATCGCCCCGTACCCACCGGGCAGATGCGGCGCGTGCGGCAGCAGCTCGAGCGATTGATAGCGCTTGGCCGCCGACATGTGGTGGTCGGAGTGACGCGGCAGGTTGATCAGCAGCCAGTTGCTCACGCGGCTCGCCGAGTCCCACGAGTGCTCCGGCCGAACCGGCTCGTACGCCCCGGGCGTCACCTGCTTCCGTTGCAGGCCATAGTGCTCAACGTAGTTGATGATTTCGAGAATGGCGATCGCCACCGCTGACTGGCCGGCGAAGAGCGCGACACTGACGGGACCGAAAACGATGGCAATGAAAGCGTAGATCGCGATCTCAATCAGCGCATACCGCACCATCAGGTTGTGCGTCGACCAGATCGCCTGTTTCTGGTTGTTCAGCCGCGTCCGCTCGATGCGCCATGCGCTGGCGACGCTGCCCAGCACGGTGCGTGGAAGGAACCGGTACACGCTTTCGCCGAGACGCGCGGTCGCAGGATCGTCCGGCGTGCCGACGTGCCGGTGATGTCCTTTCACATGCTCGATCGCAAAGTGCGGATACGTCACGCTAGACAACAGAATGTTGCCGAACGTACGTTCGTATCCCCGGCGCCGATGAATCAGCTCGTGGGCGAATGTCATCCCGACGGCGCCGGTCGCCACGCCCACCGAAACCGCCGCGGCAGCACGTTCCCACAGCGGCAGGTCTGCCAGCGGCACGGTCCCCACCAGCCACCAGAGGAGCATGAGCTGCACAGGGACCCATGCCCAGGTCACGAGCCGAAACCACTTGTTGAACGCAAGGTCTGGTGCTTCGCGGGAGAACGGCGGCCCGCCCGAGATCGCGTCGATCACCGGCAGCACGCCGAAGACGACCAGGATCGGGAGCGTCGCAAACCACCCTCGGTTGTGGATCGATACGACGACGAGGGGTGGGAGGAGGAACGCGATCCAGAACGGGAACGTTGCCCAGAACGACCTAGTCACGACTCATCGTTTCGATACGGGTCCATTCCGCATCGGTGACCGGCATCACCGAGAGGCGCGACATGCGCACCAGCGGAAACCCCGCGAACGCACGGTCGGCCTTGATTTCGGCCAGCGTCACCGGACGCGACAGCTTCTTCTCCGGCACGACGTCGACGACGAACATCTTGCCCGATCGATCGTGCGGGTCGGGATACGCGTCGCCGGCCGCGCGCGCGACAGCGACGACGGCTTTCTGCTTCCCCGTGTGATAGAAGAAGATGCGATCGCCCTTCCGGATCGACCGCAGGTGTTTCTGTGCGAGCGGATTCTTCACCCCGGCCCACACCGTCTTCCGATCGTGTTCGAGCTGATCGTAGCTGTAGTGTTCCGGCTCTTCTTTCACCAGCCACTGGGCCATGGCGCGGATTATAGCGGCCTGCCGCGCCGAAGCTCGACGGGGCCGCCAGAGCGAAGGCGGGGCCCGCCTCGCCGAAGCTCGACATCGTCGTTCGAGCGAAGGCGGGGCAGCGTTGCCGAGGCTGCGTGACCGGATCACGCCCGGTATGCAGGTGCTGTTTGTCGGCATCAATCCCGGCGTGCGATCCGCGCTGACCGGGCACCACTTTGCCGGATTCTCGAACCGCTTCTGGAAGCTGCTGTTCGAGTCGCGCCTCGTTCCTGAGCGCGTCACCTATGAAGATGACGATCGGCTGCACGAGTGGGGCTACGGCATCACGAACATCGTGGCGCGGGCCACCCCGGGCATCGACACACTGAGACCTGACGAATACGTCGGTGGCCGAGGACGGTTGCTCGCCAAGGTCCGAAAATACAGACCCCGTGTCGTCGCGCTGGTCGGCGTAACAGTGTTCCGCTCGATGTTTCCAGAGCACAAGGGACCGGTGCCGCTGGGCCTCCAGCGTCAGACACTTGCCGGTGCGGCTCTCTTCGTCCTGCCCAACCCAAGCGGACGCAACGCGAACTTCTCGTACACCGAGATGCTCGCGGCGTTCAAAAGCCTCAAGAGGTTTGTGAGACGGGCCACAGTGTAGGGCGCCCCTTTACGGGCCGCCGGGATCAGTGAACCCGCGGGGCGATGATGGAGTGCGGCTCGGCGTCGAGCGCCGGCGGCCTGTGTCCGGCGTGCGCGGTCGCGCTCGCGAGGGCGATGAGCGCGCCCGCGTCGACGGCGTTCACCGGCTTGGAGAAATAGAAACCTTGCGCGTGCGGGCAATGGAGCTTGCGGAGCCGCTCAACCTGTTCCGCGGTCTCGATGCCCTCCACGATGACGCCCTTCCCGAGGTTCTGCGCGAGCGACACGACCGCCGCCAGCACGTTCGAACCGCTCGGATCGAGCGGATCCTTCGCCAGGAACGAGCGATCGATCTTGACGGTGTCCACCGGGAAGCGGTGGAGATGTCCGAGCGACGAGTAGCCCGTGCCGAAGTCGTCCAGCAGCAGCTGCACGGGGAGCATCTTGAGCTCCTTGATGACGCGCATCGCGGTCGCGGCGTCCTCGGCCAGCGCGCTCTCGGTGATTTCCAGCGCGAGGGTGCCGTGCGCGAGCGAGTGCTTGCGCAACATCTGCCCAACGGCTTCCACGATCCCCGGCTGCATCAACTGGCGCGGTGAGATGTTGACGCTCATCGTGAGCGGCGGATCGAATTTGTACTGACGCTGCCAGACCGCGGCCTGGCGGCATGCCTCACCGAGCACCCAGATGCCGAGCGGCACGATGACGCCGGTCTCTTCAGCGAGCGGAATGAACTCGGACGGCGGGATCATTTCGCCGCCGGCCCGTTCCCAGCGGAGGAGCGCCTCAAAGCCGGCGAGCGAGCCGTTCTTCAACGCGATCACCGGCTGATACACGAGCTTGAGCTCGTCGTTCTCGATCGCGCGGCGCAGCTCGGTCTCGAGGTTCAGACGAACCACCGCGTGGTCGCGCATGCGCTGCTCGAAGACCACGTGACACGCCTTGCCGAGCGCCTTTGCGCGGTACATGGCCGTGTCCGCATCGCGAAGGAGCTCCTCCGGGTATTCGTAATAGGCGGCGCCCATCGCGATGCCGATGCTCGTTGTCACGAAGATCTCGCGTCCGCTGTCGAGGCGCATCGGTTCGCGGAAGAGTGATTGCACCCGCTCCGCCACGAACTCGACGTCGCCGACGCCGTTGACCCCGTCGAGCAGGATCGTGAACTCATCACCACCCAGGCGCGCCAGCACGTCGCCGGTGCGGAGACATGTGGCGAGCTTGTGCGCCACCGAGGTGAGCAGCTGATCGCCCACGAGGTGGCCGAGACTGTCGTTCACCAGCTTGAATCGATCGACGTCGACAAACAGGACGGAGTAACGGTAGTCACCCATCCGTTTCGAGCGCCCGAGGATCCGTCCGAGCTCCTGCATGAACGCGGCGCGGTTGGGAAGATTCGTCAGTGAGTCGTGCCGAGCCGCGTGCTCCAGGCGCGCCTGCGCCTCATGCCGGTCGGTCACGTCGGTCTGCGATCCGGCGACGCGAGTGGCGGTGCCGTCTGCGTCGCGGACCGCGATACCGCGGCAGAGCATCCAGCGATACGCACCTTCGGCGGTTTGAATCCGGTGCTCGTGCTCGAGATGCGGAGTCTCGCCGGCGAGATGCGCGCCAAGCGCCGCGCGAAGCCCTTCGACCTCGTCGGGGTGCACGCGATTGAGCCAGTCGAGCAGCGTGGTGCCGACTTCGTCGTCTCCGAGGCCGAGCATCGCTTTCCACCGCGGCGAGAAGTAGACGCGGTTGCGGACGACGTCCCAGTCCCACAAGCCGTCGTTCGACCCGGCGGCCGCGAGCGCGTAGCGCTCCTCGCTCGACTTCAGCAGCTGCAACGTTTCACGCAGCCGGCCCTCGGACTGTTGCGCGAACTTGAGCGCCTGCTGCGCCTGGTCGTGCAGCTCGGTGACCTGCAGCGTGTGACGCTGCTCGTCCTCGAGGCGGCCGAGGTACACCTTGTAGCTGCGGAACGTCAGGTACACCGGCGGAATGAGAATCGGCAGCAACCACTGGCTGGAGCCGTTCACGATCGTGGCACCGACCATGGCCACCGTGGCGCCGACGAAATAGCTTGGCGCGCACCACAGGAAGTTGTCGTTCCAGACGCGAAGAAGTCTCTGGCCTGACGTCAGCGCGACCGCAATTGACACCGATGCGGTGTTTGCCAGGTAGTACGCGGTGGCCGCAGCCAGCAGAGGCGTGGCGATCTGCGGCCATCCGAGGTCGCCGGCGCCACCGCCGCTCCAGCCGAACACGAGGCCGGCAAATTCAATCGTGAGGACGATTGCCGCGATGTTGAACAGCGTTCGGTAGGTCGGGTTTCCTTTCCGGACGTTCAGGGTCGACTGCGTCACCGCGCTCGCTGCCGCGACAAACACGGTCTGCTCGGGCCCCAGGAGGAGCAGCGCCGTGAAATCGACGACGTACGAAACCGACATCGTCGAGGCGCTCCGTGTGAGCGGCAGCCGGACTTTCAGGGTCGATGCGAGGCACGACAGGACGATCAGGGACAGGAAGAGCGCCCACTGCGAGACCTGCACGTGTGTCGCACAGTACGTGAAGACGAGGGCGCCTGCCGTAATCACACCGCCCACGTACAAGCGAGCAAGGAGGGGGAGATCTCCCTCCTTCTTGATCGCCGTCGTCAGCGGCGGTGCCGCTGTAGCGGTGTCGTCGGTAGTGTCCATTACGGTCAACATGCACTGGATTCCGGCTTCGGAAAATGAAGCTGGAATTCAGTGAGGCGCTAGTGCACGACTGAACTCCACACGGCCTTCGCCTGGAACCAGTCCTGCGAAACGATCGACCACATAGCCTGGTCGAGGAACTTGCCGTCCTTCAGCAGCGATCCGCGGAGGACGCCTTCCTGCACGGCGCCGAGCTTGCGCAGGGCGCCATTGCCGCGGCCGTTCTGCACGACCGCGCGCGCTTCCAGTCTGTTCACAGCGGTGCTTTGGAAGGCGAAGTCGAGGGTCATTCTCGCGCTGGCGAGAAACATCCCCGTTCCCCAGAAAGGTGAGCCTACTGCGAATCCCCACTCCGCCACCGAGAATTTCGGCGCGATCGCGCGGACCTGCACGAGACCCACCGCGTGGTCACAGCCCTCGGGGACGATGCCGAACGTGAACTGATTGCCGGCCTGGCGCTCACGATGCGCCCATTGGATGAACTTCTCGAAGCCCCGCGGCGTGGTCGGCGGCGGCGAGATGAACTTCGCCACTTCTTCCGACGACAGCATCGACAGGAGCGACATGGAATCGGTCTTCACCAGTTCCCGAAGCATCAGCCGCTGGCCTTTGAGCACCGGCAGCATCTTCGTCCAGTCGCTGACCGCGGCAATCGGAGAGGGTGCCGACATCGGGACTGCGTCGAAGTGAATCGGTTCGAGATTCTGGGGCTGAGCCATGGCGACGCTCACCTTTTCAATCGTATTGACAGTTCGGCCGATCAAATTTAAAGGAGTCCGGGAGCTCATCGCGAGCCTCCCTTCTTCGTCAAAGCGTGGAAGACGTCGTCTACCGGCAGGGTGCTCTCGCCCCACACGATGTTCTCGCCCCAGACGATGTTCTCGCCCCAGACGATGTTCTCGCCCCAGACGATGTTCTCGCCCCA